>NZ_JBIBSG010000005.1:489955-581195 GCF_043077235.1 Streptomyces sp. NPDC016309 | reverse complement strand
GGGGGGGGGGGGGGGGGGCCGGGTTTTTTTTTGTGGGGGGGGGGGGGGCGGGGGGGGGGGGCGGGGGCCCCCCCCCCCCCGGGGGGGGGCCCCCCCCCGCCCCGGGGGGGGCCCCCCCCGCCGCGTTCACACGTCGAGCATCGGCACGAGGTGCTCCTCCTCGTACACGAGGTGGGCCTCCAGCTCGTCCGTGAGCCGCTCGACCTCCGAGCGGACGTGCTCGGGGTCCGCTCCGGCATCGGACACCACCGCCTTCAGGTCGGCCAGGATGGCCGCGATCCGCTCGTGCTCCCGCTTCAGCCGGTCCAGCACGGGCGCCAGCTCCGGGTGGCGGTCGGCGACCATCGGGAAGAGCATCGTGTCCTCGCCCGTGTGGTGGTTGTGCAGGCCCTGGCAGACGGTGAGGCAGTTGATGCGAAGCTGGGTGCCGAGTCCGGTGGCGGTCCCGGTCTCGGCGATCTCCTTGCGGATGAGTCCCAGTTCGCGCCGGAACATGTCGTGGACGACCTTGATGCCCTCGCTCATCGACGTGGCGTTGACGCGCGGCGGGCCGGGCACCTCGGTGAGCACCACCACGGGGATCACCCGGCTGGTCTTCGCCTGGTAGTCGGCCCAGCCGGAGTCCGCCTCGACGGCGCGGGCGAAGGCGCGGTCGCGCTCCTCGCCCCGGAGGACGGTGGCGTCCGCCTCGTAGGTGAAGACACCGCTCTCGACCGTCACGCGGGGGTTGGCCAGCAGGTTGTGGTACCAGGCGGGGTGCCGGGGGGCGCCGGCGGCGGAGGCGATGACGAGGATCCGGCCGTCACCGTCGTGGTAGTAGCCGACGGGCGTGGTGTGGGGCTTGCCGGACCGGGCGCCGGTGGTCGTCAGCAGGACGAGCCGGGCCCCCTCGAACCATCCGCCCACGCGCCCGTTGTTGGCGCGGAACTCGTCGATGACCTGCTCGTTGAAATCGTTGGGCAAGTGTCTGCTTTCTGCTCCTGGGTGAAGAACTGCTGTGTGCGGATGCACGCGGAGAGAAAACAGAAGAAGGCGGGGCTCTGGCCCGCCCCGGCGTCACGCCGAGGCCGGGTGCCCTACTCGTGTGTGGCCCATGGCCGACCCGGCAGTCACCACGTCAACGTACCGATGACGAACGATCATCCGCAACGGAGAAATCCGGCCATCAGTCGAACATGTGGATCTCGTCGCCGAGGCCCTGGGCACGGGCGGCGGCGATCACGAGACCGGCCGCCACCGCGTCCTGGACGGCCACGCCGACCGACTTGTAGAGGGTGAGCTGCTCGGGGGAGCGGCGGCCCGGCCTGCTGCCGTTGAGGAGCTCGCCGAGCTCGGCGTGGACGTGGTCGGCGGTGATCACGCCGTCGCGGATGGGGAACAGCAGGTCGTTGCTCCCGGCGGGGAACGGCGCCAGGGCGGCCCGCCGGGACTCCACGCACACCAGGGCGTCGGCGATCGTGGCGTCGTCGACCTCCCGGCCGCCCCGGTTGAACCCGACGGAAGTGATGTGCGCGCCGGGCGCGAGCCAGCGGCGCCGGACGACCGGGTCGACGGAGTGGGTGGCGGCGGCCACCAGGTGCGCCCCGTCCAGCGCCTCGGCGTACGTCGGCACGGCGACCACCTCGACCTTCAGGACGGCCCCCAGCTCGTCGGCCAGCACGGCCGCCCGGACCGGGTCGCGGCCGGCCACCCGGATGTGCCGGACGGGCCGCACCCGGCACAGGGCGTGGGCGTGGGTGCGGGCCTGGACGCCGGTGCCGAGGAGGGCGAGGACGGTGGCGTCGTCGCGGGCGAGGAGCCGGGCCGACAGCGCGGAGGCGGCGGCGGTGCGGGCCGCGGTGATGGCGGTCCCGTCCAGGAGCGCCCGGGGCGCGCCCGTACCGGGGTCGAAGACGGCGATGACGGCCTGGTGGGTGGGCAGGGGCGTACCGGCGTTGTGGGGGAACAGGGAGACCAGCTTGGTCATGAGCACCCCGGCGGACGGCACGTACCCGGGCATGGCGGCGAGGAAGCCGTCCTGCCCCGGCACCATGGCGGCGACGCGGTCGGGCACGGACGCGCGGCCCTCGCTGAGGTCCACCATCGCGGGACCGAGGGCGTCGATCAGCGCGTCCATGTCGAGCAGGGTCTCGACTTCCCTGCGCCCCAGTACCAGCACCCTTCCAGCGTCCGTCACGACGCGGGCCGCCGCCACGGCGGGGCGCCCGGACAGGGCCGGGCGGTCCCGGCAATCCGGGCGGTCCCGGCGGTCCCGGCGGGCACGCTCTAGAAGGGCGCCTGCGCGGACTCCATCAGCCGGGCGGTCTCGTCGGCCGGGAGGTGGAGGGCGGCACCGACGGTGGTGAGGACGTCCCGCTCGGCGGTGGTGTAGGCACCGTCGGCGAGGGCGATGCGGGCGCCCTGGAGCAGGATCGATTCCCGCCCGGCGGGCGCGAGGTGCGGGGTGAGCGGCTCCAGGGCCTCGTGCAGCTCGATGGCGAGGGCGGCACCGCACGGCGTGCCGGTGTCGGCCACGAACCGGCCGGTGTCGGCTTCGAGGGCCTCGATCAGCGCGGTGAGGCTGTCGGCGGTGCAGTCCTCGTACCCGGCGGCGCGGACGGCGAAGACGGCGGTCCTGAGGACGGGGCGGGACGACACCCCGCCGGCGGCGAGGACGGCGAGGGCGACGGTGTGGACGGCGTCGCGGAGCATCGCGGAGAAGCGGGCGGTGGTGGGGTGGTCCAGGGCGTCGGTGCCGAAGTGGCCGTGACAGGCGGCGCATTCGACGACCGGTCCGGCGAGGCCGCGCGGCAGCAGCGGGACACCGAGGAGGGTGAGGCGCCGACGGCCGGTGCGGCGCCGGTAATTGCGGTCCCCGCCGCAGCCGGGGCAGAAGAACTGGCCGTCGCCGACGGTGTTCCAGGCGGTGGAAATGGAGCAGATGCGCACTCTTCGCCCGCTTGATCCTCGTGCTGGCAGCACGTCGCACCTCCAGAACGCCTCGGCCACCTTGCCGCGTTGGCGTGATGTTAGCCACATCGGTGATGCCGCGTCAGCACCCCGGCGTGAGATCGCCACAGGGATGGCTGAACCCCGCCCTCCGCAAAGGCCGCGGCGGGCCTTCGGGAAGGGCGGGGTCCAGCGGGTCGGGGTCAGCGCGTGGCGCGGTTGACGGCCGAGATGACCGCCTTCAGCGAGGCGCGGGTGGTGTTGGCGTCGATGCCGATGCCCCACAGGACCTTGCCGTCGATGGCGCACTCGATGTACGAGGCGGCCTGCGCGGACGCGCCCTCGCTCATCGTGTGCTCCTGGTAGTCCAGCAGGCGGGCGTCGATGCCGATGGCCTGGAGGGCGGCGAAGAACGCGGAGATCGGACCGTTGCCGGAGCCGGTCAGGACCGTGTCGGCGCCGTCGACGACCGCCTCGACGGTCAGCGTGTCCGTGCCGTCCTTGTCGGTCGTGGTCTGGCCGGAACGGAGCTGGATCCGTCCCCACGGATTGTCCGGGTTGGGCAGGTACTCGTCCTGGAAGACGGACCAGATGGCCTTCGGCGTGACCTCGCCGCCCTCGGCGTCGGTCTTCGCCTGGATGATCTTCGAGAACTCGATCTGCATCCGGCGCGGCAGGTCCAGCTTGTGGTCGTTCTTCAGGACGTACGCGACACCGCCCTTGCCGGACTGCGAGTTGACGCGGATGACCGCCTCGTAGGACCGGCCGACGTCCTTGGGGTCGATCGGCAGGTAGGGCACGGCCCACTCGATGTCGTCGACGGTCTTGCCGGCGGCGGCCGCGGTGGCCTCCATGGCGTCGAAGCCCTTCTTGATGGCGTCCTGGTGGGAGCCGGAGAAGGCGGTGTAGACCAGGTCGCCCGCGTAGGGGTGGCGCGGGTGGACCTCCATCTGGTTGCAGTACTCGGACGTACGGCGGATCTCGTCGATCTGCGAGAAGTCGATCTGCGGGTCGACGCCCTGCGAGAACAGGTTCATGCCCAGGGTGACCAGGTCGACGTTGCCGGTGCGCTCGCCCTGGCCGAACAGGCAGCCCTCGATGCGGTCGGCACCGGCCATGATCGCCAGCTCGGCGGCCGCCACCGCCGTACCGCGGTCGTTGTGCGGGTGGACGGACAGGCACACGTGCTCGCGGCGGGACAGGTTGCGCGACATCCACTCGAACCGGTCCGCGTGGGTGGAGGGCGTCGAGCGCTCCACGGTGGCGGGCAGGTTCAGGATGATCTCGCGGCCCTCCTCGGGCTGCCAGACGTCCATCACGCCCTCGCAGACCTCCAGGGCGAAGTCCAGCTCGGTGTCGGTGAAGATCTCCGGGCTGTACTGGTAGCCGAAGACCGTCTCGTCGCTCAGGATCTTGTCGGCGTACTCCATCACCAGCCGGGTGCCGTCCACGGCGATCTGCTTGACCTGCTCCTTGGAGCCGCGGAAGACGACCCGGCGGAAGACCGGCGCGGTCGCGTTGTACAGGTGCACGGTGGCCCGGTGGGCGCCGCGCAGCGACTCGACCGTGCGCTCGATCAGCTCCTCGCGCGCCTGGGTCAGGACGGAGATCGTCACGTCCTCGGGGACCGCGCCCTCCTCGATGATGGAGCGCACGAAGGCGAAGTCGGTCTCGCCGGAGGACGGGAAACCGACCTCGATCTCCTTGTAGCCCATGCGTACGAGCAGGTCGAACATCTCGCGCTTGCGGGCGGGGCTCATCGGGTCGATCAGCGCCTGGTTGCCGTCCCGCAGGTCGGTGGACAGCCAGCGCGGCGCCTTGGTGATGCGGTTGTCCGGCCAGGTGCGGTCGGGGATGTCCACGGCCTCGTACCGGCCGTACTTGTGGATCGGCATCCCGGACGGCTTCTGGGTGTGCGTCGCGTTGGTGACGGGCGTGGGGCGGCCAACGGGCTGGGACATTGCGTAGGGCTCCTCGGTTGTCCTTCACGGGGACGGCCGACTGGGTCGAAGCAGCACCAGACTCCGCGGGGAGGGGGTCGGCCTACGACTACAGGCCCTCGCCGCGGCAGCTAAGAAGAAGCAGCCCGAAACGCATGATGTGAGGAAGCCTAGCCGAGCGGCACCAGGAGTGGAGGTGCCGTTTCAGTATGCGGGATTCGGCGCGCCAACCGTCAAACAGTGACTCATCACTCTTTTTCGGGAACCCTCATCGCAGCGGGTGACAGGATGATGACAGGCTGCCACATTGCGGAGCATGACTGCGACAGCCCCCGTGTTCTGCACGATCGTCCCGCCGCACCTCCTCGACCGTCTCTCCCGGGCCGCCGACCCGGTCGTCGCCGCCGCCGCCCGCCGCACCCTGGTCACGGACGCCGCCCAGCGCACCGCCCGCCGCCTGACCACCGTCGCCGGGGCCGCCCCCGTACCGACGGCCGCGGACACGCCCGCCGACAAGCCCCGCCGCACCGTGCACGACGCCGGGCACAAGACCGCCCTGCCGGGGAAGAAGGTGCGCGGCGAGGGCCAGCGGCCGAGCGGGGACGCGACCGTCAACCGCGCGTACGCCGGCCTCGGGGCCACCTTCGAGCTGTTCCGCGACGCCTACGGGCGCAACTCGATCAATGGGTCGGGACTGCCGCTGGACGCGACCGTCCACTACGACCGGGACTACAACAACGCCTTCTGGAACGGCGACCAGATGGTCTTCGGCGACGGGGACGGCAAGATCTTCCTGGACTTCACCGTCGCGGTCGACGTCATCGGCCACGAACTCGCCCACGGCGTCACCCAGTACACCGCGAACCTGGCGTACTTCGGCCAGCCCGGCGCGCTGAACGAGTCGATGTCGGACGTCTTCGGCTCCCTGGTCAAGCAGAAGGCCCTGGGCCAGACCGCCGAGCAGGCCGACTGGCTGATCGGCGCCGGGCTGCTGGCGCCCGAGGTCCAGGGCGTGGCGCTGCGCTCCATGAAGGCCCCCGGCACGGCGTACGACGACGACGTCCTCGGCAAGGACCCGCAGCCCGCGACGATGGACGACTACGTGCACACCGGCGCCGACAACGGCGGCGTCCACATCAACTCGGGCATCCCCAACCACGCCTTCTACCTGTTCGCCAAGGAGCTCGGCGGCCACGCCTGGGAGCGGGCCGGGCGGGTCTGGTACGACGTGCTGACCGGGGGCCGGCTCACGGAGGACGCCGACTTCGCCGACTTCTCCCGGCTGACGGTGGCGGCGGCCCGCGAGCGGTTCGGCGCGGGCGGCGCGGAGGACGACGCGGTGGTGAAGGCCTGGTCGACGGTGGGGCTGCCGACCGGGTAGACAGGGCCCATGCGCATTCGGGTCATCCGTACGGGCGGGTTCGCGGGCATCGAGCGGCGGGCCGAGATGGACACCTCTGGTCTGCTCGACGCCCGCGACTGGCACCTGCTGGCCGAGGCGGCCCTGGCGGAAGGGGACGGACAGCGGCCGGCGGGCGTGCCGGACGGGTTCGGCTACGAGATCACCGTGGACGGCCGGACGGTGTACTGCGCCGACCCGGGGCTGGGCGAGGCCCAGCGGGAGCTGGTCGCCCGGGTGCTCCGGGAGGGCGCGTGAGCCTCGCTGCCGCGTTCTAGAAGCCCAGCTTGCGTAGCTGCTTGGGGTCGCGCTGCCAGTCCTTGGCGACCTTGACGTGCAGGTCCAGGAAGACCGGCGTGCCCAGCAGCGCCTCGATGTGCTTGCGGGACTTGGTGCCGACTTCCTTCAGCCGCTGCCCCTTCGGGCCGATGATGATGCCCTTCTGGCTGGGGCGCTCGATGTAGACGTTGGCGTGGATGTCCAGCAGCGGCTTGTCCTTGGGACGGTTCTCGCGCGGGATCATCTCCTCGACGACCACCGCGATCGAGTGCGGCAGCTCGTCCCGTACGCCCTCCAGCGCGGCCTCGCGGATCAGCTCGGCGACCATGACCTGCTCCGGCTCGTCCGTGAGGTCGCCCTCCGGGTAGAGCGGCGGGCTCTCGGGAAGCAGCGGGATCAGCAGGTCGGCCACGAGCTGGACCTGCTTGTCACCGACCGCGGAGACCGGGATGATCTCCTGCCACTCCATGCCCAGCTCCCTGCCGAGCTGGTCGATCGCGATGAGCTGTTCGGCCAGGGTCTTGGAGTCGACCAGGTCGGTCTTGGTGACGATCGCGACCTTCGGGGTCTTCTTGATCTCCGCCAGTTCCTTGGCGATGTACCGGTCGCCCGGGCCCAGCTTCTCGTTGGCGGGCAGGCAGAAACCGATCACGTCGACCTCGGCCCACGTGGTGCGCACCACGTCGTTGAGCCGCTCGCCCAGCAGGGTGCGCGGCTTGTGGAGGCCCGGGGTGTCGACCAGGATGAGCTGGGCGTCCGGGCGGTGCACGATGCCGCGCACGGTGTGGCGCGTGGTCTGCGGCCGGTTGGAGGTGATCGCCACCTTCTGGCCGACCAGAGCGTTCGTGAGGGTGGACTTGCCCGCGTTGGGGCGGCCGACGAAGCAGGCGAACCCGGCCCGGTGGGCGGCTTCGGTTTCAGGATTACGAGCGCTCATGGGGGCCATTCTCCCCGATGCGGACACCCTCACCTACCGCAGGCTCCGCCACCGGCCTCCGGGCCCGCGACCGCGCGGCCAGGGCGGCGACCACCGAGGCCGCGTAGAGGAGGGTGAGCACGCCCAGGACGAGATCGAGCCAGTCGACCGCCCCGCCCCGTGCCAGCGCGGCGGCCGCCGGGATCCCGGCGGCGAGCCCGGCCACGACCAGGAGCACCCCCGCCGCGCCCCGGGCCACGCGCGCGGCGGCCGGCCGGTCCCGGTTGAGCAGCTCGCCCGCCGCCCAGAGCACCAGCAGCAGCGGGAACACCGCGTGCGGCTCCGGTGCGCCCCCGGCGATCAGGTCGACGACGTTGATGACCACCCCGACGGCGCCGATCACCAGGACGATCCAGGGGCGGGTCGGGCCCCCGGACTTCTCCCCCGTACCGGCCATCAGCCCGCGCTCACCGTCGCCCGCAGCTCGCCGTCCGGACCGGCCACCAGGACGGGCGTGTCCGCGCCGCCCAGGTCGCGCACGGCGGCGCGGTCCGCCTCCGCGGCGGCGCCCGCCTCGGTGACGACGGCCGCGGCCTCCAGGGACGTGGCACCGCTGGCCACGGCCATCGCCACCGCCGTCTGGAGCGCGCTGAGCTTCAGCGACTCCAGGGCGACGGTCCCGGCGACGTACGTGCGCCCGGTCTCGTCCCGTACCGCCGCGCCCTCCGGCACGCCGTTACGGGCACGGGCGCTGCGCGCCAGGGTGATGATCTTGCGGTCCTCGGGGCCGAGGTCGGTGGTCTGAGTCATGCCCCGAGGATAAGTCCGCGATCAGTGTCAGCTCTGGGCGGCCTTGACGAACTTGTCGCCCGCGCGCTTGGCGAGGTCGTCGAAGTTCTTGTGGTTGGCCTGGTTGGTGGGGACGTAGGCCAGACGCATCAGGCCCGCGCCCTGGCGGGCGACCAGGAGGTCGGACACGATCGTCATGCCGGGGGCCATCTCCATGCTCAGGCGCACGGCGGTGGACTCCTCGCCGGCCGTCGGGGCGGTGAGCTTCTCCACCTTCACCGGCACCTTCTGGCCCTCGGCCGTGAAGGAGAAGCCGGTGCAGGTGTCCGCGGCGGTGGCGACGGTCTTCATGAAGTCCGTGGCCGCCTTGTCGTCGGAGAAGGTGGCGAGCAGCTCGGCGAGGATGCTGCTGTCCTTGTCACCGAACTCGGCGTTGTCGCCGAGGGTCGTCCCCTCGATCTTGTCGCCCATGATCGCGTTGATCGGCTTGCACTCCGGCTTGTCCGCGGCGGGCATGTCCTCGGACGGCGCGGCGGCCTCCGCCTTCCAGCCGGCGGGCAGGTCCTTGAGCTCCAGCAGACCCGCCTTCATCTGCTCCGCCGTCAGCGCGGCGGCGGCGGGCTTGTCGGCCGGCTTGGCGGCGTCCTTGCCCTTGGCGGCGCCGTCGCCCTTGTCGGACGAGCCACCGCACGCGGCGGTGAGGGTGAGCGCGGAAACGGTGAGCGCGACGGCGACGCCGCGACGGATACGAGTACGCATGAGGGTGTGTTCTCCCCTGGATGTGGATGTTCCTGGGGAGCTTGGTTCCCCCCTCCCCGCCATGATCGGCCGCGCTGAGGATATACACAGCCGGATCACGGGAAGGGCACAGAACTGTCCTCAGCCTGTACGCGGCCAGGTCTTTCCGCGCGCGCCCTCCGGGCTCGCCAGCCACTCCAGCTTGGCCGCCGTGTCCGCTTCGGGGAGCGGCGTGTGGAGGACGATCATCAGGTCGGGCCGTGCGGGGACGCGCAGTTGGGTGGATTCGACGTGCAGCGTGCCGGCCACCGGGTGCTCCAGCTCCTTGTGCACCTGGCCCGCCGGGGCGATGTCACGGCGCTCCCACAAGGCGGCGAACTCGGCGCTGGCGGCCTTGGCCTCCTCCACCACCCGGCGGAAGCCCTCGTCGTCGGGGCATTCCGAGAACGCGGCCCGGAACTGGGCGACGAGCTGCGGGGCGTTGCGCTCCCAGCTTCGGGAACGCGACCGGTACAGGGGGTCGGTGAAGAAGGCGATGACGCCGTTCTGCGGCATGCCGGGCCGCATGCCGAGCACCGCCGCAGCCGAGGCGTTGTACATGATCGTGTCGCAGTACTGGTCCATGATGTGGGCCGGGTAGGGCATCCACGCGTCGATCAGCCGCCGCAGCCCGGCGCGCATGTCCCCCTGGCCCGGGTCGGCCTCGGGCGGCGGCGGGTTGAGCCCGGCCAGCACGTAGAGGTGCCGGCGCTCGGCGGGGGTCAGCCGGAGCACCCGCGCCACCGAGTCCAGCACCTGCGGGGAGACGGTGATGTCCCGGCCCTGCTCCAGCCACTGGTACCAGGACACGCCGACGCCGGCGAGGACCGCGACCTCCTCGCGGCGGAGGCCGGGGGTGCGGCGCCGGGCGCCGCCGTCGGGCAGGCCGGCCTCGGCGGGGGTGACGCGGGCGCGGCGGCTCCTGAGGAACGCGCGCAGCTCGGCGAGCCGGTGGTCCTTGGAGCTCGTGCTCCCGGTCGCTGGCGCCGTCACGTCGTGCTCCCCCTGCCCCCCTGCCCCGGCCCTGGCCGCCGGGCGCGGCCAACAGCATAGGTTCCCTACGGGCGGTCCAGGCGCAGCCGGGTCGCGCGGGGCAGGCCGGCGACCACCAGGTCGTAGGAGTCCTCGACCAGTTCGCGGACCAGGCGGTCCGGGAGGCCGGGGACGGTGACCGTGTTCCAGTGGCGCTTGTTCATGTGCCAGCCGGGCACGATCTCCGGGTGTTCGGCGCGCAGCCGGACGGCGATCTCCGGGTCGCACTTGAGGTTCACGGTGAACGGCCGGGCGTCCAGGGCGGACAGGGCGAACATCTTGCCCGCGACCTTGAAGACGGACGTCTCCGGGCCGAAGGGGAAGTCCTCCACCGCGTCGTTGAAGGCGAGGCAGAAGCCGCGCAGCTCGTCGGGGGTCATGCCACCGGCTCCGCGACCACCGTGACGATCTTGTTGCGGCGGCCGGCCGGGGACTCGGCGGTGAGCCGCAGGGAGCGGCCGTCCGGCAGGTCGACCACGGCGGTGGCGCCGGCGATCGGTACCCGGCCGAGCGCCTTGGCGAGCAGTCCGCCGACCGTCTCCACGTCCTCGTCGTCGTACTCGTCGAGGCCGAACAGTTCGCCGAGGTCGCCGATGTCGAGGCGGGCGGTCACCCGGAAGCGGCCGTCGCCGAGCTTCTCGACGGGCGGCAGCTCCCGGTCGTACTCGTCGGTGATCTCCCCGACGATCTCCTCCAGGATGTCCTCGATCGTGACGATGCCGGCCGTGCCGCCGTACTCGTCGATGACGACGGCGCAGTGGTTGCGGTCCTTCTGCATCTCCCGCAGCAGGTCGCCCGCGTTCTTGGTGTCGGGGACGAAGGCGGCGGGCCGCATGACCGTGGACACCAGGTCGTTCTCGGCGTCGCGGTTGATGTGGGTGCGGCGGACCAGGTCCTTGAGGTAGACGATGCCGACGACGTCGTCCTCGTTGTCGCCGGTCACCGGGATGCGGGAGAAGCCGGAGCGCAGCGCCAGGGTGAGCGCCTGGCGGATGGTCTTGTACCGCTCGATGGAGACCAGGTCGGTGCGCGGCACCATCACCTCGCGTACGAGGGTGTCGCCCAGCTCGAAGACGGAGTGGACCATGCGCCGCTCGTCGTCCTCGATCAGGGACTCCTGCTCGGCGAGGTCGACCATGGCCCGCAGTTCGGCCTCGGAGGCGAAGGGGCCCTTGCGGAAGCCCTTGCCGGGGGTGAGGGCGTTGCCGATGAGGATCAGCAGTTGCGGCACCGGACCCATGACACGGGCCAGCGGCAGCAGGACGTACGCGGCGGCGGTCGCCGTGTTCAGCGGGTGCTGGCGGCCGATGGTGCGGGGCGACACGCCGACGGCGACGTACGACACCAGCACCATCACGCCTATCGCCACCAGCAGGGCCGACCAGGTCTCCTCGAACTCGTTGAGGCAGACGTAGGTGACCATGACCCCGGCGGCCATCTCGCAGGCCACCCGGATGAGCAGCGCCAGGTTCAGGTACCGGGTGGGGTCGGAGGCGACCTGGACCAGCTTGACGGCACCGCGCCGGCCGACCCGGACCGCCTCGGCGGCGCGGAAGCCGGAGACGCGCGCCAGGCCCGCCTCGGCGCACGCCGCCAGCCAGGCGACCACGACCAGCGCGACCGCGCCGAGGATGAGCTGGGCGGTCATGAGACGGTCGGCGCCGGGGAGGGGCCCGTGAGGCCCTTCTCCGCCCGCCAGCCGTCGATGATCGCCGCCTGGAGGCCGAACATCTCGGCCTTCTCGTCCGGCTCCTCGTGGTCGTACCCGAGCAGGTGCAGCACTCCGTGGACGGTGAGGAGCTGGAGCTCCTCGTCCATGGAGTGCTGCGTCGGGGCGTCCTGGCCCTGCTTGGCCGCGACCTCCGGGCAGAGGACGATGTCACCGAGGAGGCCCTGCGGGGGCTCCTCGTCGTCCTTGCTCGGCGGGCGCAGCTCGTCCATCGGGAAGGACATGACGTCCGTGGGGCCCGGCAGGTCCATCCACTGGATGTGGAGCTGCTCCATCGCCTCGGCGTCCACCACGATCACCGAGAGCTCGGAGAGGGGGTGGATGCGCATCCGCGTGAGCGCGTACCGGGCGACGTCGAGGATCGCCTGCTCGTCGACCTCGGTGCCGGACTCGTTGTTGACGTCGATCGACATGGTGCTCGTGCGCTCTACTTCCCGTTTTGGTTGTCGTACTTCTCGTACGCGTCGACGATACGGCCGACCAGCTTGTGCCGGACGACGTCGTTCGACGTGAGCATCGAGAAGTGGACGTCCTCGACGCCCTCCAGGATGTCCCGGACCTGGCGCAGACCGCTCTTGGTGCCGCCCGGGAGGTCGACCTGGGTGACGTCACCGGTGATGACGATCTTCGAGTCGAAGCCGAGCCGCGTCAGGAACATCTTCATCTGCTCGGGGTTCGTGTTCTGCGCCTCGTCGAGGATGATGAACGCGTCGTTGAGCGTCCGGCCGCGCATGTACGCCAGCGGCGCGACCTCGATCGTGCCCGCCGCCATCAGGCGCGGGATGGAGTCGGGGTCGAGCATGTCGTGCAGCGCGTCGTACAGCGGCCGCAGGTACGGGTCGATCTTCTCGTAGAGCGTCCCGGGCAGGAAGCCGAGCCGCTCGCCCGCCTCGACGGCCGGCCGGGTCAGGATGATCCGGGTGACCTGCTTGGACTGCAGGGCCTGGACCGCCTTGGCCATGGCCAGGTACGTCTTGCCGGTGCCCGCGGGGCCGATGCCGAACACGACCGTGTGCTTGTCGATGGCGTCGACGTACCGCTTCTGGTTGAGCGTCTTGGGGCGGATGGTGCGGCCGCGGCTGGAGAGGATGTTCTGGGTGAGCACCTCGGCGGGGCTCTCCTGCCCCGGCTCGGCCGTGCCGTTCTCGCTCGCCCGGAGCATGGCGATCGAGCGTTCCACTGCGTCCTCCGTCATCGGCTGCCCGGTGCGGAGCACCAGCATCATCTCGTCGAACAGGCGCTGGATCAGGGCGACTTCCCCCGCCGGTCCGACCGCACTGACCTCGTTGCCCCGGACATGGATGTCGGCGGCCGGGAACGCCTCTTCGATCACGCGCAGCAGCGCGTCGCCCGAGCCGAGGACGGTCACCATCGGATGCTTGGCCGGGACCGTGAAGTGGGCTCGCGCCTGCTGGGTCTGGGCTGTGGGTGTCTGCGTCATGGGCCGGCTCTCAGGCCTGCACATACCTCCCGCTGCAGGGTTCTCGCTGCTCGACAACCTCTGGACATCCAGCGTACGTCGTGGCGCGGACAACCCCGAAGGCTTTTACCGCGGCCCCGCCGGGGATTGCCCGGCACCGCGGGCCGGGCGGGACTTCGCGGACACGCCCTAGGCGGACCGCCGGAAGCCGATCGTGGGGACGGCCCGCCGCAGCGGCCAGGGCCGGGTGGCGGCGGGCAGCAGCGACTCCAGGAACGCGTAGCGGCGCAGGCCGGCGGGGTCCTGGGCGGCGGCTTTCTGGACGTGGTCCCACCAGGCGGCGACCTCCACCCAGCCGGGCGCGGACAGCGACCCGCCGAACTCCTGCACCGACAGGGCGGCGGTCAGCCCGGCGAAGGCGAGCCGGTCCGGGAGCGGCCAGCCGGCGAGCGTGCCGGTGACGAACCCGGCGACGAAGACGTCCCCGGCGCCGGTCGGGTCGAGGGCGGCGACCTCGATGGCCGGGACCTCGGCGGTCTCCCCCGTCGCCCCGTCCACGGCGTAGGCGCCGTCGGAGCCGAGGGTGACGACGGCGAGGGGCACCTTGTCGGCGAGGGCCCGGGCGGCGGCGCGCGGGCACGAGGTGCGGGTGTAGCGCATCGCCTCCTCGGCGTTGGGCAGGAAGGCCTCGCAGTGGTCCAGGTCGGGCAGGGCGGCCAGGTCCCAGCGGCCGGTGTCGTCCCAGCCGACGTCGGCGAAGACGCGGGTGGACTGCCCGGCCGCGTCGGCGACCCACTCCTCGGGGCGGCCGGGGGTCAGGGAGGCGACGGCGGCACGCGCGCGTGGCGGGCAGGCGGGCAGGGAGCCGTCGAGCGGCGGGGCCTCGTGGCCGTGCGACACCATGGTCCGCTCGCCCTCGTAGGCCATGGAGACGGTCACCGGGGAGTGCCAGCCGGGGACGGTGCGCGACCGGGACAGGTCGATGCCCTCGCCCTGCTCCAGGGCGTCCCAGCAGTACTCGCCGTAGTGGTCGTCGCCGAAGGCGGCCGCCAGGGAGGTGCGCAGTCCGAGCCGGGCGAGGGCGGTGGCCATGTTGGCGACGCCGCCGGGGCTGGAGCCCATGCCGCGCGCCCAGGTCTCGGTGCCGCGCGCGGGGGCGCTGTCCAGGCCGGTGAAGATGATGTCGAGGAAGACCGTGCCGGTGAGGAAGACGTCGTACTCGGGGTCGGCGGGCGTGCGCAGCCCGTCCAACGGGTCGACCCCGGCCGTGTGTTGCCGCTGCTGCTGCTCTCCCCTGGATGTGATCACGGCGGGCTCCCCGGTCGCGGTACGGATCAGGACAGTGTGCCTGATTCTCACCCTTCCGGGAGGGCGGCAACACCCGGAGAACGAGCTCCCTTACCCGCCATCACCGCACACAAACGCATAGTGACGCGGATCACATCCCGCTGGCCCCTTCCCGCCTTCTCGTACGACCGGCCCGCTTGATACAAATTGGCCCGCGTTCCCGTGCACGTTCCCGTACGACACCGGGCGCTCCACCCCTTTCCCCCTTCTCCCGTCCGGGAACGCCCATGCCCTCGCGCCCGCGCGCCCTGTGGCCGCTCGTCGCCGTGTTCACGGCCGGCTACCTCGCCGCGTACCTCCTGCCGACCGTCGTCGGCCGCCTCTCCGCCGGTCTGGGACTCTCCCCCGCCCAGGCGGGCCTGGCCGGCTCCGGGCTGCTCCTCGGCTCGGCCGCCGCCGGGTTCACCCTCGCGTCGCGGGTGGACCGCCACGGGCCGCGCCGGCTGGCCCGCGCGGGCCTGCTGGTGGCGCTGACCGGCTACGGCTGCGCCGCCCTCACCTCCGCCGTACCGCTGGTCGTGGCCGGAGCGGTCGTCGGCGGCTTCGGCTCCGGTACGGCCACGGCGGTCGCCGCGGCCGGGATCGCGGGGCTCCGGGATCCGCACCGCGCCTCCACCCTGGGCCTGTTGTCGGTGTCCACCACGGCCGGTGCCCTGTACCTGACGCTGCCGCGCCTGGGCGGCGGGCACGCCCTGCCGTTCGCGGCGCTCGCGCTGGTCGCCGCCGCCGTGTGGCCCGCCACCGGCCGCCTGGAGGGCGGTCACGACACGGGTGCCGTGCGGGAGGCCGGCGCGCCGCTGCCGCGGCCCCGGGCCGGCCTGGTCCTGGCGGGCGCGATGGTGTGCTGGTCGATGGCGCAGAACGCCCTGTGGGGCGTCAGCGGCCGGATCGGCACCACCCAGGCGGGCCTGAGCGAGGTCGCGGTCGGCGCGGTGTTCGCGGCGGCGCTCGGCGCCGGGCTGCTGGGCGTCACCGCGGCCGGCGCGCTGGGCGCCCGGCTCGGGCGGGCGGTCCCCATCGGCGCCGGTACGGTCGTGATCGCCGGCTGCATCGCCGTGAGCTCCGCCGCCGAGGGCCTGGCCTCCTTCGCGGCCGGCGAGATCCTGTGGAACGCCTGCTACCCGGTCGTCCTGTCGTACCTGATCGGCCTGGCCGCCTCCCTGGACCCGCGCGGCCGCTGGGCGGTCCTGGCGGGCTCGGCGTCCTCGCTGGGCGTGGCCTGCGGCCCGGTCGCCGGGAGCGTCCTGTCGGAACGGGCCGGCTACCCCGGCATGGGCCTGGTGCTGGGCGCCCTGCTCGTCCTGCTCGCCGTCCCGCTGACCGCGGTGGCCCTGCACACCTCGGGCCGCCCGCTCGTCCCGGGCGCCGTCCGCCGCCGGGGCGGTGCCCCCACCGCGATCGTCGCGGGCACCACGGGCGCGGCGGCGGGCGTGTCCGCCCCGCAGATCGGCGCCCCGGAGCAGCCGGTCACCGAGTTCCCCGTCCGCGCCCTGGCCCCGCTCCTGGTCCGCCGCCGCGCCTACCGCCAGGCCGGCCCCTCGGGGCCCCGCTGACGAACGGCGGGCGCTCCCGAGGGGGACACGACCTAGCCGAACTCGTACGCCTCGACCTCGGCGAGGTACCGCGCCCGGCGGTCCTCGTCGTGGTCCAGGAACGACGCCAGGAACGAGTTGCGGGCCAGCTCGCGGAGCTGCTCCTCGTCCAGCCCCAGCGCCTCGTGGACCGCGTGGAAGGTGTCGCCCACGTAGCCGCCGAAGTAGGCCGGGTCGTCGGAGTTCACGGTCACGAGCAGTCCCGCCGCCATCATCGACGGCAGCGGGTGGTCCTCCAGGACGTCCACGGCCCGCAGCCGGACGTTGGACAGCGGGCACAGGGTCAGCGGCACCCGGTCGCGGACCAGCCGCTCCACCAGTTCCTGGTCCTCCACGGCCCGCAGCCCGTGGTCGATCCGCTCGACGCCCAGCACGTCCAGGGCCTCGCGGACGTACGCGGGCGGACCCTCCTCGCCCGCGTGGGCGACCTTCCGCAGCCCGAGCGCCCCGGCCGCCTCGTACACCTCGGCGAACTTCGACGGCGGGTGGCCCACCTCCGCCGAGTCCAGCCCGACGCCCGTGATGTGGTGCAGGTACGGCTTCGCGGCCTGGAGGGTCTCCATCGCCGACTCGGCCGACCGGTCGCGCAGGAAGCACATGATCAGTTGTGTCGAGATGCCGTGCCGCTCCTCGCTGCGCTCCAGCGCCCGCGCCAGCCCCTCGACGACCGTGCCGACGGGCACACCGCGCTCGGTGTGCGCCTGCGGGTCGAAGAAGATCTCGGCGTGCCGCACGCCCTGGGCCGCGGCCCGGGCCAGGTAGGCGTCGGCGAGCTCGGTGAAGTCGTCGGCCGTGCGCAGCACGGCCATCAGACCGTAGTACAGGTCCAGGAACGACTGGAGGTCGCTGAAGAGGTACGCCTCGCGCAGCTCCTCCGTGCCGGCGTACGGCAGCGCGACCCCGTTGCGCGCGGCGAGCGCGAAGGCGAGCTCGGGTTCGAGGGTGCCCTCGATGTGGAGGTGCAGTTCCGCTTTGGGGAGGGCTTCCGGGAGGTGCATGGGGCTCGGCCTTACTGGTGACGGGTGGGGAGCGGGACGCGGATCAGGTCCTGGGCGACGGTCAGCTCACCGTCGAACCCGGCCGCTCTCGCCTGCTGTTCGAAGAGGTCGGGGTCGCCGTAGCGCTGCGAGAAGTGGGTGAGGACGAGATGGCGCACCCCCGCCCCGGCGGCCACCGCGGCGGCCTGTCCGGCCGTCAGGTGGCCGTGGTCCTCGGCGAGCACGGCGTCCTCGTCGAGGAACGTCGACTCGATGACCAGCATGTCGCAGCCCTCGGCGAGGGCGTGGACACCGTCGCACAGCCGGGTGTCCATGACGAACGCGAATCGCTGGCCGCGCCGTACCTCGCTGACGTCCTCCAGGCGCACCCCGCCCAGCGCGCCGTCGCGCTGGATGCGGCCCACGTCCGGGCCCTGGATGCCGTGCGCGGCGAGCCGCTCGGGCAGCATCCGGCGCCCGTCGGGCTCGGTGAGCCGGTAGCCGAAGGACTCGACGGGGTGCGACAGGCGGCGGGCCTCCAGCGTGTACGCCCGGGTCGTGGCGAGCACGCCGTCGGCGGCGACCGGCGCCTCGGCCAGCTCCACCGTCTCGCGGTAGGCGGTCGCGTACCGCAGCCGGTCGAAGAAGCGCTGCCCGCTCGCCGGGTAGTGCGCGGTGACCGGGTGCGGGACCTGGTCGAGGTTGATCCGCTGGATCACCCCGGCGAGGCCCAGGGAGTGGTCGCCGTGGAAGTGCGTGACGCAGATGCGGTCGATATCGTGCGCGGCGACCCCGGCCCGCAGCATCTGGCGCTGGGTGCCCTCGCCCGGGTCGAAGAGGATGCCCTCGCCGTCCCAGCGCAGCAGGTAGCCGTTGTGGTTGCGGTGTCGGGTGGGCACCTGACTGGCGGTGCCCAGCACGACGAGCTCTCGTACGGACATGGCTGTCGCGACTACCCGGGGGGCCAGTTCAGACCGCGGCCGCCCAGCACGTGCGCGTGCGCGTGCCAGACGGTCTGGCCGGCGCCGGAACCAGTGTTGAACACGACGCGGTAGCCGCTGCCGTCGACCTTCTCGTCCGCGGCGACCTGCCCGGCCTCGCGCAGCACGTCCGCGGCGATCTCCGGCGCCCCGGCGGCGAGGGACGCGGCGTCGCGGTAGTGCGCCTTGGGGATGACCAGGACGTGGGTGGGCGCCTGCGGGTTGATGTCGCGGAAGGCGACGGTCGTCTCCGACTCGCGCACGACGGTGGCCGGGACCTCCCCCGCCACGATCTTGCAGAACAGGCAGTCGCTCTGCGGCTCTCCGGCCATGTCCTGGTCCTTTCTGTCTCCGGCTGCGTACGGGGGCACTCTATCGGCGGCCGGGGGCGCGTCTGTTGAGCGCCGACCTGCTGATCCAGTACGTCAGGACCACGCCCCAGAACAGCGGCGCGCCCAGTCCGGCGAGGACGCCCGCGCTCGCCGTGGGCAGCGCGAGGGCGACCGCCGACTCCAGGCCCAGCAGCGCCACGGCGCCGGCCATCCACAGCACCGGCGGACAGCCGCGGGAGATCAGCAGCAGGGGGCGCCGCAGCCGCGGCGGCACCCGCCGGAGCGTCCACAGGGCCCAGCCGCCCCACAGGGCCAGGAACACCGTCACCCCGACGGCCTCGGCCAGGACGGCGCCCGTGCCGGTGCCCCCGGTGCGCAGCCGCGCCGAGCCGATGGCGGCGGCCATGAACCCGCCCAGGGCCACCCAGCGGGCGCCGGCCGCGGTCCCCCAGGCCATGGTCTCCAGGTTGAAGCGGGCCTCCCGGTCCTCCAGATCGAGCGCGGCCGAGTCGACGAACCCCTCGGCCGCCCTGGTCCAGGCGCCGCGCCGGTACCAGCGGCGGCGCAGGTGCAGCAGGGACAGGTTGTTGTGCGCCTCGCTGCTCTCCGGGTTCAGGCGCAGCGCGTTCTCGTAGGCCCGCTCGGCGGTGCGGTAGTCCTTGAGCTGGTACGCCGTCAGGCCCAGCAGGAAGTGGGTGGCGTCCTCCTCGGGCCCCAGCTCGACGGAGCGCAGCGCCAGCGCGTACGCCTCCCGGCGTCGTGCCGGGTGCCCGGAGCGGGACAGGATCGTGCCGAGGACGTGGTAGCCGCTCCAGTGCCAGGGGACGAGGGCGAGGCCCCGCCGGGCGGCGTCCTCGGCGGCCGCCCACTGCGGCCCGCCGGCCGGTCCGTGAGCCAGCAGGTCGGCGCGGAGGAACCAGGCGGACGGCAGCTCCGGGTCGGCGCGCAGCGCCTCGTCGGCCAGGCGCAGCGCCTCGCCCCGGTCGCCGAGGTGGCGGCGGCAGCGGGCCAGCAGGGCGAGCGCCGGGGCGTCGTCGGGGTGCTGGGCGAGGTGCTGGGCGGCGAGGGCGGCGGCCTGTTCGTAGCGCTCCAGGTCGTACAGCGCCTCGGCCCGGTCCAGCGTCCGGGACGGCGGGGAGGACGGGGTGGGCGGGTCGGCCTGGGTGGTCACAGCTTGCGCTTCCTCTTCAGGTACGCGAGGAGGTCGTCGTACATGCCGCCGTCGTTGGCGAACGTCGCCACGTTGCGGGCGGCCGAGAACCAGGGGTCGGTGGACGGCCGGATCTGCCGGGCCGCGCCGAGCAGGTCCTTGGTGTTGATCATGCGTACGGTGCCGGTGCGGGCCGAGTCGAGCAGCGCGGTCTCGGCGGCGCTCTCGCAGACGTGCGCGAGGTCGGCGCCGGAGAAGTCCTCGGTGGCCTTGACGAGCTTGCCGAGGTCGACCGCCTCGATGGGGCGGTCGCGCAGGTGGTAGCGGAGGATCGCGTGGCGCGCGGCGGCGTCCGGCGGCAGGACCAGCAGGGTGCGGTCGAGGCGGCCGGGGCGGCGCAGCGCGATGTCCACGTCCCAGGGCACGTTGGTGGCGGCCAGCACGAACACGCCGTCGTTGCTGTCGGCGGCGATGCCGTCCAGTTCGGTGAGGAGCTGGTTGACGACGTTGCGCAGCCCGCTGTGGTGGCTGCGGCTCCGCTTGGCGCCCAGCGCGTCGAGCTCGTCGAGGAAGACGACGCACGGGGCCTGGGCGCGGGCGGTCTCGAAGACGTCGTGGACGTTCTTCTCGGACGCGCCGATGTACATGTCGAGGATGTCGCTGAGCGAGATCGACAGGAAGTTCGCGCCGAGCTCCCCGGCGACCGCGCGGGCGATGAACGTCTTGCCGCAGCCGGGCGGCCCGTAGAGCAGCAGACCGCCGCGGAGGCTCTTGCCGTACAGCTTGCGCAGCTCGGGGTTGCGCATGGGGGCGAGGAAGGCGGCCTCCAGGCGGTCCTTGACCTCCTGCATGCCGCCGACGTCCGCGAGGCGTACGGCACCGGGGGCGTCCACGTCCCAGGCGGTGGCGCCGCCCGGGTCGTCGCCGTGGCCGTCGGCGGTGAGAGGCGCCTCGGTCCCGTCGGCGAACCGGGGCGGGACGATGTCGCCGACCTCCTGCTCGGCGGCCGCCCAGTCGAAGTCCTCGCCGTGCCGGGGCGTCCGCGCTTCGCGGGGCGCCGGGGACGCCTGGTCGTCCGGGGCCCGCGGGGGCTCCGGCGGCGCGGGCGGCATGCCCATGGCGCGGCCCATCAGCGCGCGGGCCTCAGGGTCGCCGGGCGCGTGCTGGAGGGCGACGGCGGCCTCGGACACGGCTTCGTCGTTCCGCCCCTCGCGGAGAAGGAGTTCGGCGAGGTGCAACCGCAGGGGGACGTCGTCGGGTGCGGCGGCGACGGCGGCGCGCATGCTGCGGATGAGGGGAGACTCGTCGGACATGCCGCCACCTTACGGATCGCCCACGACAACCGGCCCGGTGGGCCCCGCCGTCGGAGCCCCGCCGGCGCCGGGCGGTCCCGCCGCCCGTGGCCGGCGCGGTCCGGCCGGGACCGGTGGGCGCGCGGAGGGTGGGCGCGCGGAGGCCGCGGACCGGGCGCGGCGTCCACGCGGTGGGCGGGCGGCGGGCGGGCGGCGGAGCCGGGCGGGGGCGTTCCGGTCAGGACCAGCGGCCGGTGCGGCCCAGGAGCAGGGCGGTGGCGGCCGTCCCGGCGGTCGAGGTGCGCAGAACGCTGCGCCCGAGCCGGTAGGGCTTGGCGCCCGCCGCGGCGAACGCCGCCAACTCGTCGGGCGACACGCCTCCTTCGGGGCCCACGACGAGCACGATGTCGCCCGTGGCGGGCAGTTCGGCGGTGGCGAGCGGCTCGGCGCCCTCCTCGTGGAGCACGGCCGCGAAGTCGGCGGCCGCGAGCAGCTCGGCGACCCGCTTGGTGCCGGCCGCGTCCGCGACGTCCGGGAAGCGGAGCCGGCGCGACTGCTTGCCCGCCTCGCGGGCGGTGGCCCGCCACTTGCCGAGCGCCTTCAGCCCGCGGTCGCCCTTCCACTGGGTGATGCACCGGGACGCGGCCCACGGCACGATGGCGTCGACGCCCGTCTCGGTCATCGTCTCCACCGCCAGCTCGCCCCGGTCGCCCTTGGGCAGGGCCTGGACGACGGTGATGCGCGGGGCGGGCTCGGGCTCCGTGCGCACCTCGGTGACCGTGACGTCGAGGCGGTCCTTGCCCTCGACGGCCGCGACGGTGCCGTACGCGCCCCGGCCGGCGCCGTCCGTGAGGACGATCTCCTCTCCGACCCGCAGCCGCCGCACGGACACGGCGTGCCGGCCCTCGGGCCCGTCGAGCGTGACGGTCCCGCCGGTGACCCGGTCCACCAGGAAGACGGGGGCGGTCATGACGCCACGCTCCGCAGGGCGAGGGAGGCCGCGGCGGCGTCCAGTTCGGCGGCCAGGACCTCCACCAGGCGGGCGGCGGGCAGCTCGCGTGCCATCCGGTGCCCCTGCCCGGCCCACAGGGCCATGCCCTGGGGGTCGCCCGCCTTGGCGGCCGCCTTGCGCAGCCCGCTCGTCAGGTGGTGCACCTCGGGGTAGGCGGCGGGGGCGTACGGGCCGTGCTCGTGCATGAACCGGTTGGCCAGGCCGCGGGCGGGGCGCCCCGAGAAGGCCCGGGTCAGCTCGGTGCGGGTGAACAGCGGGTTCGTCATGGCCTGCTTGTGCAGGGGGTGGGCGCCCGACTCGGGGCACACCAGGAACGCGGTGCCGAGCTGGGCGGCCTCGGCGCCCGCCGCTAGGACGGCGGCGATCTGACTGCCGCGCATCAGGCCGCCCGCGGCGACCACCGGAAGCGGCACGGCCTCCTTGACCTGCGCGACCAGCGACAGCAGTCCCGTTCCCGCCCCGCCGGTCTCCGGGTCGTCGCGGTGCGTGCCCTGGTGGCCGCCCGCCTCGACGCCCTGGACGCACACGGCGTCGGCGCCCGCCTCCCGCGCGGCCTGGGCCTCCTCCGGGGACGTGACCGTCACGACGGTGAGCGTCCCGGCCCGGGCGAACGCGGCGACCGTCTCGCGGGTGGGGCACCCGAAGGTGAACGACACCACCGGGACCGGGTCCTCCAGCAGGATGGCCAGCTTGGCCTCGTACCCGTCGTCCCGGCCCGCGTCGGGGTCCCCGAGCGGCGTGTCGTACCAGGTGGCCTCACCGGCGAGCTGGTGGCGGTAGACGTCCACGGCGGCAGGGTCGGCCTGCCCGGGCTGCGGCATGAACAGGTTCACGCCGAAGGGGCGGGGGGTGAGCCCGCGGAGTTGCTTGATCTCCTGGTACATGCCGTCGGCGGTCTTGTACCCGGCGGCCAGGAACCCCAGGCCGCCCGCCCCGGACACGGCCGCGGCGAGCTCCGGACCGGAGGCGCCGCCCGCCATGGGGGCCTGCACGATCGGGTACCGGCAGAGACCGGTCAGTGCGGAGGACATGCACGCATGGTGTCACGCCCCCGCACCCGTACCGAACCCACCGGGCTCACCGCCCGTTGAACGCGTCCTTGAGCCGGGAGAACAGGCCCTGCTGGCCCGGCTGGAACTGCCCCGTCGGCCGCTCCTCGCCCCGCAGCTTCGCCAGCTCGCGCAGCAGCCGTTCCTGCTCCGGGTCGAGCTTCGACGGCGTCTGGACCTCGACGTGCACGATGAGGTCACCGCGTCCGCCGCCGCGCAGATGGGTCACTCCGCGCCCGTGCAGCGGGATGGACTGGCCCGACTGCGTCCCGGGGCGGACGTCGACCTCCTCCAGCCCGTCCAGCGTCTCCAGCGGGCACTTCGTGCCCAGCGCGGCCGCCGTCATCGGAATGGTCACCGTGCAGTGCAGGTCGTCGCCCCGCCGCTGGAAGACCGCGTGCGGCAGCTCGTGGATCTCGACGTACAGGTCACCGGCCGGACCACCGCCCGGGCCGACCTCGCCCTCGCCGGCGAGCTGGATACGGGTGCCGTTGTCCACACCGGCCGGGATCTTGACCGTGAGCGTACGGCGGGACCGGACCCGGCCGTCGCCCGCGCACTCGGGGCACGGGGTGGGGACCACCGTGCCGAAGCCCTGGCACTGGGGGCAGGGGCGGGAGGTCATGACCTGGCCCAGGAAGGACCGGGTGACCTGCGAGACCTCGCCACGGCCGCGGCACATGTCGCACGTCTGCGCCGAGGTGCCGGGCGCGGCGCCCTCACCGGAGCAGGTGGTGCAGACGACGGCCGTGTCGACCTGGATGTCCTTGGTCGTGCCGAAGGCCGCCTCGTTGAGGTCGATCTCCAGGCGGATCATCGCGTCCTGGCCGCGCCGGGTGCGCGACCGGGGGCCGCGCTGGGACGCCGTACCGAAGAAGGCGTCCATGATGTCGGAGAAGTTTCCGAAGCCGCCCGCGCCGAAGCCGCCCGCGCCCGCGCCGCCCGAGGAGGACAGCGGGTCGCCGCCGAGGTCGTAGACCTGCTTCTTCTGCGGGTCCGACAGCACCTCGTAGGCGGCGTTGATCTCCTTGAAGCGCTCCTGCGTCTTCGGATCGGGATTGACGTCCGGGTGCAGCTCGCGGGCGAGCCTGCGGAACGCCTTCTTGATCTCGTCCTGGGACGCGTCGCGGCGTACGCCGAGTACGGCGTAGTAGTCCGTGGCCACTTACGACTCCGCCAGGATCTGTCCGACGTAACGTGCCACTGCGCGTACCGCTCCCATCGTTCCGGGGTAGTCCATGCGGGTCGGTCCGACCACGCCGAGTTTGGCGACTGCCTCGTCGCCCGAACCGTAGCCGACCGCGACGACGGACGTGGAGTTGAGGCCCTCGTGGGCGTTCTCGTGCCCGATACGTACGGTCATGGCCGAGTCCTTGGCCTCGCCGAGCAGCTTGAGGAGCACCACCTGCTCCTCCAGCGCCTCCAGCACCGGCCGGATGGTCAGGGGGAAGTCGTGCCCGAAGCGGGTGAGATTGGCGGTGCCGCCGATCATCAGCCGTTCCTCGGTCTCCTCCACCAGGGTCTCCAGCAGGGTGGCCAGCACCGTGGAGACGGTCCCCCGGTCCTCCGCCTCGAAGGACTCGGGGAGGTCCTGCACCAACTGCGGCACGTCCGTGAAGCGCCGCCCGACGACGCGGCTGTTGAGCCGCGCCCGCAGGTCCGCCACGGACGTCTCGCCGAACGGCGCGGGGCAGTCGATCATGCGCTGCTCGACCCGCCCCGTGTCGGTGATCAGGACCAGCATCAGCCGGGCCGGTGCCAGCGACAGCAGCTCCACGTGACGCACGGTGGAGCGCGTCAGCGACGGGTACTGGACCACGGCGACCTGCCGGGTGAGCTGCGCGAGCAGCCGCACCGTACGGCCGACGACGTCGTCGAGGTCCACGGCGCCGTCCAGGAAGTTCTGGATGGCGCGCCGCTCCGGCGACGACAGCGGCTTGACGCCGGCGAGCCTGTCGACGAAGAGGCGGTACCCCTTGTCGGTGGGGATGCGGCCCGCGCTGGTGTGGGGCTGGGCGATGAAGCCCTCCTCCTCCAGCACCGCCATGTCGTTGCGCACGGTGGCGGGCGAGACGCCGAGGTTGTGGCGCTCCGTGAGCGCCTTGGAGCCGACGGGCTCCTCGGTGCCGACGTAGTCCTGGACGATGGCGCGCAGTACCTCGAGTCTGCGTTCGCTGAGCATCGCGCGCACCTCCAGCTGGCCGTTGTTCCGTCTGCTGCGCTGGCACTCGCCCTGCCCGAGTGCCAACCATCCCCCGGCAAGTGTACGGCGCCGGGGTACGCCCCTAGCAAGGGCGGCCGACCACGCTACCGCGCGACGGCGCTGGTGGATGCCGATAGCGTCGCGGTATGGACGTCAGTTGGGAAGACTTCGGGTGGGAGCGTCTCGCCGACGGCGTGGGCCGCAAGAGGCTGCCCGTGTGGGACGCCACCACGGCGTTGGTGGTCGGCGAGGAGGGCGCCCTGCTCTTCGACACGGGCGCGACGCTCCGTGAGGGCGCCGCGATCCGTGCCCAGGCGCAGGCGCTGATGGGCGGCCGGAGAGTGACGCACATCGCACTGAGCCATCCGCATTTCGATCATGTGCTCGGCACGGCGGCGTTCTCGGGGGCGGAGGTGTACGGCGCGGTCGGCGTCGACACCGTGCTGATCCGGGACCGGGACGGGCTGCGCTCCGACGCCGTGCGGCACGGGGTCGGCGCCACGGACGCCCTGGAGGCGGCGGACGTCCTGGTGGCCCCGCACCACCTGGTGTCCGGCGAGTGGACCCTGGAGCTGGGCGGGCGCCAGGTGCTGCTGGCCAACGTGGGCCCCGGGCACAGCGGCCACGACCTGGCGGTGCTCGTGCCCGGCTCCAGGGACGTCGTCCTGTGCGGGGACCTGGTGGAGGAGTCCGGCGACCCGCAGGCGGGCCCGGACGCCATCCCGTCGCGCTGGCCGGCCGCCCTGGACCGGCTGCTGGAGCTGGGCGGCGGGGACGCGCTGTACGTGCCGGGGCACGGGGCGGTCGTCGACGCCGCGTTCGTACGCGCCCAACGCGATGAGCTGGCCCGCCGGTTCGGGGTGTCGTAGCGTCTGGCGAATGCGCGCTTACGACCCTGACCTGACGCCCTCCTGGAAGCGTCCGGCCCCGGTGCCGGAGGTACCCGCCGAGCCGGACCTGGTGGTCGAGGAGGTGAGCACCGGGTTCTGCGGGGCGGTGATCGGCTGCGAGGCGGGCACGGTGACCCTGGAGGACCGGTTCGGCAAGCACCGGGTGTTCCCGATGGCGCCGCGCGGCTTCCTCCTGGAGGGTCGCCCGGTGACGCTGGTGCGCCCGGCCGCCGCCCCGGCGCGCCCGTCGCGCACCGCCTCGGGCTCGATCGCCGTGCCGGGCGCACGCGCGCGTGTCGCCCGGGCGGGGCGCATCTACGTGGAGGGCCGGCACGACGCCGAGCTGGTGGAGCGGGTGTGGGGCGACGACCTGCGCGTCGAGGGCGTGGTCGTGGAGTACCTGGAGGGCGTGGACGACCTGCCCGCCATCGTGCGGGACTTCGGCCCGGGCCCCGACGCCCGCCTCGGGGTCCTGGTGGACCACCTGGTCCCCGGGTCCAAGGAGTCCCGTATCGCGGCCTCGGTGACGGACGCCCACACGCTGGTCGTGGGGCACCCGTACATCGACGTGTGGGAGGCGGTGAAGCCCTCGTCGGTGGGCATCCGGGCGTGGCCGTCCGTGCCGCGCGGCCAGGACTGGAAGACCGGGGTGTGCCGGGCGCTCGGCTGGCCCGAGAACACGGGCGCGGCCTGGCAGCACATCCTGTCCCGGGTACGGACCTACAAGGACCTGGAGCCGGAGCTGCTGGGCGCGGTGGAACGGCTGATCGACCACGTGACGGTCGGCGACGCCGAGCACGTGTGACGGCACGGGGCCGTCGGCAGGCCCCTGGCGCGGGGTCCCTCTCGACGGAGGGCCCGTGTCAGTCGACCAGGTCCCGCACCACGGCGTCGGCGAGCAGCCGTCCCCGGAGCGTCAGCACGGCCCGTCCCTCGGCGTAAGGACCGGTGTCCAGGAGCCCGTCCCTTACCGCGCGCTCGGCGGCGGCCAGGCCCGCCGGCCGGAGCAGCGACAGCTCGCAGCCCTCCCGCAGCCGCAGCTCCAGCAGCACCCGCTCCACCCGCCGGTCCTCCTCCGACAGCACCTCGCGCCCCGCGCCCGGTGAACGCCCCTCCGCCAGCGCGGCGGCGTACGCGCCGGGGTGCTTCACGTTCCACCACCGCACGCCCCCGACGTGGCTGTGCGCCCCGGGGCCGGCGCCCCACCAGTCGGCGCCGCGCCAGTACAGCTCGTTGTGCAGGCACCGCCCCGCGTCCGAGGTGGCCCAGTTGGAGACCTCGTACCACTGGAAGCCCGCCCCGGACAGCACCTCCTCGGCGATCAGGTACCGGTCGGCGTGGACGTCGTCGTCCGTCATCGGCACCTCACCGCGCCGGATGCGCCGCGCGAGCCCGGTGCCCTCCTCGACGATCAGGGCGTACGCGCTGACGTGGTCGGGCCCCGCCCCGATCGCCGCGTCGAGCGAGGCGCGCCAGTCGTCGTCGCTCTCGCCGGGCGTGCCGTAGATCAGGTCGAGGTTGACGTGCTCGAAACCCGCCGCCCGCGCCTCCGCGACGCACGCCTCCGGCCGCCCGGGGGTGTGCGTGCGGTCGAGGACCCTCAGGACGTGCTGACGGGCGCTCTGCATACCGAAGGAGATCCGGTTGAAGCCGCCCTCGCGCAGCTCGGCGAGGTACGCGGGGTCCACGGACTCCGGGTTCGCCTCGGTGGTGATCTCGGCGTCGTCCGCGAGCCCGAACTCGTCCCGGACGGCCCCCAGCATCGCCACGAGGTCGGCGGCGGCGAGCAGCGTGGGCGTGCCGCCCCCGACGAACACGGTCCGCACCGGGCGGGGGTCGTCGCCCAGGACCTTGCGGGCGAGCCGCACCTCGTCCGTCAGCGTCGCGGCGTAGTTGTCGCGGGAGGCGAGCACTCCGCCGGAGCCGCGCAGCTCGGTGGCGGTGTAGGTGTTGAAGTCGCAGTAGCCGCAGCGGGTCGCGCAGTACGGCACGTGCAGATAGAACCCGAGCGGCCGCTCACCGGCGCCGAGCAGGGCGGACGCGGGCAGCGCGCCGTCCTCGGGCATGGGCTCACCATCGGGCAGTACGGAAGGCATACCGCCCATTGTCCGTCACCGCGGGCGCTGCCTGGCCTGGAGCACCAGCAGCGCGAGGTCGTCCCGTACCGGCGTCTCGCCGAAGGCGTGGACCGCGCGCTTGATCCTTTCCGCGACCTCGTGGGCCGGCAGCCCCGCGCAGCCGGCCAGGGCCTCGGCCAGGCCGTCCCCGTCGTCGAACATCCGGCCCGTGCGGGAGCGGCGCTCTGTGACGCCGTCCGTGACGCACAGCAGGGTGTCGCCGGGCGCCAGGTGGAAGGTGTGGCTCTGGTAGGCGACGTCGTCGACGACGCCCAGCAGCACCTGGGGCGCGGCGGCGGGCGTCACGGTGCCGTCCGGACGCAGCAGCAGCGGCAGCGGGTGGCCGGCGGAGGCGAGCGTGCAGCGGGCCCCGCCGCCGTCCTCGGGGGTGAGGGGGACGAGGTCGCCGTACAGGAGCGACAGGAACCGGGACTGCGGCTGGGCCGGGGGCGGTGGCGCGCCGGGCGGGTCACCGGCCGCGGCGACCATGGAGGCGGCGGCCTCGGCGGCCTCGGTGGCGTCGTCCAGGAGCAGCCGGTTCAGCCGGTCCAGGACGTGGCCGACCTCGTGGTCCTCGCGGGCGAGGAGCCGCAGCCAGGGGCGGGCCAGGCCGGTGACGACGGCGGCCTCGGGGCCGCTGCCCTGGACGTCGCCGAGCATGAAGCACCAGCGCCGGGCCCCGGGGCCGGCCTGGAACACGTCGTAGAAGTCGCCGCCCGCGAGCCCGTCGTCGCTCGGCTCGTACACGACGCAACTGTCGACGCCCGGGATGTGGGCCACCTGGCTGGGCAGCAGCCCGCGCTGGAGGATGCGGCTGATGGTGACCTGGCGCGTGTAGCGGCGGGCCGCGCCGATGGCGAGGGCGACGCGGCGGGCGAAGTCCTCGACCAGGGCGGAGACGGCGTCGGGGATACCGGCCCGCCCGCGCCGCCCGAGCAGCAGCGTGCCGAGCCCGTGACCTCCGACGACGAGCCGGTACGCGACCGCGGTGCCCCCGGCCGCCGCCCCGGCCGCCGGGGACGGCCCGTCGGCGTGGTCGGCGGCGGTGTCGTCGAGGCCGTCGCGCGTGACGTCGTCAGGGATGTCGTCGCGGCCGTCGTCCGTGGCGGCCCCGTGCGTGGCGTGGTCCGTGGCGGCGTCGTGCGTGTGGTCCGCGGCGGCGTCGGCGCGGCCGTCCCCGGGGCGGCCGTCCGGGCCGGGGGTGCCGTCCGCCGGGGCGGGGCGTGGCGCGTGCCGGCCGGCCGCGGCGCCGGCCGGGGCCGTCGGCCAGGGGATGGTGACGGGGCCCGTGCGGGGCGGGTCCGGCATGCGCGGCGGTTCCTTCTCCAGGACCGACCGCAGCGTCTCCAGGGCCGACTCGTCGGCGTGCCACACCCGGGCGAGCCGGGGCCCGCCGCCCCGCGTGCCGTCGTCCTCCAGCCAGAAGGCGCACCAGTCGGCCAGGCGCGGCACCAGGAGCTGGCCGGCGAGCGCGGCGACCAGGTCCTCGTCGAGCTGGCCCGCGAGCAGGTCGGACGCCTCGGCCAGGAACGACAGCGCCCCCCGGCCGGCCCACTCGTGGTCGTCGCGCACCACCCTGCGCGGCGCCGGGGCGAGGATCTCGGCGGCGCGCAGCCCGCGCCGGATCGCCGGCTCGCCGCCGGGCACGGGGCAGGCGTCCCAGCCGTCCAGGGGCAGCCGGCCCCAGACGGTCTTGAGGCCGGGGCGGTAGGTGATGCCCCAGCACTCCGCGAGCGCGGCGACCAGCCGCAGCCCGCGGCCGTACTCGTCGAGCCCGTCGTCGTCCTCGTCGAGCTGGTGGTCGTGGCGGACGGCCCGGGTGGGGTGGTGGTCGGAGACCTCCAGGACGAGGGCGGCGGGCCGGCCCTCGGCGGGGTCCTCCAGCCGGATCAGCAGCTCGACGGTGGTGCCGGCGTGGACGACCGCGTTGGTCACCAGCTCGCCGGCGACCAGGACGGCGTCGTCGGCGACCCGCTCGGTGATCGTCGCGGCGGCGGGCACCGCCAGGCCGGTCCAGTCGGCGAGCGCGGCGCGCACGAAGCGGCGGGCCGCGGACGGCGCGAGGGGGTTGCCCGGCAGGCTGGTGCGGGTGACGGACTGGCCCGGCGGCGGGTGGTGGGGCGGCAGCGGCAGCTCACCGGTGATCGCGCGCTGTGTCGGAAAGGACCCCACGTGCGGCTCCTCGTCGGCTCCTGGTTCTGCTCGTGGTCGGACACCGACAGGGTGACAGATCGAGCACGCACATAAGCACCGAGTCATCGAACTCGCCGACGCGAACGGGGCCGCGCGTTCCTCGCGCGGCCCCGCCTCGTCCCGGTCCCGCCCCCGTCGCCCCGGGAGCGGGAGGCTCAGACCTCCTTGGTCCCGGCGTACATCTCGTCGATCAGGTGCTTGTACTCGCGCTCCACCACCGGGCGCTTGAGCTTCAGGCTGGGCGTCAGCTCGCCGTGCTCGATGTCGAGGTCACGGGGCAGGAGGCGGAAGCGCTTGATGGTCTGCCAGCGCTGGAGCCCCTCGTTGAGCCGGTCCACGTAGCCCTGGACGAGCCGCTCCACCTCGGCGGTGGCGACGACCTCCGCGTAGGGCTTGCCGCCCAGTCCGTGCTCCTCCGCCCAGCCGAGGATCGCGGGCTCGTCGAGGGCGATGAGCGCCGTGCAGTAGTTCCGGTCGGCGCCGTGGACCAGGATGTTGGAGACGTACGGGCAGACCGCCTTGAACTGTCCCTCGACCTCGGCGGGCGCGATGTACTTGCCGCCGGACGTCTTGATCAGGTCCTTCTTGCGGTCGGTGATCCGGAGGTAGCCGTCGACGGACAGTTCGCCGATGTCGCCGGTGTGGAACCAGCCGTCCGACTCCAGGACCTCGGCCGTCTTCTCCGGCAGCCCGTGGTAGCCCTCCATGATGCCGGGGCCGCGCAGCAGGATCTCGCCATCGTCCGCGATCCGCACCTCGGTGCCGGGCAGCGGCTTGCCGACGGTGCCGGTGCGGTAGGCCTCGCCCGGGTTGACGAAGGACGCGGCGCTGGACTCGGTGAGTCCGTAGCCCTCCAGGATGTGGATACCGGCGCCGGAGAAGAAGAAGCCGATCTCGGGCGAGAGGGCGGCGGAGCCGGATACGGCGGCGCGCAGCCGGCCGCCGAAGGCCTCGCGGAGCTTGGAGTAGACGAGGGCGTCGGCGACCTTGTGCTTGGCGCCGAGCCCGAAGGGGACGGTCGCCCGGCCGGTGCGGCGGAAGTTGTCCTGGCTGGTCCGGGCGTACTCGCGGGCGACCTCGGCGGCCCACTTGAAGATCTTGTACTTGGCGCCGCCGCCGGCCCGCGCCTTGGCCGCCACGCCGTTGTAGACCTTCTCGAAGATGCGGGGCACGGCGGCCATGTACGTCGGCTGGACGACCGGCAGGTTCTCGATGATCTTGTCGACGCGCCCGTCGACCGCGGTGACGTGCCCGACCTCGATCTGGCCGGAGGTCAGCACCTTGCCGAACACGTGTGCCAGGGGCAGCCAGAGGTACTGGACGTCCTCCCCCGTGACCAGGCCGGTCGCGGCGATGGCCTTGGCCATGTACGACCAGTTGTCGTGCGGCAGCCGTACGCCCTTGGGGCGGCCGGTGGTGCCGGAGGTGTAGATGAGGGTGGCGAGCTGGTCGGCGGTGATGGCGGAGACCCGGTCCCTGACGGCCTCGGGGTTCTTCTCCAGGTGGGCGCGGCCGCGCTCCTCGAGCTCGGCGAGGGAGACCACCCAGCCCTCCGGGTCGCCGGCGTCCGCCTCGGCGGCGGCCGGGTCGATGACCACGACGTGGGCGAGGTTCGGCAGGTCGGCACGGCGCTCGCGCGCCTTGGCGAGCTGGGCGGCGTCCTCGGCGATCAGGACGCGGCTCCCGGAGTCGGCGAGGATGTACGCGGACTCCTCGGCGTTGGTCTGGGGGTAGATCGTGGTGGTCGCGGCTCCGGCGCACATCACGCCGAGGTCGGCGAGGATCCACTCGACGCGGGTGGCGGAGGCGAGGGCGACGCACTCCTCGGGCCGTACGCCGAGGTCGACGAGACCGGCGGCGATGGCGTAGACGCGCTCCGCGGCCTGTCCCCAGCTCAGGGACCTCCAGTCGTCGGGGCCCTGACCCGAGGCCGCGGGGACCGGGTAGCGGTAGGCCTCGGCGTCCGGGGTCTTCGCCACACGCTCCAGGAAGAGGTTCGCCACGGAGGGCGGTCGGGTCTCGATCAGGGTCTGTGTGTCGCTCACGACGTCCTCCGGGCGGCTTGCGGCAGGGCTGCACGACGGGATGATTGTTTAACTGGCGAGTAACCCTTGGGCGGGATCAGGTTAGAGCGCCGTCGTCCGCCATGTAAGGGCCTATGGCCCGGTGGTTCATACCCGCTTCATAACGACTCGGGCGCCGCCGCGCACGTCGCGGGCACGCAAAAGCGCCCGTCCGGTAACGAACGGGCGCCGTGCGGGCGGTGTGCGGGCCGCTGTGCGGGCCCGGTTACTTCTTGGCCTTGCCGCCGGCCGAGTCGTCGCTGGACAGCACCGCGATGAAGGCCTCTTGCGGAACCTCCACGGAACCGACCATCTTCATCCGCTTCTTGCCCTCCTTCTGCTTCTCCAGCAGCTTCCGCTTCCGGGAGATGTCACCGCCGTAGCACTTGGCGAGGACGTCCTTGCGGATGGCGCGGATCGTCTCGCGGGCGATGACCCGGGAGCCGATGGCGGCCTGGATGGGCACCTCGAAGGCCTGCCGCGGGATGAGCTCGCGCAGCTTGGCCACGAGCCGCACGCCGTACGCGTACGCCGCGTCCTTGTGCGTGATGGCGGAGAAGGCGTCGACCTTGTCGCCGTGCAGCAGGATGTCGACCTTGACCAGGCTGGAGGCCTGCTCGCCGGTGGGCTCGTAGTCGAGGGAGGCGTAGCCGCGGGTCTTGGACTTGAGCTGGTCGAAGAAGTCGAAGACGATCTCGGCGAGCGGCAGGGTGTAGCGGATCTCGACCCGGTCCTCGGAGAGGTAGTCCATGCCGAGGAGCGTGCCGCGGCGGGTCTGGCACAGCTCCATGATCGAGCCGATGAAGTCGCTGGGGGCGAGGATCGTGGCGCGGACGACCGGCTCGTACACCTCGCTGATCTTGCCCTCGGGGAATTCGCTCGGGTTGGTGACGGTGTGCTCGGTGCCGTCCTCCATGAGCACGCGGTAGACCACGTTGGGGGCGGTGGCGATCAGGTCGAGCCCGAACTCCCGCTCCAGCCGCTCGCGGATGACGTCGAGGTGGAGCAGGCCGAGGAAGCCGACGCGGAAGCCGAAGCCGAGCGCGGCGGAGGTCTCCGGCTCGTAGACGAGCGCGGCGTCGTTGAGCTGGAGCTTGTCGAGGGCGTCGCGCAGCTCGGGGTAGTCCGAGCCGTCCAGCGGGTAGAGGCCGGAGAACACCATCGGCTTGGGGTCCTTGTAGCCACCCAGGGCCTCCGTGGCGCCCTTGTGCAGGGTGGTGATGGTGTCACCGACCTTGGACTGGCGAACGTCCTTCACACCCGTGATCAGGTAGCCGACCTCGCCCACGCCGAGCCCGTCGGCCGGCAGCATCTCGGGCGAGTTCGTCCCGATCTCCAGCAGCTCGTGGGTCGCGCCGGTGGACATCATGCGGATGCGCTCGCGCTTGTTGAGCTGCCCGTCGATGACACGGACGTAGGTGACGACACCGCGGTACGAGTCGTACACCGAGTCGAAGATCATCGCGCGGGCTGGGGCGTCGGCGACGCCGACCGGGGCCGGAACGTCCTTGACCACCCGGTCGAGCAGCGCCTCGACGCCGATGCCGGTCTTGGCCGACACGCGCAGCACGTCGTCGGGGTCGCAGCCGACCAGGTTCGCCAGCTCCTCGGCGAACTTCTCCGGCTGGGCGGCCGGCAGGTCGATCTTGTTCAGGACCGGGACGATGGTGAGGTCGTTCTCCATCGCCAGGTAGAGGTTGGCGAGGGTCTGCGCCTCGATGCCCTGGGCGGCGTCGACGAGCAGGATGGTGCCCTCGCACGCGGCCAGGGACCGTGACACCTCGTAGGTGAAGTCGACGTGACCGGGGGTGTCGATCATGTTGAGGATGTGAGTGCTGCCCTGGCCGGGCCCCTGGGTGGGGGCCCACGGCAGACGCACCGCCTGGGACTTGATCGTGATGCCGCGCTCGCGCTCGATGTCCATGCGGTCGAGGTACTGAGCGCGCATCTGCCGCTGCTCGACCACACCGGTCAGCTGGAGCATCCGGTCGGCAAGGGTGGACTTGCCGTGGTCGATGTGCGCGATGATGCAGAAATTGCGGATCAGCGCCGGGTCGGTACGGCTCGGCTCGGGCACGTGGATAGGGGTCGCGGGCACGCAGGGTCCTGATTCTCGAGACGCCGGGCGTCTCTGCTCGGGTCGACGGCGGATCGATACGTAGGTTCCATGGTCCCACGGACGGGGACCGGCGCTCGGTTTGGGCCGCTCGGAGGACGGCTGGTAGCCTGGGCAGCTGTGTCTCGTGGCCCTCTCAGCGACGTGGCACACATCAGAGAAATCCTTACGAACCTGAAAAGGCTCTTTCGTGGCGAACATCAAGTCCCAGATCAAGCGGAACAAGACCAACGAGAAGGCGCGCCTGCGCAACAAGGCCGTCAAGTCGTCGCTCAAGACCGCGATCCGCAAGGCCCGTGAGGCTGCCGCCGCGGGTGACGTCGAGAAGGCCACCGTTGCCGCTCGCGCCGCCTCCCGTGCGCTCGACAAGGCCGTCTCGAAGGGTGTCATCCACAAGAACGCCGCCGCCAACAAGAAGTCGGCGCTGGCCACCAAGGTTGCCTCCCTCCAGGGCTGAGCTCTTGATTTGATCGCCGGGACGGACCCAGCGGGCCCTCTCATCCGCTCCTGACCGGCACCCCGAGCCCGTACGCGGCCTGCGTTCGCCACGCGGGTACGAGCTCACCGAAGCATCACCCGAAGGCCCCGTCGCCCGTCCTTCCCCAGGACCGGCACCGGGGCCTTCGGCATACCCTCGCCCGCCGGACCCGCCGGACCCATCGGGCCGCCGGACCCGCCGGACCGCCGGATTCCCAGGCGCCGCCGGCCTCGCCGGGGCCTGGGGATCCGGGGGCGCAGGAGCCCCGAGGGGCCTGGGCTCCGGTATCCGCGAGCGGGTGACGCACTCCGGGGGCAACCCCCCGGGGCGATGCCCGGGGGCAGCGCCCCGGGCATCGCGGGTCAGCGGCGGGAGCGGGCGGCGCGGGCGATGGTGACGACGGCCTTCTCCAGCGCGTACTCCGGGTCGTCGCCCCCGCCCTTGACCCCGGCGTCCGCCTCGGCGACGGCCCGCAGCGCGACCGCCACCCCGTCCGGGGTCCAGCCGCGCATCTGCTGGCGCACCCGGTCGATCTTCCACGGCGGCATGCCCAGCTCACGGGCGAGGTCCGCGGGGCGTCCGCCCCGCGCGGAGGACAGCTTGCCGATCGCCCGCACCCCCTGGGCGAGCGCGCTGGTGATCAGCACGGGCGCGACACCGGTCGAAAGCGACCAGCGCAGCGCCTCCAGCGCCTCCGCCGCCCGGCCCTCCACCGCCCGGTCGGCGACGTTGAAGCTGGAGGCCTCCGCACGGCCCGTGTAGTACCGCCCGACGATCGCCTCGTCGATGGTGCCCTCGACGTCCGCGGTGAGCTGCGACACCGCGGACGCGAGCTCCCGCAGATCGCTGCCGACCGCGTCGACGAGCGCCTGGCACGCCTCCGGGGTCGCCGAACGCCCCAGCGCCCGGAACTCCCCGCGCACGAACGTCAGGCGCTCCGCCGGCTTGGTCGTCCTCGGACAGGCGACCTCCCTCGCGCCCGCCTTGCGCGCCGCGTCGAGCAGGCCCTTGCCCCTGGCGCCGCCCGCGTGCAGCAGGACGAGGCTGATGTCCTCCACGGGCGAGCCGAGGTACGCCTTGATGTCCTTGATCGTGTCGGCGGAGAGGTCCTGCGCGTTCCGCACGACGAGCACCTTGCGCTCGGCGAAGAGCGAGGGGCTGGTCAGCTCGGCGAGGGCGCCGGGCTGGAGCTGGTCGGACGTCAGGTCGCGCACGTCCGTGTCGGCGTCGGCCGCGCGGGCGGCCGCCACCACCTGCTGCACCGCGCGGTCGAGGAGCAGGTCCTCCTGCCCCACGGCGAGGGTGACGGGCGCGAGGACGTCGTCGGTCTGGTTCTTTCTGGTGGCCATCGCGAACCAGCATCGCACGGCCCACCGACAGCGCGGCCCCGCCCGGCGCCCCCTCCCGCCCCTCGCCTACGGTTCTTCCCGCCAGCCGTCCCACCGCGCCGCGAACGCGTCGAGGTCGGCGGCCGCGAGCCGCCCGTCCGGGTCCTCGACCACCACCAGCCACTGGGCGTCCTCGGCGTCGTCCTCACCGGCCAGGGCGTCCCGCACGAGCTGGGGCTCCTCCGTGATCGCGAACTGTTCCCCGAGCTCCTCGGCGGCCTCCTCGGCCGCGTCCCGGTCCGGCAGCACCAGCACATGTCTCACATCGCTCACGGGGACATTGTTCCCGTCGGCCGCTACGGCTCCGGCCCCGGCCCCGCCGCGGTGACGGCGCGCAACTCCCGCCCCCCGCCCGTCACGGCGATCGCGCCGTGTCGGTCGGTGCTCAGCACCACCGCTCCCCCGGCCCGCAGCGCACCGACCGTGCGCGGTGAGGGATGGCCGTACGGGTTGTCGCGGCCGGCCGACACCAGGGCCAGCCGGGGCCTGACCCTGTCCATCAGGCGTGGGTCCTGGTGGGCCGAGCCGTGGTGGGCGACCTTGAGGACGTCGACCGGCGGCAGGTCGGGGTGGGCGCGCAGCAGGGCCCGCTGGGCCGGTGGTTCCAGGTCGCCGAGGAGCAGCAGCGTCGGGCCGCCGCCGACGCGGACGAGGAGCGTGACGCTGGCGTCGTTGGGCCCCTCGGGGTCCAGTCCGGACGCGGTGGCGCCGGGCCACAGCACCCGCCAGTCGAGCGACCCGATCCGCCGCCGCTCACCGGCTCCCGCCCGGACGACCGGCACCCGCGCCCCGGCGGCGGTCCGCCGTACGAACGCCGCCTGGTCGGCCGGGTCGAGGAGGCCCGTGGTCTGGATCGCCCCCACCGACCGGCCGCGCAGGACGCCCGCGAGGCCGGCGACGTGGTCGGCGTGGAAGTGCGTGAGGATCACGAGCGGCACCCGGCGCACGCCCAGGTCGCCGAGGCACCGGTCCACGGGCTCCGGGTCGGGACCGGCGTCCACCACCACGGCGGTGCCGTCGCCGGCCGCGAGGACCGTCGCGTCGCCCTGGCCGACGTCGCACATCGCGAACACCCAGTCCGGTGGCGGCCACCCGGTGACCAGTCTGGTGAGCGGCGGGGGCCTGACCACGGCGAGCAGCAGGAGCACGCCGCACGCCCCGGCCAGCCACGCCCGGTGCCGCGCCTTCCGCACCCACAGCACCAGCAGTCCCGTCACGGCGGCGAGCAGCAGTCCCCCGCCCCAGCCGCCCGGCCATGCCGCCTCCGCCCCGGGCAGCGCGGCTCCCGTCCGGGCCACGGACGCGATCCACCCGGCCGGCCATCCCGCGCACCCGGCGAGCAGGGCGGCCACCGGCGGCGCGACCGGTGCCGTGGCGAGCGCGGCGAACCCGAGCACGGTCGCCGCGGCCACGGCCGGCTCGGCGAGCAGGTTGCACGGCACCGCCACCAGACCGACCCGGGCGGCGAAGACCGCCACCACCGGGGCGCACACGGCCTGCGCCGCGGCCGCCGCGGCCAGTACCTCCGCGAGCCGCGGCGGCACCCGGCGCGCACGCAGGGACGCGCTCCAGCGCGGGGCGAGGGTGAGGAGCGCTCCGGTCGCCAATACGGACAGCAGGAAGCCGTGGCTGCGCGCCAGCCAGGGGTCGTACAGCACCAGCAGCAGGACGGCGGCGGCGAGCGCCGGAAGCAACGACCTGCGGCGTCCGGTGCCGATGGCCAGCAGCGTGATCAGCCCGCAGGCGGCGGCGCGCAGCACGCTCGGGTCGGGCCGGCAGACCAGGACGAAGGCCAGGGTCAGCGCCCCGCCGAGCAGCGCGGTCACCCGCAGCGGGATGCCCAACCGGGGCGCGAGTCCCCCGCGTTCGGCCTTGAGCGCGATTCCGGGCGGGCCGATGAGCAGGAACAGCACCAGGGTGAGGTTGCTCCCGGAGACGGCCAGAAGGTGCGTCAGGTCGGTCGCCCGGAAGGCGTCGTGCAGATCGGGCGGGATGCGGGAGGTGTCCCCGACGACCAGCCCCGGCAGCAGGGCCCGGGCGTCCGGCGGCAGTCCGTCGGTCGCGTCCCGCAGCCCCGCCCGCAGGTCACCGGCCGTGCGCTGGAGCGCGGTCGGCGGCCCGGTGACGCGCGGCGGGCCCGGATCCACCCGCAGCACCCCGGCGAACGGTTCACCCGCGCGCCGCGGTGGCGCCAGCCGCCCCGTGAGACGCAGCCGGGTGGACGGCAGCAGCCGCTGCCAGCCGCTCCTGGCGGGCGACACGATCACCAGCACCGGCGTGCGGACCCGGGTGACCGCTCCGTCGGACGCCGCCACCCGGGTCAGGTCGGCGTCCAGCACGATGACGGCGGGCGCCACCCGCGGCCCGTGGACCCGCGTCCGGGTGAGCCGCGGATCGGACGTGACCGTCGCCTCGGTGGTGACGCGCGCGTGCCGCTCCACCAGCGCGGGGACGGGTCCGCGCCGCAGGTCGGCGCCGTGCAGTCCCGCGGATGCCGCACCGGCCGCGGCGCAGAGCAATACCGCCGCCGACGCGGTGGCACGGGCCCGCCGCCGGGGCGCCGTCCCGGGCGTGCCGCGCCGACCGCCCCGCCGGCCGCCCCACCGACCGCCCGGCCGGAGCAGCAGCACGGCTCCGCCCAGGGCGCAGAGCGCCACCCCCGCCACCGTCCACCGGCCGGGCGCGCCCAGCGCGAGCGCAGCCGCTCCCCACGCGGCCAGCGCGGGACCGACCAGGCGGACGTCGGTGGGGCCCTCCTGCCAGGGGTCGGCGGTGCCCAGCCGGGTACCGGACGCGGTGTGAACCTCGGGGCGGTTCACGGGCGTACGAGGGGCTGGAGGTCCGCGAACCGGCGCTCACCGATGCCGTTGACCTCACGGAGCTCGTCCACCGACCGGAAACCCCCGTGCCGGGTGCGGTACTCGACGATGTGCTGGGCCAGCACGGGGCCGACGCCCGGCAGGGCGTCGAGCTGCTCGGCGGTGGCGGTGGTGAGGCTGACCGGCCCCGCGCCGCCGCCCGGACCGGACGCCCCGGCGTCCCCCGTCACCCCGGACCCGGGTCCCGCTGCCGCCGGTGGCGGTGTGACACCCACGACGATGTGCTCGCCGTCCATGACCACGCGGGCCCGGTTCAGCCCCGTGAGGTCGGTGCCGGGCCCGGCTCCACCGGCCGCCCGCAGGGCGTCGGCGACCCGGGATCCGGCGGGCAGCCGCAGCACCCCCGGCCGCCGCACCTTGCCGCTCACGTCGACCACGACCGGCGGCGCCCCGGCCCCGGCACGGCGGGGCGCGCCCCCGGCCGGCCCGGCCGCCGCCGGTGCCGCCTCGACCACCTCGGGCGCCCGGACCGTCTCCGGCCGGCCCGCCCAGAAGTGCCGGCCGGCGAGCGCGGTGGCGACGACCAGCACCACGGTGAGCGCGACGACCGTCCGGGGCTCCATCCCGCACCGCGTACGCAGCCACAGCGGCACCCTGTCCCGCAGACCGAGCCGCCACCGCTCGCGCGGACCGGGAACGTCCTCCGGGGCCTCGCCCCCGGACCCGCCGGCCCCGCCCTCCGCCGGGCCGGCCGACCGCTCCGACCACCTCCCGACGGCCGCGTCCACGAGGCCGGGCGCGGGACCGGCATCAGTGACGACGGCGGCCCTGTCCACCGCAGCGGCCGCCCCCGCCTGCACCGGAGCCTGCACCTCGGCGGGCACCGCGGCCGGCACCTCGGCGGGCACCGGAGCCGGCAGATCAGCGGGCACCGCGATCGGCGCCGCAACCGGCACCACAGCCGGACCGGACAGCGGGGCCCGCCCCGGCGGCGGGTGGGTCGCCGAGGCGCCCGCCCCGGCGAAGAGGGCGTCGGCGCGGCGGCGTGCCGTCACCGCGGCGCGCACGGCCGCCGGTCTCCCGCCGGGCCGGTGCCGTCCGAGGCGCCGGGAGCGCGCCCGGCCGTCGGTGCCGGGTGCCCGGCCGGGGCCGCTCGCCGCACGTGCAAAGAGCACCGAAGATGTCACGGAGGGTGTTCGTGTCGTCATGCCCCAGCACGCTAGACACATCCGCCCGGCCCCGCCGAGCGGCCGTCAATTCCGTGGACAGCCCGGCAGTTGTGGAGAACCTGATCACCCGTGCGGGGGACGCACGGGGCGGGTGGTCACCGTGCCGAGACGACGACGCCCAGCAGCCCCGGCCCGGTGTGCGCGCCGATCACCGCGCCGACCTCGCTCACGTGCAGGTCGGCCAGGCCCGGGACGCGGGCGCGCAGCCGGTCCGCGAGGGCGGCGGCCCGGTCGGGGGCGGAGAGGTGGTGCACGGCGATGTCCACGGGGCCGGCTCCGGCCCGGTCGGCGGCGATCTCCTCCAGCCGGGCGATGGCCTTCGACGCCGTGCGCACCTTCTCCCGCAGCTCGATCCGGCCGCCCTCCAGCTCCAGCAGCGGCTTCACGGCGAGTGCCGATCCGAGCAGGGCCTGGGCCGCGCCGATGCGGCCGCCCCGGCGCAAGTACTCGAGGGTGTCGACGTAGAAGTACGCGGACGTGCCGGCGGCCCGCTTCTCGGTGGCGGCGACCACCTCGTCCAGGGTGCCTCCGGCCTCCGCCGTCTCGGCGGCGGCCAGCGCGCAGAAGCCCAGCGCCATGGCGACCATCCCGGTGTCGACCACCCGCACCGGCACCGGCGCTTCCCTGGCGGCCAGCAGCGCCGCGTCGTAGGTCCCGGAGAACTCCGCCGACAGGTGCAGCGAGACGATCCCCGTGACGCCCCGCCCGGCCGCCGCGCGGTAGGCGGCGGCGAACGTCTCGGAGCTCGGCCGCGAGGTGGTCACGGAGCGGCGCTTCTGGAGTGCGAGGGCCAGCGAGCGGGCCGAGATCTCGGTGCCCTCCTCCAGGGCCTGGTCCCCGAGGACGACGGTCAGCGGCACCGCGGTGATACCGTGCCGCTCCATCGTCCGCGGCGGCAGGTAGGCCGTTGAATCAGTGACGATCGCGACATGGCGGGACATGACCGGGAGGGTACCCCGGAGGGGGCTCCGTACGGCAGCCCGCCCCCGCCGGTGATCCGTTCCGGTCAGTTGGTGGTCTCGGGACGGGCGGACTTCTGCCAGGAGTAGAAGGGCTGTTGCCGGGGGTCCGGCGCCGTGATCGCCCGGGGCGCCTCGGCGTCGGCCGGACCCGTGGCGGCGTCCGCCGAACCCGTGGACGCGTCGGCCGGGCCCGTGGCGGCGTCACCGGTACCCGCGCCGGCCGGGTCCGAGGGCCGCGTCCGGTGCCGCGCGTCGACGCCCGCCGGGGCGTCCGCCCAGGAGAGGTCGTCCTGGCCGGCGCCGGCCCAGTGGCGCAGCGCTCCCGCCTCGACGTCGATCTGGGCGCTCAGCGACGCCAGGTCGTCGTCCGCGAACTTGCGTGCCCGGTCACGGGCCGCCCACCGCAGCGACTCCGCCGAGTGGGTGATCCGCTCCGTGCGCTCACGCAGCTCGCCGAGCTGCGCCGCGACCCCGGCCCGGTCCGGGTCCTTCTCCAGCCGCTTGAGGTCCTCGTCCAGTTCGTGCCCGTGGGCGCTGAGCCGCCGGAAGAGGTCCAGGGACTCCTTGAGCGAGGCGTCCTCGGCCGCCCCGGCCTCCAGGGCGTCCTGGGTGGCTCGCATCGACGTCCGCAGGGACAGCCGCAGTTGGGCCAGCTCGGCGGTCACACCGCCCGGTCCGTAGCTCTTGGCCCGCAGGGTGGTGTCCTCGACGGTGCGCCGCGCCTGGATGATCGTACGGTCCACTCCGCGCTTGGCGGCCTTGACGGCCTTGACCGTCACGTACACCCCCAGGGCGACGAAGGCGACGAAGAGCAGCGCCAGGATCGCGATCGCTTCTGCCATGGGGTCCCCTCGATGTCACTCGGTGCGGCTCGGACGCGGCCGTCCGTCGCCCTTCCACGGTAAACGGAACGGGCGGGCCGGGGGTTCCTCACGAACCCCCAACCTGCCCGTAGGGGAAAACACCCAGATGTCACGCGGGGACGATGTTCACCAGCTTCGGTGCCCGCACGATCACCTTGCGCACGTCCGCCCCGCCCAGCGCGGTGACGACGGCCGGCTCGGCCAGGGCAAGCGCCTCCAGGTCCGCGTCCGTGATGGACGGGGGGACCTCCAGGCGCGCCTTGACCTTGCCCTTGATCTGGACGACGCAGGTCACGGTCTCGTCGACGAGGTACGCCGGGTCCGCGACGGGGAAGTCCTGGTGGACGACCGAGTCGGTGTGGCCCAGCTTGCGCCACAGCTCCTCGGCGATGTGCGGGGCCAGCGGCGCGACCAGCAGGACCAGCGGCTCGGCGACCGACCGCGACACCGGGGCGCCGGACTTCGTCAGGTGGTTGTTCAGCTCGGTGACCTTGGCGATCGCCGTGTTGAAGCGCATGGCGGCCATGTCCTGGCCCACGCCGTCGATCGCCTTGTGCAGGGCGCGCAGCGTGTCCTCGTCGGGCGCGGCGTCGACGACGGTCGCCTCGCCGGTCGACTCGTCGACGATGTTGCGCCACAGCCGCTGGAGCAGCCGGTACTGGCCCACCACCGCGCGCGTGTCCCAGGGGCGGGAGACGTCCAGCGGGCCCATGGCCATCTCGTACAGGCGCAGGGTGTCCGCCCCGTACTCGGCGCAGATCTCGTCCGGGGTGACGGCGTTCTTCAGGGACTTGCCCATCTTGCCCAGGACGCGGCTGACCTTCTCGCCCTGGTGGAAGAAGGCGCCGTCGCGCTCCTCCACCTCGGCGGCCGGAACGGCGATGCCGCGCGCGTCCCGGTAGACGAAGGCCTGGATCATGCCCTGGTTGTAGAGCTTGTGGAAGGGCTCCGCCGAGGAGACGTGGCCCAGGTCGTACAGGACCTTGGACCAGAAGCGGGCGTACAGCAGGTGCAGTACGGCGTGCTCGGCGCCGCCCACGTACAGGTCGACACCGCCGTGCGGCTGTCCTTCGCGGGGGCCCATCCAGTACTGCTCGATCGCCGGGTCGACCAGGGCGGTGTCGTTGTGCGGGTCCAGGTAGCGCAGCTCGTACCAGCAGGAACCGGCCCAGTTGGGCATGGTGTTGGTCTCGCGGCGGTACTTCCTGGGCCCGTCGCCCAGGTCCAGGGTGACGTTGACCCAGTCCTCGTTGCGCGACAGCGGCGTCTCGGGCTGGGTGTCGGCGTCGTCCGGGTCGAAGGTGCGCGGCGAGTAGTCCTCGACCTCGGGCAGCTCCAGCGGCAGCATCGACTCGGGCAGCGCGTGGGCGGTGCCGTCCTCGTCGTAGACGATCGGGAAGGGCTCGCCCCAGTAGCGCTGGCGGCTGAACAGCCAGTCGCGCAGCCGGAAGTTGACGGTGCCCTCGCCGATGCCCCGGGCGGCCAGCCAGTCGGTGATCCTCGCCTTGGCCTCGACGACACCCAGGCCGTCCAGCGAGACCTCGTCGTTCGCCGAGTTGACGATCTTCGCGTCGTACGAGTCGAAGGCCTCGTCCCACGTCGAGGGGTCGGTGCCGCGGCCGTCCGAGGGCTCCACGACGCAGCGCATGGGCAGCTCGAAGGCGCGCGCGAAGGCGAAGTCGCGGGAGTCGTGCGCCGGCACGGCCATGATCGCGCCGGTGCCGTAGCCCATCAGGACGTAGTCGGCGATGAACACGGGGACGCGGTCGCCGCTGACCGGGTTGACGGCGTACGCGCCGGTGAAGACGCCGGTCTTGTCCTTGGCCTCGGCCTGGCGCTCGACGTCGGACTTGGACGCGGCCTGCTTGCGGTACGCGTCGACGGCCTCGGCCGGGGTGGCGTGACCGCCGGTCCAGACGTCGTGCGTGCCTTCGGGCCAGGCGGCCGGGACGATCTTCTCGACCAGCTCGTGCTCGGGCGCCAGGACCATGTAGGTGGCGCCGAACAGGGTGTCCTGGCGGGTGGTGAAGACGGTGATGGCGTCGTCGCCGACGGCGAAGTCGACGCGGGCGCCCTCGGAGCGGCCGATCCAGTTGCGCTGCTGGAGCTTGATGGCCTCGGGCCAGTCCAGCGCGTCCAGGTCGTCCAGCAGGCGGTCCGCGTAGGCGGTGATGCGCATGTTCCACTGGCGCAGCTTCGCCTTGAAGACGGGGAAGTTGCCGCGCTCGGAGCGGCCGTCGGCGGTGACTTCCTCGTTGGCCAGCACGGTGCCCAGGCCGGGGCACCAGTTGACGGGCGCGTCGGAGGCGTAGGCCAGGCGGTACTCGCCCAGGACGTCGGCGCGCTCGGCGGCGGTCAGCTCGCTCCACGCGCGCGTGGTGCCGGGTACGGGGAGCTCACCGCTCTCGAACCGGGCGACCAGGTCGGCGATGGGACGGGCCTTCTTCGCCTCGGTGTCGTACCAGGAGTTGAAGATCTGGACGAAGATCCACTGGGTCCACTTGTAGTAGTCCGGGTCGATCGTGGCGAACGACCGGCGCTTGTCGTGGCCCAGGCCCAGCCGGCGGAGCTGGGCCTTCATGTTCTCGATGTTCGCCTCGGTCGACACACGCGGGTGTGTGCCGGTCTGGACGGCGTACTGCTCGGCTGGCAGGCCGAAGGCGTCGAAGCCCAGGGTGTGCAGCACGTTGTGCCCGGTCATGCGCTGGTGCCGGGCGAAGACGTCGGTGGCGATGTACCCCAGGGGGTGGCCGACGTGGAGCCCCGCACCCGAGGGATAGGGGAACATGTCCATGATGAACTTCTTGGGCCGGGCGACGACGGCCGGGTCACCGGCGAGGTCTCCGCTCGGGTTGGGCGCCTCGTAGGTGCCCTCGGCGTCCCAGACGTCCTGCCAGCGTGCCTCGATGTCGGCGGCCATGGCCGCCGTGTACCGGTGCGGGGCTGCTGCCTCGGCGGCAGCCGGATTCATCTCGCTCATGGTCCTTGAAGCTCCATCGATCGTCTCTGCCGGTTGCCGCTCGGTGACGCGGCGAAATGAAAAATCCCCTCGCACAGGAGGGGACGCCGCGCCGATTCCGGGCTGGATGTTTCATCCGCCGGTACTGATCAGCGCGGCTCGCTAAGCAGGAGGCGTACGGCACGCATGGCGTCAGGGTACCGCAGGGCCCGGTGGAGCCGCATCGAGGTCCACGGGGCGGTCGTGCCGCGCGGAGGTGGTCCGGGGCCCCGGGGTTACTCCGCGTATCGACCCTATCCAGGGCAACCCCAAAGTCAGTTGTCGGTCGTTCCGAACTTCAAACGCCCAAAGCTCGTACCCGTTGGTATGCCTCGACTTAGCATGCGGCCACGGGACCTCTTTTCCGCACCACTGGAGTCGCCCCCCATGAACCCTCATCGCAAGATCCGCTCCTCGCCCGCCCTTCAGGCCGGAATGAGCAAGCCGGTACAGGGCGGGCTTTCCGCGGCTGCACTGGTCCTCATACCAGCGCTCGCGATAGGCGGGAGCGACAGCTTCCGGGCCGCCCTGGACTTCGCGACGGGCGTCCTCTCCCTCGTCTCGCTGACCGCTTCGGTCGCCTGGGGCCTGTTCGCCCAGGACCGGCTGCTGCTCTCCACCCGCAACCGGCTCCTCGCCCAGGCCATCCACCGCACCACCGCGGTCGCCTCCCTCGGCTTCCTCCTGCTGCACGCCACCGTCAAGGTGTCCCTGGGGCACGTGGAGCTCATCGGGGCACTCATCCCCTTCGGCCTGGGAGTGACCGGCACGTCCGGCCTGATCGGCTTCGGCTCGCTCGCCGGTCTGCTGATGGTGATCGCCGCGTCCACCGGGGCCGCCCGCAGCGCCCTGGCGGGCCGTGGCAGCATCGCCGCCCGCTGGCGGCCGCTGCACATGCTGGCCTACCCGGCGTGGTGCAGCGCGCTCGTCCACGGGCTCTACGCGGGTCGCCCGGCGGCCACCTGGGTGACCACCATGTACTGCCTGGCGCTCGCGGGCGCCGCCGCGGCCGTCTCGCTGCGGCTGCTGCCCCGCCCCGTCCAGCAGCGGCTCACCGAGCGCGTGCTGTCCCTCGTGGGGCCGGGCTCGGACCGGCCGGGCCGCCCCCGGGGCAGGCGGCGGGACCCGTCGGTGGCCCCGCTGCCCGGTACGTCCGCCATCGCCGCGCCCGCCGGGTTCGAGACCTCCCCGTTCGAGCAGGAGCTCCGCCGGGAGCCGGCCGGCCGCCCCGAGGCGCCGTCCCCCGACCTCCCGCTGGGCGGCCGCCCGCGTGAACGGCCCCGCACCCTGACCCCGCCCGCCGCTCCGCCGTACGAGCCCGCCTTCCCCTCGTCCTCCACCACCACCTCCACCACGGGGGCGGGCATCTCCGCCGGGTACCGGGCCGTGTCCCTGGGCAACGCGTCCGGCGCCCCCACCGAGGAGATCCCGTACGCCGAGCGCGTCCCCATGACGGAGGAGCTGCCGGTGGTGACCGATGAACCGGCGACCCGTCCCGGCTACTGGCCGACCCCCTCCCCGCCGCCGCCCGCACAGTCCCCCGGGCCGGCCTCCTACACCCAGGAGACCGCCCAGCAGCACTCCTACGGCCACGGCACCACCCCGCCGCCGTACGGCGCCGCCGACGCCCCCGAGCCCGCACAGGGCCCCTTCCAGCAGCCGCCGGCCGGCGAGCCCTGGACCGCACCAGCAGGAGACCGCCCGTGAACGCCCCGCTCCCCGACGTCCCCGAAGTCCGTGTCGTCGGCCTCCCGCAGCTCACCCAGGGGTTCGACCTGGTCGAGCGGCTGGACCTCCAGATGCACCTGAAGGTGCACGGCCCGCTCGAACCCATGGGCGGTGAGCGCCTGGCCCAGCTCGCCGAGGAGATATCCCTGACCGGCCGCGGCGGCGCCGGGTTCCCCTTCGGCAAGAAGCTGCGCGCGGTCGCCAAGGCGACGATCCGGCGCGGGGTGCGCCCCGTCGTCGTGGTCAACGGCAGCGAGGGCGAACCCGCCTGCCGCAAGGACACGGTGCTGCTCAACCGCGCCCCGCACCTGATCCTGGACGGCGCCCTGCTGGCCGCGGAGGCGCTCGGCGCCCGCACCCTGGTCGTCGCGGTGACCCGTAACTCCACCGAGGTCTCCATCCGCGCCGCCCTGGCCGAGCGGGGCCTGTCCGACCGGCGCGGGCAGCGCCTGCGGGCCCGTGTCGTGCGCACCCCCGAGCGCATGGTGTCCGGTGAGGCCTCCTCGGTGATCCGCGCGGTCAACGGCGGCCCCGCGATCCCGCCGGGGCGCCGTGAGCGGGCGGCCGAGTCGGGCGTGGGGAACGCGCCGACGCTGCTGTCCAACGCGGAGACCTTCGCCCAGCTCGCCGTCGCCGCCCGGGTCGGGGCCGGCCGCTACAGCCAGCACGGCCTGGACAGCGAGCCCGGCACGGTGATGCTGACCATCTCCGGCCAGGTCGCCCGGCCCATGGTGGTGGAGGTCCCGACGGGCGTCCCCATGCGGTACGTCCTCCAGCTCGCCGGCGCCCCGCAGGTCCCGCAGGGTGTCCTGACGGGCGGGTACCACGGCAACTGGATCGACTCCATGGCCGTCGACAACTGCGTCATCTCCAAGCAGTCCATGGCGGCCGTGGGGGGCGCCCTGGGAGCCGGTGCGATCCTGCCGATCGGTCCGGACACCTGCCCGCTGGGCGAGGCGCAGCGGGTGGCGAACTGGCTGGCGGCCGAGACGGCCGGCCAGTGCGGCCCCTGCCGCCTGGGCCTGCCCGCGGCGGCCGGCGGCCTGTCGGACGTGCTGAACGGCGGCGGACCGGCCGCCCTGGAGGCGTTGCGTGAGGTCACCCAGGCCGTGAAGGGCCGCGGCGTGTGCAAGCACCCCGACGGGTCGGCCCGGTTCTTCGCGTCGACGCTGTCCGCCTTCACCGACGACCTGGCCGCGCATGTGCTGCACGGCGGCTGCGGGCGTCCGACGATCGGGGTGCTGCCGCTGCCCGAGCCGGGCTACCAGGAGGCCGTGGAGTCCATCCCGAGCGGCGAGAAGCTGGCCGTGGACTGGACGCTGTGCAAGGGCCACGGGCTGTGCGCGGACATCCTCCCGGAGCTGATCCGGATGGGCCGTGACGGCTACCCGGTGCTGGCGGACGCGTCGGTGCCGGTCCATCTGCGGGACCGCGCGCAACTGGCGGTACGGCGCTGCCCCGAGCTGGCGCTCCGGCTGGAGCAGGGCCCGCAGGATCGGCCCTCGCGTCCCGCGTTGCCGAGCGCCGACCGCAAGGCCCTCGGCAGCGGGCGGGGTTGACGGGCCCCTGGTCATGGTTCCCGGCGGCTCCGGCCGCCGGGAAGCGTGACCAGGGACACGGCCCCAAAACCGCCACCAGGGACAGGGCCGGGAACCGCCCCCAAGAACACGAAGAAGGCGGGCCGTCCGATCGGACGGCCCGCCTTCTTCGTTCTGTGGAGCTAAGGAGAATTGAACTCCTGACCTCCTGCATGCCATGCAGGCGCTCTACCAACTGAGCTATAGCCCCTTGCCTGTGCCGCCTTCCAGAAGCTTCCTCCTGGTCGGGTCTCCCTTGCGGGCTTCCCTCGCGGCGACACAGAGAACATTACACGGTCCCCCCGGTGGTTCACCAAATCGTTTACGGGCCTCACGGCTCCGGCGGGTAGCGTCGCCCCTCGTGACCGTGACCCTGACCCTCCGGGCGCGCCTGCGGGAACTGCCCGTGGCCGCCGCCGCAACGGCCTGTGTGCTGTCCTTCGTGGCCTTCTGGATGGCGCAGCGCGCCGCCAACGTCACCATGCTGGACCTCTCCGTCTACCGCGCGGAGGGCGAGACGGTACTGGCCGGGGGCGATCTGTATGCGATGCGCGCCACATCGGCGAACCTCCCGACGACCTACCCGCCGTTCGCGGCGCTGCTGTTCACCCCGCTGACGCTGCTCGGGGTCCCCGAGATGCGGACCCTGGCCACCGCCGGGAACCTGCTCCTGCTGCTGGCGCTGGTGCACCTGTCGCTGCGCCTGGTCGGCCGGGACCGGCCGGGCACGGCGCTGTGGGTGGCCGCGGTCCTGGTGTGGTGCGAGCCGGTGTGGACGACGCTGCGGTACGGGCAGATCAACCTGCTGATCGCGGTCGCGGTGCTGTGGGACCTGACCCGGCGGGCGGACAACCGGTGGGCCGGGGTGGGGATCGGGCTGGCCACGGCGGTGAAGCTGACCCCGGGGCTGTTCGTCGTGCTGCTCCTGGCCGTGGGGGTGGCACGCGCGCGTGCGGGGGGCCCGGAGGAGAGGTGGAACCCGTGGCTGCGGCAGGCGGCCACGGCCACCGGGGTGTTCGCCGCGGTGACGGTGGCGTCCGCGCTCGTCCTGCCGTACGACTCACGCCGCTTCTGGACCGAGATGATCTTCGAGACCAGTCGGGTCGGGCGCAAGGAGGAGACGGCGAACCAGTCGCTGAACGGTGTGCTGGCCCGGCTGTTGCACACCACCGATCCGGGGGTGTGGTGGCTGATCGCGGCGGTCGTGGTCGGTGTGGCGGGAATCACGGTCGCGGTGCTGGCGGCGCTGCGGGACGACCGGCCGGTGGCCGTGGTGGTGTGCGCGATCACGGCCCTGCTGGTGAGCCCCATCTCCTGGTCGCACCACTGGGTGTGGTGTGTGCCGACGCTGGTCCTGCTGGCGACCCGCGCGCGGCCGGGCTGGACGGCCGGCGTGGGCCTGGTCTTCGCGTCGTTCGCCCTGTGGTGGGTGCCGCACGCGCCCGCCCCGGTGCGCCTGGAACTGCACCAGAACGGCTGGCAGATGCTGCTGTCCGGGCTCTACACGCTGGTCGGGCTGGGTGTGCTGGCCGCGTTCGGGGCGCGGCCGCGGCGGACGGGTCACGCGGTGGCGAACGAGTAGAACCGCTTGAGGGTGCAGTGCTCGTCGAGCAGGCGCCCGTAGATGGGCTCCCCCTCGAGCTCCCGGTAGGTCTCGATGGGGTCGCCTTTTATGATCAGCGCCCGCGCGCACTCCTCGCACCAGTACTGGTACTCGGCGTTGACCGGGTCCATGTCCCGGACGATCGGCGTACCGCTGCCGCACCAGTCGCATTTCCGCCTGTGCGCACCCATGATCAGCTCCAGCTGTGGCCGCAGGACGTGCACACGTAGGACACCCCGCCATTGTCACCGAGCACTTGGGCCACGTGGGCCGAACCGCAGGAGGGGCAGCCGAGCCCGAGGCGCGGCCGCGCCGCGGTGAGCGGGTCGGAAGCCTCCTCGAAACCGCTGGCCGCCATCGCGCACTCCCTCCCGTCCGGACCGTCGTCCCCCTCCGGCCGTCCGATTCTGCCATGGCCCGGCACGGGGGTCAGCGGGGTCGGCGCACCAGCCCCGCGGACGCCCCGACGACCGACGCGGCGGCCAGCGCCAGGGCACATACCCACAGCGCGTCGGCCGATGCCTGGGCCCCGGGCGCGGTGAGGCGGCTCAGGAAGAGCGTGCCGAACGTCGCGACGCCGATCAGCTGGCCGAGCTGGGTGACGGTGGCCAGCAGGCCGCTGGCGTCGGCGGCGTCCTCCTGGCGTACGGTCGCCAGCGCGCCGGTCAGGACGGGGCTGAAGGCGAGCGACAGCCCGACGCCCAGGGCGATGAACGCCCCGTACATCGCCGGACCGCCGGCCTGCCCGTCCCGCAGCACCCAGCCGGAGGCCACCGCGGCCGCGGCGCTGAGCAGGAACCCGCCCGGCACCAGGGCCCGCCGCCACGCCGCCGGCCAGCGCCGCCAGGTCAGGCCGACCACGCCGAAGACGACCGCGGTCGGGGCGAAGGTCAGGCCGGCGCGCAGCGGGCTGTAGCCCAGGCCGCCCTGGACGTGCAGGGTCATCGCGAACAGGAAACCCGCGTTGACGCCCATCACCACGGCGATCCGCACCACCGCGGTGCCCATGCCGGGGATCCGCAGCACGCGCGGCGCGACCAGCGGGGCGCCCCCGCGCCGGGCGAGCACCGATTCGTGGCGGCAGAACACGGTGAACAGCACCGCCGAGCCGGCTAGGGAGACCCAGGTCCAGACGGGCCAGTCCTGCTCCTGGCCCAGGACCAGCGGCAGGGTGAACAGACAGACGGCTGCCGCCAGCAGTACCAGGCCCGGCAGGTCGAGGCCCCTGGCGCGCTCGGCGGCGTCCTCGCGGTCCCGGGGCAGGACGCGCGCGCCGAGCACCAGCAGGGCGAGCCCGATCGGGACGTTGACGAGGAACACGGGCCGCCAGCTCGCGCCGAACAGGTCCGCGCTGACCAGGACGCCGCCCACGACCTGACCGGCCGCCGCCCCGGTGGCGAGCACCGCGGAGTAGGCGCCGAGCGCCCGCACCCGTCCCTCGCCGGTGAAGTGGCGCTGGATGAGGCTGAGCACCTGCGGGATCATCAGCGCCGCCCCGGCCCCCTGGGCGAGCCGGAAGGCGATGAGCTGCCCGGCGCCGCCGGCGAGCCCGCACGCCAGCGAGGAGACGGTGAACAGCGCGAGACCGCCCAGGTACATCCGGCGGTGCCCGACGAGGTCCCCGAGCCGGGCGCCGGTGATCAGCAGGATCGCGTAGGCGACCGTGTAGCCGGCGATGACCAGCTGCAACGCGGCTCCGGACGCGCCGAGTTCGGTACGGATGGTGGGTGCGGCGACGTTGACGATGAAGGTGTCCAGCAGTGCCATGAACTGCCCGGCGAGCACCGCGCCGAGCAGCCACCGGGATGGATTGTCGGTGCCACCGTCTTTACTGAGTACGGGACTTGTCGTGGTCGTCGTCATGGCGTCGAGCCTGCCGCCGATCCAGTACGGGTAACGAGAGCCCGCTGGTCCTGGTACTGACAGCACCTGGCAAGGGCGGGGCGGTCCGTCGACCATGGGGGTGTGACGACGATGGCGGTACGGGACGAGCAGGCGTCCGGGCAGGCGGGCGAGCGGGCGTCCGGGCAGGCGGACGAGCAGGCGGGCCGGGCGGGGCAGCGCCGGAGGACGGAGCTGGCCGCCTTCCTGCGCGGCCGCCGGGCCAGGGTGACACCGGCGGACGTCGGCCTGCCGCCGGGGCTGCGGCGCCGCACACCGGGCCTGCGCCGCGAGGAGGTCGCCCAGCTCTCCGGCGTCGGGGTGACCTGGTACACCTGGCTGGAGCAGGGCCGCCGGATCAACGCCTCCGCCCAGGTCCTGGACGCGGTGGCGCGGACCCTGCGGCTGGACCGGCCGGAGCGGGAGCACCTCTACCACCTGGCCGAGGTGCCGTACGCGCCGGACCGGCCGGTGGACGTGGAGCGGGCGGGGCCGGAGATCCAGGGCATCATCGACGCCCTGGACCCGCGCCCGGCCGTGGTCTACAACACGCGGTACGACATCCTCGCCACCAACCGGGCCTACCGGCTGCTGTTCGAGCGGCCGGGGTACGGCGAGTTCGGGATGCGCAACGTGCTCTGGACGCTGTTCACGGTGCCGGACCCGGTGTGCCCGCTGGTCGACAAGGAGGCCGAGCTGCCGCTGATGGTGGCGCAGCTCCGCGGGGCGTACGGGCGGCACGTCGGCGAGCCGGCGTGGGAGTCGTTCATCGCCCGGCTGACCGCGGCCAGCCCGTACTTCACCAGGTTGTGGGAGAGCGGGAACGTGGCGCCGCCGGGGCCGCGGGTGAAGACCTTCCGGCACGAGGACGTGGGGGAGGTCCGGATGACGTCGGTGTCGCTGTCGATCAACGGCATGCCGGGGTGCCGGATCGTGGCGTACACCCCGAACGACGAGGAGAGCATGCGGGCGATCGGCAAGCTGTGTGCCGGGGACACGGACACGGCGTGATGCCGGTCCCGGGGCCGAGGGGGAAAGCACGAATCCCGCCCCCTGGTGGGGACGGGATCCGGTGTCTGTGGAGCTAAGGAGAATTGAACTCCTGACCTCCTGCATGCCATGCAGGCGCTCTACCAACTGAGCTATAGCCCCTCGTGTTCTTCGCGCTCCGCGCTGCGAACAAGAAGAACTTTAGCCTGTGACCTGCCGGAAAGTGAAATCCGGGTCAGTCGTCGTCGCCGAGGACCGGTTCGGGGAGCGTTCCGGCGTTGTGTTCCAGCAGCCGCCAGCCACGCGCGCCCTCACCGAGGACGGACCAGCAGCAGTTGGAGAGCCCGCCCAGACCCTCCCAGTGGTGCGCCTCCAGGCCGAGGAGCCGGCCGATGGTGGTGCGGATGGTGCCGCCGTGGCTGACCACGACGAGGGTGCCGTCGTCGGGCAGCTTGTCGGCGTGCGCCAGCACCACGGGGGCGGCCCGGTCGGCCACCTCCGTCTCCAGCTCGCCCCCGCCGCGGCGCACCGGCTCGCCGCGCTTCCACGCGGCGTACTGCTCGCCGTACCGCGCCACGATCTCCTCGTGGGTCAGGCCCTGCCACTCCCCCGCGTACGTCTCGCGCAGCGCGGGGTCGTGGTTGACCTGGTGGCCGGTGATCGCGGCGAGCTGGGCCGCCGTGGCGGACGCGCGCCGGAGGTCGGACGCGACGATCGCGTCCGGCTTCAGGGCCGCGAGCAGCCGTGCGGCACGGCGCGCCTGGCCGACGCCCGTGTCGGTCAGCTCGATGTCCGTGGTGCCCTGGAAGCGGCGCTCCAGGTTCCACGCCGTCTGGCCGTGCCGCCACAGGACGATGCGGCGGCCCCTGCCGCCCTTGCTGCCGTTCAGCTCCGATCACCGTCCGAGGCGTCCGGGCCGTCCGTGGCGTCGGCGCCGGTGAGCCGGGCGTGCTCCTCCGCCTTGCCGCGGGTCTTCAGGGCGTCCTCGGGGAGCGGGAGCTCGGGGCAGTCCTTCCACAGCCGCTCGAGGGCGTAGAAGACCCGCTCCTCGCTGTGCTGGACGTGCACGACGATGTCGACGTAGTCCAGCAGGATCCAGCGGGCGTCGCGGTCGCCCTCGCGGCGGACCGGCTTGGCGCCGAGGTCCTTGTTGAGCCGCTCCTCGATCTCGTCGACGATCGACTTGACCTGGCGGTCGTTGGGCGCGGAGGCGAGCAGGAAGGCGTCGGTGATCGACAGCACGTCGCTGACGTCGTAGGCGATGATGTCGTGCGCGAGCCGGTCGGCAGCCGCCTGGGCGGCGGCGGTCACGAGCTCGATGGAGCGGTCAGTGGCGGTCACATGCAGGCTTTCGTCGGCGGTCCAGAACACCCCCAGGGTCTCACGTACCGCCGACAGCCCGGCAAACCATTACCCGGCCCCTTGGCCCGCCTCCGTACCGGGGCCCCGCCGGGGCTCGTAGTCCCGGCCCAGGACGACGGTGACGTCGGCGTTGGCCGCCGCCTTGCCCTGCTCCACGGCCCCGGCGGGCAGACCCAGGGTCTTGGCGACCTCCTCGGCCTTCGCCTTCTGTGCGGCGTCACCATAGATGACCTGCGACGACGACTCCTCGTCCGCCTTTCCGCCGTCGACGACCGCGTAGCCGCCGTTGACCAGCGCGATCCGCGCCGCCTCGGTGGCGTCCGCGTCCCCGGAGGCGTTCCGGACGCCGACCCGTACCGCGGCCCCCTGCTCCGGCGCGCTGACCGAGCCGCCCAGGATGTCCTTCACCACACTGCCGGTGGCCTCCTCGCCGAGGGTGCCGTCCTCCCGTACGGGCAGCAGCGCCGTCCTGTAGTCGCCCACCTTGGCGTGCTCGGCGAGCTTGGCGAGGGAGGCGCCCAGGTCCTTCTCCGGCAGGGACGGGTCCAGGATCTGCGCCAGCGTCTGGACCGTGACCGTCGCCGACGCCGGGTCGTCCGACATCTTGCGCAGCACTCCGAGGACCACCTGGCCGAACCGCTGGAGTTGCGCGGCCTCCGCCTCGCCCGGCCCGCGGTGGGTGGCGTACGCGACGGCCGCGCGGCCGTTCAGCGTCTGGTCCTCGCCCTTGGTGACCAGGGGCGCGTCGCCCTTCTTCGCGCCCGGCACATCGGTGTCCGTGCTGGTCTCGATGCCGCCGACCAGCTCGACCAGGTTTTCCAGGTACGGGGTGTCGAGCCGCCAGGTGCCGGTGATCCTGGTGCCGAGCAGGGCGCCGATGGCCTCGCGCGTGCCGGCGGAGCCGTCCTCGTCGACCGACTTGGCGAGCGTGGTGGTGGTGCCGTCGTCATTGGCGACGGAGAGGGAGTCCGGCAGCAGGACGGTGGTGCCCTGTCCGGTCGTGGCGTTGTCGACCAGCAGCGCCGTGGAGGTCTCCTTGGTCGCGATGTCGTGCAGGTGCAGGACGATGACGTCCCGCTTCTGGGGGCCGCTCGCGGTGGCGCCACGCTTCGTCTCCCCGTCGGACATGCCGGGAAGGGCGTCCGTCGCCCACAGGTAGCCGACGCCGCCGATGAGCGCCACGGCGAGCACGACGACCAGGGCGACGACCCGGTTGCGGCCCCGCCGCTTGGCCTCCTCACGGCGCTCGGAGCGGCTCTCGGTGAACTTGAGCCAGTCGATGACGTCCTCGGACTCCTCGTCCGGGTCCTCGACGAAGGCGAACTGCTCGGTGCGGTACTCCGGCTCCTGCGCCCCGCCACGGGCTCCGTCCCGCGTCCCGTCCTGCTCCCGCTCCGGTCCGGGTGCCGGGCGGCGCGGTCCGGGGACGGCCGCGGGGGGCGCGGCGTCGGCCCGGGGGCGCGGGACCGGCTGCTGGGGCTGCGGCTGCGGCTGCGGCTGCGGCGCCTGGTACGGCGGGGCGGGCGCCTGGGCGGCGGGGGCCTGGGGGGCGGTGTCGTACCCGGTGGCGTACCCCTCGTAGCCGTAGCCCTGCTGGGTGAACGACGCGTCGTACGACGTGTCGTACTGCGGCTGCTGGGACTGCTGCTGCGGCTGCTGCGCGTACTGGTCGTAACCGTAGGTCTGCTGGGGCTGCGCGTACGGGTCGTACTGCTGGGCCTGCTGCGGCTCCTGGTACTGCTGAGCCTGCTGGTACACCGGCTGCCCGTAGGCGTCGTAGCCGACGATCTGCGGCTGCGGCGGGTAGTACGGGTCGTACGGGTTCTGCTGGTCGTTCACCGGTGCCCCTCTCCGTGGCTCATTCGCCCCGGTACAACTGGCGCTTGTCGATGTAGCGCACCACGCCGTCCGGCACCAGGTACCAGACGGGATCGCCCGCGGCGACCCGCGCCCGGCAGTCCGAGGAGGAGATGGCCAGCGCCGGCACCTCGACCAGGGAGACCCCGCCCTCGGGCAGCCCGTCGTCCGACAGGTCGTGGCCCGGACGGGTCACCCCGATGAAGTGGGCGAGCGAGAAGAGCTCCTCGGCGTTGCGCCAGCCCGGCATGATCTGGGACAGCGCGTCCGCTCCGGTGATGAAGAACAGGTCCGTGTCCTCGTTGAGGTCACGGAGGTCCCGCAGCGTGTCGATGGTGTACGTCGGCCCGCCGCGGTCGATGTCGATGCGGCTGACCGAGAACTGCGGGTTGGACGCCGTGGCGATGACCGTCATCAGGTAGCGGTCCTCCGCCGGGGAGACGTTCTTGTGGCTCTTCTGCCACGGCTGCCCGGTCGGTACGAACACCACCTCGTCCAGGTGGAACAGGGCGGCCACCTCGCTGGCGGCCACCAGGTGTCCGTGGTGGATCGGGTCGAACGTCCCGCCCATCACGCCGAGTCGGCGTTTGCCGGAACTGGTCGGCACTTGCTGGTCTCCCATGCGTGCAGAGCCTACTGGCACGGTGCCGCGGGCGGTCCCGGCGGTCGCGGGCTCAGCGGTCGCGGTTGAAGCGCGTGGTGATCCACAGCAGCAGGAGCAGGACGACGAAGGCGCCACCGCCGGTGAGGTACGGGCTGAGGCTGGCGTGGTTGCCGCCGTGCTCGGCGCCTTCGGCGAGCGTGACGAGGCTGGCGGCGGTGGTGGGGAGGCTCATCTTCGGCAGGACCTATCCATCGGAGTCGGAGCGGAGACTTCGCGCACATCGTATGCGGGCCGTCCGGGGACGCTCACGCCGACTCAGTGGTTGCGGTCGGTGTCGTCGGCCGGTGCCGCGGGGGCCACGCGGCGGGAGCCGGGCGGGCGGGGCCGCCCGGGCGGTTGTCCACAGGCCCGGCCGCGCCGTGACTCCAGCGCCTACGCTGGGGGCCGTCAGGGGGACGAGGCGGATCTCGTACGAAGAGGGGGCATTCATGACCGACAGCAGTCACGACCAGGTGCCGGGCAGGCAGCGCAGGCGGTTCCCGGGCATCTCGTCCCGGGCCTACGAGCACCCGGCGGACCGGTCGGCGCTCGTGGCCCTGCGCAAGCTGAGCGGCTTCGACACGGTCTTCAAGGCGCTGAGCGGGCTGCTGCCGGAGCGCAGTCTGCGACTGCTCTTTCTGTCGGACTCCGTGCGGGTGAGCGACGCCCAGTTCGCGCACCTCAACACCATGCTGCGGGACGCCTGTTACATCCTGGACCTGGAGAAGGTCCCGGCGATGTACGTCACGCAGGACCCCAAGCCCAACGCCATGTGCATCGGGCTGGACGAGCCGATCATCGTCGTCACCACCGGTCTGGTGGAGCTGCTGGACGAGGAGGAGATGCGGGCGGTCGTCGGGCACGAGGTGGGGCACGCGCTGTCGGGCCACGCGGTGTACCGCACGGTACTGCTGTTCCTCACCAACCTGGCCCTGAAGATCGCCTGGATCCCGCTGGGGAACGTCGCGGTCATGGCGATCGTGACGGCGCTGCGCGAGTGGTTCCGCAAGTCCGAGCTCTCGGCGGACCGGGCCGGTCTGCTGGTGGGCCAGGACCTGAAGGCGTCGATGCGCGGGCTGATGAAGATCGCGGGCGGCAACCACCTGCACGAGATGAACGTGGACGCGTTCCTGGAGCAGGCGGAGGAATACGAGGCGGGGGGCGACCTGCGCGACTCGGTGCTCAAGATCCTGAACGTGCTGCCGCGCTCCCACCCGTTCACCACGGTGCGGGCCGCCGAGCTGAAGAAGTGGGCCGAGAGCCGCGACCACCAGCGGATCATGGACGGTCACTACCCGCGCCGCTCGGAGGACAAGGACACCTCGGTCACCGACTCGTTCCGCGAGTCCGCCTCGCACTACGCGGAGTCGGTGCGGGGCAGCAAGGACCCGCTGATGAAGCTGGTCGGCGACATAGCCGGGGGCGCGGGCGACCTGGGCGGCAAGCTCCGCGACCGGTTCGCGGGCGGCTCGGGCCCCCAGGAGTCCGGACGCCAGGAGCCCTGACGCCCCGGAGCACCGGCGCCCTGACACCCGGGGCGTCGGGACCCCGAGCCTGACGCGCCCGGCGCCCCGGGCCTGACGGCCCCGGAGCCCCGACGCCCTCGACACCCCGGGCGTCAGGGGCCCGGGCGGGAGGGCTGGGCGCCGGGCGCCAGCGCCCCGCACAGGGCGGCGGCGGCCCGGCTGCCGGTGGCGTACGGGTCGGTGACCGCCGGGCCCGCCGGATCGGCGCGCTGCCCGGCGAACACCGGGTGCAGGGCGCCCGACGGGTCCGCCGAGCAGGACTGCGGGCCGGCCTGCACACGCCCGGCCAGCAGCTCCGCCCGGTGCATGCGCAGGTCCTCGCGGTCGAAGCGCAGAACCAGCTCACGGCGGACGGTGAACAGCGAGGCGTCGGCGTCCGCGCCCGCGCCGGCCGGGCGCACGGCGTAGACCAGCGTGTGGTCCGTGGCGACCTCCAGGGCGTCGGGCTCGACCTCCGTGACCCGCATGGTGCCCCGTACGCGCGCCTGGGTGCCCGCCAGGGCCGCCTCGGCCGGGTCGAAGCGCACCAGCCACCCCGTGGCGGCGTGCCGCCCGTCGTCGGCCGGGGACTCGACGCTGCGGTCGAACTGCTCCGCCTGCTCGGGGTCCAGCAGGAGGCGCACCTGGCGTACGGCGGCGCCGGTCAGCACGTCCGGGTCGAGCGAGGACTGCACCAGGTAGTCCTTGGCGGTGCTGAGCGCGGTCACCACCTGGCTCTCCGAGAAGTGGGCGGTGCGCTCGGCCGCGGGGAAGGTGATGCCGGCGGCGCCCGTGCGGAACTGGGCGGCGGGGCTGTGGGCGTACAGGAAGGCCGGGTCCCCGCCGGGGACCGTGCCCTGCGGGGCCAGCGGGGCCACCATGCTCCGCAGCGGCTCGGCGCGCCGGTCGAGCAGGGGCTGGTAGGTGTTCCGGGCGCTCAGGTAGACGACGGCGGCGAAGACCACCGCGAGCACCAGGACGAACACCAGTGCGCCCTGGCGGGGCCGGGGGTGCGCGGGCGCCCTGCCCCAGGCGGGGCGGCTGCGCACGGCCCGGGCGTGCTCGCCCATGCGCTCCCGCGCGGAGTACTCCTGGAGACGGGCAGCGCGGACGAACGACTCGTCGAAGACGACGGACCGGTACTCGTCCTCACCACCCCCGGGGAGCCCCTCCGGCGTCCCCTCGGGCGGGTCGCCACGCCCTGCCATACCTTCAGGGTAGGTCGCGCGGGGCTCCGGTAAACGCGCTGGTGCGGGACAACATACGGGTGGCCTCAGGGCGTTCGCGGCGCGGCGGGCACGGGCGGGGCGCCGTACTCGGCGGAGGCGGGGCGCGGTGTCACGGCGGGGGCCGGGGAGGGCGTGTCGATGCCGCTGGTCGCCGGGGCCGGGACCGGTCCGCCCCGGCCGCCGGAGGTGCCCCGGTAGACGGCCGTGAAGGCGAGGGCGACCATGCCGACGCCCATCACCACGGCGAGGACCCAGGCCACCGGACGGTGCCAGCGGGAGCTGGGCCGGTACGGACGCAGGGCCCCTCCGTGCGCCCCGTAGGGGTCGTGGTCCTCGGCGGGGCCGTACACACCGCCGTACCCGTGGACGCGGCCCCCGGGGCCGTGGTGGTCGTCGTACCGCTCGTCGTCGGCCGCGGGGCCGCCGGCTCCGGAGCGGGCGGCCTCGGCGTCCGCGCGCGCCTGGGCGGCGGCCAACAGCCGCTCGACGGCGCTGGGTTCGTGGATGGTGGCGGCCCGTACGAAGTCCTCGTCGAACACCACGGAGGCGATGTCCTCATCGGCGCCCCCGCGGTCGTCGTCGGGCTCCCAGCCGTCCGGTAACGGCTTGCCCCCCACGTCGTCCGGCACGCCTTCAGAGTAGACCGGGGAGGTGCTTTTGGGCAGGGAGAGCGCAACTCTCCCCACCCGCCTCCGTGCTCCGTCCGGCGCCGCCGGCTACCGGGTGTGACCGTCGCCCGTGACGATGTACTTGGTCGACGTCAGCTCCGGCAGGCCCATGGGGCCGCGGGCGTGGAGCTTCTGCGTGGAGATGCCGATCTCCGCGCCGAAGCCGAACTGGCCACCGTCCGTGAAACGGGTGGACGCGTTGACCGCGACCGTCGTGGAGTCCACCAGCTGGGTGAAGCGGCGGGCGGCCGCCTGGGAGGTGGTGACGATCGCCTCGGTGTGCCCGGAGGTCCACAGCCGGATGTGGGACACGGCGGCGTCCAGCGAGTCGACGACGGCGGCGGCGATGTCGTACGAGAGGTACTCGGTCTCCCAGTCCTCGGCCGTGGCCGCCACGACGGTGGCCTTCGAGGCACCGGCGTACCCCTGGACCCGCTCGTCGCCGTGCACGGTGACACCGGCTTCGGCGAGGGCGTCCAGGGCGCGCGGCAGGAAGGTGTCGGCGATGTCCTGGTGGACGAGGAGGGTCTCGGCGGCGTTGCAGACGCTGGGCCGCTGGGCCTTGGAGTTGATCAGGATGTCGACGGCCATGTCGAGGTCGGCCTGGGCGTCGACGTAGACGTGGCAGTTGCCGGTGCCGGTCTCGATGACCGGGACGGTGGACTCCTCGACGACGGTGCGGATCAGGGAGGCGCCGCCGCGCGGGATCAGCACGTCGACCAGACCGCGGGCGCGCATCAGCTCGCGCACCGAGTCGCGGGACTCGCCGGGCACCAGCTGCACCGCGTCCGCGGGGAGGCCCGCGCCGCCGACCGCGTCGCGCAGGACGCGGACCAGGGCGCTGTTGGAGGAGTACGCGGAGGAGGAGCCGCGCAGCAGGACCGCGTTGCCGGACTTCAGGCACAGGGCGGCGGCGTCGACCGTCACGTTCGGCCGGGCCTCGTAGATGATGCCGACCACGCCCAGCGGGACGCGGACCTGCCGGAGGTCGATGCCGTTGGGGAGGGTGGAGCCGCGGACGACCTCGCCGACCGGGTCGGGCAGCGCGGCCACGTCCCGCACGTCGGCGGCGATGGCCCGCACCCGCTCGGGGGTGAGCGTCAGCCGGTCGATGATCGACCCGCTGGTGCCGGCCTCCCGGGCCCGGGCGACGTCCTCGGCGTTGGCCTCGACGATCTCGCTCGTCCGCACCTCCAGGGCGTCCGCGATCGCCAGCAGCGCGTCGTCCTTGGCCGCACGCGGGAGTGGCGCGATTTCGGCGGCGGCCGCACGGGCCCGGTAGGCGGCACGGACGACCGGGGTCATGTCGTCGTACGGCGTGACGGACGGCGAGGTGGCGGAGGCGGGGGAATGCGACGAGGTCATACTCGCAGCGTAATGCGCTCCCGGCGGGCGTTCCTCCCACATCCCGCTCTGCGAGACGCCCCGCGGCCGGTACGTCAGTACGGGTGTACGCCCACGGGGGCGGCCGGTGGCGGACCGTAACCCTCCGCGATCCTGAGGTGGTACGTCTCGCGATCGATGACCTCCAGGCCGACGATCTCCCACGGCGGCAGCTTGGCGGTCTGCCGGTGCTCGCCCCACAGCCGGAGGGCGACCGCGGCGGCGTCGTGCAGGTCGCGGGCCTCCTCCCAGTACCGGATCTCGGCGTGATCGTCGGCGTATCTGCTGGTCAGCAGGAAGGGGTGGTCATGGGCGAGCTGCTCCAGGGCCGCTCTGACGTCCTTGAGCGGGGCCGCCCGGCCGGAGACGCTGAGGGTGATGTGCCACAGCTTGGACACCGGCCGGTCCGGGACGTGCCGCTCCGGCCGGCCGCCGGACTGCCGGCCCGGGGCGCCTTCGTCGAGGACGGTGTCGTCGAAGTCGGCCCCGGCCTCGACACTCGTCAAGGCCCGTTCGGCCGTCCCTCGGGGCAGTGCCCCTGGGCGCGCTCGTCTCACCGGCGGCCTCCTGTTTGTGCGTCGTGGTGCTGTCACCCCGCTTACCCCTGAGACAAAGTTGACCAGTCCTGCGCGGAACGTGGGGCGGTTTTGGTGAAGGTCTCTGGCGGATGGCGGGACTTTCAGCCGTTCTGGGACGGGTCTAGGAGGTGAGCAGGACGAGATCGTCCCTGTGTACGACCTCCCGCTCGTACGCCGGGCCGAGCTCCTTGGCCAGTTCCCGGGTGGACCGGCCCAGTAGCTGGGGGATCTCCTTGGCGTCGAAGCTGACGAGCCCCCGGGCGACGGCGCGGCCGGTGGCGTCGCGCAGCTCGACGGGGTCGCCGGCGCCGAAGTCCCCCTCGACGGCCGCGATGCCCGCCGGGAGCAGGGACTTGCGGCCCTCGACGACCGCCCGCACCGCGCCGTCGTCCAGGACCAGCGCGCCCTGCGGGGTGGAGGCGTGCGCCAGCCACAGCAGCCGGTCGGCGGACCTGCGGCCGGTGCGGCGGAAGTAGGTGCCGGTGTCGCGGCCGGCGAGGGCGTCGGCGGCGCGGCTGGCCGAGGTGAGGACGACCGGTACGCCGGCGGCGGCCGCGATCCGGGCGGCCTCGACCTTGGTGACCATGCCGCCGGTGCCGACTCCCGCCTTGCCGGCCGAGCCGATCTCGACGCCCTCCAGGTCGGCGGGGCCGCGCACCTCCGCGATGCGCGAGGTGCCGGGCTTGGACGGGTCGCCGTCGTACAGGCCGTCCACGTCGGAGAGCAGCACCAGCAGGTCGGCCCGCACCAGATGGGCCACCAGGGCGGCGAGCCGGTCGTTGTCGCCGAAGCGGATCTCGTCGGTGGCGACCGTGTCGTTCTCGTTGACGACCGGGAGGGCGCCCATGGCGAGTAGCTGGTCGAGCGTGCGGTAGGCGTTGCGGTAGTGGGCGCGGCGGCTGGTGTCGTCGGTGGTGAGCAGCACCTGGCCGACGCGTACGCCGTAGCGGGCGAAGGACGCGGTGTAGCGGGCGACCAGGAGGCCCTGGCCCACGCTGGCGGCGGCCTGCTGGCGGGCGAGGTCCTTGGGGCGCCGGGCGAGGCCGAGCGGCGCCAGTCCGGCGGCGATGGCGCCGGAGGAGACCAGCACGATCTCCTTCTCGCCGCCGCTGCGGACCTTGGCCAGTACGTCGACGAGCGCGTCGACGCGGTCGGCGTCGAGGCCGCCCGAGGCGGTGGTCAGGGACGAGGAACCGACCTTGACGACGATCCGGCGGGCTTCCGTTACGTACTGTCTTGCCACTGTCACGTGGGAAATCTATGCCAGGAGCGGTGTCCGGCGCGCGCCCGTTCCAGCGGCTGGACAGGTTCCTGGACACCTTTCCGGGCTTTCCCACGGGCCTCCTCCCGGGCGCCCGCGGAACGTCCCGGACGTCTTCCCCGGCCGGCCGGCCCCGACCGGGTCAGGGCGCCGGGCGGGCCCGCCGCAGCCGCCGCAGCACCCCTCCCGCCAGCCGCCGGGCCCGGCGCCGCGCGACGGTCAAGGGGCCGGGTGCGCCGCGCACTTCGTACGCGGTGTCGGGGATGCCCACGGCCGGGTCGCGGAAGTGCGGGTACGCCAGGTACTCGCGGCCCCGCCGGCGCACCCGCTCCGGGCGGTGGCCGTCCTGGAGGAAGGTGAGGACGTCCACGAGCGCGTCGGGCAGGTCCATGGCGACGCACGTCAGGCGCAGCCGCTCCTCGGTCTTCAGGCGCTTGGCCAGGCCGGGGGTCCAGTGGGCGGCCATCAGCGGGGCGCCCAGCGCCATCTTGGCGAGCAGCACGTCGCGGGGCTGCCGGAGGACGACGGGACCGAACTGGGGCAGCAGCGTGATGGTGAAGGGCCGCATCATGAGCAGGTCGCGGCGCTCCCCCGGCGGCTCGTGCGCGGCGATGAGCTCCATCAGGGCCCTGGCCGAGTCGAAGCGGGGCACGTATCCGCCCGTCTTGGTGAGGTGCTTGCCGTCCTCCCGGCCCACCAGGTAGTAGCAGGTGTAGTCCGCGACCACCGAGACGCCGTTGCCGCGGAGGTACGCCTCCAGCGTGAACAGCGCGTCCTCGCCGGTCCGCAGCTTCTCGTCGAACCGCATGCCGTGCCGGACGAGCAGATCGCGGCGGAAGAGTTTCTGGGCGCTGAGCGTGTACTTGACGTTGGACCGGTGGATGTCGGCGCGTTCGACGGTCTGCTTCCACATCGACTTGGCGGCGTTGCGGTTGACGCCGACGGTCCTGCCGAGGACCACGTCGGTGCCGGCCCGGTCGGCCATGGCGACGAGCCGTTCCAGGGCCTCCTCGCCGAAGTGGTCGTCGGCGTCGAGGAAGAAGACGTACCGGCCGCGCGCCAGGGCGAGTCCGGTGTTGCGCGGTCCGCTGGGGCCACCGGAGTTGGCCTGCCGGACGACGCGGGTGGGGACCTTGGAGCGGGCCGCGAACTGCTCCAGGTACTCGCCCGTGCCGTCGGTCGAGCCGTCGTCGACGGCGACGATCTCGATCCGGTCGGCGCCGAGGGTCTGCGCCTCCACCGAGTCCAGGCACTTCACCAGGTACGGCATCGCCTCGTAGGCCCCGATGATCACACTGACGTCGGGAGTGTTCTCGGTCATCGGCACCACCGGCTTCCCTGCCTGACGGCAAACGGACGAAAGTCGTCCGTCATGGTGCCCCCGCCGTGGCCGCCGGGTGTGACGGCGCGCACAGCGGCCCGTAAGTCCGCCTCGGACGAGGGACTTACGGGCCGCGGGGTGTACGTCCGCCTTTACGCGGGCAGCCGGTGGTCCGCCACGAGGGCGCCGATGCCGGCGGCCCTCCGCGCGGGGCGCCGGTGGCTCAGTGCGCCACCGTCGCCTCCTGGACGCCCTTCTCGGCGACGGTGTCGGCGGCGGCTTCCGCCGGTTCGGCGCCGGCGCCGTCGGCCTCCTGGTCGAGTTCGCCGATCCGCTGGCCGGCCAGCCGCTGCGCGACGCCGTTGTTGCGGGCCTCCGCCTTGGCGGACAGCGCCCGTACCGCGGCGTTGAACTGCTCGATGGACGTGGGCTCGTCGGGGCCCAGCAGGTACCGCTTGAGCTGCTTGCGCTCGTCCGCCCGGAGGTCGGCGGCCGGGTCGGCCACGGCAGCCAGCAGCTCGTCGAGCTCGGTGGCGTCGTTGGAGAGGATCACCGCGGCGCGGACCGCGGTGTTCTGGCGCTTGAACTCGTCGGCGCCCAGCCCGGCGGAGTCCGTCACCGCGTACGGCTTGCCGCTGGCGATGAAGTCGGACACCACGCTGGAGATGTCGGAGACCATGCCGTCGGCCTGGTTGAAGCAGTCGTACAGCTTCGGCTCGGAGCCGGTGACGACCTTGTGCTCCCACCAGCCGAAGGAGCGCCAGTACGCGTCGTTCCACTCGGCCCGCAGCCGCTTGATGTCGGCGAGGCGCTGCGGGTCGGCGAGCGAGACGCGGGACTCCTCGGCCTCGTCGCCGCCCTTGCGCCCGGGGGCGGAGAGCTGGGCGATCCGGGCCTCGATACGGGCCAGTTCGGCGCGCGCGGCCGCCTGGGACGTCTGGGCGGCGGCGGTCTCCTCCGCCCAGCGGGGGTCGGCGGCGCGCTCGGCGTTGGCGGCGGCGACCAGCTTCTTCAGCCGCTCGTCGACGGCCCTGGCCTTCTTGTCGACCAGGCCCGTGAAGGGGTGCGGCTTGTAGATGACCCGGACCGGACGGGGGGCGTCCAGCAGCCGCTTCATGATGTTCTCGCCGGCCAGCAGCAGAGAGGTGTTGCCGGGGTTGTTGTCCCAGCCCTCCCAGGTGGGGGCGTACAGGATGGTCGGGATCGGGTTGCGGGGAGTGCCCGTCCAGGTCTCGATCGGCGCGAGCTGCGGGCGGCCCACCTCGACGATGTCGTCGTCGCGGACGCCGACGTCGGCGAGCGCGTACCGGTCGCGGCCGGCCCGGCCGGCGGTCCACACCTCGTCGTACACCTTGGAGAAGGGGTTGACGCTGGCGAGCTTGTCGCTGTCGCCGTGGCCGATGAAGACGTGCTTCATGGTCGGTACGCGCAGCATGTGGATGTTCTTGCCGACGTTGGCGGCGTACAGCGTGACCCGGATCGAGGACATGTCCATGGCCATCAGGTGCTGGCCGCCGGGGACGCACAGGACCGGCACGGACGTGGGGTTGAGCTTGTCGACCAGGTTGCGCTCGCGCATGATGACCAGCGGCCGGCCGTCGACCTGCTCCATCGTCTCCAGCCACATGTTGACCTGGTACGCGGAGTCGTCGGAGCCGGAGAAGTACAGGGCCACGGTCGGCTGGTACTCGCGCAGCCAGGTGCCCACGGCCTTGAGGACGGCGCCGGCGGCCGGCACCCGGCGCTTGCGGCGCAGGTACGGGACGAGGGCCGCGGTGTAGAGCAGGCCCAGGGCGAGGGTCGCCGCGACGCCCGCGTAGCCGAGGGCGTTGCGGCCGGTGGCGACCGCGGCGATCACGCCCGCCATGGCGGGGATGTCGAGGTGCAGCATCTTCTCGCCGGAGCGGCTGAGCAGTGCGTGCGGCGGCGCGTCCGGGATGCGTACGGCGTTGAGGTCGATGTTGCGGGTGACGACCGGCATGGTCCGGCGCAGCCGGATCAGGGTGGCGAGGGCGCCCTGGGGGGCCTGGAGGCCGTAGAAGAGCAGGAAGCAGGCGACCGCCGCGTAGAACACGGGCTGCTCGGCGAGGCCTTCGCGGGCGAGCAGCAGGATCAGCAGGAGCTGGCGCAGCAGGAAGCGGATCGGCAGACCGGCCCGGACCTTGTTCAGCCGGTTGACCAGGTAGCTGTTCTTCTGGTGCAGATACCAGTCGGCGACGTAGGTCACGGCACCGGCGGCCGCGAAGAACCAGAGGTTCGGGACGAGGGCGGCGAGCATGACGCACGGGTAACCCAGTCCCAGGAGGACTGCCGCGGCGAGCTCTGACGCACTGCCCACACGTGCCAGGCGAATGGCGGTCGAAATCACGAGGAACCTGCTCCAGAAGGGGGTGCCGGTTTTTTCACATGGACAAAACCTCGTGAAGGCGGGGGACTTCACGGATCGGTTTTCGGAGTCCTTACGGACTCTTACGAACTCGGGCCTCTGCATTCGCACAATGCGACACAGAGGCCCGAAGAACACATCTGGTGAGTATTACACATCTTCCTGGCGGTCCAGCACCGAGGCCAAGGCCTGCTCGAAGCCCGACGCCTCGCTCGCACCGCGGGTGGGGTCCTGCTGCCGTACGTCGATGACATGGCCGGTGAGCTCGGAAAGCAGCACGTCCAGCGAGGTCCGGGCCACGGCCTCGGAGGACAGCAGCGATCCGGCGGGCTCCTGGCCGAACGCCTTCGTGCGCATCGGCGTGGCGGTGCGCTCGGGGTTGACGCAATTCACCCGGATTCCGTCGCCTGCCCATTCGTCGGCGAGCGCCTGGGTGAGATTCACCATGGCGGCCTTGGTGGACGAGTAAAGGCTGTACTCGGCCCGGCCGCGGGTGTAGCTGGAGGAGGTGTAGAGCAGGAGCTGACCCTTGGTCTCGACCAGGTACTTGTACGCGGCGCGCGCGATCTGGACGGGCGCCAGGTAATTGACGTTCAGCGCTTCCTGAATGGTCGCGCTGTCGGTCTCGGCGAGCTTTCCGATGCGCAGCACGCCGGCCGTGTTGATGACGTGGTCGATACGGCCGGTCTCGGCGTACGCCTTGGCGAGCGCCTCCTCGACGTGCTCGGGGTTCTCCACGTGCGTGCCGGTGGTGGAGCGGCCCAGCGCGTACACCGTGGCGCCGTACCGCTCGGCGAGGGCGGCGATGTCGGCGCCGATGCCGTACGACCCGCCGAAGACGACGAGCGTGCGGCCCGACAGCAGTTCGCGGTAGGCGGCCTCGTCGGCCTGGCGCGGGGCCGCGGTGGAGGCGAGCTGGAACAGCTTGTCGGCGATGAACACGTCGACGGGCTGGGTGACCTTCATGTTGTACTCGTCGCCCGCGACGACGTAGATCGGCACGTCCGGCAGGTACTTCAGGACGACGCTGCAGTCGTCCGTCGCCTGGAAGTTGGGGTCGCCGGCGGCGACCTCGTACGCCCGCCTGATCGTGGACAGCTTGAACGCCTGCGGCGTCTGGCCGCGGCGCAGCCGGGAGCGGTCGGGAACGTCGGTGATGAACTCGCCGTCCTCGCCGTGGGTGCGGGTGACGATGATCGTGTCCGCGGAGGGGATGGCGACGTCGACGGCCTGGTAGCGGTCGAGGGCGTCGACGCAGTCCTTGATGACGCGCTGTGACAGAAGCGGACGCACCGCGTCATGGAACAGGACGTTGAGGTCCTCGCCGTCCCCGAGCCCCTCGCCGAGGGCCCGGATGGCGCGCTCGGTGGTCTCGTTGCGGGTGGCGCCGCCCTCGATGACACGGGTGACCTTGGTGAGCCCGGCCTTGGCGATGATCTTCTCGACGTCGGGTACGAAACCCGGCGCCATCAGCACGATCACGTCGTCGACGCACTCGGCCTGCTCGAAGATCGTCAGCGTGTGCTCGATGACCGCCTTGCCCGCGATCTTCAGCAGCTGCTTCGGGATCGCGAGTCCGACCCGCTGGCCGGTACCGCCGGCGAGCACGACGGCTGTGGTGCGGGTCTTGGCTTCATGCGGCGCTGACACAGAACGACCTACCTTGCGACGACTGGGGGACGGGCTGATGGTCGCACTCTCCGTGACCGTCTCGCAAGGCGGACGGTGACCGCCCCGCACCCCCGCGACACCCCGTGTTCACCGTGTGGCCAGGGGGAGCGGACGGGCCCCCCGGCGGACCTCCGGTGACCGACATCACGCGGCGGGCTTGTCGACGACGTTGAGCACGAGATCGTTGGCGGCGCTGTGGAAGACCTTGACCACGACCCGCTCCTGCGGCTTGCCCGCCAGCTTCCTGGTGACGGCGCGCACCAGCCCCAGCGGCTGCTTCTTGCGCAGCTCGGCCGGGGGGTACGGGAAGAGGGAGCCCTTCTCCACGATGTCGTCGAGGACCCGGGCGAGCCGGACGGGACCGGCGTCCGGCGCGTACCGGAGCCACAGGTCCCACACATCGTGGGGGTCCTGCTGCCGGGCGGCGGGAGCCGTGCAGGAGAAGGTGAAACGGAGGCGGCCGGTGTCCTCCCGGGTGCCGGGGAAGGCCAGCTCCAGGGGGGCCTTGCCGCGCCGCCGCAGCAGCAGGACCGGTTCGCCGGCCGGCCCGGCGGCCGCGCCGTACAGCCGCGCGGACAGGGTGACCGTCCCGTCCTGGACCCGGACCTCGCCCACCTCGGCGTGCACGGTCCGCGACCAGCAACGGAAGTGCAGGGCACCCCCCTTGGTGTACGGGACGAGCTGCCGGACCGGTGCCTCCGCGCCCTGGCGCTCCGCCGCGCGCATCGCCCCGCGCTGGTCGATGGCGCGGGTGGTCAGCGGCTCGCGCGTACCACCGGGCAGCTCCAGGTGGACCGGACGGACGCCCTCCGGGAACGGCGTACCGGCCGGGACGGTCGCGGTGCCGTGCTCGTCGAACGGGAAGGCGTGGCCGTCGGCCACCAGGCGGGCGCCCTCGCGGGGGGTGAGCAGCGTCACGGTCACCGTGCCGTCGGCGGCCACGGCGCAGTCGGCGACGGCGCCGGGCGCGGGCGCGGCGGCCGGGGCGGGCCGCGAGGGGAGGCCGGCGCGCTGGGTGGCGGCCGCGCCGAGCCCGGCGAACAGCTCCTCGTACCGCTTGGCCACCGGGCCCGGATCGAACCGGCGCCCGTTGGCGACGGCTGCGGCGCCCATGCGGCGGCGGAGCGCGGGGTCGTCGATCAGCCGGAGCAGCGCGCCGGCGATGGCGTCGACGTCGCCGACGGGGACGAGCAGGCCGTCCTCGCCGTCCTTGATGATCTCCCGGGGGCCGTAGTCGCAGTCGGTGGACACCACGGGCAGGCCGCAGCGCATGGCCTCGACCAGCGTCATGCCGAAGGACTCGTGGCGTGAGGTGGACACACCGATGGCGCCCTTGACCCACTCGGGCTCGATCGGGGAACGCGGGCCCATCAGGTGCACGCTGTTGTAGAGGCCCAGCTCGTCGATCTTCTTGCGGAGCCGGTCCTTCTGGTTGCCCCAGCCGCAGATGCGCAGGGTCCAGTCCGGACGTACGGCCACCACCTTGGCGAACGCCTCGACCAGCACGTGGTACTGCTTCTCGGAGGCCAGCCGCCCGGCCGCCATGATGGTGGTGCCCGAGGTGTCGGAGGGCGGGACGACCGGCTCCGGAACGCTGTTGGGGACGGCCAGCACCCGGGTGCCGGGCAGCGGCATCCGTGCCCGCCAGGTGGCGGCGTCCCCCTCGGAGACGGTGACGAAGGCGTCGAGCCGGGGCAGGAAGCCGGCCATCTCGGCGCGCAGCTCGGGCTTGTGGTGGTTGTGCGTCATGTGCTCCTGCCCGATGAGCACGGCGCCCCCGGGTGCGAACGCGGTGACGTAGGCGACGAGTCCGGGCCGGGTGCCTATGACCACGTCGGCGTCGGAGCCGGCGCCGGCGTAGTGCGCGCGGACGCGCTCGTCGGTGAGACGGCTGTACTCCTTGAAGCGCGCCTCGTGCCGGGGGAAGTGCTCGGCCGGCTGGAGGTGCCGCTCGTGCTTGCTCTCATTGGTGGGCGAGGAGGGGCGGGTGTCGATGAGCGGTACGACGGTGATGCGCGGGTCGATCGCGAAGAGCGGCTCGTCCCGGTGCCGGAACACGGAGACGATCTCCACCTCGTGCCGTCCGGCCAGCTCCTCCGCCAGGTTCAGCGTGGTGCGGATGGTGCCGCCGATGCCGTAGATGGTGTGGATGAGGAAGGAGACCTTCATCAACGCTCCGTTCAAGTCAGCCGGGGCACCTGCGGCCCCGCCCCCGGAGACAAGACGGTGATCCCTGGCCACAGGTTGTCCGGCCGCAGCGAGGTAAACCGGAATTCATGCGCTTTTTTCGGCCGCACCAAACGGCACGCCCCCGCCGGTGGACGCACGCGGTGAGGCGCGCGCCCGCCGACGGGGGCGACGGGGGCTCGGGGCTCCTGAGGGAAAGGGATCAGAAGGGGTCGAAGCCGTCGAACTCGCGGTCCGCCTCGTCCCGCTCCGCCTGGCGGTCCTTGCGGCGCTGGGCGGCCGGGCGAGGGGCCTCCATGCGGTGGTCCTCGCCACGGCGGCCGAGCATCTCCGCGCCCGCCATCATCGTGGGCTCCCAGTCGAAGACGACCGCGTCCTCCTCGGGGCCGATGGCCACGCCGTCGCCCGCGCGGGCACCGGCCTTCATCAGCTCGTCCTCGACGCCCAGACGGTTGAGGCGGTCCGCCAGGTAGCCGACGGCCTCGTCGTTGCTGAAGTCCGTCTGGCGCACCCAGCGCTCCGGCTTCTCGCCGCGCACCCGGTACAGGCCGTCCTCCTCCAGCGTGACCGTGAAGCCCGCGTCGTCGACCGCCTTCGGGCGGATGACGATCCGGGTCGCCTCCTCCTTGGGCTTGGCCGCCCGCGCCTGGGACACGATCTCGGCCAGCGCGAACGACAGCTCCTTTAGGCCCATGTGGGCGACGGCCGACACCTCGAAGACGCGGTAGCCGCGCGCTTCCAGGTCCGGGCGGATCATGTCCGCGAGGTCCTTGCCGTCCGGGATGTCGATCTTGTTGAGGACGACGATCCGGGGCCGGTCGTCGAGGCCGCCGTACTGCTTCAGCTCCTCCTCGATCACGTCGAGGTCGGTGACCGGGTCACGGTCGGACTCCAGCGTCGCGGTGTCCAGCACGTGCACCAGCACCGAGCAGCGCTCGACGTGCCGCAGGAACTCCAGGCCGAGCCCACGCCCCTGGCTCGCACCCGGAATGAGCCCCGGCACGTCCGCGATGGTGTAGACGGTCGATCCGGCGGTGACCACGCCCAGGTTCGGCACGAGCGTGGTGAAGGGGTAGTCCGCGATCTTCGGCTTGGCGGCGGACAGCACGGAGATCAGCGACGACTTGCCCGCGCTGGGGTAACCCACCAGGGCCACGTCCGCGACCGTCTTCAGCTCCAGGACGATGTCGCCGGACCGCCCCGGCTCGCCCAGCAGCGCGAAGCCCGGCGCCTTGCGGCGGGCCGAGGCCAGCGCCGCGTTGCCGAGTCCGCCGCGGCCGCCCTCGGCGGCGACGTACGACGTGCCGTGGCCGACCATGTCGGCCAGCACGTTGCCCTTCTTGTCGAGGACGACCGTGCCGTCCGGCACGGGCAGGACCAGGTCCTGGCCGTCCTTGCCGGAGCGGTTGCCGCCCTCGCCGGGCTTGCCGTTGGTGGCCTTGCGGTGCGGCGAGTGGTGGTAGTCCAGGAGCGTGGTGACCGACTGGTCGACGACCAGGATCACGTCACCGCCCCGGCCGCCGTTGCCCCCGTCGGGGCCGCCGAGCGGCTTGAACTTCTCACGGTGAACGGAGGCACAGCCGTGGCCCCCGTTACCCGCGGCGACATGCAGCTCGACGCGGTCCACGAAGGTGGTCATGTTCTGTGCCTCCAGTTACGTGCGGAAATGTCTACGTGTTAACACGCGAAAGGCGGACCCGCTTCCCGTACGGGAAGTGAGGTCCGCCTCCGCGAAAGTGGATCAGGCAGCGGTCGGAACGATGTTCACGACCTTGCGGCCACGGAAGGTGCCGAACTGCACCGCACCGGCCTGCAGCGCGAACAGCGTGTCGTCGCCGCCACGACCGACGCCCGAACCGGGGTGGAAGTGGGTGCCACGCTGGCGGACCAGGATCTCACCGGCGTTGACGACCTGACCGCCGAAGCGCTTCACGCCGAGCCGCTGAGCGTTGGAGTCGCGACCGTTCCGGGTGGACGATGCGCCCTTCTTGTGTGCCATGTCTCCTCAGTCCCTTACTTCGCAGCCGTGGGGATCGCCGTGACCTTGATCGCCGTGTACTGCTGGCGGTGGCCCTGACGACGGCGGTAGCCGGTCTTGTTCTTGTAGCGCAGGATGTCGATCTTGGCGCCCTTGTGGTGGTCCACGACCTCGGCCTGGACCTTGATGCCGGCCAGCACCCACGGGTCGCTGGTCACAGCGTCGCCGTCGACAACGAGCAGGGTCGAGAGCTCGACCGTGTCGCCAACCTTGGCAGTGGAAATCTTGTCAACCTCAACGATGTCGCCGACAGCAACCTTGTGCTGGCGACCACCGCTGCGCACGATGGCGTACACGCGGATCTCTCTCTCGCTCGGAACGGAAACTCCTGATGCCAGCCGCCCGCACGGACCGGCGAGGCCCGTGACTGTCCGCGAGGGATGAGCGGCCTCTTCCAGCGGCGGGCCGTGCCCGGCCTGCCGGAAGGGAGGTGCTCAGGAGTTGGCGCGCATGGAAACACGCCGACGGTCAAGGTTACGGTCCGCACCCGCACGGGTCAAACCGGCCGCGCGGCGCCCGCCCGGCCGCGCGGGCGGGCCGGACCCGTATGCTCGCCGGGCGAAGACGCATCCCGGAAGGCAGAGCACAGTGAACTACAGGGTCCAGCCCACCGCCCAGGTCGCCGACGACGTCGAGATCGGCGCCGGGAGCAGTGTGTGGGAGCTCGCACAGATCCGCGAGGGCGCGAAGCTCGGCGAGGCCTGCGTGATCGGCCGGGGCGCCTACGTCGGTACGGGCGTCCGCATGGGCGACAACTGCAAGCTCCAGAACTACGCGCTGGTCTACGAGCCGGCCGAGCTCGGCGACGGGGTCTTCATCGGCCCCGCGGTCGTCCTCACCAACGACCACAACCCGCGCTCCGTCGACCCCGACTTCCAGCAGAAGCGCGGCGGCGACTGGGAGGCCGTGGGCGTGCGGATCGCCGACGGCGCCTCGATCGGCGCGCGCTCGGTGTGCGTGGCCCCGCTGGAGATCGGCCGCTGGGCGATGGTCGCCGCGGGCGCGGTCGTCACCAAGGACGTCCCGGACTTCGCCCTGGTCGTGGGCGTCCCGGCCCGCCAGGTCGGCTGGGTCGGCCGGGCCGGCGTGAAGCTGGTCGAGCGGGACGGCGAGCCGGGCGTGTGGGAGTGCCCGCGGACGGGGGCGCTGTACGACGAGAAGGACGGCGCGCTCACGGAACGCGCCGCCTGACCGGATGGGTGCCCCGCCGACCGCCAGGAGGCGGGCCCGGCGGGGCCCCGCCCGCCCCGCGGAACGAATGCCCACAACGGGAGGGTGGGCTCAGGCGCGGTGCCAGGGGGCCAGGGCCAGGCCCGGTTCGGGCTTCTGGCGGGCGACGCGGAGCGCGCCGTCCGTGCCGAACGCGGCCATCGTCACACGGCCGCGCCCGTCGAGCGCGAGCGCCGGGGCGCCCACGCACGGCTCGCCGGTGAGCGTCCAGGTCGCGCCCAGCGCCTCGTCCTCCGTGGGGTAGGCGGCCAGGGCGGGGCGGCCGGTCGCGGCGTCCCGGCGGGCCATGATCGTGCAGTCGTGGCCGTCGACGGCGGTGCGGAGCAGTGCCACCGGGCCGGTGCCCGCGCCGGAGCCGAGGACCGACGGGGCCTTGTCGGAGGGGCGCCAGGCCCGCACCGTGCCGTCGTCGGCGTCCTGCCAGAAGTGGGTGAGGCGGCCGGGGCCGGTGCACTCCGTGGACAGCGAGTCCGCCCGGGCGCGGGCCGGGATGTCGTCGGCCCGCTGGAACTTCACGCCCTTGGTGTCCTGCGTCCAGCGCAGTACATGCTCCTCGGTGGGGGCGACCAGCTCCATCAGGCCGTCGGTGGTGATCGACACGCGGATGGGTCCGGTGATCCCGCTGCCCTTGAGGTCGGCCCACTTGTTCCACTTGCCGGACGGCACCGAGGTGCGCCCGCAGATCCCGCCGCCCACGTTGCGCACGAAGACGTGCAGCGAGCCCTCGGAGTCGACGACGGCCGCGGGCGGGCCGATCCGCTCGGCGAGCGCGGGGTCGTTCGGGTACGGGTTGCCGACCACGGCCCAGTCGCGCACGGCCAGCCCGGACTGGTACTGGAGTGCGAAGACCACGTCCGTGGCGGGTGTGCCGTCCGCGAGGCGCGTGCGGCGCAGCCCGACGAGGTGGACGTAACCGTCGGGGCCCTGGGCTATGGACACGTGCGGGCCGATGCCGGGCGCCGGAATCGTCTCGGGGCCGGTCCACTCGGGTCCGCCCGGGTGCTTCTCGGTCCAGCGCAGGACGGCGCCCTCGACGGGGGCGTACGCCGTGAGGCGGCCGTCCTTGCCGCGCACCAGCCAGTCGGTGGTGGCCGGCAGGGAGGCGTCGGGGAGCGGGGTGCCGCCCGGGGCGGCGCCACGGGCCGCCGGCGCGCCCGCAGGACGCTTGGACTTACGCGCGGACCACACCGCCATGGCTCACCGCCGACCTTCCCCTGAACAGTTCGAACAGTTCACGCGCAGCTCCCCCGAGCTTGCGCGACGATAGCATTTCGCCGCCCTCCCACCGTCCCCCGGAAGGCCCACACCAGCCCGTCCGCGTGGGACCCTCGTGGGCGTGCTCACTCTCCTCGTCGTCGACGCCGCGAACGTGGTCGGTTCGGTTCCGGACGGCTGGTGGCGGGACCGCCGTGGTGCCGCCGAGCGGCTGCGCGACCGGCTCGTCCCCCTGGCCGCCGGTGGCCTGCCCGGGTACCCCGGCCCGCTGGACGTGGTCCTGGTCGTGGAGGGGCGGGCACGGGGCGTGGAGCCGGTGCCCGGGGTGCGGGTCGACGAGGCGCCGGGCAGCGGTGACGACCGGATGGTGGAGCTGGCGGGCGAGGCGGCCGCCGCGGGGCGCCGGTGCGTCGTGGTGACGGCCGACCGGGAGCTGCGCCGACGGGTGACGGCCCACGGGGCCTCGGCCCTCGGGCCCCGGTCCGTACGGCCCGCGCCCGGAGCCGACGGCCCCTGAGCCGCCCGGCCCCCTCCGTACGCCCCGGGAACGCGCCGCGAAACCCCGTCGTCAACTGTTCACGGAATCGTTATCCCCGGCCCGAACGGCCGCGCAGGCACCTTCTGACCATGTCCGACCACCCCCGCGGGACCCGCGTGTTCCGGCCCTTGGTGCGGCCGAGGGCCTGGTCATCCCGGCCATTGCCTACGATGGCACGGCACGCCTCCCTCATCGACCTGTCCCAGTAGAAGAAGAGTGCTCAGTGAAAGTCATCAGCATCGTCGGCGCACGTCCCCAATTGGTGAAGCTCGCCCCCATCGCGGCCGCGTTCGCCGAGACGGAGCACGAGCACTTCATCGTGCACACCGGGCAGCACTACGACGCCGACCTCTCCGACGTCTTCTTCGACGGCCTCGGCATCCCTGACCCGGACGTCCACCTGGGCGTCGGCTCCGGCAGCCACGGCGTCCAGACCGGTGCGGTGCTCTCCGCGCTCGACCCGGTCCTGGAGCGCGAGAAGCCGGACTGGGTGCTGGTCTACGGCGACACCAACTCCACCATCGCCGGCGCCCTTTCGGCCGTGAAGATGCACCTGCCGGTCGCCCACCTGGAGGCGGGCCTGCGCTCCTTCAACCGGCGCATGCCGGAGGAGCACAACCGCGTCCTGACCGACCACTGCGCCGACGTCCTGCTGGCCCCGACCGAGGAGGCCATGCGCCACCTCGCCGACGAGGGCCTGAAGGACCGGGCCGTGCTGGCCGGTGACGTGATGGTCGACATCTGCCTGAAGATCCGGGACGACGTCCTGGCCGGGAAGCACCCCGCGCCGGTGCTGCCCGAGGGCATCGACCCGGCGAAGCCGTTCCTGCTGGCCACGCTGCACCGCCCGGACAACACCGACGACCCGGAGCGGCTGCGCGCGATCCTCGACTCGCTGGCCGGCCTGCCGGTCCCCGTCGCGCTGCTCGCCCACCCGCGCCTGGTGGCGCGCGCCGAGGAGCACGGCATCGAGCTGAACACCGGCTCGGTGCACGTCGGCCGTCCGCTGCCGTACGCCGGGCTGGTCGCCGCGGTGCTCGCCTCCGCCGGTGTGGTCACCGACTCGGGCGGCCTCCAGAAGGAAGCGTTCCTGCTGGAGCGCATCACCACCACCATCCGTCCCGAGACGGAGTGGGTCGAAACCGTGGACACGGGCTGGAACGTCCTTGTTCCCGACCCGCACACGCTGTCCGCCGACGAGTGGGCCGCGACCGTCACCCGCGCGGTGCCCACGGCCGACCCCGGCACCCCGTACGGCGACGGACGAGCCGCCCAGAACGTTGTCCGGATCATGGAAGAGTGGAAGGGAGGCAGCCGGCACGCGTGACCCGGACAGGTCCTCTCACGAGGCACTTTTCGGTACATGTCACCGTGCTAGCGTCACCGGTTATGTCAGCGTCTCCCAGGTCCGGGCTGCCCGCGACAGGCAAGCGGCCCCATGTGATCTACCTCGCCATCGGTTTCCCGCCCGCGGCCAAGAGCTGCGCGTACCGCATGCGCGAGACCGCGAACCAGTTCATCAACCAGGGCTGGGACGTCACCGTCGTCACCATCGCGCAGGAGTCCTGGGAAAGGGACTCCGGCGTCGACCTCACCCTCCTGGAGCAGGTCGACCCGAAGATCAAGATCGTCGAACTGCCCCTGGTGCGCGAGGACCTGGAGACGGACATCCGTCTCTACAGCGAGGAGCGCGCACTCAACCCGAACGGGTGGGTGACGCGACTGCGCCGTCGTCAGATGGAGCCGTTCCCCGAGCCGAACTTCGGTGAGTGGCGCGAGGACCTGGAGCAGGCGGTGCTCCGTGTCCACGCCGAGCACCCGGCCGACCTGCTGCTGGCGAGCTGCGTCCCCTACGTCAACCTCGCCGCGGCGTGGAAGCTGTGGGAGGAGGCGAAGGTCCCGTACGCCGTGGACTTCCGCGACGGCTGGTCCATCGACGTCATCGACGGTGTCGAGGCCTTCGCCCGCGACTCCGCCGAGGGCGTCTGGGAGCAGAAGATCCTCGACAACGCGCTCTCCCTGTGGGTCGTCAACGACCCGATCGCGGAGCACTACCGCACCTGCTACCCCGACTTCGCCGACCGCGTCCACGTGGTGCGCAACGGTTACGACGCCGACAGCTCGCCGGGCAAGGCGCACCGCGCCAACCCGGAGGCGGGCCTGGCCTTCGGCTACCTCGGCACCGTCAACTTCACGGTCCCGCACCTGGAGACCGTGCTCAACGCCTGGCGCGCCGCCCGCGAGAAGGAACCGCTGCTGGCCAACGCCACCTTCGAGGTGCGCGGCCACATCGGCAACGGCTCGGGCCGCGAGGCGAACCGGCACGCCGAGGTCCTCAAGCAGGCCGAGGTGGACGGCGTACGCTTCGGCGGCCCCGCCGCCAAGGCCGAGGTGGCGTCCATCTACGCCCGCTGGGACGCGATGGTCCTCATCCTCATCGGCGGCCGTTACGTCACCTCCGGCAAGGTCTACGAGTACATGGCGACCGGCCTGCCGATCGTCTCGGCGCACGTCGTCGAGCACGACGCCTCCAACGTGCTGCGCGGCCACCCGCTGTGGACGGGTGCCGTCGGCATCGACGAGGAGGGCCTGACCGAGTCGTTCGTCAAGGCCGCCCACATGGCGGTGGAGACGAGCGACGAGGTGCACGCCGAAGCCATGGCGCACGCCGACCAGTTCACCCGCGAGGCGCTGATGACCGCCGCCGTGAAGCAGCTGATCGACGACTTCACCGCCCTCGGGGCGGGGAAGACGGACACCGCGGACGCGGCTCCCCTCGCCGAGAACCAGATCGCCGCCGGAGGACCGTCCCTGTGACCAACGTCCTGTTCATCGCCAGCGTCCGGCCCCAGCTCGGCGTGTTCGCCGACTCGGTGCGCAAGTTCCGCGCCGCCGGCGCGAAGACGTTCCTCGCCGGTACGTTCCACCTGGATCCGGTCGCCGAGGACCTCGCCGCCACGGAGCTGGACGGTACGCACCAGCTCCCCCGCAACCTCAACTTCCGCAGCACGGCGCTGCGCCGCAAGGCCCGTACGGCGCCCGGCGGCATGAAGGTGTGGATGCAGTCCCAGCGGGACGGCCGGCTGCGCCGGCTCGCCCGCAACGCGGACGTCCTGGTGGCGCTCGACGCGGGTGCCGTCTACACGGTGTGGCGCCTGGCGCAGTACTACCGCGTCGAGGAGGCCCACTTCGGCCTGGCGCCGGCCCTGAAGGCCGTCGAGCGCGTCAAGGCGAAGGGCGCCACCTCCGGCCGGGGCGTCCTGCCGCCGCTGGACGTCGTCAAGCAGAACGTGCGCCGTTCCGTGGACGGGCTGCCCGCCACGGTCATGCGGCACGCCACCGCCCGCCCGGTGATGCGCTCCACGGTCGGCGCCCGGATGTGGCGCACGGCCGTCACGGCCCCCGGCGTGCCGCCCAAGGTGCGCATCGCGACCTCCCGCTACGTGGCCGAGGGCATGCAGTGGGCGGGCCGCACCAGCGGTGCCGCCCTGGCGCTCGCCGCCGCCGCGTCGAAGATCTCCGACCTGGGGCTCAAGGCGCAGTTGCTGGACGAGGCCGTGATGAAGGAACTCGGCAAGGGCCTCAACCCGCGCGACCTCGACAAGGCGGTCGCCGCCCAGCTCGCGCACGCCGACGCCCAGTTCGCCGCGGGAGACCACGAGAAGGCGTCCTTCGCGCTGGACCGCGCGCTGTTCCTGGGCTTCCACCGGGTGCTGCACATCGACCAGCTCTCGTCGCCGCTGGCCAAGGACGCGCAGGGCTTCGTCGAGCCGCTGTACCGCTCCAAGGTCATGGACGTGATGAAGCGCCCGCAGGGGCGCAAGACCCCGGCGGCTCCGGCGCCGAAGGGCCGTCCGCTGCGGCTGCTGGTCACCACCAGCGCCAACGACAACTTCCTGCACCACATCCTGGACCGGTACGGCAACCACGAGGGCGTGGAGCTGCGGTACCTGGACCTGGCGGCGCAGAAGGCGCTCAAGCGGATCGCCTGGGCGGGCCGCCGGGTGCTGGAGGACCGCCTGGCCGGCGGCACCAGCACCTACCAGGAGGAAGTCGAGCGGCTGATGCGGCCGTACCTGGACTGGGCGGACACCGTCTTCCTGGACTGGTCGGTGGGCCCGGCGGCGATGCTGACGACGATCGACCCGGGCGACACCCGGATCGTGGTCCGGCTGCACAGCTACGAGGCGTTCACGCGCTGGCCGCACATGACGGACTTCTCGCGGATCGACGACCTGATCTACGTCGCCCCGCACGTGAAGGACCTCGTGGAGTCGCTGGTGCCGATGCTGCGCGGCGAGGGCGCGCCGCGCGCGCACCTCATCGACAACGCCATGGACCTGTCGGGCTTCGGCCGCCCGAAGCCGGCCGAGGCCCGCTTCAACCTGGGTCTGGTGGGCATCAGCCAGGTCGCCAAGGACCCGATGTGGGCCGTGGACGTGCTGCGGCGGGTGCGGGAGCACGACGAGCGCTACCGGCTGCTGCTGGTGGGCGGCGACATGAACCCGAAGACCAGCCGCGCCACCCGCGACTACCGCCGCCAGTTCGACAAGGAGATCGCCCCGCTGATCGAGGAGGGCGTCGTGCTGAAGCTCGGCCCCACCGACGACGTGCCGTCGGCGCTCACCGACATCGGTGTGATCCTCTCCTCGTCGGTGCGTGAGGGCTGCCACGTGGGTCTGATGGAGGGCGCGGCGAGCGCCGCCGTCCCGGTCTCCCGCGACTGGCCGTTCTACGCGGGCAAGCCCAACAGCGCCCGCACGCTGTACCCGGAGGGCTGGGTCGTGGGCTCCACGGAGGAGGCCGCGAAGCGGATCCTGGAGACCACGGCGACCGAGGAGGCGTGGCAGGACGCCGGGAAGCTGGCCTCGGAGTACGCGCTGTCGACGTGGGACTGGCCGGTCGTGAGCCAGGCCTTCGACAAGCTGTTCCTCGGCGAAAGCTAGGCGAGGGCCGGACCGTACGGAAAAGGGCCCCGGGAGCGATCCCGGGGCCCTTCGCCGTACGCGTGCCGCTTACGGGTGGCGCAGCTTCCAGCCCGCCCACGCGGACTCGACCATCTCGCGCACGCCGTGGCGGGCGCTCCAGCCCAGCTCCTCGGCGATGCGGTCGGCGGAGGCCACCACCCGGGCCGGGTCGCCGGGGCGGCGGTCGGTGACGAGCGGTTCGACGTCGGTGCGGCCGGTGACGTCCTGGATGATGCCGACCATCTCCGTGACGGAGACGCCCTCGCCGCGCCCGATGTTCAGGACCAGCGAGGCGTCCGGGTCGGCCGCGAGCCGGCGGGCGGCGGCGACGTGCGCGGAGGCGATGTCCTCGACGTGGATGTAGTCGCGGATGCAGGTGCCGTCGGGCGTCGGGTAGTCGTCGCCGAAGATCCGCGGCCGCTCGCCGGCCGTGAGCCGCTCGAAGACCATCGGGACGAGGTTGAAGACGCCTTCGTCGCCCAGCTCGGGTGTGGCGGCGCCCGCCACGTTGAAGTACCGCAGCGAGGCGGTCGCCATGCCGTGCGTCCGCCCGGTGGCCGTGACCAGCCACTCGCCGGCCAGCTTGGTCTCGCCGTACGGGTTGATGGGCGCGCACGGGGTGGTCTCGGTGACCAGGTCCACGTCGGGCATGCCGTACACGGCGGCCGACGACGAGAACAGGAACCGGGTGACCCCGGCCCCGACGGCTCCTTCCAGGAGCGTACGGAGGCCCTCGACGTTCTCGCGGTAGTAGTGCAGCGGCTTGGCGACCGACTCGGCCACCTGCTTCTTGCCCGCGATGTGCACGATGCCGGTGACGGCGTGCTCGGCGAGGACACGGTCGACGACGTCACGGTCGAGGACGGTGCCGACCTCCAGGGGGACGCCCTCGGGGAGCCGCTCGGCGCGGCCGGTGCTGAGGTCGTCCAGGACGACGATCCGCTCGCCGCCCTCGGCCATCGCCCTCACCACGTGGGAGCCGATGAATCCGGCGCCGCCGGTGATCAACCAGGTCATGGGGAAACCCTCTGCAAACCGGCCCCGCCCCACGGGTGCGCGGGGCAGGGCCTCTGTTCGTTGTGTACGGGACCGGCCGGGGGTTCAGCCGCCGATGACGACGCGGCGGACACCCTCCCAGCGGGCCGGGTCCGTGGTGCGGCGGCCGTCGACCAGGACGGTGACGTCCGGCAGGTCGGCGGCGGCCAGCTCCTTGTACTCGGTGTGGTCGGCCTGGAGGATCGCGGCGGTGACCTTCTCGCCCTGGTGCGGGGTGAGGCCGTGCGCGGCCAGCTCCTCGGCCGTGTACATCGGGTCGGAGACGTACGGGACGGCGCCACGGGCCTTGAGGGCCTCGACGGTGCCGAAGACGCCGGAGAACGCGGTCTCCTTGACGCCGCCGCGGTAGGCGGCGCCCAGCACGAGCACGTTGACGTCCTTGAGGTCGCCGTAGGCGGCGGCCAGCAGGTCGACGGCGTACTCGGGCATGGCGGCGTTGGCCTCGCGGGCCGAGCGCACGACGGTGGCCTCCGGGTCGTTCCACAGGTACATCCGCGGGTAGATCGGGATGCAGTGGCCGCCGACGGCGATGCCCGGCTGGTGGATGTGGCTGTAGGGCTGGCTGTTGCAGGCCTCGATGACCTTGAGGACGTCGATGCCCTGCTGGTCGGCGAACCGGGCGAACTGGTTGGCCAGGCCGATGTTGACATCGCGGTAGGTGGTCTCGGCGAGCTTGGCGAGCTCGGAGGCCTCGGCGGTGCCCAGGTCCCACACGCCGTTGGCGCGGGGCAGGTCGTCGCGCTCGTCGAAGTCGAGGACCTGCTCGTAGAACTCGACGCCGTGCTTCGCGGACGCCTCGTCGATGCCGCCGACGAGCTTGGGGTAGCGGCGGAGGTCGGCGAAGACGCGGCCGGTGAGGACGCGCTCCGGGGAGAAGACCAGGTGGAAGTCCTCACCCGCGGTCAGGCCGGAGCCCTCCTCCAGCATCGGCGCCCACCGGGTGCGGGTGGTGCCGACCGGCAGGGTCGTCTCGTAGGAGACGAGGGTGCCGGGCTTCAGGCCCTTGGCGATGGCCTTGGTGGCGGAGTCCATCCAGCCGAAGTCGGGGGTGCCCTCGGCGTCCACGAACAGCGGGACGACGACCACGACGGCCTCGGACTGGGCGACGGCGGCGGCGGTGTCGGTGGTCGCGGACAGCAGACCGGCGTCGACGGTCTGCTTGAGCAGCCGGTCGAGGTCGTGCTCGCCGGGGAAGGGCTCGGTGCCGGCGTTGACCAGCTCGACGACCTTCTCGTTGACGTCGGCGCCGATGACCTTGTGGCCCTTGGCGGCGAACTGCACGGCGAGCGGCAGGCCGATCTTGCCGAGCGCGACTACACAGATATTCATCGGGTCAGTTTCCTCTTCACACGGGACATCAGTTGACGCAGTCGCTTGCCCACGCCGAGCGAGGGCTCCCAGAGCGGAGCCGTGGTGATGACCAGCCGCCCCTTGGGGTTGGCGTTGGCGGAGATCCGGTACGGGATCCTCTCCCGCCAGCGCCGGGCCAGGGGCAGCGGTCTGCCGTTGACCGGCACGGGGACCTCGTACGTCGAGCCTGCCACGTCGGCGTACACGCGCACGCCGAGCTTGGCGCTCTTCGGGGGGACCGGGATGCGCGCGGTCAGCAGGGTGCCCTCGCCGTCCTCGGTCGGCTTGCGGGTGAACTCGCCCACCGGGGCGGGGAGTTCGTGGCCCACCGGGAGCCGCCGGGCGCCGGGCTTGTCGGCGCTCTTCGGCATGGCCCTGGTGGCGAGCCTCACGACGGCGGAGCCGGTCTCGCCGGCCAGCCCGAGCCGTACCGTCAGGCCGACGGCCATGTCGTCGCCGTTCTGGTCCCACTCGGCCGCGACCAGCGAGGTGCCCTCGGCCAGCCGGCCGGGAACGGACTCGCCGATCACCTCGAAGGCCCGGTCGGGCAGCCCCACGGCCGGGTCGCGGAAGCCGGGGTAGCGGACGAACGCCCGCCCGTCCTCCAGCAGCAGCGGCGGCGAGCCGTGCTCGGCCTCGTCCTCGATGGCCCGCACGAGCAGGTCGACGGCGCCGCGCCGGGCCAGGCAGATCCGGACCCGCCGCTTGACGTCCATCGCGTCGCGCAGCTCGTCGGTGAAGTACGCGTCCGCAAGCTGCGCGATGCCCGCGCACACCTCGGTCCGGGTCACCGCGTCCAGCGCCGGGAAGTCGTCCTGGATCAGCTTGGCGAGCTCCCAGGTGAAGTGGCGCTTGAGGACCGCGTCACGCTGCGGGCCCGGCTCGATGAGCGAGGCCGTGAAGTGCATGATCCGCTCGGTGCAGCGGAGCCGGGCCAGGTGGTTCGCCCGGTAGGTGATGTTGCTGGCGTCGCCGCGCTTGACCGCGTAGTAGTACGTGTAGTCCGCCAGGACCGAGATCTTCGCGGCCCGTACGCACGCCTCGATGGTGAACGGCTGGTCGGAGCCGACCGGCAGGTCCTCGGGGAAGCGCAAGCCGTGCTTCTCCACCAGTTCGCGGCGGAAGAGCTTGGTGTTGGCCAGCGTGAACGGCAGGGCCGAGTCGTACAGCGACACGTCCGGGTCGCTCTTCTTGTAGAGCGCCTGGTGGACGTAACGGCCGTTGGTGCCGACCATCTTGCCGACGACGACGTCGGAGCCGTGCTCGTCGGCACAGGCCACCATGCGCTCCAGGGCCTCGCTGCCCAGGTAGTCGTCGGACCCGATGAAGTACACGTAACGACCGGTGGCCAGCTCCAGGGCCCGGTTGCTGGGAGCGGCCGGGCCACCGGAGTTGGCCTGATGGATCACCTTGACAGTGTTCGGGTACTTCTCCGCGAAGCGGTCCAGTTCCCGGCCACTGTCGTCGGTCGAGCCGTCGTCGACGGCCACGACCTCGAGCCGGTCCAGCCCGATGCTCTGCCCCACCAGCGAGTTCAGGCACTCGGTGAGGTACGGCATCGTGTTGTACACGGCTACCACGACGGTGACATCGGGTGTGGTCAACTGGCCACGTCCTCCGGGGTGAGCCGCACGGTGACACCGCGGTCGGCGGAGTCGAGGACGGCCGCGGCCACCTCCACCGTACGCAGACCCTGGCGCAGCGTGCAGATGTCGTCGCCCTTGCCGAGGACGGCGTCCCGGAACAGCTCGTGCTCGACGAGCAGCGGCTCGCGCTTGGGGATCGCGTAACGGATCATGTCGCCCTCGGACACCCCGCGGAACGCGCGCAGCGCCTCCCACTCGGTGGCGATGGCGGCGTTGGAGTAGAACGTGAGGTCGGCGGTGAGGGTGTCCGCGATGAAGCAGCCCTTCTCACCGGTGACCGACGTGAAGCGTTCCTTCAGCGGGCTCAGCCAGTTGACGAGGTGGTTGACCATCGTGCCGTCGGAGAGCTGGCCGACGGCGGAGACCATGTCCTCGTGCGGGCGGCCGGACTTGGACACCGTGTGCGCGGCGATCGACGTGTACTGCTGGCCGGTGACCCAGCCCGTCAGGTCGATGTCGTGGGTGGCGAGGTCCTTGACCACGCCGACGTCCGCGATGCGGTGCGGGAAGGGACCCTGGCGGCGGGTGACGACCTGGAAGACCTCGCCCAGCTCACCGGCCTCCAGGCGGGAACGCAGGGACCGCAGCGCGGGGTTGCAGCGCTCGATGTGGCCGACGCCGGCCACCAGGCTCCGCGACTCGAACGCCTCGACGAGGCGGCGGGCTCCGTCGACGGTGTCGGCGACCGGCTTCTCGATCAGCGCGTGGACACCGGCGTCGGCGAGCTTCAGGCCGACTTCCTCGTGCAGCGCGGTCGGGCAGGCGACGACGGCGTAGTCGATGCCCAGCGCGATCAGTTCCTCGACGGTGGCGAGGACGGGTGCGCCCTGGGCCCAGCCGTTCTTGTCGCCCATCGGGTCGACGACGCCGACGAGGGTCACGCCGTCCAGCCCGGCCAGTACGCGGGCGTGGTGGCGTCCCATGGAGCCGAGGCCGATCAGGCCGGCCCGCAGTCCAGCAGCAGTCACAGGTTCTCTCCCAGCGCGTTCACGGCGGTGACGATGCGCTCAAGGTCGTTCTGGGTCAGCGAGGGGTGGACGGGCAGCGAGACGACCTCGGCGGCGGCCTTCTCCGTCTCGGGCAGGTCCCAGTTCCGGCCGGCCTTCTGGTCCGGCTCCCAGTACGGCTTGAGCCGGTGGATGGGCGTCGGGTAGTACACGGCGTTGCCGACGCCCGCCTCGGTGAGCTTGGCCATCGCGGCGTCCCGCGCGCCCTCGCCGCCCCGCACACGGATCGTGTACTGGTGGTAGATGTGCCGGGCGCCCTCGGCGACCACGGGGGTCACGACGTTCGGCGCGGTGATGTGCTCGCTGAGGTACGCGGCGTTGGCGATGCGCGTCTCGGTCCAGCCGTGCAGCTTGGCGAGCTGGACGCGGCCGACGGCGGCGGCGACGTCGGTCATGCGCATGTTGGCGCCGACGATCTCGTTGGCGTACCGCTGCTCCATGCCCTGGTTGCGCAGCAGGCGCAGCGTGCGGGCGGTCTCGGCGTCGGCCGTGGAGATCATGCCGCCCTCGAGGGAGTGCATGTTCTTCGTCGGGTAGAAGCTGAACGTGCCGCCGGAGCCGAAGGCGCCGACCGGGGTTCCGTGGAGCGCCGCGGCGTGGGCCTGGCAGGCGTCCTCGACGACCGCGAGCTTGTGCTTGTCCGCGATGGCCATGATCTTGTCCATGGCGGCCGGGTTGCCGTAGATGTGGACCGGCATGATCGCGGCGGTGCGCGGGGTGATGGCGGCCTCGACGGCAGCCGGGTCGATGTTGAAGCTGTCGGCCTCGATGTCGACGAAGACGACGTCGGCGCCCACGAGGCGGACCGCGTTCGCCGAGGCGGCGAACGAGAAGGAGGGGACGATCACCTCGTCGCCCGGGCCGATGTTCAGCGCCATCAGAAGGAGGTGCAGCGCCGACGTACCGGAGTTGACGGCGACGCAGTGGCGCCCGTCGACCAGCTCGGAGAATCCCTCCTCGAAGGCGGCCACTTCGGGGCCCTGTACGACGCGGCCGGTGCGCAGTACGCGTACGGCGGCCTCGATCTCTTCTTCACCGATGACCGGGCGGGCAGCGGGGATGGGCTGCTCGTTGATGCTCGGCATGGACGTCCTCCTTGAACACCGCAAGAGCTCTTTGTGGCAGAGGTCTGAAGGGTGCCCGCGGAGGCTATCAAGGCCGCGCTTACCCCTCCGGCGCGATGCCGACGCCCTACCGAGGAATGCTGGGACCGGTCTGTCCCGGAACCGGGTCGGTCACCGACCGTAGTCTTCGGGCGGGGCCCGCCGACGGCAGCGACCGGCGTCACATTATCAGGAATTTCCTGGTCAATTTCGGGGCCGTTAACCGTTGGAGGCATCGATTCCGAAACAAAATCCCGGTTCCGCCCCGGGGTTATGCGGGGCGGAACGAGGAACGTTCCACGGTCGCTCACCAACTGTTCGGCGGTCGGACCACCCGAGGACGCCGGGCCCGGGGGCCCGGCGTCCTCGGGGCGGGCCGCCTACTGCTCGGCCGTGGCGGTCTCCTTCGGTGCCGACGTGGCGGCCTTCGCCGTCTTCGCCGACTTGGTGGCCGTCTTCTTGACCGCGGTCTTCTTGGCCGTGGTCGTCTTGGCCGTGGTCGTCTTCTTGGCGGCCGTCTTCTTGGCGGGCGCCTTCTTCGCCGTGGCCTTCTTGGCGGTCTTGCGGGCCGCGGCCTTCTTCACCGGCGCCTCGGCCCCGGTGGTCTCCGCCCCGGTGGCCTCCGCCTCGGTGGCCCCGGCCTCCGGTGCCGTCGCCGGCTCCGGGGTCTCGTCGGCCGTGGTCCGTGCCGGGGAGCCGCTGCTCACGACGATGACCGCGGCTTCGGCGGCACCCGCCGGGGAAGCGGCCGGCGCGGTGACCTTGCGGACCACCCGGCGGCGCGCACGCGGCGGGGCGGCCACGGGGGCCTCCTCGGCGGCGGGGCGCGGCTCCTCGGCCTGCTCGGGGCGCGGCTCCTCGGCCTGCTCGGCCTCGACCGGCTCCGGCTGGACGGGCGCGGCCTCGACGGGCGCGGGCTGCTCGGCCTCCACCGGCTTCGGCGGGCCCGCCGGGGCGGACGCCTTGCGGGTGGCGCGCCGACGGGTGCGGCCCTGCGGCGCCTCCGAGGCGGCCGCCTCCTCGGCGGCGGTGGCGAGTGCCGGAAGCGCCTCCACCTCGATGGCCTCGGGGGCCACTTCGGCGACGCCCAGGTGCGGCTCGGGCTCCGCGGCGGCCTTCGGCGCACCGGCCGGGGCGGACGCCTTGCGGGACGCCCGGCGGCGGGAACGGCCACGGCCGGCGGCCGCCTCGGCCTCCGCGACGCTGGAGTACAGCTCCTCGTCCGGACGGAACGGCTCCTCGACCGCCACCGGGGCGGCGACCTCCGCCGCGAGCTCGGCCTCGGTCTCCACCTCGGCCTCGGCCGTCGTGGACTCCGCCTCGGCGACGGCCGTCTCCGGCTCCGCCTCGGCGGCGCGCCCGCGCTTCTTGGAGCGCTTGGAGCCGTTGCCACCGCCACCGGCGGACGTCGGCTGCTCCATGTGCACGATCACGCCACGGCCGTTGCAGTGGACGCAGGTCTCGGAGAAGGACTCCAGCAGGCCCTGGCCCACCCGCTTGCGGGTCATCTGGACCAGGCCCAGCGAGGTGACCTCGGCGACCTGGTGCTTCGTGCGGTCCCGGCCCAGGCACTCCAGCAGACGCCGCAGCACCAGGTCCCGGTTGGACTCCAGCACCATGTCGATGAAGTCGATGACGACGATGCCGCCGAGGTCGCGCAGCCGCAGCTGGCGCACGATCTCCTCGGCCGCCTCCAGGTTGTTCCTGGTGACGGTCTCCTCCAGGTTGCCGCCCTGGCCGGTGAACTTACCGGTGTTGACGTCGACCACGATCATGGCCTCGGTCTTGTCGATCACCAGCGAACCGCCGGACGGCAGCCAGACCTTGCGGTCCAGCGCCTTCATAAGCTGCTCGTCGATCCGGTACGTCGCGAAGACGTCCGTCTCGGACGTCCAGCGCTGGAGCCGGTCCGCCAGGTCGGGCGCGACGTGGGACACGTACCCGTGGATGGTGCTCCACGCCTCGTCGCCGCTGACGATCACCTTCGAGAAGTCCTCGTTGAAGATGTCGCGGACGACCCGGACGGTCATGTCGGGCTCACCGTAGAGGAGGGTCGGGGCGTTGCCGCTCTTCGCCTTCTTCTGGATGTCCTCCCACTGCGCCTGGAGACGCTCGACGTCACGGCGCAGCTCGTCCTCGCTCGCGCCCTCGGCGGCGGTGCGCACGATGACGCCCGCGTCCTCGGGGACGATCTTCTTGAGGATGGTCTTCAGCCGGGCCCGCTCGGTGTCGGGGAGCTTGCGGCTGATACCGGTCATCGAGCCCTCGGGCACGTAGACCAGGTAGCGGCCGGGCAGCGAGACCTGGCTGGTGAGGCGGGCGCCCTTGTGGCCGATCGGGTCCTTCGTCACCTGGACGAGGACGGACTGGCCGGACTTGAGCGCGGTCTCGATGCGGCGCGGCCCGTTGGCCATGCCGAGCGCCTCGAAGTTGACCTCACCGGCGTACAGGACGGCGTTGCGGCCCTTGCCGATGTCGACGAACGCGGCCTCCATGGACGGCAGCACGTTCTGGACCTTGCCCAGGTAGACGTTGCCGACGTAGCTGGTGGCCTGCTCCTTGTTGACATAGTGCTCGACGAGCACGTTGTCCTCGAGGACGCCGATCTGGGTGCGCTCGCCGCTCTGGCGGACGACCATCACGCGCTCGACGGCCTCGCGGCGCGCCAGGAACTCCGCCTCGGTGATGATCGGCACCCGGCGACGGCCCTGCTCGCGGCCCTCGCGGCGGCGCTGCTTCTTCGCCTCCAGACGGGTCGAGCCCTTGATGGACTGCACCTCGTCGGACGGCTCGGCCTTCTCCCGCGCGGGGCGCGGCTCGCGGACCTTGACGACCGTACGGACGCCGTCGTCCTCGGCGGTCGGCTCCGCGTCCGGGCCGGCGTCACCGCTGCGGCGGCGACGGCGGCGGCGACGGCGCGAGCTGCTGGTGCCGGCGGCGGACGGGGTGCCGCCCTCGTGCTCCTCGGCCTCCTCGTCCTGCTCCTCGTCCTCGGCGTCCTGGTCGGCGCCCTCGGCCTCGGCGCGGGAGCCCTCCTCGGCCTCCTCGCCCTCGGCGGCCTCGCCGCGACGACGGCGGCGGCCACCGCGACGGCGGCGGCGGGAGGGGCGGTCACCGAACTCGTCGGTGTCCTCGCCCTCGGCGGCCTCCTCCTCGGCCTCGGCCTCGGGCTCCTCCTCGGCCTCGGCCCGCGGCTCGGGGGCGGGGGCGGTGCGGACCGGCTCGGCCTCGGCGGCCTCGGCGGGCTCACCCCGGCGGCGGCGACGGCGGCGGCCACCGCTTTCCGGCTGCTCGGCGGCCCGGGCGGGGGCCGGAGCGGCGGTCTCGGTGACCTCCTCGACCTCCTCCACCTCGTCGGCCTCCTCGCGCACGGCGGCCTCGGCGGCGGCCGCGGCGGCGGCGGTCTCCGGGGTCTGGAACATCGGCTCGGTGAAGACCGGGGCCTGGAAGACGGGCACGGCGGGCCGCGCGGCACGGCGGCCGCGGGACTGCTCGGGCTTCTTCGCCGGCTCGGCGGTGAACTGCGGGGCGGCGGCGCGGCGGCGCGTACGGCCGCGGGTGGCGGCCTCCTCGGCGGCGGCGACCTCGGCTCCGGCCTCGCCGGAGGAGATCTGCGCGACGGTGTCGGCCGGCAGGCCCTCGCCGGTCTCGGCGGCCACGGTGCCCTCGGCGTCCTCGGCGTCCTGTTCCCGGACCTGGGGTGCGCCCGCGGGGGCGGTGGCCTTGCGGGTGGCGCGGCGACGGGTCCGGCGCGGGGCGGCGGACTCGGCCTCCTCGGCGGCCGGGGCCTCGGCGGCGGGGGCCTCGGCGACCGGTGCCTCCGCAGCCTGCGGCTCTTCGGCGGCGGGCGTCTCGGCGGTCTGCGGGGCACCCGCCGGAGCGGTCGCCTTACGGGTGGCACGACGACGCGGACGCGCCGGAGCGGCCTCCGGCTCCTCGGCCACGGGCGCCTCCACAGCCGGCGCCTCGGCGCCCTGCGGCTCCTCGACGACGGGGGCCTC
>NZ_JBIBSG010000005.1:0-489859 GCF_043077235.1 Streptomyces sp. NPDC016309 | reverse complement strand
CCTCGGCGGTCTGCGGGGCACCCGCCGGGGCGGTCGCCTTACGGGTCGCACGACGACGCGGACGCGCCGGAGCGGCCTCCGGCTCCTCGACCGCGGGCGCCTCCACAGCCGGCGCCTCGGCGCCCTGCGGCTCCTCGACGACGGGCGTCTCGGCGGTCTGCGGGGCACCCGCCGGGGCGGTCGCCTTACGGGTCGCACGACGACGCGGACGCGCCGGAGCGGCCTCCGGCTCCTCGACCGCGGGGGCCTCGGCGACCGGTGCCTCCACGGCCTGCGGCTCCTCGACGACGGGCGTCTCGGCGGTCTGCGGGGCACCCGCCGGAGCGGTCGCCTTACGGGTCGCACGACGACGCGGACGCGCCGGGGCCGGCTCGGGCGCCTCGTTCGGCGCCTCGGCGAGGGACGCGACGTCGGCCACCTCGGCGGTGGCCGTCTCGACGACGACCTCGCCGGCCGGAGCGTCGGCGGCGGCCGTGACCGGGGGCCCGGCCGGCCGGGACGCGGCACGGCGACGGCGGCGCGGCGGCAGCGTGTCGCTGGGCGAGTCGTTCTCTTCGTTGTGGTGACCGGCGGTGCCGGATTCGTTCGGCTCGAGCATGCGGGCGGTTCTCCCGTCACGCTCCCGGGCGCCGCGTCTGGCGCGGCGCCGCACGGGAGCTGTTATGTCTGGCTCGCCGGTTCCGTACGCGTGGTACGCACGGCCTGGCGAAAGTCTCCTGTGGGTGCACGCGGCCCGACCCAGGTGGCTCCCGAGTGCCAGGGCCGCGTTACAACGACCGCCCTACGCGGAACCTGCACCTGTCGGCTCCGGGGCGGCGGCGGGTCCGGCGGCCCTTTGTGGGGCGGCCGTGACTGCCTCGCGGTCGGGCGCGAGCGGGTCGGTCACCGTGCCGGACTCCTCGTCGAAGAGCCCCTGCGCCAGCCTGGTCACCGCTGCGGGGACCGGCGGCGCCAGGTCGGCCACAGCTCGGAGACCGGACAGGACGTCGTCGGGTCGCACGGCAGGTGTCACGTGCCGAACAACCAGCCGCAGTATCGCACAGGGGGCCTGCCCGCTCCTATCAGACGGCGCGGGAACGGCTTCAAGCCCCGCCACGGCGCCCCGTGCGTCGAAGGTGCGCATCCCGTTCTTGGTCTTGCGCCGCACCTCGACGGCCTCGGCGGCGAGGAAGGCGGCGACGGCGCGTTCGGCGTCCTCGACCGCCACTCCCTCCAGGCGCAGCTCCCAGACGGAGGCGGTGAGCCGGTCGGCGAGACCCGAGGTACGGGCCTCGACGGCGTCGATGATGTCGAGCCCGTCCGGCAGCGACTCGTCGAGCAGCTCGCGCAGCGTCGCCGGGTCGCGGTGAGCGGTGAGCGCGATCTCCAGGTACTCGGCCTCGGAGCCCGTGCCGGTGGGTGCGGCATTGGCGTACGAGACCTTCGGGTGCGGGGTGAAGCCCGCCGAGTACGCCATGGGCACCTCGGCGCGCCGCAGCGCTCGCTCGAACGCGCGCTGGAAGTCGCGGTGGCTGGTGAACCGGAGGCGGCCGCGCTTGGTGTAGCGCAGGCGGATGCGCTGCACTGCCGGTGCGGGCGGCGGGCCTTCGGGCTGTCGCTTGCCCAGTGGTTCTTCTCCTCGGTGCGGGGCGGGCGCGGTGGCGCTCCGCCCACGAAATTCGGGCGGCTCCCGGGGGTCCCGCCCGGCTCACCCCCGCTGTCGCGGGGAGATCTCGGGTGCGGGCGCCACGCCAGGTGCGGTCGTTGTACTACCCAGACTACGCGCCGCGACGCCGGCCGGTTCCCCGGCCCGGCCCGCCGAAGGTCCGCCGACCAGCGCCCGCCACGCCTCCCGGCGGGCCCGGCGCACGGTCTCGCGCGCGGAGGCGAGCGCCGCCGCGGTGGCGCGCCCCGCTCCGGCGACCGCGGCGCGCACCGGCCGCCACAGGTGGTCGCGCAGCGCGTGGCCGACCGGCGTGCACACGTTCCGGTAGCACCACGCCACCGGCCGCCCGAGCAGGTTCCATCCGAGCCACTTCAGTCCGCGCCCCACGGCCCGCGACAGGTACCCGGCGACCCGCCACGCCACCACGACCGCGTCCCGGAGCTCCCGGGCCACCACGACCAGCGCCCGCCCCACCGGTGCGAGCACCCACCGGTACAGCCACCCGAGCGGGACGACGATCCCGTACCGCACGACGGGAACCATGACGTACCGCCACAGCGCCACCCACGGCCGGACGAACAGCGCCCTCGCCAGCCAGGTGACACCGTGCCCGAGCGGGGTGAGCACCCACCGGTACAGCCACCGCGCCGGGGTCACCACCAGCGTGTCCACCAGCCACACCAGCGCGTGCCCCACCGGAGCGAGCACCCACCGGTACAGGCCGCGGGCCGGGGTCACCACCAGCGTGTCCACCAGCCACACCAGCGCGTGCCCCACCGGAGCGAGCACCCACCGGTACAGGCCGCGGGCCGGCTTCACGAGCCCGTACATCACCAGCGCCCCGGCCAGCCACGCCAGGCCCCGGCCGAAGGGCGCGAGGACGTAGGCGTACAGCCACACCAGCGGGGTGACGAACAGCACGTACAGCAGCCGGCCCAGCGGCCGCAGCACCACTCGGTCGAGTGCCCGGCCGCACGCGGTGAGGGCGTCCCACACCATGCGCACGGGCAGCACGACGAGCAGCACCACGATCCGTACCGGAATCCTGACGGCGGCCGTCAGGCAGCCCTCCGGCTCACGCTTGTCCACGTCCATGCGGGTGAGGACGCGAACGGCCCGGCCAGGGGTTTCTTCCCCGGCCGGGCCGTTGCGCGGACGTTACGCCGATCTGGATGTGGGTGCCCATCTGCGGGCATACCCATGTAGGACTACATCAACTTTTCACCTTCGCGTCTCTCGACGCACGGCCTGCCGTAATCGCTGCCACACGCCGACAGGAGCTGACTGCCCAGCGAGTTCGATGGCTCCGCGCCGGGGACGCGGCACAGCCTCCACATACAAAGGGGTCGCCACGACCAACCTGTGCTGCCACACCCCAGGAGGGAAGTTGCACAGCACTCGGGCGTGGCCGTGAAGGTACGCGGGCCCTTCGTAGTCGGTCACAAGCATGTCGTAGGCAGAACGCGCAGCGAACTCCTTGTCGCGCCGGCTCGTGGAATCAAGGTCATCGGGCAGCGACGTATCTCCTCGCCCTTCCCTCTCGACCAAGGCGGCGGCTAGGTCATGCAGCCAGTCAGATCCAGACCACATTCGCGTCGGTGGAGCCTCAGTCTCGGTCAGGACGTGCTGCCGTGAACCACAGAGGATGACCTGAACACCAGCGCAGCTGTCGTCACCGCGCCTCAGCGCACACGACGGGTCTTCAATCGACATGAACGTGTACACACCGCTGTCGATAAGCCCCCAGTCCCGCACCCTGGGCCCATGCCTGAAGAACCCTGTGAACTCAAGCCAGTCATAGGCGGTGAGCGACTCACAGGAGTCCGGGAAGCTCGTGTGCGCCTCACACTTGGCACTTACGTGATCAAGCACCTGTTGTAAGCGCTCCCCCAGTGACTCTTCAACAGACGGGGATTCACCCACCGCCAGGCGCATGCCCGCGCCGAGCGCCGACACTTCTGCCTCCACTGCCCGACCGGAGAACCCACCGCCCTGCTCGGGCAGGAACTCTGCGAGCTTCGCACTGGACAGGTACAGCAACTCCATCATCCAACCTCCAGGGCCCCAGAATCAGCCCACCAGGCCGACGGGCTTGGTGAGCATTCCCGAACACGCGCCGGGCTCAACCAGTTGGACAGGTGACCACGATCAAATGCCCTGATGCGTGTTTCCATGAGGGAAAGAATGAGACAACTTGACATCCAATCTGTACTCTCCGTGACCATGAAGACGTACGACATCGAGAGCGAATGGACCGCCTCGGACCTGGCTCTCCTGGAGGACCTGAAGCGGGCGGAGGCTCTGCTCCCCGAGGACGCTCCGCGCGCGCTCCTCTCCGTCCGCCTGTCCGTACTTACGGAAGACACGACATCGCCGGTGCGGCAGGAACTCGACCTACGTCTCCTGGCCAGAGAGAAGGGGTATCGCGTCGTCGGCGTCGCCTCCGATCTCAACGTGTCGGCGACGAAGGTTCCACCGTGGAAGCGGAAGGAACTCGGGGAGTGGCTCAACAACCGGGCCCCGGAGTTCGATGCTCTGCTCTTCTGGAAGCTCGACCGCTTCATCCGTCGCATGACGGACCTGTCCACGATGATCGAGTGGTGCGAGCGGTACGGGAAGAACCTCGTGTCGAAGAACGACGCGATCGACCTCAGCACGACCGTGGGCCGGATCATGGTCACGCTCATCGGCGGCATCGCCGAGATCGAGGCGGCGAACACGTCGACCCGCGTCACGTCACTGTGGGACTACGCGCGCACGCAGGACTCATGGCTCGTGGGCAAACCGACATACGGCTACGTCACGACGAAGGTGGACGGCAAGCCGGCGCTCGTCATCGAGCCGAACGCACGCAGGGCGCTGCACTGGGCCCGGCGCATGGCGCTCCGGGGCGTCTCCGCCCGACGCATGGCCCTCTGTCTCGTCCGCTCCGGGCTCATGTCGACGGGGCTCACGACGTCGACTCTCCTTCGCCGCCTTCGCAACCCCGCACTTATGGGCTACCGAGTCGAGGAGAACAAGCAGGGCGGGAAGCGACGGAGCAGGCTCGTCCTCGGCAACGACGGGAAGCCGATACGAGTCGGCCCTCCGATCTTCACCGAGGAGGAGTTCGAGACCCTTCAAGCGGCACTCGATCGCCGGGGCAAGAACCAGCCCACCCGGCAGGCGGGCGGAGCGACACAGTTCCTGGGAGTCCTGATCTGTGTCGACTGCTCGACCAACATGACTGTGCAGAAGAACATGAGCAACGGCCGGAGCTACACCTACCTGCGCTGCGGCAAGTGCAAGGGCGGCGGCCTCGGCGCACCTAACTCGCAGAACGTGTACGACGTCCTCGTGGGCGACGTGCTGCGCGTCCTCGGCGACTTCCCCGTCCAGGTCCGGGAGTACGCGAAGGGAGCCGAGGCACGCGCCGAGGTGAAGCGGCTCGAAGACGCCATCTCCTACTACATGTCGGGGCTCGAACCAGAAGGCCGCTTCTCGAAGACTCGGTTCACTCGCGAGCGGGCAGAGAAGACGCTCGACAAACTCACGGAAGGGCTGAACGCCATCGATCCCGAGACCACGCAAGACCGTTGGGTCCTCGTGCACAACGGCAAGACCTTCCGGGATATGTGGGAAGCGGGCGGCATGGAGGCCATGGCCGAGGACCTCCGCCGCGTGGGCGTCACGTGCGAGGTGACCCGCACGAAGCTCAAAGGGGTGCGCGCCCCATCCGTACACCTGCGGCTGAAAATCCCCCGCGACGTCCACGAACGCCTGGTCATCAAGGGCGACGACTTCGCCGCAAGGGTCTGACGAAGGAGTGGGGACGGACATCTCCGGGCGGCTCGGCCAGCCACGCATGGAGGTGTTCCGGCTTGACGGCCGGCCCGGGCCGGATAGAAAGAACCCTCTTGCTCCTTCTGGGAGCGGACACCGCGGCCGGCTGGCCGCACTGCTCGCCGAAGACTGCGTGCTCGGCATAACCGGCGAATTCGTCGAGGTACATCCGGACGTCTCCCGGGTCGCGGAACACCATCACCCCTGCCGTCGTCTCCACCGTGGCCAGCCGCTCGTCGTACACGGTGAACGTGTTCAACGGACACCCCGGCAGGCGCGGCTCGATCGGGAGCACGCCAAGATGCACGTTGGGCAGCTGGGTCAGCGAAGCCAGCCGGTCGAGCTGGACGGCCACGGCATCCGGGGAGACGAACGGGGAGCGGGCCGCCTGCTCAGTGACGGGGAAGGTGAACTTCTTCCGGCGAACGTACAGGACCTCTTGCCGCTCCAGCTTCCTCGCCACGGCCTTGCCGCGGTCTCCGGGCGGGGATGTGGGCGAGGCTGGCCCCGATGTACTCCGGGGTGGAGAGCAAGGCCGTGAGCATCGAGAGCAGGAGGAACCGGAACTCCGTCGAAGACGCTTCGAGCCCGGCCAGCTCAAGCTGCTTCTTGTCCAGACCCTTCCGCCGCATCGACCATGCGTCCTGCCACTCCGTGGCGGCGATGCGGGCCAGCGTGGACACCTCCGCGACCAAGGCCGGCGGGGCGTCCAAGGCCCTGAGGATGCGTTCTATGTCCACCAGAGACGAGCGCGCCTTCCCGCTCTCCTCGCCTTCGACTGCGACATGTTGCAGCGCGCGGCAAGCCGGTCCCCGGAGAGACCCGCCTGCTTCCGCAGCTTGCGCAGTGTCGCGACGAGTTTCCGGGAGGACTGGCTGAGCTGCTCGGGCTCGAACGTCACTCGGTCACGTACTCCAGGAACGGGACCGATTCCGCAACAGCGATGCGCTGGCATTCTAGGAACGGGGCGGGGTCGCCCTCGTACAGCTCCCGCTCGATCTGCGTACCGTCGGCCTCGTACTTCATGAGGACGACCGTCGAGCGGTCGAACATCCAGAAGTCCTGAACGTCGGGGAGCGGGTTCGGCCTGTCGGTGATGTCGAGGATGCGGACGTCCTCCCCCGCCGGGGCCTGGTGCCATTAGCACCGCTCGAACTCGAACCGCAGGTAGTCCGTGAGGGGTCGGGTGACGATGTGGACGCGGCCGACGTTGCGGGTGCGGACCATGGCCATCCACGCGTCCTCATACGGCCCCGGGAAGCGAGCCCCCACCTTGGTGCGGCAGACGTTCGGGCAGTCGCCCTGCCCGCAGTTGCCGCCCTCCGTGTTGCCGGTGAGCCGTGTGAGTTCTTCGCGCGCCATGCTGAACCCCCTCGTGCGAGCCCTCTGCCGACCCGTCGCCACGACGGTAGGAGCGGGGTCGGCACGCCGTCTATGCGGAAACGCGACTATGCGCGTTGTCACATAAACCGGACCCCCGTGAACGCCGAAAGGCGCCCGGACCGGATCGTCCGAACGCCTCTCACGCCCTACACCCACTCGACCGCCGAGTCGATGCCCGAGTCCTGCCGAGGGGCGGGAAGCGGTGTGCGCCGCTGGTGGCGGGGAGCCTGCTCGCGCTCCTTGGCGCCGAGCCCTCGCAGGGCTTCGGCGCGGTCCGCCTCGGGGATGTCGGCAAGCGCCTCAGTCATCCGCTGGATGGCATCGCCGCTGGTCACGGCTACTTCTTGACCGTGAGCGGGAGCAGCTTCTTGCCGGTGGGGCCGATTTGTATGGCCGTGTCCATCTGCGGGCAGACACCGCAGTCGAAGCACGGCGTCCAGCGGCAGTCCTCGACCTCGGTCTCGTCGAGCGCGTCCTGCCAGTCCTCCCAGAGCCAGTCCTTGTCGAGACCGGAGTCCAGGTGGTCCCAGGGCAGGACCTCCTCGTAGGTGCGCTCGCGGGTGGTGTACCAGTCGACGTCCACGCCGAACCGGGGAAGCGTCTTCTCCGCGCAGGCCATCCAGCGGTCGTAGCTGAAGTGCTCGCGCCAGCCGTCGAAGCGGCCGCCGTCGTCGTAGACGGCGCGGATGACGGCGCCCACGCGGCGGTCGCCGCGCGAGAGCAGGCCCTCGACGATGCCGGGCTTGCCGTCGTGGTAGCGGAAGCCGATGGAGCGGCCGTACTTCTTGTCGCCGCGGATCTTGTCGCGGAGCTTCTCCAGCCGGGCGTCGGTCTCCTCGGCGCCGAGCTGCGGAGCCCACTGGAAGGGGGTGTGCGGCTTGGGCACGAAGCCGCCGATGGAGACCGTGCAGCGGATGTCGTTCTGGCCGGAGACCTCGCGGCCCTTCTGGATGACGTTCATCGCCATGTCGGCGATCTGGAGGACGTCGTCGTCGGTCTCGGTGGGCAGGCCGCACATGAAGTACAGCTTCACCTGGCGCCAGCCGTTGCCGTAGGCGGTGGCGACGGTCCGGATCAGGTCCTCCTCCGAGACCATCTTGTTGATGACCTTGCGCATGCGCTCGGAGCCGCCCTCGGGGGCGAAGGTCAGGCCGGAGCGGCGGCCGTTCCTGGTGAGCTCGTTGGCGAGGTCGACGTTGAACGCGTCGACGCGGGTGGAGGGCAGCGACAGGCCGATCTTGTCGTCCTCGTACCGGTCGGCGAGGCCCTTGGCGATGTCACCGATCTCGGAGTGGTCGGCGGAGGAGAGCGAGAGCAGGCCGACCTCCTCGAAGCCGGTCGCCTTGAGGCCCTTCTCGACCATCTCGCCGATGCCGGTGATGCTTCGCTCCCGCACGGGGCGCGTGATCATGCCGGCCTGGCAGAAACGGCAGCCGCGGGTGCAGCCGCGGAAGATCTCGACGGACATCCGCTCGTGGACGGTCTCGGCGAGGGGCACGAGCGGCTGCTTGGGGTAGGGCCACTCGTCGAGGTCCATCACGGTGTGCTTGGACACGCGCCACGGGACGCCCGACCTGTTGGGGACGACACGGCCGATGCGGCCGTCCGGGAGGTACTCCACGTCGTAGAACGCCGGGATGTACACGCTGCCGGTCTTGGCGAGGCGGAGGAGCACCTCTTCGCGGCCGCCGGGGCGGCCCTCCGCCTTCCAGGCGCGGATGATCTCGGTCATGTCGAGCACGGCCTGCTCGCCGTCACCGATGATCGCGGCGTCGATGAAGTCGGCGATCGGCTCGGGGTTGAAGGCCGCGTGGCCGCCCGCGAGCACGATCGGGTCGTCGATCGTGCGGTCCTTGGACTCCAGCGGGATGCCCGCGAGGTCCAGGGCCGTGAGCATGTTGGTGTAGCCGAGCTCGGTGGAGAAGCTGAGCCCGAAGACGTCGAAGGCCTTCACGGGGCGGTGGCTGTCCACGGTGAACTGCGGCACCCGGTGCTCGCGCATCAGCGCCTCGAGGTCGGGCCACACGCTGTACGTGCGCTCGGCCAGGACGCCCTCGCGCTCGTTCAGTACCTCGTAGAGGATCATGACGCCCTGGTTGGGCAGGCCCACCTCGTAGGCGTCCGGGTACATGAGCGCCCAGCGCACGTCGCAGCTGTCCCACTCCTTGACGGTGGAGTTGAGTTCACCGCCGACGTACTGGATCGGCTTCTGCACATGCGGAAGCAGAGCTTCGAGCTGAGGGAAGACGGACTCGGCAGGCATCTCGCGAACCTTCGTGAGCTGGCAGGGCGACTCTCAAGCGTAACCCGCTCGGAGTCGCCCTCCTCACGGCGATCACCACGCCCCCGCCCGGCACGGCGGGCGGGGCGCCCCGCCCGGTCAGGTGCGCAGCCGTCCGGGCCGGGCGGCCTTCGCCCACACCGCCGGCAGCTCGCGCTCCCGTTCGGCCGCGCTCGCCTCCTCCTGGCCGTGGAGCAGCCCCCAGGTGAAGGCGGTCTCGCCGGCCGCGTGGGCGTGGACGGCGATGTCGCGGAGGGTGGCGCGCGCGACGACGCTGTCCTGGTGGTCGCCCAGGACCTTCTGGACGGCCTTCACCCGCTTGCCGAGGCGTTTCGCGGGCTTGCCCAGGACGGGCGTGGCGCTCTCGGCGGCGTACCGGACGCGCTTGGCGGTCTTGCGGGCCTGGTGCATGGCGACGTCCCGGTCGTGGCCGGCGGGCAGGGCGAGGGCGCGGTCGACGCGGCCGGCGAGCCGCCGGTGCTCCTTGAGGAGTGCCTTGGCCAGCACCGTTCCGGCGTCCTCACCGGCCGCGGGGCGCAGCGGTGGGTCGGCGAGCAGGGCGTCGAGGGAGTCCAGGAGGGTGGCGTAGCGCTCGCTGTCGAGGACGGACAGGGTGCGGTGGCGGGCGGTCGCGCGGCCGGTGGCGGCCCAGGCGCGCAGCCGCCCCCGGACCGGGCCCAGGAGCAGGGTGACGGGCACGGTGTCGATGCGGGCGGTGAGCCGCTCGGCGAGGACCTCCTGGTCGCGGTCGACGCCGAGTTCGTGGGCCAGCCAGCGCAGCTCGTCGCCGACGGGGCCGGTGACGGCCGGGTCCAGGACCTTGCGGTACGTGCGGAAGGCGCTGCGCAGGCGGCGGGTGGCGACCCGCATGCTGTGCACCGAGTCGGGCAGGTCCCGGCGTACGGCGGCGTCGTAGGTGAGCAGCTTGCGCACCTGGTCGCGCAGGTGGGCGAGGACGCGGCCGCCGGCGGTGCCGTCCTCCCGGGGGTCCGGCGCGGGCCGCCATCCGGTCTCGCGGAGCGCCTTCTCCAGCTTGGACGGCGCGCTGGAGGGGGTGAGGCCCTTCTTGCGCAGCCGCTTGTCCACGGCTTCGAGGAAGGCCGGGTCGCCGCCGTCCGCCAGCTCCACCTCGATCTCGGTCCACTCCGCGGTGCCGCCGCGCCCGCCGGTGAGGCGTTCGGCGCGGACGGTGTCGGTACTGGCCTCCGCGAGCGGCGTGCCGCCGGCGTCCCGGAGGTGGCGTACGTCCCGGCGGGAGCGGAGCCGTACCTGCGGGACGAGCTCGGCGCCCCGGGTCCTGGCGCGGACCAGTGCGGCGAGGAAGGGTGGTACGCCGTCCTCGAGCGGGGCGCGTATCTCGTCCCGGGTCCCGGGGGCGACCGGCAGTTTCAGGTGCCAGCCGGCGTCGGCGCCTCCGGTGCGGCGGCGCAGCGTGATGGACGCCGCGGCGAGGCGGAGGTCCTCGGTGTCGTAGTAGACGGCGTCCAGTTCGGTGACGCCCTCGTCGGTGACGGCCGCGGTGCCGCGCACCCCGGTGAGGTCCGGCAGCCGGGCGCCGGGGCCGGCTTCGTACTTGCGCTCGATCTCACGCTTCGTGTCCGCCATCATTCGATACCGGCTACCCCGCGAGGCCCGGTCTATGCGGCCAGGGGCCGTTGCACCCTGATCGACTGGAGCAGTCCGATCGCCACCCACACGGCGAACATCGACGATCCTCCGTAGGAGACGAACGGCAGGGGCAGACCGGCGACCGGCATGATGCCGAGGGTCATGCCGATGTTCTCGAAGGCCTGGAAGGCGAACCAGGCGATGATGCCGGCGGCGACGACCGTGCCGTACAGCTCGGTGGTCTCGCGGGCGATCCGGCAGGCGCGCCACAGGACCACGCCGAGGAGCGCGATGATGGCGCCCGCTCCGATGAAGCCGAGTTCCTCGCCGGCGACGGTGAAGATGAAGTCGGTCTGCTGTTCGGGGACGAACTGCCCGGTGGTCTGGTGGCCGTTGAACAGCCCGGCTCCGTACAGTCCGCCGGAGCCGATGGCGATGCGGGCCTGATTGGTGTTGTAGCCCGCGCCGGCCGGGTCGAGTTCGGGGTTGGCGAAGGCCGCGAAGCGGTTGATCTGGTACTGGTCGAGCACGCCGAGCGCGGCGACCAGGACCGCGCCGATGACGCCGGCGCCGATGAGCCCGAAGATCCACCGGTTGGACGCGCCGGAGGCGAGCAGGACGCCCAGCACGATCACGACCATCACCATCACCGAGCCCAGGTCGGGCATCAGCATCACGATGGCCATCGGTACGACGGCCAGGCCCAGGGACTTGGCCACCGTGCGGTGGTCGGGGTGCACCTGGTCGCCCGCGTCGACCTTGGCGGCCAGCAGCATCGCCATGCCCAGGATGATCGTGATCTTCACGAATTCGGAGGGCTGGAGCGAGAAGCCGCCGCCGATGACGATCCAGGCGTGCGCCCCGTTGATGGTGGCGCCGAGCGGGGTGAGGACGAGCAGCACCAGGACCACGGAGATGCCGTACAGCACGGGCACCGCGCCGCGCAGGGTGCGGTGGCCGAGCCAGACGGTGCCGACCATCAGGGCGAAGCCGATGCCGGTGTTGAGGACATGGCGGAAGAGGAAGGCGTACGGGTCGCCGTGGGTCAGTTCGGTGCGGTTGCGGGTGGCGGACCACACCAGCAGCGAGCCGACGGCGGACAGGGCGATCGCCGAGAACAGCAGCGGCCAGTCGAGCCTGCGCATCATCGAGTCGCGGGAGGTGAGCTTGGTCCAGGCGCCCCGGTCGGGGGCGTAGCGCGCGACGGAGAAGTTGTTGGTTCCGGCCATCGTGGGTCAGTCCCTCCGGTGCGGGGGCGGTCCCGCGAGCTGCGGCTCCCCGTCGCCCTCGCCCGGGTCGACCTTCTGGGCGTCGGGGTCGTAGGGCGTGACGACCGGCGCGTCGATGGAGCCGTCGGGCTGGATCTTGGGCAGGGCCGACTGCGGCCGGGGCAGCAGGGCCCGCTTGATGTCCTGGTTGCCCGCGTCGTCCAGACCGTAGAGGGCGTCGTAGATGTTGCGCACGGCGGGGCCGGAGGCACCGGAGCCGGTGCCGCCCTGGGAGATGGTCATGACGATGGTGAAGTCGTCGGTGTAGGTGGCGAACCAGGACGTGGTCTGCTTGCCGTAGACCTGGGCGGTGCCGGTCTTGGCATGCATCGGGATCTTGTCCTGCGGCCAGCCGCCGAACCGCCAGGCGGCGGTGCCGCCGGGCTCGACGACCGACTTCAGGCCCTTGTCGAGGTTGCTGATGGTCTCCGCGTCGACCGGGAGCCTGCCGCCGGCCCTGGGCTTGATCTCCTCGACCTTCTTGCCGTCGGGGCTGATCACGGCCTTGCCGATGGTGGGGTCGAAGAGGGTGCCGCCGTTGCTGATGGCGGCGTAGGCGGTGGCGAGCTGGATGGGGGTGATGAGCACATCGCCCTGGCCGATGGCGAAGTTGATGCTGTCGAACGCCTTGAGCTGGTTGCCTTCGAGGCAGCTCTCGTAGGCGATCTGCTCGACATAGCTGCCGCCCTTCTTGCCCTGCTTGCACCAGGAGTCCTTGTTGGCATCCCAGAACGCCTGCTTCCAGTGGCGGTCCGGAATACGGCCCTTGACCTCGTTGGGCAGGTCGATGCCGGTCTCGGAGCCGAAGCCGAAGTCGCGGGCGGTCCGGTAGAACCAGTCGTTGGGCTTCTTCGCCGGCTTGAGGCCGCCGTCGCGCTGCCACTCCTGGTGGCCGAGGCGGTAGAAGACGGTGTTGCAGGAGAACTTGAGGGCGTCTCCGAGGGTGATGGGGCCGTGCCCCTTGGACTCGAAGTTGGCGAAGCTCCGGCCGCCCATGCTGTAGGAGCTGCTGCAGTTGTAGCGGTCGTTGAAGTCGTAGCCGGCCCGTACGGCCGCGCTCGCCGACACCACCTTGAAGACCGAGCCGGCGGGTGCCTGGCCCTGGATGGCCCGGTTGAGCAGCGGGTAGTTGGAGTTCTTGCCGGTGAGCTGGGCGTACTCCTTGCCGGAGATGCCGCCGACCCAGGCGTTGGGGTCGTAGTCGGGCTGGGAGGCCATGGCGACGACACGGCCGGTCTTGGACTCCATGACGACGACGGCGCCCGAGTCGGCCTCGTAGGGGCGGCCGGTGACCCGGTCGGTCTCCTTGCGGACCGTTTCCATCGCCTGGTGCAGCTCGTACTCGGCGACCGCCTGGACGCGGGCGTCGATGCTGGTGACGACGGTGGAGCCGGGCCGGCCGGGGTCGCTCTCCGCCTCGCCGAGGACCCGGCCCAGGTTGTCGACCTCGTAGCGGGTGACGCCGGCCTTGCCGCGCAGCGCCTTGTCGTACGTGCGCTCCAGACCGGAGCGGCCGACCATGTCGGAGCGGAGGAACGGCGAGTCGCTGTCCTTGGCCTTCTCGATCTCCTCGTCGGTGACGGGAGAGAGGTAGCCGAGGACCTGCGCGGTGCGGGCGCCGCCCGGCGCGGTGTAGCGGCGCACGGCGGTGGGTTCGGCGGTGATGCCGGGGAAGTCCTCGGCGCGTTCGCGGATCTGGAGGGCCTGCTGGGTGGTGGCCTCGTCGGTGACGGGGATGGGCTGGAAGGGCGAGCCGTTCCAGCAGGGCTGGGGCGTCTTGGAGTCGCAGAGGCGGATCTTGTCCATGACCTCCTTGGGCTTCATGCCCAGGACGCCGGCCAGCCGGGTGAGGACGCCCTTGCCGTCGTCCTTCATCTTCAGCAGTTCGGTGCGGGACGCGGAGACCACCAGGCGGGTCTCGTTGTCGGCGAGGGGGACGCCGCGCGCGTCGAGGATGGCACCGCGTACGGCGGGCTGGACGACCTGCTGCACGTGGTTGTTCTTCGCCTCGTCGGTGTACTCCTTGCCCTGCCGGATCTGGAGGTACCAGAGGCGGCCGCCGAGGGTGAGGAGCAGGGAGAAGACCAGGACCTGGATGACGATGAGCCGGATCTGGACCCGGGGGGTCCGTCCGGTCTCGGGGATGTTGCTCATGACGCGGTGGCCCCCTCGGTCACAGTCGCTTGACGCCCTTGATGCGTCCGGCCCGCGCCGCCCGGTTGCGGGCGGCCTTCATGCGCAGTACGCCGCGCTGCTCGCCGATCCGCAGACCGGTGCCGTTCGCCAGGAAGCCGGAGGCGACATCGGTGCCCGCGCCGGTGTTCTCGGCGAGGGGGTCGTTCTCGGCCCGTCTGGCGAGGGCCATGATCAGCGGCACGGTGAAGGGGGCGAGCAGCAGGTCGTAGATCACGGCGGTGATCAGCAGGGAGACCAGGCCGACGTGGCGGGCGGCGGTGTCGCCGACGAGGGCGCCGACGCCCGCGTACAGCAGCGTCGAGCCGACGGCGGCGACCACGACCATGACCATCGGGCCGGTGGCGGAGCGGAGCTGGCCGTTCTCGGGCTTGGCCAGGCCGACCAGGTAGCCGATGACGCACAGCACCAGGGCGTACCGCCCGGCGGCGTGGTCGGCGGGCGGCGCGAGGTCGGTGAGGAGGCCGGCGCCGAAGCCGATGAGGGCGCCACTGACGTGCCCGTACACCAGCGCGAGGCCGACGACGACGAGCAGGACGATGTCGGGGACGGCGCCGGGGAGCTGGAGGCGGGCCAGGATCGACACCTGGAGGACGAGGGCGACGACCAGCAGGGTCGTCGAGAGCAGGATCCGGTTGAAACGCATGGTCACTCCCCCTCCGGCTGCCCGCTCGGGGCTCCGCTGGGCGCCCCGGTCGGGGACGGGGTCACCGTGACCGTGACGGTCGGCTCGGGCGTGGGCTTGGGCGGCAGAACGGTGTCACGCGGGTCGGCGCGCGGGGCCTGGACGACGACGCCGACGATGTCGAGCTTGCTGAAGCCGACGTACGGGCGCACGTAGATGTTCCGGGTGAGGCTGCCGGTGGACGGGTCCACACGGACCACCTCGCCGACCGGGACGCCGGGCACGAACGGCCGGTCGGCCCGGGAGCCGAAGGTGACCAGCCGGTCGCCGGGCTTGACCTTGGCCTTGCCGTTGAGGAGCTGCACGGACAGCGGGCGGTCGCCCTGGCCGGTGGCGAAGCCGAGTTCGTCGGAGCGCTCCATGCGGGTGCCCACGGTGAAGTCCGGGTCGCTGGCGAGGAGCACGGTGGAGGTGCCGGGGCCGACGGTGGTGACGCGGCCGACGAGCCCGTCCCCGTTGATGACCGTCATGTCCCGCTTGATGCCGTCGTCGGAGCCCACGTCGATGGTCACCGTCCAGGAGAAGCCCTGGGCGGCTCCTATGGCGACGACCTCGGCCGCCTTGATGCCGTACTGGCCGGCGCCGGCCTTCTTCAGCAGGTTGTCGAGCTCGCGCACCCGGCTGCGGTTGCGGTCGTCGCTGCCGAGCTTCGCCTTCAGCGCGGCGTTCTCCCGTTCCAGCTCCGCTATGCGGTTGTGGCGCTCGCCGGAGTCCCGTACGGCCGCGATGGCGTTGCCGACCGGGTTGACGGCGGACGCGACGCTGTTCTCGACCGGGCCGAAGACAGTGGCGGCCGCCCGTCTGGCGCCGTCGACGGGTGACTCCTCGCCGCCGCGGATGTCCACCGTGATCAGCGCGAACGCGATGGCGACCAGCAGCACCAGGAGCAGCCGGCTCTCTCGTGTGTCCCTCACGTGGGGCGGCCGTGCCTTCCTCGTAGGAATCTCGTAGGAAATGTTTGTGCCGTTATACCAACCGGAGCAACCGGATCAACGATCAGCCGTACGGGTCCGGCAGCACCCGTACGGCTGACCTGTGGGGCCGCGCTATCTGCGCGGCTGGGCGTCCAGCACCTGCTGGAGCGCCTCGAACTCCTCGACGCACTTGCCGGAGCCGAGCGCCACCGAGTCCAGCGGGTCCTCCGCGATGTGGATCGGCATGCCGGTCTCCCGGCGGAGCCGCTCGTCGAGGCCGCGCAGCAGGGCGCCGCCGCCGGTGAGGACGATGCCCCGGTCCATGACGTCGCCGGACAGCTCCGGCGGGCACTTGTCGAGGGTCGTCTTCACCGCGTCGACGATGGCGTTGACCGGCTCCTCGATGGCCTTGCGGACCTCGGCGGCGGAGATGACCACCGTCTTGGGGAGCCCGGAGACGAGGTCACGGCCGCGGATCTCGGTGTGCTCGTCGGTGTCCAGGTCGTACGCCGAACCGATGGTGATCTTGATCTGTTCGGCGGTCCGCTCGCCGAGGAGGAGGCTGTACTCCTTCTTGACGTGCTGGATGATCGCGTTGTCCAGCTCGTCACCGGCCACCCGGATGGACTGTGCCGTGACGATTCCGCCGAGCGAGATGACCGCGACCTCGGTGGTGCCGCCACCGATGTCGACGACCATGTTGCCGGTGGCCTCGTGGACCGGGAGCCCGGAGCCGATGGCGGCGGCCATGGGCTCCTCGATGATGTGCACCTGGCGGGCGCCCGCCTGGGTGGACGCCTCGATGACGGCGCGGCGCTCGACGCCCGTGATGCCGGACGGCACACAGACGACGACCCGCGGGCGGGCCAGGTAGCGGCGCTTGTGGATCTTGAGGATGAAGTAGCGGAGCATGCGCTCCGTGATCTCGAAGTCGGCGATCACGCCGTCCTTCAGCGGACGCACGGCCACGATGTTGCCGGGAGTGCGGCCGATCATTTTCTTGGCTTCGGCCCCGACCGCCAGGATGCCGCCGGTGTTGGTGTTGATCGCGACGACGGACGGCTCGTTGAGGACGATGCCGCGACCCCTCACGTACACCAGCGTGTTGGCGGTCCCGAGGTCGACAGCCATGTCACGGCCGATGAACGACATTGAGTTCCCCTTGTTTCCCATGAGGATGCGTCGGGCCTTCCCAATTAGAGCGTTGACGGCTTCTCAGGTCGGCGAGGTGGGTGGTGTGGCGAGGAGATTCACATCGTAGTCCCGCCTGCGCGGACACGGCGCGGTGGCCCGCCTCTGTATAGGTGACGAAGTGTCGGAGCGATGCGTTCCCGGTCGTGGCGTTCATATGCCGAAGGGCGACCGAAATTCCTTCGGTCGCCCCAGGTCATGAGCGCTGTATGGCTGACAGCGGGTCAGGAAATGCCGGGGAAGAAAATCTTCAGTTCCCGAATGGCGGACTCCTCCGAGTCCGAGGCGTGAATCAGGTTCTCCCGGACGATGGTGCCGAAATCGCCACGGATGGAGCCGGGCCCCGCGGCGATCGGGTCCGTCGGACCCGCGAGCTGGCGTACGCCCTCGATGACCCGCTCGCCCTCGACGACCAGCGCGACGACCGGACCGGAGGACATGAACGCCACGAGCGGCTCGTAGAACGGCTTGCCCTTGTGCTCGCCGTAGTGCTGCTCCAGCGTGTCCTGGTCCAGGTGGCGCAGTTCCATCGCGGTGATGGCCCAGCCGGCCTTGCGCTCGATACGACCGATGATCTCGCCGATCAGGCCGCGGCGAACGGCGTCGGGCTTGAGAAGGACGAGCGTGCGCTGGGTCATGTTGTTACGGCTCCTTGCAGGCATACGTGTGCGGTGAGCCGAGGCTACAGGGGCCCCCGGCCCCCGCGGCACCGGGTCCCCGCCTTCCGCGCGGCTGCGCCGTCCGGGGGACGCCCACCCGCGCGGGGCGGGCCGGGGGCGCGGCGGCCGTCAGGGGGCCTGGGCCGCCCACCTGGCCTTGGCCGCGTCGATCTTGCGGCCGAAGTGGACCGACGCCCACCACAGCCCGCCGAACACCGCGCCCAGGAAGAACATGACCGGCACGATGAAACCGCTCAGGACCAGCGCCACCTGGAGCGCCCAGCCGAGCTGTATCCCACCCGGTCGGGTGATCATGCCGCACAGCAGCACGCTCAGGGCCATCAGGATGCCGCAGACCGTCCAGACGGTGCCCATCGACAGGCTGTCGTCCTTCATGGCCACCAGCCCGGCGAAGCCGATCACGAAGAACTCGCCGATCAGCGTGGACGCACAGAGCGTACGCATCAGAAACCTCAGCCCTTCCCCAGCAGCAGCCGGGCCTCACCGACCGTGATCACCGAACCCGTGACGAGGACGCCCGCCCCCGCGAACTCGGACTCCTCCTCCGCCAGGGTGATCGCCGCCTCCAGCGCGTCGTCCAGACGCGGCTCGACCACCACCCGCTCGTCGCCGAAGACCTCGACGGCGACGGCGGCCAGCTCGTCCGCGTCCATCGCGCGATGGCTGGAGTTCTGCGTGACGACGACCTCGGCGAAGATCGGCTCGAACGCCTCCAGCAGCCCCCGCACGTCCTTGTCGCCGCTCGTGCCGACGACACCGACCAGCCGGGAGAACCCGAACGCCTCGCTGATGCCCTCGGCCGTGGCCCGTGCGCCCGCCGGGTTGTGCGCGGCGTCCAGCACCACGGTCGGGCTGCGCCGCACCACCTCCAGGCGGCCCGGCGAGACCACGGAGGCGAACGCCCCGCGGATCCGGTCCAGGTCCAGCGTCCGCGCCTCCTGGGCGCCGATGCCGAAGAACGCCTCCACGGCCGCCAGCGCCACCGCCGCGTTGTGCGCCTGGTGCGCGCCGTACAGCGGGAGGAAGATCCCTTCGTACTCGCCGCCGAGCCCGCGCAGGGTGAGTAGCTGCCCGCCGACCGCGATCTCGCGCGAGACGACGCCGAACTCCATGCCCTCGCGGGCCACGGTCGCGTCGACCTCGACGGCCTTCTTCAGCATCACCTGCGCCGCGTCCACCGGCTGCTGGGCCAGGATGACGGTGGCGCCCTGCTTGACGATCCCGGACTTCTCCCCGGCGATCTCGGCGTGCGTCGAGCCCAGCCGGTCCGTGTGGTCCAGGTCGATGGGGGTGACCACGGCGACGTCGCCGTCGATCACGTTGGTCGCGTCCCAGGTGCCGCCCATGCCGACCTCGACGACCGCCACGTCCACCGGAGCGTCGGCGAACGCCGCGTACGCCATACCGGTGAGGACCTCGAAGAAGGACAGCCGGTACTCCTGGGAGCCGTCGACCATCTCCACGTACGGCTTGATGTCCCGGTACGTCTCGATGAACCGCTCGTGGCCGATCGGCGCGCCGTCGAGGCTGATCCGCTCGGTGATCGACTGCACGTGCGGCGAGGTGTACCGCCCGGTGCGGAGGTCGAACGCGCCGAGCAGCGCCTCGATCATCCGGGCCGTGGACGTCTTGCCGTTGGTGCCGGTGATGTGGATCGAGGGGTACGCGCGCTGCGGCTCGCCCAGCACGTCCATCAGCGCCGCGATCCGCGTCACCGAGGGCTCCAGCTTGGTCTCGCCCCAGCGGGTGGCGAGCTCCTGCTCCACCTCCCGCAGCGCCTGGTCCACCTCCGGGTCGGCCGGCCGGGAGGGCACCGCCTCGGCGGCCCCGGGGGGACCGGCCTGGGTGCGCAGCGTACGGCTGCCGGCCTCGATCACCGCCAGGTCGGGATCTCGGTGGGTCTCGGCTTCCACGATGTCGTCGAAGTCGTCGCTGTCGCTGGACGGGGGCTGCTCACTCACAGGGCCAGTCTACGGAGCCCCGCCGCCGGCGCCCGGACCGGTGCCGCGACGGCGGGGGTGCGGGGCGGACGCCCCGCGCCCCCGCCGTCCGGGTCACGCCTCGGGAAGGCTCGCCAGCTGGTTCTCGATGCGGGCGATGTCCTCGTCGGCCTTGGCCAGTCGGGTACGGATCTTGTCCACGACGTTGTCCGGCGCCTTGGCGAGGAACGCCTCGTTGCCGAGCTTCGCGGTCGCCTGGGCCTTCTCCTTCTCGGCGGCGGCCAGGTCCTTGGCGAGGCGCTTGCGCTCGGCCGCCACGTCGATGGTGCCCGACAGGTCGAGCGCGACGGTGGCGCCCGCGACCGGCAGGGAGGCGGTGGCGTGGAAGCCCTCGCCCTCCGGCTGGAGGCGCAGCAACTGGCGGATGGCCGCCTCGTGCGGGGCCAGGGCCGTGCCGGTGAGGTCCAGGCGGGCCGGGACCTTCTGGCCGGGCTGGAGGCCCTGGTCGGAGCGGAAGCGGCGGACCTCGGTGACGACCCGCTGGACGAGCTCGATCTCGCGCTCGGCGGCCTCGTCGCGGAAGCCCGAGTCGGCGGGCCAGTCGGCGATGACGAGGGACTCGCCGCCGGTGAGCGAGGTCCACAGGGTCTCGGTGACGAACGGGACCACCGGGTGCAGCAGCCGCAGCGTCACGTCCAGGACCTCGCCCAGGACGCGGGCCGAGACCTTGGCGGGCTCGCCGCCGCCGAAGAAGGTGGTCTTCGACAGCTCGACGTACCAGTCGAAGACCTCGTCCCACGCGAAGTGGTAGAGCGCGTCGGAGAGCTTCGCGAACTGGAAGTCCTCGTAGTACGCGTCGACCTCGGCGACCGTCTTGTTGAGCCGCGACAGGATCCACCGGTCGGTGGCGGACATCTCGGAGGCGTCCGGCAGCGGGCCCTCCACCGTGGCGCCGTTCATCAGCGCGAAGCGGGTGGCGTTCCAGATCTTGTTGGCGAAGTTGCGGGACGCCTGGACCCAGTCCTCGCCGATCGGCACGTCGGTGCCGGGGTTGGCGCCGCGGGCCAGCGTGAACCGCACGGCGTCGGAGCCGTACGCGTCCATCCAGTCCAGCGGGTCGACGACGTTGCCGAAGGACTTGGACATCTTCTTGCCGCGCTCGTCACGGACGAGACCGGTCAGGGCGATGGTCGTGAACGGGACCTCGCCGTCCATCGCGTACAGGCCGAACATCATCATCCGGGCGACCCAGAAGAAGATGATGTCGTGGCCGGTGAGCAGGACGTCGGTGGAGTAGAACTTCTCCAGGTCCGGGGTCCGCTCCGGCCAGCCGAGCGTGGAGAACGGCCACAGGCCGGAGGAGAACCAGGTGTCCAGGACGTCGGTGTCCTGGGTCCAGCCCTCGCCGGTGGGCGCCTCGTCGTCGGGTCCGACGCAGACGACCTCGCCGTCCGGGCCGTACCAGACGGGGATGCGGTGGCCCCACCAGAGCTGGCGCGAGATGCACCAGTCGTGCATGTTGTCGACCCAGTCGAAGTACCGCTTCGACATGTCCTCCGGGTGGATCTTCACCCGGCCGTCGCGGACCGCGTCACCGGCGGCCTGGGCGAGCGGACCGACCTTGACCCACCACTGCATCGACAGGCGCGGCTCGATGGTGGTCTTGCAGCGCGAGCAGTGGCCGACGGAGTGGACGTACGGGCGCTTCTCGGCGACGATCCGGCCCTGCGAGCGCAGCGCGCCGACGACGGCGCTGCGCGCCTCGAAGCGGTCCAGGCCCTGGAACGGACCGTGGACGGTGATGACACCGCGCTCGTCCATGATCGTCATGGACTCCAGGCCGTGGCGCTGGCCGATCGCGAAGTCGTTCGGGTCGTGGGCCGGGGTCACCTTGACGGCGCCGGTGCCGAACTCCGGGTCGACGTGGGTGTCCGCGACGACCGGGATGGTGCGGTCGGTCAGCGGCAGCTTGATGCGCTTGCCGACGAGGTGCTTGTACCGCTCGTCGTCCGGGTGGACGGCGACCGCGGTGTCACCGAGCATCGTCTCGGCGCGGGTGGTGGCGACGACGAGCGTCTCGTCGCCCTCGCCGTACCGGATGGAGACGAGCTCGCCGTCGTCCTCCTGGTACTCCACCTCGATGTCGGAGATGGCGGTGAGGCAGCGCGGGCACCAGTTGATGATGCGCTCGGCGCGGTAGATCAGCTCGTCGTCGAACAGCCGCTTGAAGATGGTCTGGACGGCCTTGGACAGGCCCTCGTCCATGGTGAACCGCTCGCGCGACCAGTCGACGCCGTCACCGAGGCGGCGCATCTGGCCGAGGATCTTGCCGCCGTACTCCTCCTTCCACTGCCAGACGCGCTCGACGAACTCCTCGCGGCCCAGGTCGTGGCGGGACTTGCCCTCCTCGGCGAGCTGCTGCTCGACCTTGTTCTGGGTGGCGATGCCGGCGTGGTCCATGCCGGGCAGCCACAGCGCCTCGTACCCCTGCATCCGCTTGCGGCGGGTGAGGGCGTCCATGAGCGTGTGCTGGAAGGCGTGGCCCAGGTGGAGGCTGCCGGTGACGTTCGGCGGCGGGATGACGATGGTGTACGGCGGCTTCTCGCTCGTCGCGTCCGCCGTGAAGTAACCGCGCTCTACCCAGCGCTCGTACAGCTTCCCCTCTACCTCGGCCGGCGCGTACTGGGTCGGCAGTTCGGGGACGGATGCTGGCTGCTGCTGAGTGTTCTCGGTCACGGGCCACAGTTTAGAGGTGTCACAGGCCCGTACTGAAACGGGAATGTTCGGTAACGGTTGGGCCCCCCGCCGCACCGGTGCCCACGGCTTTCGGCCAGGATGTGAGGAACGCATAAGCATTCGGAGGGGGAACCCCTTAATGAGTTACAACCAGCCGGGCCCGTACGGCGGACAGCCCCAGCAGCCCGGACCGTACGGTCAGCCGGGCCCTTACGGCCAGCAGCCGCAGGCGCCCCAGCCCGGCTACGGCTACCCGCAGCAGGCGCCGCCCCCGCAGGGCGTGCCGCAGCAGGGTTACGGCCACCCTCAGCAGCCCGGCCCCTACGGCCAGCCCCCGCAAGCGCCCTACGGCGCCGGCCCCGGCGCCTACCCCCCGCCCCCGCCGCCGGCCCCCAAGAAGAAGACGGGCCTCATCCTCGGCGCGGTCGCGGTCGTGGCGGCGATCGGCGTGGGCGCGTACTTCGTCCTCGGCGGCTCGGGCGGCGCCGACATCGCGGACGACGGTCCCCACAAGCTGGTGACGCCGGAGACGGTGCTGACGGAGTACAAGAAGGGCAAGGGCGACAGCGGTTCGTCGTCCGACGACGACCTCAAGGACGCCGAGAAGTGGGGCGTGAAGAACGCCAAGGAGGTCGAGGCCGGTTACCAGGCGGGGGACGTCCAGCAGAACCCCTTCACGGCCAAGATGCTCCAGTTCGGTGGCGTGTACGGCGAGATCGAGGACCCCGAGAAGGTCGTCGACGCGTTCTTCGCCCACATGAAGACGGAGTCGGAGAAGGACAGCAGCGAGGACGCCGAGCTGGTCGGCAGCCCCCAGGCGTACACGCCCGAGGGCCTGGAGGGCGCGGTCCTCAAGTGCCAGCAGGTGAAGACCAAGCCGGGCGGCGGCGGGTCCGGGGCTGGCCCCAAGGACTTCACCGTCTCGGTGTGCGTGTGGGGTGACTACAGCACGCTCGGCATGGTGATGCCGGTCGACATGGCCAGCGCCATGTCGGGCAAGAGCAGCAGCGTCGAGGAGGCGGCCGGCATCGCCGCCAAGCTCCGCAAGGAAGTCCGCGTCAAGGCCTGACGCGCCCCGGCGAACGACGAAGGCGCCCGCCCGGTTCGGGGAACCGGGCGGGCGCCTTCGGGGTGTCCGGGGTTACGCCGACTTCTCGTGGCGGCCCGGGTCCTTGACGACCCGGGGGACGAGCGTCGGGTTGACGTTGTTGTGGACGACGTCCTCGGTGATGACGACGCGGGCGACGTCCTTGCGGGACGGAACCTCGTACATCACCGACATCAGGACCTCCTCCATGATGGCGCGCAGGCCGCGCGCGCCGGTGCCGCGGAGGATGGCCTGGTCGGCGATGGCCTCGAGGGCCGGGCGGTCGAAGTCCAGCTCGACGCCGTCGAGTTCGAAGAGGCGCTGGTACTGCTTGACCAGCGCGTTGCGCGGCTCGACGAGGATCTTCAGCAGGGCCTCGCGGTCCAGGTTGTGGACCGAGGTGATGACGGGGAGACGGCCGATGAACTCGGGGATCATCCCGAACTTCACCAGGTCCTCCGGCATGACCTCCTGGAACTGGTCGCTCGCCTCGATCTCGCGCTTGGAGCGGATCGTCGCGCCGAAGCCGATGCCCTTGGCACCCGCCCGGGACTCGATGATCTTCTCCAGGCCGGCGAAGGCGCCGCCCACGATGAACAGCACGTTCGTCGTGTCGATCTGGATGAACTCCTGGTGCGGGTGCTTGCGCCCACCCTGCGGGGGCACCGAGGCCGTGGTGCCTTCCAGGATCTTGAGGAGCGCCTGCTGGACGCCCTCGCCCGACACATCGCGGGTGATCGACGGGTTTTCGCTCTTACGGGCGACCTTGTCGATCTCGTCGATGTAGATGATGCCCGTCTCGGCCTTCTTGACGTCGTAGTCGGCGGCCTGGATGAGCTTCAGGAGGATGTTCTCGACGTCCTCGCCCACGTACCCCGCCTCCGTGAGCGCCGTCGCGTCGGCGATGGCGAACGGGACGTTGAGCATCCGGGCCAGCGTCTGGGCCAGGAGCGTCTTGCCGGAGCCGGTGGGGCCCAGCAACAGGATGTTGGACTTGGCGAGTTCGATCGCGTCGTCCCGGCCCGCGCCCCCGCCGTTCTCACCGGCCTGGACGCGCTTGTAGTGGTTGTACACCGCGACGGAGAGGGCCTTCTTGGCCGGCTCCTGGCCGACGACGTACCCCTCCAGGAACTCGTAGATCTCGCGCGGCTTGGGGAGTTCCTCCCAGCGGACCTCGCTCGTCTCCGCGAGCTCCTCTTCGATGATCTCGTTGCAGAGGTCGATGCACTCGTCGCAGATGTACACACCGGGGCCTGCGATGAGCTTCTTCACCTGCTTCTGGCTCTTTCCGCAGAACGAGCACTTGAGCAGGTCGCCGCCATCACCGATGCGTGCCACGAGGTGCTTCCCCTTCGCCTGGGAGCGGCTTGGTTCAGCCGACTCCTGGTGCCTCATATCCGACGGTACCTTGCCGGGGCCCTGGTTCGGGCCCCCCTTGGCACGGTTCACACCGTGCCAAGGGAAGGCGGGGCCGTCAGGCAGCCGCCGCTGCGGTGCTCTTGCGGGTGGAGACGATCTGGTCCACCAGGCCGTACGCCAGGGCGTCCTCGGCCGTGAGGATCTTGTCGCGCTCGATGTCGTCGCGGATCTTCTCGATCGGCTGGGTGGAGTGCTTGGCCAGCATCTCCTCCAGCTGCGTACGCATGCGCAGGATCTCGTTGGCCGCGATCTCCAGGTCGGAGAGCTGCTCACGGCCGGTGCCGCCGGACGGCTGGTGGATCAGCACACGCGCGTTGGGCAGGGCCATCCGCTTGCCGGGGGTGCCGGCGGCCAGCAGCACGGCCGCGGCGGAGGCCGCCTGGCCCATGCAGACCGTCTGGATGTCCGGCTTCACGAACTGCATCGTGTCGTAGATGGCCGTCAGCGCGGTGAAGGAGCCACCGGGGCTGTTGATGTAGATGGAGATGTCGCGGTCCGGGTCCATCGACTCCAGGCACAGCAGCTGCGCCATGACGTCGTTGGCCGAGGCGTCGTCGATCTGCACGCCGAGGAAGATCACGCGCTCCTCGAAGAGCTTCGCGTACGGGTCGTACTCGCGCACGCCCTGGGAGGTGCGCTCGACGAAGCGGGGGACGACGTACCGGTTGTCCACCTGCGGGCCGGTGTAGAGGCCGCTCGCGGAGAAGTTGCTCATATGGGTGTTCACCATCCTGGTGGCGTTCGGCGGGGCTGGGGGGCGAGGGGCGGGGGCGCTCAGGCGCCGGTGCCGCCACCGCCCGGAACGCCCGCGGCGGCAGACATGATGTCGTCGATCAGGCCGTACTCCTTGGCCTCCCCGGCGGTGAACCAGCGGTCGCGGTCACCGTCGCGGATGATCGTCTCCACGGACTGGCCGGAGTGGCGCGCGGTGATCTCGGCCATGCGCTTCTTCGTGCGGAGGAGGTACTCGGCCTGGATCTTGATGTCCGAGGCGGTGCCGCCGATGCCGGCGGAGCCCTGGTGCATCAGGATGTCCGTGTTCGGCAGCGCGAAGCGCTTGCCGGGGGTGCCGCCGGTGAGCAGGAACTGACCCATCGAGGCCGCCATGCCCATACCGATGGTGACGACGTCGTTCGGGATGTACTGCATGGTGTCGTAGATGGCCATGCCGGCCGTCACCGAGCCACCCGGGCTGTTGATGTACAGGTAGATGTCCTTGTCCGGGTCGGCGGCAAGGAGCAGCATCTGCGAGGTGATCTTGTTCGCGATCTCGTCGTCGACCTGCTGGCCGAGGAAGATGATCCGCTCGCCGAGCAGCCGGTTGTAGACATGGTCGCCGAGGCCACCACCGATGGACGGCTCACCCGCGGCGTAAGGCATCAGATTCGTCACGTATCCACCTGCTCGTCTCTGACGGCTCCGGCCGTCTCAGCGTCGTACGTACTGGGGGCGGGTAATGGCCTGCCCTCGTATTCATGGACCCTAACGCGCAGGTCGGACAACACCATCCCGGTTCCCCAACTGTTCGCTGGGAGCGCAAGGTAGTTGGGCCGGCAGGCCCCGGGGGCTCCCGTACGGCGACGGGCCCGACCGCACGCGGGTGCGGATCGGGCCCGTCGGACCGTTCATACCGGGGCCGTGGCTCAGGCCTCGTTCTTGTCCTCGGACTCCGCGGACTCCTCGGTGGAGGCCTCGGCCGTCTCGGCGGACTCGGCGGACTCGTCCTCGTCGTCGTCGAGCTCGACCGGCTCGCCGTTGGTGTCGACGACCTTGGCGGCCTCGACGACGACCGCGAGGGCCTTGCCGCGGGCGACCTCGCCGACGAGCATCGGCACCTGGCCGCCCTCGACGACGGCCTTGGCGAACTGGTCGGGGCTCATGCCGGAGGAGGCGGCACGCCGCATGAGGTGCTCGGTGAGCTCCTCCTGGTTGACGTTGAGCTTCTCCTTGTTGACCAGCTCGTCGAGGATGAACTGGGTCTTGATGCCCTTGACCGCCTGCTCGCGGGTCTCGGTCTCGAACTCCTCGACCGTCTTGCCCTGGAGCTCCAGGTACTTCTCCAGCGTCAGACCCATCTGGCCGAGCTGGTGGTGCTCCAGGTTGTGCTTGCGGGTGTTGACCTCGTCCTCGAGGAGCTTCTCGGGGATCGGCACCTCGGCCAGCTCGATGAGCTGGTCCAGCACGCGCTCCTGGGCCTGGGTGGCCTGGTCGTACTGCTTCATGTTCTCGAGGCGCTTGCGGCTGTCGGCCTTCAGCTCCTCGAGGGTGTCGAACTCGGACGCCATCTGCGCGAAGTCGTCGTCGAGCTCGGGGAGCTCACGGGCGGCGACCTGGGTGACCTTGACGGTGACCTCGGCCTCCTTGCCCTCGGCGGAGCCGCCCTTGAGCTGGGAGGTGAAGGTGGCCTCGCCACCGGCCTCCAGGCCGGTCACGGCCTCGTCGATGCCGTCGAGGAGCTCACCGGAGCCGATGGTGTACTGCACGCCGGAGGCGACACCGTCCGGCAGGACCTCGCCGTCGACCTTGGCCTCGAGGTCGACCGTCACGACGTCACCCTCGGCGGCGGCGCGCTCGACCGGGTTGGTGGACGCGAAGCGGTCGCGAAGCTGCTCGACGGACTTCTCGACGTCCTCGTCGGTGACCTCGACGGCGTCGACCGTGACCTCGATGCCGGAGTAGTCCGGGATCTCGATCGTCGGGCGGATGTCGACCTCGGCGGTGAAGGCCAGCAGCTCGCCGTCCTTCAGCTCGGTGATGTCGACCTCGGGCTGACCCAGCGGGTTGACCTCGGCCTCGTTGACGGCCTCGGTGTAGAACTTCGGGAGGGCGTCGTTGACGGCCTCCTCCAGCACCGCACCACGGCCGAACCGCTGGTCGATGACACGAGCCGGGATCTTGCCCTTGCGGAAGCCCTTGACCGTGACCTGCTGGTTGATCTTCTTGTACGCCGCGTCGAGGCTGTCCTTGAGCTCCTCGAAGGGCACCTCGACAGTGAGCCGAACCCGGGTCGGGTTCAGGGTCTCCACGGCGCTCTTCACGGTTCGGTCTCCTTGGTGGCTGATTCTTGGATTCTGCCGGTGCCGCTTGCGGCGGTTCCGGCGGATTCGGCCCGGTCAGAGAGACACACGGGCACGCAGCTTGCATAGTAACCGCAAGCGGGATGAGGCCCACAATGTGATCTTGGTTGCGCGCATGATCCGGCGCGTCCGGTGTGGTCGGGGTGGCGGGATTTGAACCCACGGCCTTCCGCTCCCAAAGCGGACGCGCTACCAAGCTGCGCCACACCCCGTCGGTGCGACACGTAGGGTACATGCCCCGCGTCGGTGCGTCGGCACCTTTGTGAGGGGGTGTGCGGCGACCGCACACGACCCGCTACGATGACGATGCGTTCGTGCCGCGGTCCTGTGACCCGCGGCGCGCTGCTCGCGGGCGTAGCTCAATGGTAGAGCCCTAGTCTTCCAAACTAGCTACGCGGGTTCGATTCCCGTCGCCCGCTCCGTCCGGCCGCGGCCCGGGTGAGGGGACCTGTTCCCCCCGCCCGGGCCGCGCCGCGTTCCCCGGGCCGCCGCCGCGGGCCGTTCACCCGAGCTGCGCCTTCACGTGCCCGACCACCTCGGCGAATTCCCGGCTCGGGGAGAAGTCGACGTACTCGCAGTCCTCCAGGGCCTCGGGGGCGTGGCCGGGTTCCCAGTAGAAGGCCTGTCCCGCCTCGTAGGTGCGGTCCCCGTCCGCGGTGCGCATCCTGAGCCGCCCCTTGAACAGGTAGCCCCAGTGGGGGCACTGGCAGAGGTCGCCGGGCAGGCCCTTGAGGGCCGGACCCATGTCCGTACCGCTTGGGAAGCGGACGAAGGCGACGGTCATGTCACCCCCGACTTCCCGCGTCCGCAGTTCCACGCCGCCGCCCTCGATGGCGACGGGGGTGTCCTCGCGTGTCGCTCCCGTCATGTCTCCTCCTCGGCCGGATCCCCCTTCCAGTCTGGGTCGGGGCACGACCGGCTGCGACTCGGAAAGGGAGCTCAGAAACTGATCTGGTTGATCGTCGAGGCGATGGAGTCGAGGAAGCGCTGTATCGAGGGCGCCATGCCGGACGAGGCGAGGAAGAAACCGAAGAGCACGGCTACCACCGCCGGCCCCGCCTTGAGGGAGCCGCCGCGAATCAACACCACCAGGATGATCGCCAACAGCAGCACCACGGACAGTGAAATGGCCACAACTGATCACACACCCTCGGTCGGTCCACCTTGCCGGCCCCGGGGTGCGCGGCCCGGCGCCCCCCGTTGGCTCCATCGTGCCACCAACCTCCCCCCGAATGAGGCCCACTGACACATCGTTCACCTGGGGATCGCGGCCACCGCGCGCCCCCACCGCTGCCGCCGTCTACCCCCGCAGCGCCGGTCCGAAAACCGGTACACGAATTCCCTCTGATCTTTTCGCGTCGCACACAGCGGGGTCACAGATAATTCGCAGCGTGCCCGGCGAGTAATTCTCCGTGGCAGAAGCGGTAACGGTATGCACCATTTAAGGGGGATTAACCAGGGCATAGGGTGCAGTTGCGGGTGGTGTCATAAAGGAATGGACGCGTCGCGCGGCCGGTTTTACGAATTGCCGGAGGCGTGGCTAGGGTGCCTTGGATGTTCCAGGCTCCGCATGGAAATCAGCAGGCCCTGCTCCCGCCGGTCCGGGAGCCCGAGACCACGACGAGCACCCGCGAGCGCGGGACGGACAGACCCGGCCGGGACGCGTTCTTCGACAACGCCAAGTACCTGGCGATCGTGCTCGTCGCCATGGCGCACGCCTGGGAGCCCGTCATGGACGGCAGCCGGGCGACCAGAGCGCTGTACATGTTCGTCTACACCTTCCACATGCCCGCGTTCATCGTGATCTCCGGGTACTTCTCGCGGAGCTTCACCGGGCGCCCGGACCAGCTCAGGCGCCTGGTCTCCGGGCTCGTCGTGCCGTACGTGGTGTTCGAGGTGGCGTACTCGCTCTACCGGCGCTGGGCCGGCCACGTCCCCGACCAGGCCCTGAGCCTGACCGACCCGATCTACCTCACCTGGTTCCTGATCGCGCTGTTCGTCTGGCGGCTGTCCACCCCCCTGTGGCGCAGCCTCCGCCACCCGCTGCCCGTCGCCCTGGTCGTCGCCGCCCTCGGCTCGCTCACCCCCGGCATCGGCCAGGACCTGGACCTCCAGCGGGTGCTCCAGTTCCTGCCGTTCTTCGTGCTGGGCCTGTCGCTGGAGCCCGCGCACTTCGACCTGGTGCGGCGGCGGGCGGTACGGATCGCGGCGGTGCCGGTCGCGCTGGGCGCCCTGGCGTTCACCTACTGGATCGCCCCGGACATCCGGATGAGCTGGTTCTACCGCAGCACCAGCGCCGAGGAGCTGGACGCGCCCTGGTGGGCCGGGCCGGTCATGACCTTCGCGCTGTTCGGCTGCGCCCTGGTGCTCACCGTCGCCTTCCTGTCCTGGGTGCCGCGCCGGCGGACCTGGTTCACCGTCCTCGGGGCGGGCACCATCTGCGGCTACCTGCTGCACGGGTTCCTGGTGAAGGCCATGGAGTACTGGCCGCTCGTCCCCGCCTACCACCTCGGCACCCCCCTCGGGCGGGTCGTCGTCACGGCGGTGGCCGCCCTCGCGGTGACCGCCCTGTGCACCCCGCCGGTGCGGCGGGCGCTGCGATGGGTGACCGAGCCGCGGATGGGGTGGGCGTTCCGGCGGGAGGCCTCCGCCACCGCCCGCCGCTGAGCGACCCCGGCGCTCAGGCCCCGTCGGGCCGGAGCCCCAGCAGCGCGCGGGTCCTCGCGTACTTGGCGGTCAGCCGGGCCCGGGTCACCCCGTCCAGGAGGGCGAGGCGCTCCGGGTCGGCGTTGTGCGCCAGGTCGGCCTCCTTGACGAGCAGGGCGCCCGGCACGGCCAGGATCCGGGCGGTGTACGCCTCCGGTTCCTCGCCCGGCCGCTTGGTGAGCGCCAGCACCATGTCCTTGACGGACGGCGGCAGGGCGGCCCCGCGCAGCCAGGCCTCGGACAGCCGGTCGTCCTCCACGGCGTCGTGCAGCCAGGCCGCGGCCACCTGTTCGTCGCTGCCGCCCCGGGCCCGTACCCCCTCCGCGACCGCCCGGAGGTGCCCGGCGTAGGGGCGGCCCGCCTTGTCGGTCTGGCCGGCGTGGGCCTCCCGCGCGAGCGCCTCGATCTCGGCCAACGACAGGTACCCCATGTCCCCTCCCTAAGCGTCACGGGTGATGAGCAGCAGCGCGCGGTCGTCGTTGACGTCCTTCGCGCACGCCTCGATCAGGTGCCAGGCCGCGCCCTCGAAGCCGGTCGCCACATGGCGGTCCGCCTCGCCGGTGAGCCGGTCGATGCCCTCGGCGATGTCCCGGTCCGCGGCCTCCACCAGGCCGTCGGTGAACAGCATCAGCACGTCCCCGGGCCGCAGCGAGCCCTTGACCGGGTGGAACTCGGCACGGTCGTACACGCCCAGCAGCGGGCCCTCCCCGGACTTCTCCTCCCACCGGCCGCTGCCCGCGTGGAGCTGGAGCGCCGGGAGGTGGCCCGCCGACAGCAGCTCGTAGTCGCCCGAGTCGAGGTCGAGCACCAGGTGGATGGAGGTGGCGAAGCCCTCGTCCCAGTCCTGGCGCAGCAGATAGCCGTTGGCGGCCGGCAGGAAGCCGTGCGGGGGCAGCGAGCCGAGCAGCCCGCCGAAGGCCCCGGACAGCAGCAGGGCGCGGGAGCCCGCGTCCATGCCCTTGCCGGACACGTCGGTCAGGACGACCTCCAGGGTGCGGCCGCCCTGCGTCCTGGCGGCGACCACGAAGTCGCCCGAGAAGGACTGGCCGCCCGCCGGGCGCAGCGCCATCTCGTGGTGCCAGCCCTTGGGCAGCCGGGGCAGGGCGCTCTGCACCCGGATGCGCTCGCGCAGGTCGAACAGCATCGTCCCGCCGCGCCGCCACGGCACCCCCACCCGGGCCCGGAACTGCGCTATCAGCAGCCCGAACAGTCCGCACGCGGCCACCACCAGCACCGTGCCGGGGGTGACCCGGGCGGCGCCCTGGGTGTACGGGCCGAGGAGGGCGGACTCGACGATCAGGGCGCCGGCGGACGCCGCGTACAGGGCCAGCAGGCTCGCCGGGCGCAGCAGCAGGCCGCCCGCGACGATGGGCAGGACCAGTGCGGCCGGGGCGGCCCATACGGGGGTGGTGACGGTGAGGAACGTGATCAGCGGGACGGTGAGCAGGAGGCCCGCCAGGGCGATCCAGTCGGAGCCGTCGCCGCGGAAGTAGTCGACGCCCGACTTGCGCAGGCCGACCTTGACCCGGCGCGCGGACTTCCGCATCCGGGCCAGGTACGCGTCCACTCGTGCGCTACGGGCCATTGGCCTGGACCCTATCCATCCGGCGGCGCCCCGTGCAGGGGGACCCCTGTGACATTGCGTTCGAAATTGGGTCGCCCGGGGGGCGCGTGCCTGCTACCCATGGCATATGACGACGGATTTACGTGTCCTCGGGCCGGCCGAATGGGACGCCTGGTACGGGCAGTTGATGCTGGCGTTCGGCGGGGCGCTCGAAGCCCGGCAGGAACGGGAGCTGTGGGACGCGCTCACCGAGCGTGAGCGTTCCCTCGGCGTCTGGGACGGCGACGTGTGCGTCGGTACGACGGGGGCGTTCTCGTTCCGGTTGTCCGTGCCCGGCGGCTCGCTGGTGCCCGCGGCCGGCGTCACGATGGTGAGCGTGGCCCCGACGCACCGGCGGCGCGGGCTCCTCACCTCGATGATGCGGCGGCAGCTCGACGACGTGTTCGCCGGGGGCGAGCCGCTGGCCGTGCTGACGGCGTCGGAACCGGCTATTTACGGGCGATTCGGGTACGGCATCGCCACCCGGCAGCTGCGCGCGGAGATCGATACGACCCGGGTCCGGCTGTCCGTGCCGGAGGGGACGGATGACGTAGTGCTGCGGCTCGCGGCGCCGGGGGACGCGAGCGCGGAGTGCGAGGCCGTTTACGCGCGGCTGGTCCCGGAGCGGCCGGGGATGCTCGCCCGCAGGCCGGGCTGGGAGCGGCTGCCGCTGCTGGACCCGCCCGGGACGCGGGATGGGGCGTCGCCGCTCCAGTGCGTGCTGGCGCGGCGGGACGGGGCGACGGTCGGGTTCGCGCTCTACAGCACCAAGCCGGACTGGGAGCCGGCCGGTCCCAGGGGGACGGTGCGGCTGCGGAGCATGGGCGCGCTGGACCCGGCGGCTTACGCGGCGGTGTGGCGGTTCCTGTGCGGGATCGACCTGATGTCGACGCTCCAGGTCCCCAACCGCCCGGTGGACGACCCGTGGCAGCACCTGGTGTCCGACGTCCGGCGCTGCAACACGCGCGTCCAGGACGGGCTCCACCTGCGGGTGGTGGACCTGCCCGCGGCACTGGAGGCGCGTACCTACCGGGCGCCGGTGGACGTGGTCCTGGACGTGCGGGACGCCTTCTGCCCCTGGAACACCGGGCGGTGGCGGCTGTCGGGCGACCCCAAGGGCGCGGTGTGCGCGCGGACGGACGACGCGCCGGACCTGGCGCTGTCGGTGCGGGAGCTGGGCGCCGCGTACCTGGGCGGGTACTCGCTGGCGTCGCTGGCGGGCGCGGGCCTGGTGCGGGAGCTGCGGCGGGGCGCCCTGGCCGAGGCGTCCCTCGCCTTCGGCTCGGCGGTGGCGCCCTGGCTGCCTCACGGCTTCTGACAGGCGGGGCACCAGAAGAGGTTGCGGGCGGCGAGGCCGGCGGTGCGGATCTCGCCGCCGCAGACGTGACAGGGCAGGGTGGCGCGGCGGTAGACGTACACCTCGCCGCCGTGGTCGTCCACGCGCGGCGGACGGCCCATGGCCTCGGGGGTGTGCTCGGGGCGGACGGTGTCGATGCGGTTGTTGCGCACGCCCTCGCGCATCAGGGCCACGAGGTCTTCCCAGATCGCGTCCCACTCGTCCCGGCGGAGGTCCTTGCCCGCGCGGTAGGGATCGATGCCGTGCCGGAAGAGGACCTCGGCACGGTAGACGTTGCCGACGCCCGCGACGACCTTCTGGTCCATCAGCAGGGCGGCGACGGTGGTACGGCTGCGGGAGATCCGCCGCCAGGCCCGCTCCGGGTCGTCGCCGTCGCGCAGCGGGTCGGGCCCGAGCCGCTCGTGTATCGCCCGCTTCTCCGGCTCGGTGATCAGGGCGCAGGTGGTGGGGCCGCGGAGGTCCATGTACGCCCCGGCGCCGGCGAGCCTCAGCCGGACGGTGTCGGTGGGCGGCGGGGCGGGCGCGTCGCCGAAGCGGACCTTGCCGAAGAGGCCGAGGTGGATGTGGACCCACTCGTCGCCGCCGAACCCCAGGAAGAGGTGCTTGCCGTGGGCGTCGACGGCGTCGAGCACCCGGCCGTCGAGGAGGGCGGCGCCTTGGGAGAACGTGCCCTGGGGGCTGGTGATGCGGAGGGGGTGACCGCCGAAGCGGGCGAGGTGGTCCTGGGCGAGGCGGTGGATCGTATGCCCCTCGGGCATGGGTGCGGTCTCCTTGTCGGGCCGTGCCCCCACCGTGCCGCGGTCGGCGTCCGGCGCGGGGCGGGGCCGTGGCTCCGCCCCGCGCCGGACCGGTGGTTGCCGTCCCGCCCGCGCCTGGGCGCACCGGTGCAGCGCACCGCCCCAGGGGGAACGGGAAAGGGCACCGCCCCGGTTCCGTCGTGCCCATCCGTTCCGCCCCGGCGGAACGCATGCCCACAACGGGCGGGCGTCAGGGGTGCTGGGGGTGGTGGGAAGGGATCGGGGGGAGGTCGCCGGTGGTCTCGTAGGCCGAGAGCATCTCGATGCGGCGCGTGTGACGCTCCTCACCCGAGTACGGGGTGCTGAGGAAGGTCTCCACGAACTTGGTGGACTCCTCCACGGAGTGCATGCGGCCACCGATCGCCACCACGTTGGCGTTGTTGTGCTCACGGCCGAGGGCGGCCGTCTGCTCGCTCCAGGCGAGCGCGGCCCGCACGCCCTTCACCTTGTTGGCGGCGATCTGCTCGCCGTTGCCGGAGCCGCCGATCACGATGCCCAGGCTGTCCGGGTCCGCGGCGGTCTTCTCGGCCGCGCGGAGGCAGAACGGCGGGTAGTCGTCCTGGGCGTCGTAGATGTGGGGACCGCAGTCGACGGGCTCGTGGCCGTGGGCCTTGAGCCATTCGACGAGGTGGTTCTTGAGTTCGAAGCCGGCATGGTCGGAGCCGAGGTACACGCGCATGGGTCCGAGTGTGGCACGCGCGCGGGGCCGGGCGGGGCGCCGGGGCCCTCGTATCACGATCCGGAATCGGGTCTTTCGGTACGTCCGGGTCTCGTGCTTGCATGCACGGGCTCGTAACCCGAGTACCGCACAGACGTAAGGAATCGTCCATGACGACGCAGTCGACCCTGCCGAAGGAAGGCGGAGCCACCGGGGAACCCGGTACTTCGCAGTCCGCAGACGGTCTGAAGGCCGGCCTCAAGAACCGTCACCTGTCCATGATCGCCATCGGTGGAGTGATCGGCGCCGGCCTGTTCGTCGGCTCCTCCGGCGGCATAGCCAAGGCCGGTCCGGCCATCCTGCTCTCGTACGTCATCGTCGGTGCGATGGTCGTCTTCGTGATGCGGATGCTGGGCGAGATGGCCGCCGCGAGCCCGAACTCCGGCTCGTTCTCCGCGTACGCCGACCGTGCCCTCGGCCGCTGGGCGGGCTTCTCCATCGGCTGGCTGTACTGGTTCTTCTGGGTCGTGGTGCTGGCGGTCGAGGCGACCGCGGGCGCGGTGATCCTGGAGGGCTGGGTCCCGGCCGTGCCGCAGTGGGCCTGGGCGCTGATCGTGATGCTGGTCCTGACCGCCACGAACCTCGTCTCGGTGTCCTCGTACGGCGAGTTCGAGTTCTGGTTCGCGGGCATCAAGGTCGTCGCCATCGGCGCCTTCGTCGTGATCGGCCTGCTGGCCGTGTTCGGCTTCCTGCCGGGCTCGGACAACCCGGGCGCGGGTCTCGCTCACCTCACCGACGCGGGCGGGTTCTTCCCCAACGGCGCCGGCGCGATCCTCACCGGTGTGCTGATGGTCGTCTTCTCCTTCATGGGCAGCGAGATCGTCACGCTCGCCGCCGGTGAGTCCGAGGACCCGCGGCGCGCGGTGACCAAGGCGACCAACAGCGTCATCTGGCGCATCGCCGTGTTCTACCTGGGCTCGATCTTCATCGTGCTCACCCTGCTGCCCTGGAACGACGAGTCGATCGTCAAGAAGGGCTCGTACGTCGCGGCCCTGGACTCCATCGGCATCCCGCACGCCGGCCAGATCATGAACGTGATCGTGCTGACGGCCGTGCTGTCCTGCCTGAACTCGGGCCTCTACACCGCCTCGCGCATGGCGTTCTCGCTCGGTGAGCGCGGTGACGCCCCGAAGGCGTTCGCCAAGGTCAACGCCAAGGGCGTGCCGACCGCCGCGATCCTCGCCTCGGTGGTCTTCGGCTTCGTCGCCGTGTACTTCAACTACGCGTTCAAGGACACGGTCTTCCTCTTCCTGCTGAACTCCTCGGGTGCGGTGGCGCTGTTCGTCTGGCTGGTCATCTGCTTCACCCAGCTGCGGATGCGCGGGATCCTCATGCGTGAGGTGCCGGAGAAGGTCACGGTCAAGATGTGGCTGTTCCCGTACCTGACGTGGGCGACCGCCGCGATGATCTCCTTCGTGCTGGTCTACATGCTGTTCGACGACGCCAACCGCGAGGTCGTGCTGGCGTCGCTGCTGGTCGCCGCCCTCGTGGTGGGCACCGGCGTCCTGCTGGACCGCAAGCGCCGCGCCGCCTCGCTCACCTGACGGCACCCGCCCGACGACGCCCGGCCACGCCTGACCACGCCTGACCACGCCCGACGGCACCTGCCCGACGGCGTCCGGCGAGAACGGCGAAAGGCCCTCCGTGCACCGGTACACCGGTGCGTGGAGGGCCTTTTCCCTGGGGGGACGCGATGCGTCAGCCGCGGTCCTTGCGGCCGATCAGCTTCCAGGCGGTGGGCAGCACGCCCATCGCGAGCGCGGCCTTCAGGGCGTCGCCGACGAGGAACGGCGTCAGGCCCGCGGCCACCGCCTGCGGCAGCGTCATGCCGGTGGCGAGGGCCAGGTAGGGCACGCCGACCGCGTAGACGACGAGGGAGCCGAGCGCCATGGTGCCCGCCATGCGCGCCACCGAGCGGTCGGCGCCGCGCCGGGCCAGGGCGCCGACGACGGTCGCGGCGAGCAGCATGCCGAGGATGTAGCCGAAGGAGGGCATGCCGTACCCGGACGTGGCCTGGGCGAACCACGGCATGCCGGCCATGCCCACCACGGTGTACAGCGCGAGCGACAGGAAGCCGCGGCGGGCGCCGAGGGCCGTGCCGACGAGCAGGGCCGCGAAGGTCTGGCCGGAGACGGGCACCGGTGAGCCGGGCACGGGCACGGCGATCTGGGCGGCGATGCCGGTGAGCACCGCGCCGCCGGCGACGAGCGCGATGTCGCGGGCGCGGGTGGCCGGAAGCAGGTCGGCGAGGACCACTCCGTGACGGATGGGGGCGGCGGCAGTGCTCATCGGAACTCCGGCGGGGGTGAGGGACAGCGGGAACAGCCCGACCGTAGTCGACGAGTGAACGGTCGATCACCGTCAGCCGACCACAAAGCGGTTGACCGGGCATTGGTGGGGTTCGGACAAAGAGCCGGGGATATGCCTCAGCGGGCGTGATGCTCGTCACGGGGAAGGTCGATTGGACGGTCCCTTTTGCGCCAGGAGGGCGTCGCCGGAGAGACTGTGGGGTCCTTCCAAATACGTGAGAGTACGAGCGCCATGCACGACGCCCCACCCCCGCCCCTCGCCCCGGCGCCCGAGCCCTTGTCGCACGGGTTGAAGCAGCGGCACCTGACGATGCTCGGCCTCGGCGGGGTGATCGGCGCCGGGCTGTTCGTCGGTTCGGGGGCCGGGATCGCGGTCGCCGGGCCGGGGATCGTGCTGTCGTACCTGATCGCGGGCGCCCTGGCGATGCTCGTCATGCGGATGCTCGGGGAGATGTCGGCGGCGATGCCCGCGTCGGGCGCCTTCTCGGTGCACGCGGAGCGGGCGCTCGGCCGCTGGGCGGGGTTCTCCGTCGGCTGGCTGTACTGGTTCCTGCTGGTGGTCGTGCTGGCCGTGGAGGCGACGGGCGCGGCGCGGATCGCGAACGGCTGGGTGCCCGGGGTGCCGCAGTGGGCCTGGGTGCTGGTCTTCATGGTGGTGTTCACGGCAGCCAACCTGGCGGCGGTGAAGAACTTCGGCGAGTTCGAGTTCTGGTTCGCCGCGCTGAAGGTCGGCGCGATCGTGCTGTTCCTGGTCCTGGGGGTGCTGGCGATCGGCGGGTGGGTGCCGGACACCGCGCCGGTGGGGCCGGCGAACCTCACCGGTCAGGGCGGTTTCCTGCCCAACGGCTGGGACGGCGTGGTCTCCGGGGTGCTGGCGGTGGTGTTCGCGTTCGGCGGGCTGGAGGTGGTGACCATCGCCGCCGCCGAGTCGGAGGACCCGGCGCGCAACGTGGCGCGGGCGGTGCGCAGCGCGGTGTGGCGGATCCTCTTCTTCTACGTCGGTTCGATGCTGGTCATCGTGACGCTGCTGCCCTGGACGTCGATGGAGCCGGGGCAGAGCCCGTACGTGGCGGTGCTGGACGCGATCGGGGTGCCGGGGGCCGGGCAGATCATGAACGTGGTGGTGTTCGTGGCGCTGCTGTCGGCGCTGAACGCCAACCTGTACGGCTCGTCCCGGATGGTCTTCTCGCTGGCGGAGCGCGGGGAGGCGCCCAGGGGGCTGCTCGCGGTGTCGGGCGGCGGGGTGCCGCGCCGGGCGGTGCTGGCGTCGGTGGCCTTCGGTTTCGTCTCGGTGCTGCTGAACCTGAAGTGGCCCGACTCGGTGTTCCTCTACATGCTGAACGCGGTCGGGGCGGTGCTGCTGTTCGTGTGGGGCCTCATCGCGGTGTCGCAGCTACGGCTGCGGCGGCGCGTCGAGCGGGAGACGCCGGAGTTGCTGACGCTGCGGATGTGGGGCTTCCCGTGGCTGACGTGGACGGCGCTGGCGGCCATGGCGGCGGTGCTGGTGCTGATGCTGCTGGACGACGGTTCCCGGCCGCAGGTGCTGTGGTCGGCGGCGGCGACCGGGGTGGTGCTGCTGGTGGCGTGGGTGCGGGAGTGGCGTACGCGCCGGGTGTGATGGTTGTGTGCGTGTTCCTTCACCTTGTGTGAGCACGGTGTCCGTATAGCGGGCGGATGTTCCCTGTGAACGGTGCCCCCGCCCAGACTGTGTGGCCGCGCCCCGACCCGTTCGGGCGCGACCGCACACCGCACCGGTCTCAGCTACTGAACAGGGCACGCCCATGTCTCGGACCTCCGCGCCCGCCGACTCGACCCCGGTCGAGCAGACGCCGGCCGACGCGCCGCTCCCCCACGGCCTCAAACAACGCCACCTGTCGATGATCGCCCTCGGCGGTGTCATCGGCGCCGGTCTGTTCGTCGGCTCCGGCACCGCCATCGCGGCCGCCGGACCCTCGATCGTCCTCGCGTACGCGCTCTCCGGCGCGCTCGTGATGCTGGTGATGCGCATGCTGGGCGAGATGTCGGCGGCCAACCCGGCGTCCGGCTCCTTCTCCGTGCACGCCGAACGGGCCATCGGGCCATGGGCGGGCTTCACCGCCGGCTGGTCGTTCTGGTTCCTGCTCTGCGTGGCCGTCGGCCTGGAGGGCATCGGCGCGGCGAAGATCATGACGGGCTGGTTCCCCGGCACGGCCGAGTGGGCCTGGGTGGCCCTCTTCATGGTCGTGTTCTGCGTGACCAACCTCGCGGCCGTGAAGAACTTCGGCGAGTTCGAGTTCTGGTTCGCCGCCCTCAAGGTCGCCGCGATCGTGATCTTCCTGGCCATCGGCGCGCTGGCGATCACCGGCCTGCTGCCCGGCACGGAGGCCCCCGGCACGACGAACCTCACCGGTCACGGAGGGTTCCTGCCCAGCGGCTCCGAGGGCCTGATCGTCGGCCTGCTCGCCTCCGTCTTCGCGTACGGCGGCCTGGAGACGGTCACCATCGCGGCGGCCGAGTCCGAGCACCCGGTGCAGGGCGTCGCCAAGGCCGTCCGTACGGCGATGTGGCGGATCGGCGTCTTCTACATCGGCTCGATGGCCGTGGTGGTCACCCTGCTGCCGTGGACCGACAAGGCGGTCGCCGAGAAGGGCCCGTACGTCGCCACGCTGGAGCACCTGGACATCCCCTACGCCGGCCAGATCATGAACGTCGTGGTGCTGGTCGCCCTGCTGTCGGCGATGAACGCCAACATCTACGGCGCCTCCCGGATGGCCCACTCGCTGGTGGCCCGCGGGCAGGGCCCGAAGGCCCTCGGCCGGCTCTCCGGCGGGGTGCCGCGCATCGCGGTCCTGATGTCCTCGGTGATCGGCTTCGTGTGCGTGCTGCTCAGCTACTGGCGCCCCAACGACGTCTTCCTCTGGCTCCTCAACATGATCGGCGCGATCATCCTGGTCGTCTGGATCTTCATCGCGGTCTCGCAGCTCGTGCTGCGCCGCCGGCTGGAACGCGAGACGCCCGAGAAGCTGGTCGTGCGGATGTGGGCCTACCCGTACCTGACGTACGCGGCGCTGGCGGGCATGGCGGCGGTGTTCGTGCTGATGGCCCGCGAGGAGGGCACGCGTGATCAGCTCTACGCCACGGGCGCGCTGACGCTGGCGCTCGCGGTGGCCGGATACGTCGTCCAGGCCCGGAAGGGCGCCGACAAGGCCTGACGGTCATAGAAGCCGACAAGGCCTGACGGTCATAGAAGGGGGAGCCCCGGCGCGTGGCGCGCCGGGGCTCCCCCTTTCGTGCGGTCCCGTGCGGTACCGGGGTGGAATCCGCCCGGCCCGGCCGGAAGTGACCCTGGCGCGCCCCTCCCCCGGGTCTACCGTCCGGGCCCATGAGACGTCGCTCGGTACTCGTGGCGGCGGGCGCGACCGCGGCCGCCGGCCCCCTGTCCTCCCCCGCCCGTGCCTCGGCCGGCGCGGGGCCGCTCGTGATCGGCCACCGGGGCGCGGCGGGCTGGCGCCCCGAGCACACGGCCGCCTCCTACGCGCTCGCCGTCGAGACGGGCGCCGACTGGATCGAGCCGGACCTGGTGGCCACCCGGGACCACCACCTCGTGGTGCGGCACGAGAACGAGGTCTCGGGCACCACGGACGTCGCGCGGCGCCCCGAGTTCGCCGGGCGCCGGACCACCAAAACCGTCGACGGGCGGGCCGTCACCGGCTGGTTCACCGAGGACTTCACGCTCGCGGAGCTGAAGACGCTCCGGGCGGTCGAGCGCCTCCCGCTCGTACGGAACAGGAACACCGTCTTCGACGGGCGCCAGCGGGTGCTGACCTTCCAGGAGGTGATCGGCCTGGCGCGCCGGCTGTCCCGGCGCCACGGCCGGACCGTCACGGTCTTCCCGGAGACCAAGCACCCGTCGTACTTCCGCTCCATCGGCCTGCCTCTGGAGCCGGTCCTCGCCGACGCGGTGCGCCGCAACGGGCTGGGGCCGCACGAGTGCGTGATCCAGTCGTTCGAGCCGTCCAGTCTGCTCCGGCTCGCCCGTGAGCGGCTGGGTGTCCCGCTCTGGCAGGCCCTCGGCACCGTCGGCGGCCCGTACGGGCACCCGACGACGTACCGGGAGATGGCCACCCCGGCGGGGCTGCGCGCGGTCGCCACGTACGCCCGGTGGATCGGCCCCGACAAGTCGTCCCTGGGGCCCCCGTCGACCCTGCTCGCGGACGCCCGCGCGGCGGGGCTGCGGGTGGGCGCGTACACCTTCCGCGCCGAGAACCGCTACCTGCCCGAGGACCTGCGGCGCGGTGACGACCCGAACGCCTTCGGGGACGCGTTCGCCGAGTACGCCCGGCACTTCGCGCTCGGGGTGGACGCGGTGGTGACGGACTTCCCCGATCTGGCGGTGATCGCCAGGGACGCGCGCCCCAGGACGGAGGACTGATCAACGGAACGGCTTGCTGCTGCTAACCTGCACTTGCATATGATTCGCAATAAGCAGCAGTCGGAGGGCTCGGACATGGCGGTCTACACACTTCCTGAACTTCCGTACGACTACGCGGAGCTCGAGCCGGTCATCAACCCGCAGATCATCGAGCTGCACCACGACAAGCACCACGCCGCCTACGTCAAGGGCGCCAACGACACGCTGGAACAGCTCGAAGAGGCACGCGACAAGGACCAGTGGGGCGCGATCAACGGCCTGGAGAAGAACCTCGCGTTCCACCTCTCCGGCCACATCCTGCACTCCATCTACTGGCACAACATGACCGGCAAGAAGAACGGCGGCGGTGGCGAGCCGCTGGCCGCGGACGGCGTGGGGGAGCTCGCCGACGCGATCACCGCCTCCTTCGGCTCCTTCGCCCGGTTCAGGACCCAGCTCTCCAAGGCCGCCGCCACCACCCAGGGCTCCGGCTGGGGCGTGCTGGCGTACGAGCCGGTCAGCGGCCGCCTCATCGTCGAACAGGTCTACGACCACCAGGGCAACGTGGGCCAGGGCTCGGTGCCGATCCTGGTCTTCGACGCCTGGGAGCACGCCTTCTACCTCCAGTACAAGAACCAGAAGGTCGACTTCATCGAGGCCATGTGGGAGGTCGTCAACTGGCAGGACGTCGCCCGCCGCTACGCCCGGGCCAAGGAGCGCACCCCCCTGATCGCCCCCTGACGACGGGCGCGTGAGTCGTCCTGCTCGTGATCGTCTTCTCAACCTTCACCGGGCAGGCGGATGCAGGAAGGCCCCCCGCGAGCACCCCCTCCGGGGGAGTGACTCGCGGGGGGCCTTCTTCGTTAACCGGGGCATGCTCCCCGTGTGTGCGGGGGTGGTCCGTCGGGACCCTGAGTACGGGTGCGCTTGATGTACTGGTCCCCGCCGCCGCGGGGGTTCACTCGAAACTGGGCCCTGCCGTACGGGTGCGCTTGATCTCGTAGAAGCCGGGGACCGACGCCACCAGCAGCGTGCCGTCCCACAGCCGGGCCGCCTCCTCGCCCTTGGGGGCCGGGGTGACGACCGGGCCGAAGAAGGCGATCTGCTCGCCGTCCGCGCCGGGCACCGCGATGACCGGGGTGCCGACCTCCTGGCCCACCTTGCTGATGCCCTCGTGGTGGGAGGCGCGCAGCTCGGCGTCGTAGGTGTCCTTGTCGGCGTACTCGGCCAGGGAGACCGGCAGGCCGACGTCCTCCAGCGCCTCGCGGATCGCCGTCGGCGTCGGGCCCTCGCCCTTGTTGTGGAAACGGGTGCCGAGCGCGGTGTACAGCTTGCCGACCACCTCGTCGCCGTGGAGCTGCTGCGCCGCGACCACGACCCGGACCGGGCCCCACGCCTGGGTCTCCAGCATCTCGCGGTACTCCGGCGGCACCTGGTCCAGCTTGTCCTCGTTCAGGACGGCCAGGCTCATCACGTGCCAGCGCACGTCGACCGGGCGGACCTTCTCCACTTCGAGCATCCAGCGGGAGGTCATCCACGCCCAGGGGCACAGCGGGTCGAACCAGAAGTCGGCGGTGATCCTGCTCTCGGACATGCGTCTCCTCGGTAGGGATGAACGGGTGCGCCTGGAGAGGGCCAACGTCACGAGGGCCCCGGGCATTCCCGCGTTCCGGCCGACAGTGGCGCGTGGGAGGATCGCTGCTGTCGAAACGAGCCACGAAGGAGTGCCGCCCGTGCCCGGTGAGAATCTGTCCCGCGACGAGGCCCGTGAGCGGGCCGAGCTGCTGTCCGTCGACGGGTACGAGGTCGCGCTCGACCTCAGGTCCGCGGTCGGGGAGAGCGAGACGGAGCGGCGGACGTTCCGCTCGGTGACGACCCTCCGGTTCCGGAGTACCGCCCCGGGTGCCACCACGTTCGTGGACCTCATCGCCCCCTCGGTGAACGCCGTGACGCTCAACGGGCAGGCGCTCGACCCGGCGGCCGTGTTCGACGGCTCGCGGATCGCGCTGGACGGCCTCGCGGACGAGAACGTGCTGGTGGTCGACGCGCAGTGCGCCTACAGCCGCACCGGCGAGGGGATGCACCGGTTCGTCGACCCGGAGGACGGCGAGGTCTACCTCTACACGCAGTACGAGCCGGCCGACGCCCGGCGGGTGTTCGCCACCTTCGAGCAGCCCGACCTGAAGGCGCCGTTCCGGTTCGAGGTGACGGCTCCCGAGGGCTGGACCGTGTGGAGCAACGGCGCCGAGGAGTCCCGTGAGGGCGGGGTGTGGCGGTTCGCGGAGACGGCGCCGATCTCGACGTACATCACCTGTGTCGTGGCGGGCCCCTACCACTACGTGACGGACACCTACCGGCGCGGCGAGCTGGAGATCCCGCTGGGCGCGATGTGCCGCCGCAGCCTGGCGAAGCACTTCGACGCGGACGACGTCTTCCTGGTCACCAAGCAGGGCTTCGACTTCTTCCACGACAACTTCGACTACCCGTACCCCTTCGGGAAGTACGACCAGGCGTTCGTGCCCGAGTACAACCTCGGCGCCATGGAGAACCCCGGCATGGTGACCTTCCGGGAGGAGTACATCTACCGGGGCAAGGTGACGCGGGCGGCGTACGAGCGCCGGGCGAACGTCATCCTGCACGAGATGGCGCACATGTGGTTCGGCGACCTGGTCACCATGCGGTGGTGGGACGACCTGTGGCTGAAGGAGTCCTTCGCCGACTTCATGGGCTCCTTCTCGCTCGCCGAGGCGACCCGCTTCACCAATAGCTGGGTGACCTTCGCCAACAGCCGCAAGGCCTGGGCCTACCGGGCGGACCAGCTTCCCTCCACCCACCCCGTCACGGCCGACATCCGTGACCTGGAGGACGCCAAGCTCAACTTCGACGGGATCACCTACGCCAAGGGCGCCGCGGTGCTCAAGCAACTGGTGGCCTACGCGGGCCGGGACGCCTTCATGGAGGGCGCCCGCCGGTACTTCAAGCGGCACGCGTACGGCAACACCCGCCTGGACGACCTGCTGTCGGTGCTGGAGGAGACGTCCGGGCGGGACATGAAGGCCTGGTCCCGGTCGTGGCTGGAGACCTCGGGCGTCAACGTCCTGACGCCGGTGGTGACGTACGGCGCCGACGGCCGGGTGGCGGAGCTCGCCGTACTCCAGGAGGGCGGACTGCCGCGGCCGCACCGGGTGGCGGTGGGCCTGTACCGCCTGTCGCCGGAGGGCGAGCTGGTGCGGTACGCCCGCGCGGAGGTGGACGTCACCGGCGAGCGGACCGTGGTGGCGGAGCTGGCGGGGGCCGAGCGGGCGGCGCTCGTCCTGGTCAACGACGACGACCTCACGTACTGCAAGGTCCGCTTCGACGAGGACTCGCTGGCGACGCTGCGGGAGCACCTGGGCGACCTGACGGACCCGCTGGCGCGGGCGCTGTGCTGGTCGGCGCTGTGGAACCTGACGCGGGACGCGGTGCTGCCGGCCCGGGACTTCATCGCCCTGGTACTGGCCTTCGCCGGGCGCGAGTCGGAGATCGGCGTGCTCCAGATGCTGCACGCCTGGGCGCGGACCGCGCTGGTGCACTACACCGCGCCGGAGCGGCGCGAGGAGGGTGGCCGGCTGCTGGCCGAGGGCGCCCTCGGGGAGCTGCGGGCCGCGGAGCCGGGCAGTGAGCAGCAGCTCACCTGGGCGCGGTTCTTCGCCGCGACGGCGACGACCGAAGCGGACCACCGGCTGCTGGAGGAGCTGCTGGAGGGCACGTCGAAGATCGACGGACTGGACGTGGACCAGGAGCTGCGCTGGTCGTTCCTGGAGGCGCTGGCCGCGCACGGCGGCGCGGACGAGACGGTGATCGCGGCGGAACTGGCGCGCGACGACACCGCCTCGGGCAAGCGCCACCAGGTCCGCTGTCTGGCCGCCCGCCCCTCCGAGGCCGTCAAGGCCCAGGCGTGGGCGCAGGTCGTCGAGTCGGACGCCCTGTCCAACGCGCTGGTGGAGGCGACGATCGCGGGCTTCGGCCAGCCGTCGCAGCGGGCGCTGCTGGCCCCGTACGCGCCGAAGTACTTCGCGGCGATCGAGCGGGTGTGGGCCGAGCGGTCGATCCAGATCGGCATGGACGTGGTACGGGGCCTGTTCCCGTCCCTCCAGGACGACCCGGCGACGCTGGAGGCCGCCGACGCGTGGCTCGCCGCCCACGAGTCGGCCGCCCCGGCGCTGCGGCGCCTGGTCCTGGAGTCCCGCGACGACCTGGCCCGCGCGCTGCGCGCCCAGCGGTGCGACGCCTCGGCCGTCTGACGGCCACGCCGGGCCCGGCGGGCGCGGGATCACCCTCCCGGGTGGCCGCGGGGGTGTTCCGGGGGTGTTCCTGGGGTGCCGGCCGGGAAGGGCCCGCCTCGGGGACGGGCCGGGGCCCGCGCGGGCGTTCCCGGGACGGACATCCGTCCGAGCGGGGGGCGGCGGTGCTGGTCGGGGGCCTGATCGGGGTCCCTGATCGGCAGTCGAACGCCCGTACTTTAGGACGGGGTCGTCCCGAATTGTCGACGGGCGTGTAACAGCGGTTAGGGCGGGGGCGGTTGCCGGGAAACCCCGGGGCATGACCAACACCCCGCTCTCCCCCCGCCCCCTGTCCCACCTGGCCGCCGACCGGCGCCGGGTGCTGTCCGCCGCGCAGTTGCGGGCGCACGGCGTGTCCGCCGCCGAGGCCGGCGCCCAGTGCCGGGCCGGCGGGCCCTGGCAGCAGTTCCTGCCGGGCGTGTACCTGCTGCACCCCGGGCCGCCCACCAGCGAGGAGCGGCTGCACGCGGCCCTGTTGTACGCCCAGCGGGAGCCGCAGCCGTCCGAGGCGATGGTCACCGGCGCGGCCGCGCTCGCGCTGTACCGGTTCGCGGCCGCCCCGCCGCTGCCGGCGCTGGACCGCATCGACGTCCTGGTCCCGCGCACCCGGCGGCTGCGGTCCACCGGGTGCGTACGGATCGTGCGGACGGCCCGGCTGCCCGAGCCGCGGCAGATCACCGGGGTGCCCGTCGCCCCGGTGGCCCGCGCGCTGGCGGACGCCGTCGCGCAGATCGCGGACGCCGCGACCGTACGCCGGCTGCTGACCGAGGCGGTACGGGGCGGCCACTGCGAACCGACGCTGGTCGTCCGGGAGTTGGACCGGGCCCGGCTGCTGACGCGGCCGCATGTGGTGGACGCGGTCGACTCGCTGCTCGCCGAGGGGCGGGCGCTGTCCGAGGGCCGGCTGTACGAGATGGTGCGGGCGCACGGGCTGCCCGGACCGCTGTGGAACGTCGACCTCCGGCTGCCGGGCGGTCCGCACCTCGGCGGGGTGGACGCGTACTGGCCCGACCACGCGGTGGCCGTGGAGCTCGACACCCGCTCACCGCGCCACGACGACGGCGCGCTGTGGACGGAGTACACCCGCAAGCGCGAGCACCTGGAGCGGCTCGGCGTCACCGTCGTCCACATCACGCCCCGGAAGCTGCGGGACGCCGTGGAGCAGCAGGCGGTGGTGGTGCGTACCGCGCTGATGGCGGCCGGGGACCGGGCCCCGGCCGCCTACCTGGTCGTCCTGCCGCGCTGAACGGCGGGCGGGAACGGGAACGGCGGGCGGGATCAGCCGCAGAACTCCGCCTCGACCACCGCGCGCGTGTCCCCCGCCCAGTCGCCGTTGACGTTGGTCGCCAGCGTGTGGCGCCCGTCCCGGGTGGACAGCACCCCCGAAGTGGAGCCGTGGATGCCGCCGTTGTGTCCCCAGACCTCCGTACCGCAGCTCAGCCGGTCCATCATCAGCCCCAGCCCGTAGCGGGCGGTGGGGGCGTCCTCGCCGATCGGGACCGTGGTGGTCATCTCCCGGGTCTCGCGCGGCGGCAGCAGCCGGCCGGTCATCAGGGCCCGGACGAAGCGCTGGAGGTCCGCCGAGTCGGAGATCATCTCGCCGGCGGGTCCGGCGATCGAGGGGTTCAGCTCGGTCATGTCGTGGATCTCGGCGTCCGGACCGGCGAAGAGCCGCGAGTACGCCCGGCCGCTGGGCCGCGGCATCCTGGCGTCGGTACCGGGAAGGCTGGTGGCGCGCAGCTTCAGGGGCTTGAGGATCCGGCGCTCGACCTCCGTGCCGTAGGGCCGGCCGGTGACCTTCTCGATGACCATGCCGGCGAGCAGGTAGTTGGTGTTGGAGTAGCTCCAGTCGGTGCCGGGTGCGAAGTCGGGGCGGTGCCGCATGGCGATGGCCACCATGTCGCGCGGTGTCCGCGTGTCGTAGCGGTGGCGGAGGAAGTCGGGGCTGAAGACCTGCTGCCGGTAGGCCGGGTCGGAGGTGATGTCGAAGATCCCGCTGGTGTGGTTCAGCATCTGGCGCAGGGTGATCCGCCGCCCGTCGTGGCCGTTGCCCCGGACGACGCCCGGCAGCCATCGCTCGACGGGGTCGTCGAGGTCGAGGCGGCCCTCCGCCTGGAGTTGCAGCAGGACGGTCGCGATGAACGGCTTGGTGATGGAGCCGATGCGGTAGCGGTCCTTCGGCAGGCGCGGGCGGCCGGTGGTGCGGTCGGCGACGCCGGCGGAGCCGTTCCAGGTGCCGTGCTCGTCCCGGGCCTGGGCGAGCGCGCCGGGAACGCCCGCCCGGACGAGGGCGTCGACCGCCTCCTGGGTCCGCCGGTGGTCGCCGCCGGGGCGTGCGGGCCGTTCGGCGGCGGTGGCGGGGGCGGTGAAGGCGGTGACGGCGAGTGCCGCCGCCACCATCAGGGCGGGCAGGGTCCTGCGTACCGGCATGTCGGGGTTCCCCTCTGCGCGTTGGTGCGGTCGGGGGGCAGGACCGCGGCGGTGGGCGGAACGGTTGCCGGGCGCCGGAGGGTTGAGCGGGTTTCAGCCGACGTGGCCGAGGTTTCCGGTGGCGGGCCGCTCGCGCCAGAGCCGCAGTCCGGCGTCGACGACCCCCACGCGGGCGAGCGCGGGCACGGCGTCCAGCGGGTGCCAGGCGGCGAGGTCGGTGGAGCCGCCCACCTCGGGCCGCAGCTCCCCGCCCGTTATGCGGCCCTCGTAGAGGATGCGCAGGGCGTGGAAGTCGGTGGCCGGGCCGAGGCGGCGGCCGTAGTGGCGGCGCCGGGAGTCCACGCCGAGGAGGGCCGTCATCTCGGCGAGGTAGCCGGTCTCCTCCTCGACCTCCCGCACGGCGGTGTGCATCGGGTCCTCGCCGTGGTCCATGCCGCCGCCCGGGAGCGACCATTCCTTGCTGCCGTCGGGGGCCGTGCAGCGGGCCAGCAGGAGCTGTCCGTCCCGTACGCACACGGCGTAGGCGGCGACTCTCAACCTCTGGTTCATGGGCCGAGGTTAGACCGGCGGCGGGCGGGTTCGGCGGGGAGCGGCGGCTGAAAGATCAACGCTCAACTAGTTATGGGGGTTTCACCCCGGTTCGCTCCTCATGGCGTACATCCCGCAGTGGCGGATGTACGCCATGACCGCATCCCGACCTCCGGCAACCCTCCACAAACCCCCTCCACTTACGACAGGGTGAGCGGTCATCCGGCTCCGAATTCCGGACTGTCTCTTTCACAACAGGGATGCTGATGACCACCCTCGAATCCCAGGGCTCCATACCAGGGAGCCCGACCCCCGGCCACAGACGCGCGGCCCGCGTGGCCGCCGCCGCCGGCCTGGTGGCCGCGCTCGTCGCGGCCGGCACCGCCCCGGTCTTCGCCGCCGGCCCGGCGGACCCCGCACCCCCCAAGCCCGTCCCCCCGTCCGCCACCGCGGACAAGCTGGGCCAGGCCGACGCCGAGCGGCTCGCCGAGGCCGAGGCCACGGGCAAGAAGACCGTCACCGTCATGGTGGCCACCGCCCCCGGCCAGACCGAGCAGGTCGCCGGACAGCTCGACGGCGTCACCGGCGCCACGGTCGGCACGACCTACGACAAGCTCGGCTACGTCCGCGCCACCCTGCCCACCGCGAAGGCGGAGGCCGCGCTCGCCTCGGCGGCGAAGCTGCCGTCGGTGAAGGGCATCGACCTCCAGTACGAGATACGACTGGACGACCCGTCGCCCGACGCGGGCGCCTCCGCAGCACGGGACGCCGCGGCCGGCGCCCGGGGCGGGACGGCCACCTACCCGGGGCCGGGTGCGAAGACCCCGGCGAAGAACCCGTACAACCCGTCCTTCGAGACGGGCGCGGTCGAGTTCGTGCAGGACCACCCCAAGGCCGACGGGCGGGGGGTGACCATCGGCATCCTGGACTCGGGCGTCGACCTGGACCACCCGGCGCTCCAGAAGACCACCACGGGCGAGCGCAAGATCACCGACTGGGTGACCGCGACCGACCCGGTCGGGGACGCCGACGGCACCTGGCGCCGGATGAACGTGGCCGTGGAGGGGCCCACGTTCACCGCCGACGGGCGCACCTGGAAGGCCCCGGCCGGCAAGCAGGCCTACAGCCGCTTCGCCGAGGCCGTCACCAAGGGTGGCGACATGGCCGGTGACCTCAACCGGGACGGCGACACCACCGACGCGTGGGGCGTGCTCTACGACGCGGCCGCCGGCACCGTCCGGGTCGACCTGAACGACAACGCCGACTTCACCGACGACGTGGCGATGAAGCCGTACAAGGACGGCTTCCAGATCGGCCACTTCGGTACGGACAACCCGGCCACCGAGGTCGCCGAGCGCATCCCGTTCGTGGTCGAGATCCGCAAGGACGTCGAGTACAACGCCAACGGCGACAAGGCCGACTACGTCAACATCGGCGTCATCGAGTCGGACCACGGGTCGCACGTCGCCGGCATCACCGCCGCCCACGGGCTGTTCGGCGGGAAGATGAACGGCGCCGCGCCCGGCGCGAAGCTCGTCTCCTCGCGCGCCTGCACCTGGTCCGGCGGCTGCACCAACACCGCCCTGACCGAGGGCATGGCCGACCTGGTGATCAACCGCGGCGTGGACATCGTCAACATGTCCATCGGCGGCCTGCCGGCGCTCAACTCCGGTGACAACGCGCGTGCCGAGCTGTACGGCCGGCTCATCGACACCTACGGCGTCCAGCTCGTCATCTCGGCCGGCAACGAGGGCCCCGGCATCAACACGATCGGCGACCCCGGCCTGGCCGACAAGGTCGTCTCGGTCGGCGCGGCCATCTCCCGGGAGACCTGGGCGGCGAACTACAACTCGGTCGTCGAGAAGAAGTACGCCATGTTCCCGTTCTCCTCGCGCGGCCCGCGTGAGGACGGCGGCTTCACGCCGACGATCTCCGCGCCCGGCTCGGCGGTCAACACCATCCCGCTGTGGATGGCGGGCGCCGGCGTGCCCGAGACCAGCTACAAGCTGCCCGCCGGGTACGGGATGCTCAACGGCACCTCGATGTCCTCGCCGCAGGCGGCGGGCGCGAGCGCGCTGCTGCTCTCGGCCGCCAAGCAGAAGAAGATCGAGCTGTCGCCGCTGACCCTGCGCACCGCGCTGACCAGCACCGCGCGCCGGATCTCCGGGGTGGCCGCGCACGAGCAGGGCGCCGGTCTGATCGACGTCGTCGAGGCCTGGGAGTCGATCAAGGACGGTGCGACCGCGCACGACTACAAGGTCGCCGCGCCCGTCGACACCGCGCTGGACCAGCACCTGACCAAGCCCGGCACCGGCATCTACGACCGTGAGGGCGGCCTCAAGGTCAAGCAGAAGAAGGTCTACGACGTCACCATCACGCGCACGACCGGTCCGGACCGGCCGGTCGAGCACGAGCTGGACCTGAAGTACAACGACGGCACCTTCCGCATCCTCGGCGACGACGAGGTGGAGCTGCCGCTGAACAAGCCGGTCACCGTCAAGGTGCAGGCCAGGCCCGGTTCCGCCGGTGTGCACAGCGCGATCCTGGAGGCGGACGACGAGGACACCGAGGGCGTGGACAAGCAGATCCTCGCCACCGTGGTCGTCTCGCAGGACCTGGCGAAGGCCCCGTACACCTTCTCGGCGAGCGGCAGCGTGCAGCGCAACAGCCACAGGTCGTACTTCGTGACCGTGCCCGAGGGCGCCAAGGCGCTGGAGGTCGCGATCAGCGGGCTGAAGGAGAAGAGCCAGACCCGGTTCATCTCCATCCACCCGTACGGCGTGGCCGTCGAGGACACCGCGTCCAACCTGTGCTACCCGCACTACAACCCGGCCAACACCTGCCGTCCGGACGTGCGCTCGTACGCCGCCCCGGCGCCGGGCGTGTGGGAGATCGAGGTCGAGTCGCGCCGTACGTCGCCCGACCTGGACAACCCGTACAAGCTGGACGTCACGCTGCTGGGCGCCGCCTTCGACCCGGCCGTGAAGACGGTCCCCGAGGCGAAGGTCGGCACGCCGGCCGCGGTCGACTGGAAGGTCACCAACGCCTTCGCGGCCCTCGACGGCCGGCTGAAGGGCGGACCGCTCGGCTCCGCGAAGGTCGCCGCGCCGACGATTGCGAACCACGAGTCGCAGACCAGCACGGTGACGGTCGGCGAGGGTGTGGAGCGCCTCGACGTGGTGATCGGCAACACCTCCGACAAGGGTGCCGACCTCGACCTGAGCGTCCTGAAGGACGGCAAGGTCGTGGGCTCCTCCGCCGACGGTGACTCGGAGGAGGCGGTCTCGCTGGTCAAGCCCGCCGCGGGCACGTACACGATCGTCGTCGACGGCTACGCGGTCCCGTCCGGCTCGACCACGTACGACTACAAGGACGTGTACTTCTCGTCCTCGCTCGGCACGCTGAAGGTCGACGAGAACAAGCCGGTCGCCCTGGCGAGCGGCGCCTCCGCGCAGGTCTCGGCGGAGGTCCTGGTGAACGGCGCGGCTCCCGAGGGACGGCAGTTCTTCGGCGAGGTGTCGCTGCTGACGGCGCGCGGCACGGCCGCGGGCACGGGCAGCGTCGTGATCGGGAAGGTCACGCCGTGACACCGTCGGTACGGTGAGTGAGGGCGGGCGTCCGGACCGGGCGCCCGCCCTTTCCGTTCCCCGCGTGCTGCTTCTCACGTCGCGGACAATGAATTGGACAAGCCGGGCCAGGTGATACGCATCATGGGTGCGGCACCCAGGCCGCCAGGCCCGCAAGCACGTACGGAGGAGTCCCCGTGAAGGTCGGAATCGTCGGAGCCACCGGTCAGGTCGGCACGGTCATGCGCAAGATCCTCACGGAGCGGAACTTCCCGGTCGACGAGCTGCGGCTGTTCGCCTCCGCCCGCTCCGCGGGCACCGTCCTGGACGGGGTGACCGTCGAGGACGCCTCCACGGCCGACTACACCGGTCTGGACATCGTGCTGTTCTCCGCCGGTGGCGCCACCTCGCGGGCGCTGGCCGAGAAGGTCGCCTCGCAGGGTGCCGTGGTGATCGACAACTCCTCCGCCTGGCGCCGGGACCCCGAGGTGCCGCTGGTGGTCTCCGAGGTGAACCCGCACGCGGTCACGGACCGCCCCAAGGGGATCATCGCCAACCCGAACTGCACGACCATGGCCGCGATGCCGGTGCTCAAGCCGCTGCACCAGGAGGCGGGCCTGACCGCCCTGGTCGCCACCACGTACCAGGCCGTCTCCGGCTCGGGCCTGGCGGGCGTCGCGGAGCTGGACGGCCAGGTCAAGGCCGTGGCCGAGAAGGCCGCCGAGCTCACCCACGACGGTGCGGCCGTGGCGTACCCGGAGCCCGGCGTCTACAAGCGCCCGATCGCCTTCAACGTGCTGCCGCTGGCCGGCTCGATCGTCGACGACGGTTCCTTCGAGACGGACGAGGAGCAGAAGCTCCGCAACGAGTCCCGCAAGATCCTGGAGATCCCGGAGCTGAAGGTGTCCGGCACGTGCGTGCGCGTCCCGGTCTTCTCCGGCCACTCCCTCCAGGTCAACGCCCGCTTCGCGCGTCCGATCAGCGTGGAGCGCGCCCACGAGCTGCTGAAGGACGCCGAGGGCGTCGAGCTGTCCGAGATCCCGACCCCGCTCCAGGCGGCCGGCAAGGACGTCTCCTACGTGGGCCGCATCCGCGTGGACGAGACGGTGGAGAACGGCCTGGCGCTGTTCCTGTCGGGCGACAACCTCCGCAAGGGCGCCGCGCTGAACGCGGTGCAGATCGCGGAGCTGGTGGCCGAGGAGCTCAGGAGCGCCTGACGCCGTCGGTACGGCGGGGAGGGCGGCTCACCCGGGCGGGTGGGCCGCCCTTCGCCGTACCCGCCGCTCCTCCCCCGTGGCCGGGGTCCTCACGCCGTGGCCCGGGTCCTCACGCCCGTGGCCCGCGTCCTCACGCCGGGCGTGCGGCGGGGACGGCGCCGGGTGCGGCGGGGTCGTCGCCGGGGCGGCGTACCTCGAAGTGGAAGCAGCCGTACTCCACGGCCCTGACGTGCACGAGCGCGACGGCCGGGTCGGCGAAGGCGTCGGCGAACGCCCGGTCGAAGGCCTCGGTGGCGTCCTCGGGAACCTCCAGGAGCCGACCGCCGACGATCCGCCCGCCGGCGTCGTAGCGGCGGACGGTGCGCAGCGCGCCGGGGCGTGCGAAGGGGTAGCCGTCGCTCCCGTCCGCTGGCCCGGCGCACGCCTCGGCGTGGATGAAGACCGGGCCCTGTTCGTCGTACGCGCCGGGCGCGGCCCCCGTTTCGGCGGCCCAGCGGCGCAGCGGGGCGTAGGAGACGAGCGCGACACGCTCCCCGGGCTCGGAGAGCCGCAGGCAGCAGCGCAGCGGGGAGCCGCCCTCCTCGTCGGCGCGCGGGGCGAGGGGGCGGCCCGCGTCGTCGGTGCCGCGCAGGTCCCGCACGGTGGCGGGGTCGATGGGGCGTGCGGTGTACGTGGTCGTCATGCGACCAGCGTGGGGGTACGGCACCCGGGGGCGCTGGCGGTAATGGGTCATCGTGTTCCGCACCCGTCGTGGAAGGATGGCCGGAAACGTCACACAACGAGGAGATGACCGGGTGCCTGGCACGAACCTGACCCGTGAAGAGGCCCAGCGGCGGGCGGAGCTGCTGACCGTGGACTCGTACGAGATCGACCTCGATCTCAGTGGCGCGCAGGAGGACGCGACCTACCGGTCCGTGACCACCGTGCGCTTCGATTCCGCCGAGGACGGGGCGGAGTCGTTCATCGACCTGGTGGCGCCGGCCGTGCACCAGGTGGTGCTGAACGGCAAGGCGCTGGACGTGGCCGCCGTGTTCCGGGACTCCCGCATCGCGCTCAAGCACCTGCACCGGGGCCGCAACGAGCTGAAGGTCGTGGCGGACTGCGCGTACACGAACACCGGCGAGGGCCTGCACAAGTTCGTCGACCCGGTCGACGACCAGGTGTACCTGTACACCCAGTTCGAGGTGCCGGACGCGCGGCGGGTCTTCGCCAGCTTCGAGCAGCCGGACCTGAAGGCGACGTTCCGGTTCACCGTGAAGGCCCCGGCCGGCTGGACGGTCATCTCCAACAGCCCGACGCCCGAGCCCGTGGACGACGTCTGGGCCTTCGAGCCGACGCCCCGGATGTCCACCTACGTCACGGCGCTGATCGTCGGCCCGTACCACGCGGTGCACAGCACCTACGAGAACGGCGGCCAGGTGGTGCCGCTGGGCATCTACTGCCGTCCGTCGCTGGCCGAGTACCTGGACGCGGACGCGATCTTCGAGGTGACGCGGCAGGGCTTCGACTGGTTCCAGGAGAAGTTCGACTACGCCTACCCCTTCGCCAAGTACGACCAGCTCTTCGTGCCGGAGTTCAACGCGGGCGCGATGGAGAACGCGGGCGCGGTGACCATCCGCGACCAGTACGTCTTCCGTTCCAAGGTGACGGACGCGGCGTACGAGGTGCGGGCCGAGACCATCCTGCACGAGCTGGCGCACATGTGGTTCGGCGACCTGGTCACCATGGAGTGGTGGAACGACCTGTGGCTGAACGAGTCGTTCGCCACCTACACGTCGATCGCCTGCCAGGCCGCGGCGCCCGGCTCGCGCTGGCCGCACTCGTGGACGACGTTCGCCAACTCGATGAAGACCTGGGCGTACCGGCAGGACCAGCTCCCGTCCACGCACCCGATCATGGCCGAGATCAACGACCTGGACGACGTCCTGGTCAACTTCGACGGCATCACCTACGCCAAGGGCGCCTCGGTGCTCAAGCAGCTCGTGGCGTACGTCGGCGAGGACGCCTTCTTCCGCGGCGTGCAGGCGTACTTCAAGCGCCACGCCTACGGCAACACCCGTCTGTCGGACCTGCTGGGCGCGCTGGAGGAGACCTCCGGGCGCGACCTGCGGACCTGGTCCAAGGCATGGCTGGAAACGGCCGGTATCAATGTGCTGCGCCCGGAGATCGAGGTCGACGGCGACGGGGTGATCACCTCCTTCGCGGTCCGCCAGGAGGTCCCGGCGCTGCCGGCCGGCGCGAAGGGCGAGCCGGTGCTGCGGCCGCACCGGATCGCGATCGGCCTGTACGAGCTCCAGGACGGCAAGCTGGTCCGTACGGACCGGGTGGAGCTGGACGTCACGGCGACCGAGCGGACGGAGGTGTCCCGGCTGGTCGGCACGCGCCGTCCGGCGGTGGTGCTGCTCAACGACGACGACCTGTCGTACGCCAAGGTCCGGCTGGACGAGGTGTCGCTGGAGAACGTCACCGCGCACCTGGGCGACTTCACCGAGTCGCTGCCGCGCGCCCTGTGCTGGGCGTCGGCCTGGGACATGACGCGGGACGGCGAGCTGGCCACGCACGCCTACCTGGAGCTGGTGCTGTCCGGCATCGCCAAGGAGTCGGACATCGGCGTGGTGCAGTCGCTGCACCGGCAGGTGAAGCTGGCGCTGGACCTGTACGCGGCGCCCGAGCGGCGGGAGGCGGCGCTGGGGCGCTGGACCGAGGCCACGCTGGCCCACCTGCGCACCGCGGAGCCGGGCAGCGACCACCAGCTCGCGTGGGCGCGGGCGTTCGCGGCGACCGCCCGCACGCCGCAGCAGCTCGACCTGCTGTCGGGCCTGCTGGAGGGCACGGAGACGATCGACGGCCTGGTCGTCGACACCGAGCTGCGCTGGGCGTTCGTGGAGCGGCTGGCCGCCACGGGTGTGTACGACGAGGCGGAGATCGCCGCGGAGTACGAGCGGGACCGCACCGCGGCGGGCGAGCGGCACGCGGCCACCGCGCGGGCGGCCCGGCCGACCGAGGAGGCCAAGGCCGAGGCGTGGGCGTCGGTGGTCGACTCCGACAAGCTCCCCAACGCCGTGCAGGAGGCGGTGATCGGCGGCTTCGTCCAGACCGACCAGCGCGAGCTGCTGGCCCCGTACGCGGAGCGGTACTTCGCGGTGGTCAAGGACGTGTGGGAGTCCCGGTCGCACGAGATGGCCCAGCAGATCGCGGTGGGGCTGTACCCGGCGCTCCAGGTGTCCCCGGAGACCCTGGAGGCCACGGACGCGTGGCTGGCGAGCGCCGGGCCCAACGCGGCGCTGCGGCGGCTGGTGTCCGAGTCGCGGTCGGGCGTGGAGCGCGCGCTGCGGGCGCAGGCGGCCGACGCGTAACACCACCGGTACGGACGTCCGCCCCGGCCCCGGGTCCACCGGGTCCGGGGCGGCTTCGTGTCCGGGTCCGGGGCGGGCCGGGGGTGCCGTGCCGGGGCGGGTCCGGGTGCCGGGGGCAAGGCGGTCCGGGTCTCGGGGCAAGGCGGTCCGGGTGCCGGGGCAAGGCGCTCCGGGTTCCGGGGCGGGGAGGGGCCAACTCCCGGGCCAGGGCGGGACGTCCGCATGCTGACCCGCTGTCAAGAGGCGTGCACGACAACCGATAAGCTTCCGGGCCGTTGTGTCCTTTGATCTTTCGCTTTCGATCGTTTAAGGGTTCTGATGGTTCGAGAGGGATCGTCGCCCGGTAGTCCAGGGCCCGCCTCACCCGTCATATGGGCGTTGCCCGCCATCGTGATCGCAGCGGGCACCGCCGTCGCCGTGGCCCTCGTCGCCGCACCCGCCCGCACCCCGGTCGGCTGGCTCGGGGCGGCCGCCACCGCGGTGGCCGCGCTCGCCTGCGCCGTGGCCGCCCGGCGCGGCCGGGAACTGGCCTCCCTGCGCGCCGAGGTGGCCGAGCAGCGGACCGCCCTCGCCCGGCAGGAGGCGGAGACGGTACGGCTCGCCGACACCCTGCTGCCGGACGTCGTGCGGCGGCTGCGCGAGGGCGAGTTCCCCGAGGACGTGCTCGCCTCGCTGGAGGCCGCCGACTCCTACGGGCCCGGGCTCACGCCGGAGTTCCGGTCCGTCCACCGGGCGGTGCTGCGCTCGGTGCTGGACGCGGTGGTCGCCGAGGAGGACCTGCGCGAATCGGCGCAGCGGGCCTTCGTGAACATCGCGCGCCGCGTCCAGGCCATCGTGCACCAGCAGGCCCAGGAGCTGCGGGACATGGAGGACCGGCACGGGCAGAGCCCGAGCGTCTTCGGCGACCTGCTGCGGCTCGACCACGGCACCGCGCTGATCGGCCGGCTCGCCGACTCCATCGCCGTGCTCGGCGGCGCGCGCCCGGGCCGCCAGTGGAACAAGGCCGTGCCGCTCTACAGCGTGCTGCGCGGCGCGATGTCCCGGATCATCGACTACCAGCGGGTCGAGCTGCACTCGGTCTCCGAGGTCGCCGTCGTCGGCCCCGCCGTCGAACCCCTCATCCACGCGCTGGCCGAGCTCCTCGACAACGCCACCCGCTACTCGCCGCCGCAGACCAAGGTCCATCTGACCGCGGTGGACGTGAACGCGGGCATCGCCGTCGAGATCGAGGACGGGGGCGTCAGCATGAGCGAGGAGGCCCGGAACAGGGCCGAGCGCATGCTGCGCCAGGCCCAGCAGGGCATCGACCTCAACGATCTGGGCGAGACGCCCCGGCTGGGTCTGGCCGTGGTGGGCCGGCTGTCACAGGCGTACGGCTTCCAGGTCTCGCTGCGGTCGTCCGCGTACGGCGGTGTCCGCGCGGTGCTGGTGGTCCCGCAGGACCTGATCACCACCACCTCGGCCGCCACCGGGCTCGCCCACGGCATCGGCACCTCCTCCGGGCCCCGGCGGGCCCTGGCCCCGGCCGCGCGGGAGGCGGCCGGGCAGCCCTCCGGCCCCGCCCGCCCGGTGACCGGCCCGACCGGCCCCGTCCCCGCACCGCACCCGGCCGGCCCGTCCGACCACGGCGGGCCGCTCGTGACCGAGCGGACGCCCAGCGGTCTGCCCCAGCGGCGGCGCAAGACCCGGGTGACCGCCCCGGCCCGGCCCGACGCACCCGGCGGGACCGCGGAGACCACCGGGACCACCGCGCTTCCCGGGACCGCGGAGACCACCGGGACCACCGCCGTGACCGGCGGGAACACCACCACGACCACCCGGACCGCCACCACCGCGCCGGAGCCCGCGCCCCAGGTGCAGCCCGGCATGTGGCTGGCCGCCTTCCAGAGCGGCCTGGCCGGGGAACGCCAGACCGGCGCAGACCAGAACAGCGACGCCTCGCCGGCCCCGGCGAGCAAGGGGGAACAGCCATGAGTCAGCAGCGGCCCGACATGGACTGGATGCTCAAGGACCTGGCCGAGAGCGTTCCGCAGACCCGCCACGTCATCGTGCTCTCCGCCGACGGCCTGCGCATGGCGCAGTACGGCGCCGAGACCGACACCGCCGACCGGCTGGCCGCCGCCTGCGCCGGCCTCCAGAGCCTCGCGGGCGCCGTCGCCGCCGAACTGCCGCACAGCGAGGGCCGGATGCGGCTCGTGGTGATCGAGATGGACGGCGGCTTCTTCTACCTGATGGCGGCCGGCGCCGGCGCGTACCTCGCCGTCCTGGCCGACGAGGGCGTCGACGCCGGTCTGATGGGCCAGCGGATGCGCGACCTGGTGGCACGGATCGGAGAGCACCTCAGCAGCCCGCCCCGCCGCGACGGGCAGCCCGCGTGAGCGACCCCGACCACCGGCGCGGTGACGACCACGACTGGGAGGACGGCAGCCCCGAGCGGCTGTACGTGATCACCGGTGGCCGCAGCGGCTCATTAGGGTCCGCCCCGCTCGACCTGGTCACGCTGATCGTGGCCAGGTCGGGCCCCAGGCCCGGGATGCAGCCGGAGCACACGGCGATCATGCGGATGTGCCAGGCGCCGCTGTCGGTGGCCGAGATCTCCGCGTACCTCCTGCTGCCGGTGAGTGTGGTGACCGTCCTGGTGGGCGACCTGCTCGCCGACGGGCACGTGCTGGCGCGCGAGCCCGTCGCACCGGCCCGACTCCCCGACCTGGCACTGATTGAGGCAGTGATCGATGGACTTCAGAAGCTCTGAGCCGCCCGCCGGCCCGCGCTCCGCGGACGCCCTCCCGGCGACGGCCGCCGCCGCCGTCAAGGTGGTGGTCGTCGGCGGCTTCGGGGTGGGCAAGACGACCCTGGTCGGCTCGGTGAGCGAGATCCGGCCGCTGACCACCGAGGAGACGATGACCCAGGCCGGGGTCGGCGTCGACGACATCGCGGGCGTGGAGCGCAAGAGCTCCACCACCGTGGCGATGGACTTCGGGCGGATCAGCATCAACGAGGAACTGGTGCTGTATCTCTTCGGCACCCCCGGCCAGGAACGCTTCTGGTTCCTGTGGCGGGGCCTGTTCGAGGGCGCCCTCGGTGCCGTGGTGCTGGTCGACACCCGCCGCCTGGAGGTCAGCTTCGACGTGATCGGCAGGCTGGAGGAGCGTGGCGTGCCGTTCGTCGTGGCCGTCAACTCCTTCCCCGGAGCGCCCGAGCACCCCCTGGAGGAACTGCGCGGCGCCCTCGACCTGCCCGGGTCCGTACCGATCGTCGTGTGCGACGCCCGGCGCCGCGACTCCAGCCGCGACGTCCTGATGACGCTGATGCGCTACCTGCACTCCCTCGCCGTGACCCCGGAGGCCTCGTGACCGGTTGAGCACCGGTGCGGCCGTGGGCCAGCCGGTCAGCCGCGTCCAGCGGGCGCGCGGGGCGGCGGCGCCGCGTTCGGTGAGTGAGCCGTGGAGGCGCATGCGGGCGACGCCGCCGGGGAAGGCGGCGAGGCGGACGTGGGTGGCCCCGGCCGGGGCGGGCAGCGCGAAGCGGAGGCGGGAGTCGAAGGTCATGCACCGACCGTCCCGCAGCCCGACCCGTCAGGCCGGGAGTTCCGTCACTCGCCGCTCGGTCCCGCCGAAAGGAGGCGCCGGGTGATCCCGGCCAGGCGCCGCCCCTGGTGCCGGGCGGCCGCGAGGACCTCGTCGCCGGGCGCTCCCCCGCGGGAGGCGTGGGACGTGCCGTAGGGGTTGCCGCCGGCCGCGTAGACCGCGGGATCGGTGTACCCGGGGGACACGATCAGCGAGCCCCAGTGGTGGAAGGTGTTGTAGAGGGCGAGCAGCGTGGACTCGTTGCCGCCGTGGGTGTTGGCGGCGCTGACGAAGCCCGTGGCCGGCTTGTCGGTGAAGGTGCCCTGCTGCCACAGCCCCCCGGTGGTGTCGAGGAACTGCTTGAGCTGCGAGGAGATGTTGCCGTACCGGGTCGGGGTGCCGAAGGCGTAGGCGTCGGCCCAGGAGAGGTCGTCGAGGGTGGCCACCTCCACATGCCGGGTGGCGTCGGCGTGTTCGCGCCAGGCGGGCAGCGCGTCGATGGCGCTGTCCGGCGCGAGTTCGGGAACCCGGCGGAGGCGGACCTCCGCGCCGGCCTTCTCGGCCCCCTCGGCGACGGCCTCGGCGAGCGTGTGCACGTTGCCGGTGGCGGAGTAGTAGATGACGGCGATCTTGGGAGGCATGGCCGGACCCCTTCGCGAAGTGCTGAGCGGATCGCTATCCGCTTGCTGACACCCCGAGACTAAGCGGATAACTATCCGCACGACAAGGCCCGCCGGGCGAGAAACGGATAGCTTTCCGTTACCGGCGCTATGCTGGAACCATGGACGAGCCGCAGCGTGCCCGCCTCCCGCTCGCGGGCGGATCCCCCGCAGGCCGGGCGGGGCGCGCCGAGCGCGCGGACGCGGCCGACAACCGCCGCCGCATCCTGGAGGCGGCCGCGCGGATCGTCGCCGACAAGGGACCGGACGCCCTGACCATGAACGCGGTCGCCCATGAGACGGGCATCGGCGTGGGGACGGTCTACCGGCGCTTCGGGGACGTCGCCCAACTGCTGTTCGCCCTGCTCGACGAGCGCGAGAAGCGGTTCCAGGAGGCGTTCATGACCGGCCCTCCGCCGCTGGGCCCGGACGCGCCGCCGCTGGAACGGCTGCGCGCCTTCCTGCACGCGCTGGCCGACCGCGTCACCGACCAGCTCGACATGATGCTCGCCGCCGAGACGGCCGCGCCCAGCGCCCGCTACAGCAGCGGGGCGTACGCGACCATGCACACCCATGTGACCGTGCTCGTCACCCGCGTCCGGCCGGAGGCCGACGCCTCCCTGCTGGCCCACATGCTGCTCGCCCCGTTCATGCCGAGCCTGACGCACCATCTGACGCGGGACGCCGGGCGGACGGTGGACGAGATCAAGGCCGCCGCCGACGAGCTGCTCCGGGGCCTGGCCCACCCCCGCTGACCGGCCGCCCGCCGGACTCCGCGACCACGCCCCACCGGCGGCTACCGCCGCGCCGCCACCTCCCGCAGCGCCGCCACGAGCCGGGCCACCGCCGGGGCCGCCTCCGCGCCCCGCCGCACCGCCGCCACGACATGGCGGCGCGGCTGGTCCGCCTCCAGCACCCGCGTCAGCACCCCCGACGCGCGGTCGGCGGCCACCATGCGGGGCACCAGCGCGATGCCCATCCCGGCCTCCACCATCGCCAGGATCGCCGTCCACCCGGCCGCGGAATGCGCCTGCTCCGGCACGAACCCGGCCGCCTCGCAGGCCGCCCTGGTGATCTCCGACCAGGGCCCGCTGCCCCCGAAGATCCACCGCTCCCCCGACAGGTCGGCCAGCCGCAGTCCCGGCGCCCCCGCCAGCGCGTGCCCGGCCGGCAGCGCCACGTCCAGCGGATCGGCAAGCAGCGGCAGACGGCTGAACTCGGGGTCCCGGGCCGTCGGCGCGTGCGCCGCCAGCGACAGGGCCAGGTCCACCTCGCCGGCCGACAGCAGCGCGTACGCCTCGGCCGCCTCGGCCTCCCGCACCCGGACCTCCAGGCCCGGGTGCGCGGCCCGCAGCCGCAGCACGGCCGGCACGACCAGCGCGGGAACGGCGGTGGAGACGCCCCCACCCGGACCTCCCCCGCCTCGCCCTGGAGGTAGCCGGCCAGCTCGGCGTCGGCCCGCTCCAGTTGCGCGAACACCGCCTCGGCGTGCCGCAGCACCAGGTGCGCCGCGTCGGTGAGCCGCACCCGCCGCCCGTGCGCCTCCAGCAGCCGCACCCCGAGCTGCCGGGACAGGTTGGTGAGCTGCTGGGACACGGCCGAGGGGGTCATCAGCAGTGCCTCCGCCGTCGCGGTCACCGTGCCGCGGTCGCGCAGGGTGCGGAGGATCCGGAGCTTCTTGATGTCCCACTCGGTCATGTCCGGCAACCTACCCACGCCCCGGGTCACCTCCCCCGGGCCGTCCCCAGGACCACGCCGCCGAGGATCAGCGCCATGCACAGGAACTGGAGCGGGCCCATCGCCTCACCGAGCAGCGCCCAGGACAGCACCGCCACGCACACCGGCTGGAGGTAGTACACGACCCCCGCGCGGGCGGCCCCGATCAGGCCGACGGCCTTGTTCCACGCGAAGAACGCCACCGCCGAGGAGAAGACCCCGACGTACACCAGCGGCCCGGCCGTACCGGCCGTGGGCGTGAACCCGCCCTGGACGGCGAGGCTCGCCCCGTACGCCGGCAGCAGCATCAGCGCGCCGAGCGCGAAGGTGGCGAACAGGAAGGCGGGGCCGCCGAGTTCGGCGGGCCGCCGCTTCAGCAGGGCGCTGTAGGAGGCGAAGCAGACGGCGGCGGCCACGATCCACAGGTCGCCGGCGGCCAGGTCCGGCACCAGGGAGCCGTTGCCGACCAGGAGCAGCACACCGGCGCAGGCGATCCCCATGCCGGTCACGCGGCGCGGCCCGAGCCGGGCGCCGCCCAGCTTCTCGTACACCGCCATCAGGACCGGGGAGGCGGCCATGACCATGCCCATGGTGCCGGCCGAGGTGGTCAGCCCGGCCTGGTTGACGAGGGTGTTGTAGACGGTGACGCCGAGCAGTGACGCGAGGGTGACGAAGCCCAGGTGGCGCCGTACGGCGTGGCGCTGCCGCCAGGCCTCGCGGGCGGCGAAGGGGGCGACGGCGAGGATCGCCACGATCCAGCGCCAGAAGGCGGCCTGGACGGGCGGCACCGCGTCGTGCAGGGCGCGGGAGGCCACGAAGCTGCCCGACCACACGACCGTCGCGAGGGCCGCGAGCAGGAGGCCGGGCCCGAAGGCCCGGCCGGCAGCGCCCCTCGCGCTCGTCGATCGGCCGGCATGGACGCGGTCCTGTACTGCCACGGTCTCTCCCCCCTCGTCCCCCATGGACGGGGGTGCCGGTTGCGGGAGCTACCGTCGCACCACCGGAGTCGTCAGGTCCATCGAAACTTTTTCACCGGTACGTTCAGCAGAACTGAACGATGAGCGGGGCGTCCACTGTCCGGCGAGCGTCGCCCCGAAGGCGATGGCCATGCCGGCGAGCTGGACGGGGCCCAGCGCCTGCCCGAGCACCGCCCAGCCGATGACGGCCGCGGTGATCGGCGAGAGCGGTCCGAGGAGCGTCACGGAGGTGGCGGGGAGGCGCTCGATGCCCCGCAGCCACAGCCAGTACGAGACGGCGGTGTTGGCCAGCGCGAGGTACGCGTAGCCGGCCACGCCCCGGCCGTCGAGGGCCGGCGGGGCGCCTTCCACCAGGAAGGCCACCGGCGCGATCAGCAGCCCGCCCGCGGTGAGCTGCCAGCCCACCATGGCCAGCGGGCCCACCCCCTTGGGCCGGCCCCAGCGCTTGGTGAGCACCGTGCCCGCCGACATGGACGCCGCGGAGGCGAGCCCCGCGGCCACCCCCACGAGGTCGAAGGCGGCGCCCGCCTTCAGGACCACCAGGCTCACCCCGAAGGCTGCGGCGACGGCCGCCAGCAGGGCCCGGACGGTCGGCCGCTCCCCCAGCAGCAGGGCGGCGAGACCGACGACGAAGAGCGGCCCCACCGACCCGACGACCGCGGCCAGCCCGCCCGGCAGGCGGTAGGCGGCGAGGAACAGCAGCGGGAAGAACGCGCCGATGTTGAGCGCCCCGAGCACCACCGACTTCCCCCACCAGACCCCGCGCGGCAGCGTCCGGGTGAGCGCCAGCAGGGCCAGCCCGGCGGGCAGGGCACGCATCAGACCGGTGAACAGCGGCCGGTCGGCCGGGAGGAACTCGGTGGTGACGGCGTAGGTCGAACCCCAGGAGATGGGCGCGAGCGCGGTGAGGCCGGTGATGGCGGCTCTGCGGGACATGGTCTTCCCCCTTGAAGTAACTCGGCTCTAAGTAGCTTAGCGCTAAGCTACTTAATCGCAAGCATCTTTCTTGCGAACGAGGGAAATCCGGCCCACACTGCGGCCATGACCACATCGGCACCCGCGCCCCAGGACCCCGTCGACGCGATCACCGCACAGTGGGCGGTCGTACGCCCCGACCTGGACACCGCCCCCATGGCGGTCCACGGGCGGATCTACCGGCTGAGCAACGCCATGGCCGCGCGGATGGACAAGGCGTACGCGCCCTTCGGCATCGCCCGCGGTGAGTTCGACGTCCTGGCGACGCTACGGCGCTCGGGTGAGCCGTACACGCTCTCCCCGCGCGAGCTGTCGGCGACGCTCATGCTGACGACGGGCGGCATGACGGGGCGGCTGGACAAGCTGGAGCGGGCCGGGCTGCTGAGCCGCAGCCCCGACCCGCATGACCGGCGCGGCCTGCGCGTCACACTCAGCGAGCGCGGCCGGGCACTGGTGGACGAGGCCGTCGCGGCCGGACTCGCCGTCCAGCGCGAGGCGCTGGAGGCCGCCGGGCTGGACGCGCGGGAGACCGAGCTCCTGTCGGGCCTGCTGCGCAGGCTCCTCCTGGCCACGGGCGCCTGACCCGGGGGAGTCCGGGGGCGGGAACGCCGACGGCCCGGGCGGTACGGGGTACCACCCGGGCGGGCCGGCGAGAGGGCCCCGGGGACGCGCCGAGGCGCCCCGGAGGCCGACGGGCCTTAAGAAGTCACGCCTTCTTGGAGCGGTCGAGCACCATCACCAGACCGGCGATCACCGCGAAGAGCACGATCGGGGCGGCGACGTACAGGCCGAGGGTCTCGGCCACGCTCAGGCCGGAACCCGGGTCGTCACCGTCGTCGCGGGTGAGCGCGAGCGCGGGGGACGACATGAGCAGCATCATCAGCGTCGTACCGGCCGCGACGGCGCCGGTGCGCAGGGCGTTCTTCTTGTCCACGGTGCAAACGTAGCGAACGCCTAGACGCCCCGCGCGTCCGGGGGTGCCGTGGAGGGGCGCAGCACGTCCATCAGGGCGTGCAGCCGCGGGGAGACGGCCAGCTCCTCCAGGGTGACGGGGCGGCCCTCGGCGTCGGCGATCGGCAGCCGCCAGTTCGGGTACTGGTCCCAGGTGCCGGGCAGGTTCTGCGGGCGGCGGTCGCCGACCGCGTCCGGGAGCCACACCCCGGTCATCCGGGCGGGGGTGCGGCGCAGGAAGCGGTGGACGGCGCGGATCTCGGCCTCCTCGTCACGCGGGCCCGGCTCCAGCAGTTCCAGCTCGCGGAGGTACGCGAGCCACTCGGCGATCTCCTCGGCGTCCTCGGCGCGCTCCTCCTCCAGGGGGCGGGTCAGCAGCCCCAGCCGGTGCCGCAGACCGACGTGCTCTCCGGTGAGCCGGGCGGCGGTGGACGGCAGGTCGTGGGTGGTGGCGGTGGCCACGCAGTCGGCCCGCCAGGTCCCGGGCGGCAGCGGCCGCCGGGTGCCCTCCCAGTCGCGTTCGAACCACAGCACGGAGGTGCCGAGGACTCCGCGCCGCTGGAGGGATTCCCGTACGCCCGCCTCGACCGTGCCGAGGTCCTCGCCGATCACGACGGCGCCGGCCCGGTGGGCCTCCAGGGCGAGGACGGCGAGCATGGCGTCGGCGTCGTGACGGACGTACGTCCCCTCGGTGGGCGGACGGCCCTCGGGCACCCACCAGAGCCGGAACAGCCCCATGACGTGGTCGATGCGCAGCGCGCCCGCGTGCCGCAGCAGTCCGCGCAGCAGGTCCCGGTAGGGGGCGTACCCGGCGGCGGCCAGCGCGTCGGGACGCCAGGGCGGCAGACCCCAGTCCTGGCCACGGGCGTTGAAGGCGTCCGGCGGGGCGCCCACGGACATCCCGGTGGCGAACGCGCCGGCCTGGGCCCAGGCGTCGGCGCCGTCCGGGTGCACGCCCACGGCGAGGTCGTGGACGATCCCGACGGAGAGGCCCGCGTCCCGGCCGGCCCGGGCGGCGGCACCGAGCTGTTCGTCGGTGAGCCAGGCGAGCCGGCAGTGGAAGTCGATCCGGTCGGCCAGCTCGTCCCGCTCGCGCGCGGTGGCGGCCGAGCGCGGGTCGCGCAGGCCCTCGGGCCACTGCCGCCGGTCGGCGCCGTACCGCTCGACGAGGGCGCACCAGGTGGCGTGGTCCAGCAGGGCCTGGCCCTGGGCGGCGCGGAACTCCCGGAAGGCGGCCTGCCGCCCGGGGCCGAGCGGCACCCGCCGGAGCAGCTCCAGGGCCCGGCGCTTGAGCACCCACACCGCGTCGCGGTCGATCAGCTCGCCCTTGCGGAGCACCCCTTCGCGCAGTTCCGCCGCCCGCCCGGTGAGCACGTCCAGCTCGGCGCGGTCCTCGCCGCGCACGTACGCGTACTCGGGGACGTCCTCGATCCGCAGGTGCACCGGGTCGGGGAAGCGCCGGGAGGAGGGGCGGTACGGGGACGGGTCGGTGGGCGTGCCGGGCACGGCCGCGTGCAGCGGGTTGACCTGGACGAACCCGGCTCCCAGGTCGCGGCCGGCCCACTCGGCCAGTTCGCGGAGGTCGCCGAGGTCGCCCATGCCCCAGGAGCGGGTGGACAACAGCGAGTAAAGCTGGACGAGCAGCCCGTACGTGCGGCCGGGTGGCTGGGGCACGCGCGCGGGGGCGACGACGAGGGTGCTGTGCGCGGTGCGCCCGTCCCGCGCCCGGACGTCGAGCCGGTGCACACCGAGAGGCAGCCGCTCCCAGCGGGGCGTGCCGGAGATCTCGTCACCGTGCTCGGTGGTGATCCGCAGGTCGGTGCCCGGCGGGAGCGCCGTGAGGGGGCGGGGCAGTTCGTACGGGCGGACCTGGGGCGGGGTGCCCTCGCCCGGGTCGTCCTGCCACAGGACCAGCGTCGGCGGCAGCAGCCGCGCGTCCCGGGCCGCCTCGGTGGCGGCCAGGGACGCGCGCAGCGCCTCGGGCGTGGTGGCGTCGACGTCCAGGGCGGCGAGGACCTGCACCACCGTGGCGTCGGGGACCGGGACGGTGACGCCCGCGGACGGGGAGTACGCGGTGGCGACACCGTGCAGCGCGGCGAGCCGGGCAAGGGTCATTCAGGCTCCTGGGGACTCCGGTCCGCCGGCCGCGCGGTGTGCGGTCGGCTCGCTGGTGAGGGGGGTGAAGTCGGTGAGGGCGGGTTCGCTGGTGAGCGGGGCGGCGCCGGCGAGCGGCGGTTCGCTGGTGAGCGGGGTGCCGACGGCCGGCAGCCCGGTGAGGGCGCAGAAGCCGGGGCCGTGGCCGGTGTCGTGACGGTCGGCGACGGGCGCGGGGCCCGGGACCTGTTTGGAGAGGGCGGAGAGCAGGAGCTGTGCCGAAGCGGCCACGGGGGCCTCCTTGTACGGGTGACGGTGGGACACAGCAGCCCTACCCAGCGGGCGGCCGCACATCCGCACAACGTGGCGTCGGTCACATCGCCCGGCCATGACGGGAGTCGGGCCGCACCCCGCGCCCCGGTAGGCAAATACGACACAACGGCCACGCACATTGACACCTTCGGCGAGTCGGTGGTGGGCTCGAAACCGACCGGTTCGGCCATCGTTCCGGCCACCGGCAAAGCTACTCGCAGAACAACGAAAGACGAGGGGAGACGCGCGTGCAGTTCGGGCGCTTCGGCCGCGGCAAGCGGACCGCGACGGCCGTCGCCGTCGCCGTGATCGGCGGTCTGCTGGGCGGCGCTCCCGGTGCGCTGGCCGCGCCCGGCGAACCCGGCTCCCCCACCACGGCCGTCCCCGGGCGGGACGGCGGCGCCCTGCCCGCGGTGTGGCCGCGCCCGCAGTCGCTCCGGGCGGGCGGGACCGCGGTGCCGCTCGGCGACGAGGTGACGGTCCTGCCGGGCGAGGGCGCCGACCCGTACGCGGTGGGCGCGCTGGAAGACGTCCTGCGGGACGCCGGGGTGCGGACGGTGCACACCGGGCCGGGCGGGCGCGGGCCGGTGGTGCTGCTGGGCGGCACGGCCGCCGGGGCCGCGCTGCGGGCCCTGCGGGCGCCCGAGCGGGGCGACCTGCCGGCGGGGGGCTACCGGATCGCCACGGGCCGGTACGAGGGCCGGGACACGGTCGCGGTGGACGGTGTCGGCGGGGACGGGCTGTTCCACGCGGTCCAGACGCTGCGCCAGCTCATAGCCGCCGGCCGCACGATCCCCGGGGTCCTCGTGCGCGACTGGCCCGGGACCGCGGTGCGCGGCCTGGCGGAAGGTTTCTACGGCCGGCCGTGGAGCCACCAACAGCGGCTGGCGCAGCTCGACTTCATGGGCCGCACCAAGCAGAACCGGTACCTCTACGCGCCCGGCGACGACCCGTACCGCCAGACCCAGTGGCGCGAGCCCTACCCGGCCGCGCAGCGGGCCGAGTTCCGGGAGCTGGCCGAGCGGGCCCGGCGCAACCATGTGACGCTGGCGTGGGCGGTGGCACCCGCCCAGTCGATGTGCCTGGCCTCGGACGAGGACATGACCGCGCTCCGCCGCAAGGTCGACGCGATGTACGCGCTCGGGGTGCGCGCCTTCCAGGTGCAGTTCCAGGACGCCTCCTACGACGAGTGGCACTGCTCCAGGGACGCCGACACGTTCGGTTCGGGACCGGCCTCGGCCGCCCGGGCGCACGCGCGCGTGGCGACGGAGCTGGCCCGGCACCTGGCCGGCCGCCATCCGGACGCCGCGCCGCTGACCCTGATGCCGACCGAGTACTACCAGGACGGCGCCACCGAGTACCGCACGGCGCTGGCCGCGGAGCTGGACGACCGGGTGCAGGTGGCGTGGACGGGGGTCGGCGTGGTGCCCCGTACGATCACCGGCCGGGAACTGGCGGGGGCGCGCGACGCGTTCGGGCACCCGCTGGTGACGCTGGACAACTACCCGGTCAACGACTACGCGCAGGACCGGGTCTTCCTCGGGCCGTACATGGGCCGTGAACCGGCCGTCGCGGCCGGTTCGGCGGCCCTGCTGGCCAACGGGATGGAGCAGCCGGCCGCGTCCCGCATCCCCGTCTTCACCGCCGCCGACTACGCCTGGAACCCCAAGGGCTACCGCCCCGGGGAGTCCTGGCACGCCGCGCTCGATGACCTGGCGGGCGGCGACCCGGCGGCCCGAGCGGCGCTGCACGCGCTGGCCGGGAACGACGCCTCGTCGATCCTCAGCCGCACCGAGTCGGGGTATCTCCGTCCGCTGCTGGCCGACTTCTGGCGGACGCGCGCCAGCACGACGGCCGACGCGAAGGCCCGGGACCGGGCGGCCGGCGAGCTGCGTGCGGCGTTCACCGTGATGCGCCGGGCGCCCGAGCGGCTGGCGGGCACGGCGGACGGGCTGCTGGACGACGAGGTGGGCCCGTGGCTGGAGCAGCTCGCGCGGTACGGCCGCGCGGGCGAGGCGGCCGTGGACATGCTCCAGGCGCAGTCCCGGGGCGACGGGGCGGGCGCCTGGCGGGCCTCGCTGGAGCTGGAGCCGCTGCGCAAGGAGCTGGCGTCCAGCCCGGTCACGGTCGGCGAGGGGGTGCTGGACCCGTTCCTGACCCGGGCGGTCCGGGAGGCGGCCCGGTGGACGGGCGCGTCCCGCGACGCGGGCGGCGTCACGCACGAGGACGGGGCCTACACCGTGCGCCTGGACCGGGCCCGGCCGCTGGACACGGTCACCGCGATGACGGCGCCGGGGCCGGGCCCTGGCCACGGCTCCGTGGAGGCGCACGTCCCGGGCCAGGGGTGGCGGCGGCTGGGCGCCCTGTCGGGCAGCGGCTGGACGCAGGCGGCCGCGCGGGGGCTCACCGCCGACGCGGTACGGATCACCTGGACGGGCCGGTCCCCCGGGGTGCGGGCCCTGGTGCCCTGGTTCGCCGACGAGCCGCAGGCCCGGCTGGACCTGCCGCACGCCGAGACGGACGCGGTGATCGGCGGCGCCCCGCGCCGGGTCGACGCGGTGCTCGCCGCGCAGCGGCCGGGCGAGGTGCACGGCACCCTCACGGCGAAGGCGCCGAAGGGCCTGAAGGTCACCGTCCCGAAGCGGACCACCGTCCCGCGCGGCACGGCGGCCACCGTCCCGGTCGACGTCACCGTGCCGGCGGGCACCCCGGCGGGCGAGTACCGGGTGCCGCTCACCTTCGCGGGGCAGGAGCGCACGCTGACCGTCCGGGCCTACCCGGCGACCGGCGGCCCGGACCTGGCCCGTACGGCGAGGGCGTCCTCGTCGGGCGACGAGACCTCCGACTTCCCGGCGTCGGCCGCCCTCGACGGCGACCCGGCCACCCGCTGGTCGTCCCCGGCCGAGGACGGCGCCTGGTGGCAGCTCGAGCTGCCCGCACCGGTCCGGCTCGGCCAGGTGGTGCTCCACTGGCAGGACGCCCACGCGGCGAAGTACCGCATCCAGGTGTCGCCGGACGGCCGCACCTGGCGCACGGCGGCCACCGTGCGGGACGGCAAGGGCGGCCGCGAGGCGATCCGCATGGACGCCCCCGGCACCCGCTTCGTCCGCGTCCAGGGCGACGCCCGGGCGACCGAGTACGGCTACTCGCTCTTCACGGTCGAGGCCTACGCGGTCACCCCGCCGCCCCCCGGCGAGTGAGGCGAAGGGGCGCGGCGGGTGCCGAGAGGGAGAACGCGCGGAGGCCCCGAGGGACGAGGGGTCGAGCACGATCGACCGTCGGCGCACGCTTGAGCGCCCCGGAGCCGAACCGAGCCCTCTAGGAAACGCGATCGATGCGGGCCATCGCGTCGTCCGCTCCGTACGGCTGGAGGTAGGGCAGCCAGCGGGGGTCGCGGTGGCCGGTGCCGATGATGCGCCAGGCCAGGCCGGTCGGCGGGGCGGGCTGCTGGTGGAGCCGCCAGCCCAGTTCCCGCAGGTGGCGGTCGGCCTTGACGTGGTTGCAGCGGCGGCAGGCCGCCACCACGTTCTCCCAGGCGTGCTGTCCGCCGCGGCTGCGCGGTACGACGTGGTCGACGCTGGTTGCGACGCCACCGCAGTACATGCAACGCCCGCCGTCGCGGGCGAACAGGGCTTTGCGGGTCAGAGGAACGGGCCCCCGGTAGGGGACCCGTACGAACCGTTTGAGGCGCACCACACTGGGCGCGGCGATGGCACGGGTCGCGCTGTGCATGAAGGCGCCGGATTCCTCGAGGCAGATCGCCTTGTTCTCCAGGACGAGGACGAGCGCGCGGCGGAGCGGTACGACGCCGAGGGGTTCGTACGACGCGTTGAGGACCAGGACGTGCGGCACGGGTGCCTCCTTGTACGCCGGCGGCGCGTGGCTCGCGCCGGGACGATCTGCTCTCAGTCTCTCCTCATGCCAGGTCGAAGCGCCACCACGTACCGGTAACGGGCCCGAAGTGTTTTCGACCACACCGGGATCATCCCCAGGTGAGACACAGCTCTCCCTCGAACACGGCAACGAAGCACCCCCGGTGCCCCGTTAATGTAATTGGTTAGTTTGTCCATCCTGGAGGTTCCCGCCGTGCTCTGGTCCGCCGTTCCGGCTGCCGACCCCACACCCGCGCCGGTGTCGCTCGACGAAGCCGCCAAGCAGGCCGGCGAGGCCGCCGGCTGGGTGGAGCAGAACTGGTCCACCTGGTTGAGCACCGGTCTGCGCATCCTGCTGATCCTGGCCGTGGCGGTGGTGCTGCGGCATCTGGTCCGCCGGGCCCTGACCAAGCTGATAGAACGCATGAACCGCAGCGCCCAGGCGGTCGAGGGGTCCGCCCTGGGCGGGCTGCTGGTGAACGCGGAGCGCCGCCGGCAGCGCTCGGAGGCCATCGGTTCGGTGCTGCGCTCGGTCGCCTCGTTCCTGATCATGGGCACCGCCGGGCTGATGATCCTGGGCGCCTTCAACGTGAACCTGGCGCCGCTGCTGGCCTCGGCCGGTGTCGCGGGTGTCGCCATCGGTTTCGGCGCCCGCAACCTGGTCACCGACTTCCTCTCCGGCGTTTTCATGATCCTGGAGGACCAGTACGGGGTCGGGGACTCGATCGACGCGGGGGTCGCCTCCGGCGAGGTGATCGAGGTCGGCCTGCGGGTGACCAAGCTGCGCGGCGACAACGGTGAGATCTGGTACGTCCGCAACGGCGAGATCAAGCGGATCGGCAACCTGAGCCAGGGCTGGTCCACGGCGACGGTCGACGTGACGGTCCGCCCGACGGAGGACCTGGACACCGTCCGTTCCGTGATCTCGGAGGTGGGGGAGTCCCTCGCCAAGGAGGAGCCGTGGAACGAGCGCCTCTGGGGCCCGGTCGAGGTGCTGGGCCTGAACGAGGTGCTGCTGGACTCCATGACGGTCCGGATAGCGGCCAAGACCATGCCGGGCAAGTCGCTGGGCGTGGAGCGGGAGCTGCGCTGGCGGATCAAGCGGGCCTTCGACGAGGTGGGCATCCGTATCGTGGGCGGCCTTCCGGCGGCGGTGACGGAGGACGCCCCGAAGGACCCGACGGCCGGGATGGCGGCGCCGTCCGCCTTCGCCTCGACCACCTCCCCGCAGTCGGTCGCGGCCACCCCGCTGACCCCGCCGGCGAACCTGGCGAAGTAGGACGCGGGGACAGCACCCGTACGAGGACGACGAGGGGCGCCCCGGCTTCACGGCCGGGGCGCCCCTCGTCGTCGTCTCCGTCGTCGTCTCCGTCGTCGTCTCCGTCGACCTCGTCCTCGTCTTCGCCGACCTCGTCTTCGCCGTCGTCCCGGTCGTCGTCCACACCGGGGTCTTGACGCGTCCCTGACGGCCGTCCTACCGTCTCCGCACCCGACAGGAAACTTTCCTAACAGTACGAGGCTGGTGTTCCCCGCCGTGACCGCAACCTCCGGGACCACCCCCGGCACGCCCCGCGTCCTGCGGGCCATGAACGACCGGGCCGCGCTCGACCTGCTGCTGGAGCACGGGCCCCTGTCGCGGACCCGGATCGGGAAGCTGACCGGGCTGTCCAAGCCGACCGCGTCCCAGCTCCTGGCACGGCTGGAGGCGGCGGGGCTGGTCGTGGCGACCGGGGTGACCGAGGGGCGGCCGGGGCCGAACGCGCAGCTCTACTCCGTCAACCCGCGCGCCGCGTACGCCGCCGGCCTGGACGTGAACCCCCGGCGCATCCGCGCGGCCGTCGCCGACGTGACCGGGGCGGTGGCCGGCGAGTTCGAGCTGGCGACCCCGAAGAAGGCGGCCGGGGACGTCGTCCGGCAGGTCACCGAGGCGCTGGACGGTGCCGTGAAGGCGGCCGGGATCACCCGCGGCGAGGTGCGCCGGCTGGTGATCGGCACGCCCGGAGCGTTCGACCCGTCGACCGGCCGGCTCCGGTACGCCTCGCACCTCCCGGGCTGGCACTCCCCCACCCTGCTGGACGAGCTGGCCGCCGCGCTGCCGATGCCGGTCGAGTACGAGAACGACGTGAACCTGGTGGCGGTGGCCGAGCAGCGGCTCGGGGCGGCCCGGGGGCACCAGGACTTCGTCCTGCTGTGGAACGAGAGCGGTCTGGGCGCCGCCCTGGTGCTGGGCGGCCGGCTGCACCGCGGGTTCACCGGCGGCGCCGGCGAGGTCGGCTTCCTGCCGGTGCCGGGCGCCCCGCTGGTGCGGCAGGTCACCAAGGCCAACAGCGGCGGCTTCCAGGAACTGGCCGGCGCCCAGGTGCTGCCCCGGCTGGCCCGCGAGTACGGCGTCGAGGACGTGCCGCGCGCGGAGCGCGGGGAGCACGCGGAGGCCGCCGCCGAGCTCGTCCGCCGGGCGGCGGCGGCCGGCACCGGCCCGTACGCCCGGCTCCTCGACGCCTTCGCGACGGGGCTGGCCACCGGCCTGACCTCGCTGGTCGCCGTCCTCGACCCCGAGCTGGTGGTGCTGTCCGGCGAGGTGATCACCGCCGGGGGCGAGGCGCTGCGCGAGCGGGTGCGGGCCGAGCTCGGCGAGCTGGCCGCTTCCCGGCCGCGGCTCGTCCTCGGCGGCGTACGGCGGCACCCCGTGCTGCGCGGGGCGCTGGAGAGCGCGCTGTCGGCGACGCGCGACGAGGCCTTCGACACCTCCCGCTGAAGGCACCTCCCGCCGAAAGACACCTCCCGCTGAAAGACACCTCCCGCTGAAGGCACCTCCTACTGAAAGGCACCTCCCAGCAGGACCCTCCTCCCTCCATCCCCTCATCTCCAGCCCCCCGGAAACCCGCAAACCTCCGCAAACATCCGCAAGCCCCCGCCGACCCCTCCCAGGAGTCCCGTCATGAACCGCACAGCCCTGGGCGTGCTGGCCTCGGCCGCCGCCATAGCCCTGCTCACCTCCGCCTGTACGGGCTCGTCCGGGCCGGCCGCGAGCGACGATCCGAACGCCCGGGTCACGCTGACCTTCTGGCACGGCTGGTCGGCACCGGGTGAGGTGAAGGCGGTGGAGGCCGCCATCGACCGGTTCGAGGCCGCCCACCCCAACGTCACGGTGAAGGCCGTCCCCAACATCACCGACGACAAGATCCAGCAGGCGCTGCGGGCCGGCGGCTCGAACGCCCCGGACGTCGTGTCGTCGTTCACCACCGACAACGTGGGCAAGTTCTGCTCCTCCGGCGCCTTCGCCGATCTGGCGCCGTTCGTCCAGAAGTCGGGCCTCGACCTGGAGAAGACGTTCGCGCGGCCGCGGCTGGACTACACGCAGTTCGAGGGCAGGCGCTGCACGCTGCCGCTGCTGGGTGACGCGTACGGGCTGTACTACAACAAGGACGCCTTCGAGGAGGCGGGGATCACGGCCCCGCCGAAGACGTGGAGCGCCTTCGACGAGGCCGCCCGGAAGCTGACGAAGACGAAGGGCGACTCCTACGAGCGGCTCGGCTTCATGCCGAACTTCCACGGGTACGAGAGCACCCCGGGCCACCTGGTCGCCCAGTGGAGCCCGGCGTACTTCCACGAGGACGGCACGTCGGCCGTCGCCGACGACCCCGCCTTCGCGGCCATGTTCACCTGGCAGAAGAACCTGGTCGAGAAGCTGGGCGGGTTCCGGAAGCTGGAGGCGTACCGCAGCACCTTCGGTGACGAGTGGGGCGCCAAGCACCCCTTCCACACCGGCCAGGTCGCCATGCAGCTCGACGGCGAGTGGCGTCTGGGCATGACCGCCGACGCCGAGGTGCCCTTCGAGGTGGGCGTGGCGCCGCTGCCGGTCCCCGACGACCAGGCCGCCGACTACGGCAAGGGCTATCTGTCCGGGACGATCGTGGGGATCGCCGCCACCAGCCGGAAGCAGAACGCCGCCTGGGAGTTCGTGAAGTACCTGACCACCGACACGGACGCGGTGGTCGCCTTCGCCAACGAGCTGCGCAACGTGCCCTCCACCAATGCCGCGCTCGCCTCGCCGAAGCTGAAGCTGGACCCGCGCTTCAGGACGTTCCTGGACATCGCCCGGCACCCGAAGTCCAGCACCACCCCGGCGTCCGTCAACGGCGGCGCCTACCAGGTGACGCTCCAGGACTTCGGCTACCGGTACGAGGCGGGGAAGGTGGCCGACCTCAAGGCCGGCCTGGCGGAGACGGCCGCGCGGATCGACACCGACATCGAGAAGGCGAAGTGACGGCCCATCCGCTCCGGGCCAAGCGGGTCCGGGGCAGGCTCCGTACCCTCGCCTTCCTCTCCCCCTGGCTGGTCGGCTTCGGCGTCTTCTTCGCCTATCCGCTGGTCTCGACCGTGTACTTCTCCTTCATGGATTACGACGGTTTCCGGGCGCCGGTCTTCAACGGCCTGGAGAACTGGACGTACGTCCTGACCGACTACCCGGCCTTCTGGCCGTCGATGGCGAACACGCTGTGGCTGGTCCTCGTGATGGTCACCTGCCGGGTCGTGTTCGGGCTCGGCACCGGGCTGCTGGTCACGAAGATCAAGACGGGGGCCGGGGTCTTCCGGACCCTGTTCTACCTGCCGTACCTGGCCCCGCCGGTCGCCGCCACCCTCGGCTTCGTCTTCCTGCTCAACCCCGGTACGGGCCCGGTCGACGCCCTCCTCACCGGCCTGGGACTGCCGTCCCCGGGCTGGTTCAACGACCCCGCCTGGTCCAAGCCGGCGCTGACCGTGCTGGCGGTGTGGGGCGTCGGCGACCTGATGGTCATCTTCATGGCCGCCCTGCTCGACGTGCCCAAGGAGCAGTACGAGGCGGCCGAGCTGGACGGGGCGTCGGCGGTGCAGCGCTTCCGGTACGTGACGCTGCCCGCCATCTCCCCGATCGTGCTGTTCGCGGTGGTCACGGGGGTCATCCAGACGATGCAGTACTACACCCAGCCCCTGGTGGCCGGGAAGGTCGCCTCCGGCGTCATCGGCAACAGCGGCCAGCAGGTCGAACCGGGCTACCCGGAGCAGTCGACGCTGACCCTGCCCCAGCTCGTGTACAACCTCGGCTTCCAGCGCTTCGACTACGGATCGGCCTGTGTCGTCGCCCTGGTGCTGTTCGCCCTCGCCATGGCCTGCACGGCACTGCTGATGCGGCGCCGCGGCGGTCTCGTACAGGTGGGTGACTGACCGCCATGACGCACACGCTCGACACGCCCCCCGGGGTCACGCCGCCGGAGGCCGCACCCCCCGGGGGCGCCCGTCGCGGGGCCTCGCCCGCCGCCCGTACGGCCCGCCGAAGGGCGGTGCTGCACTGGATCGCCGTGCACGCGCTGGGCGTGGCGGCGGCGCTGTTCTTCGTGCTGCCCTTCGTCTTCCTCCTCCTCACCTCGCTGATGAGCGACCAGCAGGCGCTCACCCGCGACCTCACCCCCGACACCTGGGAGTGGGGCAACTACGCCCGGGTGTGGCACACGCCCGGTTTCCTCACCTGGTGGCGGAACACCCTGCTGTACGCCGGGCTGGGCACCCTGCTGACGGTCCTCTCGTCCATCCCCGTGGCGTACGCGCTCGCCAAGTTCCGTTTCCGGGGCCGGCGGGCGGCGCTGATGCTCGTCGTCGCGATGATGATGCTGCCGCCCCAGGTGGTGGTCATCCCGATGTACCTGTTCTGGGCCAAGCAGATGGACCTGTCCGGCTCGCTGTGGCCGCTGATCGTCCCGATGGCGTGCGGGGACGCGTTCTCCGTCTTCCTGCTGCGGCAGTTCCTGCTGACCGTGCCGGACGAGTACCTGGACGCGGCCCGGGTCGACGGCTGCGGCGAACTGCGCACGCTCGTCCGGGTGGTCCTGCCGATGGCCAGGCCGGGCATCGCCGCGGTCGCCCTGTTCCAGTTCTTCTACGCCTGGAACGACTACTTCGGCCCGCAGATCTACGCCTCGGAGAACCCGGCCGCCTGGACCCTGAGTTACGGACTGGAATCCTTCAAGGGCGCGCACCACACCGACTGGAACCTGACCATGGCCGCGACCGTGCTGGTCATGGCCCCCGTGATCCTCGTCTTCTTCTTCGCCCAGAAGGTGTTCGTCGAGGGCGTCACCCTGACCGGAGTGAAGGGCTGAATCGCTGTGAAACTGGCTGTTGTGGGGGGCGGCTCCACCTACACCCCGGAGCTGGCCGACGGGTTCGCGCGGCTGCGCGACACGCTCCCGATCGCCGAACTGGTCCTCGTCGACCCGGCCGCCGACCGCCTGGAGCGGGTCGGCGGGCTGGCCCGGCGGATCTTCGCCCGGCAGGGCCATCCGGGCGTGGTGACCACCACGTCCGACCTGGACGCGGGGATCGACGGCGCCGACGCCGTCCTGTTGCAACTGCGCGTCGGCGGACAGGCCGCCCGGCAGCGGGACGAGACGTGGCCGCTGGAGTGCGGCTGCGTCGGCCAGGAGACGACCGGGGCGGGGGGCCTCGCCAAGGCGCTGCGTACCGTTCCGGTGGTGCTCGACGTCGCCGAGCGCGTCCGGCGGGCCAACCCGGACGCCTGGATCATCGACTTCACCAATCCGGTCGGGATCGTCACCCGGGCGCTGCTGCGGGCGGGTCACCGGGCCGTCGGGCTGTGCAACGTGGCCGTCGGCTTCCAGCGGAAGTTCGCGAAGCTGCTGGACGTCGCCCCGGAGGCGGTGCACCTGGACCACGTGGGGCTCAACCACCTGACGTGGGAGCTGGGCGTGCGGCTAGGCGGGCCGGGCGGCGAGGACGTGCTGCCGAAGCTGCTCGCCGAGCACGGGGACGCCGTCGCCGCCGACCTCCGGCTGCCGCGCGCCCTGCTCGACCGGCTGGGCGTCGTCCCCTCGTACTACCTCAGGTACTTCTACGCCCACGACGAGGTGGTGGCGGAGCTGGCCGGCAAGCCGTCGCGGGCGGCGGAGGTGGCCGCGATGGAGCGGGAGCTGCTGGAGATGTACGCCGATCCGGCGCTGGACGAGAAGCCCGCGCTGCTGGCGCGGCGGGGCGGGGCGTTCTACTCGGAGGCGGCGGTCGACCTGGCGGCGGCCCTGCTGGGCGGCGCGGGGCCGGGGACGCAGGTGGTGAACACCTTCAACCGGGGGACGCTGCCGTTCCTGCCGGACGACGCGGTGATCGAGGTGCAGGCGTCGGTGGGCCCGTCCGGTGCCGTGCCCCTGCCGGTGCCGGAGCTGGACCCGCTGTACGCGGGGCTCGTCGGGCACGTCACGGCGTACGAGGAGCTGGCGCTGGACGCGGCGCTGCGGGGCGGGCGGGACCGGGTCTTCGCCGCGCTGCTGGCGCATCCGCTGGTGGGCCGGTCCGCGACGGCCGAGGGGCTGACCGACCGGCTGATCGCCCACAACCGGGAGTACCTGGCGTGGGCGTGACGGGCGCGGTCCTCGCCATCGACGCGGGCAACAGCAAGTCGGACGTGGCGCTCGTCGGCGAGGACGGCACGGTCCTGGCCGCCGCCCGGGGGGCGGGTTTCCAGCCGCCGAGGGTGGGCGTCGGGGCGGCGCTCGACGTCCTGGCGGCCCTCGTGGAGGAGGTGCTGGCGGGCGCGGGGGCGCCCGCCGGCGGCGTGCGGCACGTGTCGGCCTGTCTGGCCAACGCCGACTTCCCCGCCGAGGAGGCCGAGCTGGCGGACGCGGTGCACGCGCGCGCGTGGGGGCGCACGGCCCGGGTGCGCAACGACACGTTCGCGATCCTGCGGGCGGGCGTGGACGAGCCGCGGGGCGTGGCCGTGGTGTGCGGCGCGGGCATCAACTGCGTGGGCATGCTGCCGGACGGGCGCACCGTCCGGTTCCCGTCGATCGGCCGGATCTCCGGTGACTGGGGCGGGGGTTCGGCGCTCGCGGAGGAGGCGATGTGGTGGGCCGCGCGGGCGGAGGACGGGCGCGGCGAGCCGACGGAGCTGGCCCGGACGCTTCCGGCGCACTTCGGGCTGGATTCGGTGTACGCGCTGGTGGAGGCGCTGCACCTGGGGCGGATCCCGGCCGAGCGCCGGCACGAGCTGACGCCGGTGCTGTTCGCCACGGGGGCGGCGGGCGACCCGGTGGCGCGGTCCGTGGTGGAGCGGCAGGCGGAGGAGGTCGTCGCCATGGCGGCGGTGGCCCTGGACCGGCTCGGTCTGCTGGACGAAGAGGTTCCGGTGCTGCTGGGCGGCAGCGTCCTGGCGGCCCGGCACCCGCTGCTCGACGGGCGGATCACCGGACTGCTGGCGGTGCGGGCGCCGAAGGCCGCCGTCCAGGTGGTCACCGCGCCGCCGGTACTGGGCGCGGCGCTGCTGGGCCTGGACCACGTCGGGGCGTCGGCGCGGGCCCGTGAGCGGCTGCGGGCGCACTACGCGGGGCGTCCGGAGTAGGGAACCGGCGGGGGGCGGCCGGCGTATACAGAGAGGGGATCGAACGGTGGTGCGGACGGGGCGCGGGCACGGGAACAACAAGATCGAGTCAAGCCTGGTGTGAAGACCGGCCCCTCCCGCCATACTGCGAAGAGCGACCGAGGGGGAGGTCACGTGACATACGCACCGGATGCGCCGGCCGCGCCGGGCACCGCACCCGCGCCGGCCGCGCCCGCCGTGCCACCGCCGCCACCGCCGCCACCGGTGGCCCCGCCGGGCCGGGGGGCGTGGGCCACGGGCGCCGCACGGCTGCGTGCCGCGGCGACCACCGAGCCGGGACGGCTCCGGGTCCTGGGTGCCGTACTGGCCGCGCTGGTCGTGACGTTCGGGGCCGTCACGGCGTTCGAGGTCTCCGACCGGGCCGCGGCGGCCGACGACGTGGTGAGCCGCAGCCAGCCGCTGAGCGCGGACGCGGCCGACATCTACCGTTCGCTGGCCGACGCCGACACGGCCGCGGCGAGCGGTTTCCTCGCCGGCGCGCAGGAGCCGGCCGGGGCGCGCGCACGGTACGAGAAGGACGTCACCACCGCGTCGCGGCTGATCGTCAAGGCCGCGGCGAACACGGACGGTTCCTCGCCCTCCGCCCGTGACATCGCCACCCTCAACGAATACCTGCCGCGCTACACGGGCCTGATGGAGCGCGCCCGCGCGGCCAACCGGCAGGGCCTGCCGCTGGGCGGCGCCTACCTGCGGTACGCCAACCAGCAGATGACCACCCGCCTGCTGCCCGCCGCCGAACGGCTGTACGGGGCGGAGACCGCCCGGCTCGACCGGGACGACCGGGACGCGCGGGCCTGGCCGTTCCTGTCGGCGGCCACGGGCCTGGTGGTGCTCGCCGTCCTCCTGTGGGCGCAGCGCCGCACCTACCTGCGGACGAACCGGGTGTTCAACCACGGTCTGCTGGCGGCCACGGCCGCGTCCGCGGTGGTGCTGCTGTGGCTGGTGGCCGGGCACGCGGTGGCGCGCGCGGAGCTGACCGAGGCGCGGGCGCACGGCCAGGAGTCGCTCGAGGTGCTGAACGAGGCGCGGATCAACTCCCTGAAGGCGCGCGCGAACGAGAACCTGACCCTGGTCGCCCGCGGCGCGGTGCTGACCGAGGACGGCAAGGGCGACAAGTACGAGACCGACTACGGCACGGGCATGAAGAGGCTGACCACCGCGCTGGGCGAGGCGGGCCGGCTGGCCGACGACGACGCGGGCGCCACCCCGGTCGCGGAGGCCGCGCACCGCGTGGCCGAGTGGAGGCAACGGCACAGGGCCGCGCGGGAGACGGACGACGCGGGCGACTTCGAGGGCGCCCTGGCCCGGGTGATCGGGGCGGAGGACTCCACCGGGGAGTCCTTCGACCGGGTGGACGCGGCGCTGGACACGGCCCTGGACCATGAGCAGGGCGAGTTCACCCGGGCCGCGCGGGACGGGCGCGGGGCGCTGGCCGGCCTGCCGGCCGGGGCGGCCGTCCTGGCCGTGCTGGGCGCGGCGGGGGCCGTCATGGGTGTCAACCGCCGGCTGTCGGAGTACCGGTGAGGGCGAGGGGAGGCAGGATGAGGGCCAACGACGACACGCCGCCGCGGCCGGCCACCGACGGGGCGGTGACGCCCGGACCGGCCACCGCCGGGCCGGTTCCCGCCCCGGGCCCCGACGGGCCCGGGGCCCCCGGCACGGGCGGGGCCGCCGGCCGGCGCCGGGCCCGGGGGGCCGGGCGGCTGCGCGGCTGGGGCGGGGTCGCGGCCATGGCCGTGGCGTGCGGGCTCACGGCCGCGCTGACCCTGGTGCCGCTGTCCCACGGCCGCCTGGGCGCCGCCCAGGCGTCGGGTGCGGGCGGCGCCCTGCCCGTGCGGGCCGACACCTGCCGGGACCCGGAGGCCTCGCTGCCGCCGTCCACCGCCGGCGGACCTGCCGTCGACGCCATCAAGGCGCGCGGCAAGCTGGTCGTGGGCGTGGACCAGAACAGCTACCGGTGGGGGTACCGCAACCCGGCGACCGGGAAGCTGGAGGGTTTCGACATCGACCTCGCCCGGGCCATCGCCGAGGACATCCTCGGCAGCCGGGACGCCGTCGTCTTCCGTGCCGTCCCCACCAACCAGCGGATCGCCGCGCTGGAGAACGGGACGGTGGACCTGGTGGTGCGAACGATGACGATCAACTGCAAGCGGATCAAGCAGGTCGCCTTCTCGACCGCCTACTTCCAGGCCGGCCAGCAGGTCCTGGCGCCGGCGGACTCCCCGGTCAAGGGCTACGACGCGTCGCTCAGGGGCCGGCGGGTGTGCTCGGCGGAGGGATCGACGGCCTACGAGGCGCTGGAGCGGAACTCGTTCGGCGCCGTCTTCAAGGACGCGCACGACGGCGGGCCGGAGGACGAGGACGTCCACACCGTGCCCAACCAGCTCGACTGCCTGGTGCGGCTCCAGATGGGCGAGGTGGACGCCGTGGTGACGGACAACGCGCTGGCGGCCGGCCAGGCGGCGCAGGACCCGGCCGTCACCCTGAAGGGCAAGCCGTTCACCACGGAGTACTACGGCGTGGCCGCCAAGCTCGGCAACGACGACCTGGTGCGGCGCGTCAACCAAGTGCTCGTCGACTACCGCAAGGGGCCCTGGACGAAGGCGTACGACACCTGGCTGCGCCCCGTCCTGCCCGGCATATCCGGGCCGCCCGCGCCGAAGTACCGCACCAACTGACCTGCTGACCCGCGTGTACGACTGGAGAGGTGATCGATGGGCGTCACGGGACCCCCTGGGCCGGTGATGGACCGGGACGAGGTGGACCGTGCGCTGGCGCGGCTCGGGGCGGAGCACAAGGCGGTCGAGGACTCGCTGCTCGCCCTCCAGGACCACGCGGGCCGCCGGCTCCTCGAAGGCGCCGAGCTGACCGGCACCACCAAGGACCGCTGGGCCGGCACCGAGCGGGCGATCACCCTGCTGTGGACGTACTTCGACGTGTACACGGCCGCGCTGCACGAGGCGCGCGAGGTGCGTGCCCGGCGCCGGTGGCCCGGCCGGGAGGAGCTGGCCGAGCTGACGGAGCGGCTGCGCGGGGAGAGCGTGACGGTCCCGGGCGGGGCGACCCTGCTGGCCGAACGGTTCACCCTGGAGCGGCTGGTGGAGCGGATGAACGAGCTGTACGCGAGCTCGCTCGACATGGTGGTGACGGCCGACGCGGTGTGGTCCGCCCTGCCGGCGCGCATAGACCTGCTGGCCGCCGAGCTGAACCGCACACGGTCGCTGGCCCACTCCGTGGGCGTACGGCCCGGGGAGCACCCGGCCGGTGACGACCTGGAGTCCATCACGCACGAGCTGGTGACCCTGCGGTCCCAGGTGGTGACCGACCCGCTGGCGTTCTGGCGTCCGGCGGCGGGCAGTTCGGCACCCGGTGGCGGGCGGCCGGACACCGACCGGTACGACCGGGCGGCCCGCGCGCTGGAGGACGTGCGCCGCGAGATCGAGGCGGTGCTCCAGGTCCGGCAGGACTCCGAGGCGCGGCTGCTGCGGCTGCGGGACGTCCTGTCGCGCGCCGACCGGACGCTCACCGAGGCGCGCGCGGCCCGGGGCGAGGTGCTGGCGAAGATCGCCGCCTCGGAGGTGCCGGTGGTCAGCGGTCCGCCGACCGCGCTCCAGGAGCGGCTGGCGACGGCGGCCGAGTACCGGCGGCACGCCCGGTGGCACCGGTTGTCGCCGTTGCTGGAGGCGCTGGAGCGGGAGGCCGAGGACGAGTTGCTGCGGGCCCGTGAGCAGTTGACGGCCGTGACCGCGCCGCTCGCGGTGCGGGCGGAGCTGCGCGGCCGGCTCGACGCGTACCGGGCGAAGGTCGCCCGGCACGGCCTGGCGGAGGACCCGCTGCTGATCGAGCGGTACGACGTGGCCCGCCGGATGCTGTGGAGCGCCCCGTGCGACCTGCGGGCCGCCGAGCAGGCGGTGCTGCGCTACCAGCGCGCGGCGGCGGAGGCGCTGTCCGGGGCGGGGCCCGTGGACCGTAGGGGGAGCCAGTGAAGACGTGTCAGCGGCCCGGGTGCGAGGGCTCGTACGAGGACATGGGCGGCGGCGAGCTGTACTGCGACACGTGCGGGCTGGCGCCCGTGGTGTCGCCGTCCGGGATGGTGTCGTCGCCGCCGACGGGCGTCGCGGGCGGGGGCCGGGGGTCGACCGGCAGCTCGCGGTCGTCGTCCCGGTCGTCGCGGTCGTCCCGCGCGTCCCGGCGCTCGGTGTCGGGGCGCCTGTCGCGTGCGCTGTCGGGCGGGTCGGTGTCGTCCCGGTCGGTGTCGGTGCGCAGTTCCGGCGCGTCCAGCGGCCGGTCGGGGCGGGGCAGGCTGGGCGCGGGGCTGGTGTCGGTCCCGTCCGTGCCGCGCCCCGATCCCCGTTCGGTGGTGATGGCGCGGCCGGAGGTGCCCGAGCGGAAGCGATTCTGCTCGCGGTCCGACTGCGGGGCGCCGGTGGGGCGGGCGCGCGGTGACCGGCCGGGGCGTACGGAAGGGTTCTGCACCAAGTGCGGCCATCCGTACTCCTTCGTCCCCAAGCTGCGCGCGGGGGACGTGGTGCACGGCCAGTACGAGGTGGCCGGGTGTCTGGCGCACGGCGGGCTGGGCTGGGTCTACCTCGCCGTGGACCGGGCGGTGTCCGACCGGTGGGTGGTCCTCAAGGGCCTGCTGGACACCGGTGACCAGGACGCGATGGCGGCGGCGATATCGGAGCGGCGGTTCCTCGCCGAGATCGAGCACTCCAACATCGTCCGCATCTACAACTTCGTGGAGCACCTGGACCAGCGGACCGGCTCCCTCGACGGCTACATCGTCATGGAGTACGTCGGCGGCAAGTCGCTGAAGGACATCGCCAACGAGCGGCGCGGGCCGGACGGGCGGCGCGATCCGCTGCCGGTCGAGCAGGCGTGCGCGTACGGCATCGAGGCGCTGGAGGCGCTGGGGCACCTGCACGGCCGGAACCTGCTCTACTGCGACTTCAAGGTCGACAACGCGATCCAGACCGAGGACCAGCTCAAGCTGATCGACATGGGCGCGGTGCGGAGGACGGACGACGACGAGTCGGCCATCTACGGCACGGTCGGCTACCAGGCGCCGGAGGTGGCGGAGGCCGGTCCGTCGGTCGCGTCGGACCTGTACACGGTGGCGCGGACGCTGGCGGTGCTGACGTTCGACTTCCAGGGCTACACGAACGTGTTCGTGGACTCGCTGCCGGACCCGGACGACATCGAGGTGTTCCGGACGTACGAGTCGTTCTACCGGCTGCTGGTGCGGGCGACCGATCCGGACCCGGCGCGCCGGTTCGCCTCGGCCGAGGAGATGGCCGACCAGCTCACGGGCGTGCTGCGGGAGGTGGTGGCCGTCCAGACGGGCCGTCCGCGCCCGGCCCTGTCGACGCTGTTCGGCCCGGAGGTGCGGGTGCCGGACACCGAGCTGTTCGCCGCCGCGGAGGGCGAGGTGTCGGACCTGGGCGCCCGGGAAGCCCCCCGGGGCGGCGGGTTGTTCGCCCGCGCCCGTACGCCCGCGCGGCCGCCCGTTCCGGGCGGGGTTCCCACGCCGCGCACGGAGGCGGCGGGCACCCCTGCCGCCGTCACCCCGCCGCTCGCCCCGCTCGACGCCCGGGCCACCGCGCTGGCGCTGCCGGTGCCGCACGTCGACGCGGGCGACCCCAACGCCGGTTTCCTGGCCGGTCTGATGGCGTCCGCGCCCGCCGAGCTGATCGCCGCCCTGCACACCGCCCCGGCGAGCTCCCCCGAACTGCGCCTCCGCGAGCTGCGCGCCCGCCTGGAGATGGGCGACGCCGGCTCGGCGGGCCGGGCGCTGGACGACCTGGAGGCGCGGCACCCCGACGACTGGCGGGTCGTCTGGTACCGGGGGATCGCGTCCCTGGCGTCGGGCGACGACGCGAACGCGGCGCTGTCCTTCGACGCGGTGTACGACGCCTTCCCCGGCGAGCCGGCGCCCAAGCTCGCCCTGGGCGTCTGCGCCGAGGTGCTGGGCCAGTTGGACAACGCGGCCGAGTACTACCGGCTGGTGTGGACGACGGACCCGAGCTACGTGAGCGCCGCGTTCGGCCTGGCCCGGGTCCGGCTGGCCGCCGGTGACCGGGCGGGTGCCGTGGCCGTGCTGGAGTCGGTGCCGGAGGCGTCGATCCACTACACGGCCGCGCGCGTGGCGGCGGTACGGGCGAGGCTGCGGCGCCGCTCCGCCCGGGAGCCGCTGCTGAGCGACCTGACGGCGGCGGCCGAGCAGGTGTCCGCGCTCCAGCAGTTCGGGCTGGACGCGGTGCGCCGCGAACAGTTGTCCACAGAGGTGCTGGGCAAGGCGCTGGACTGGGTACTCTCCGGTAGTCCCGGAGCGGGGACCGTACGGACCCCGCTGCTGGGAAGCGAACCGGACGAACGCGGCCTGCGCTTCGGACTGGAACGCTCCTACCGGGTGCTCGCCCGGCTCGCTCAGCGCGGCGAGGAGAGGATCGACATGGTGGAGCGGGCCAACCGCTTCCGCCCCCGGACATGGGTGTGAATGATGTCGCAGAGGCACCAGCCGTCCGCCTGCCCCAGCTGCGAGGAGCCGCTGGAGCCGGGTGACCTGTTCTGCGGAGCGTGCGGGTACGACCTGTCGGCCGTACCGCCGCCGCCGGAGGACCGTCCGACGATGGTCATGGGCGCCCCCGCGGGCGGCGCGGCCTGGCCCGCCGTCCCGGCCGCGCCCGGACGGGACCAGCAGGTCGGCGCTCCGCCGGCCGGCCGGCCCGCCCCCGGCCCCTCGGCGGTGCGGTTCGACGCCCGCGCCGCGGACGCGGGCGCCGGTGACTTCGAGTTGCCTGCTCCCGGCCAGGCGGCGCGCCCGGCGCCCGCGCCCGGGACGGCCGCCGGGCCCTGGGGCCCCGCCGCGCCGGCGCCTCCGCCCGCCCCGGTGGCCGGCGCCCCCGCGCCGCCGGTCCCGCCCGCACCGCCCGTCGTCCCTCCCGTCCCTCCCGTCCCTCCCGTCCCGCCGGTCCCGCCCGCGCCCGCGCACTCCGTGGCGCCCGCTCCGGACGACACCCCGGCCCCGGCCGCCCATGCGGGCGGGGCCCCCGATCCGCGGGAGGCCGAGCACACGGCGACGCCGCCCGCCGGGACCAGGCTGTGCGTGGCCTGCCGGGCGGGGCACGTGGATCCGGACGGGTACTGCGAGAACTGCGGGCACGCCCAGCCGCGCGAGCGCGACCACATGGAGGAGGAGCTCGGCGCGGTGGCCGCCGTGAGCGACCGCGGGCTGCGCCACCACCGCAACGAGGACGCGTTCGCGGTGTCCTCGACGGCCCTCCCGGACGGTTCGCCGGCCGTCGTGGCGATCGTCTGCGACGGCGTGTCGTCGGCGACCCGGCCCGACGAGGCGTCGGCGGCCGCCGCGGCCGCCGCCAGCGAGAGCCTGCTGGCCTCCCTCCCGCGCGGTACGCACCCGCAGGCGGCGATGCACGACGCGATCGTGGCCGCCTCGGAGGCGGTCAACGCGCTGGCGGCCGCGGACGGCGGGCAGGACGCGGGCGGGGCCATGGAGCACGACCCGCACCACCACCGCAACGCGCCGGCCTGCACGCTCGTCGGAGCGGTCGTGGCGAACGGCCTGCTGGTGGTCGGCTGGGTCGGCGACAGCCGCGCCTACTGGGTGCCCGACGACCGCGGCGCTGCGCCCGCCCGGCTCACCGAGGACGACTCGTGGGCCGCGCAGATGGTCGCGGCCGGGCTGATGAACGAGGCCGAGGCGTACGCGGACGAGCGCGCCCACGCCATCACGGGCTGGCTGGGGGCGGACGCGTACGAACTGGAGCCGCACACCGCCGCGTTCAAGCCGGACCGTCCCGGTGTGGTGGTGGTCTGCACGGACGGCCTGTGGAACTACGCGGAGGGGGCGGAGGACATGGCGCGGGTGGTGCCGCCCGACGCGGCCGGCCGGCCCCTGCACGGCGCCCAGGTCCTCGTCGGGCACGCGCTCGACGGCGGGGGCCACGACAACGTAACAGTGGCGGTCGTGCCGTTCGCCGTGGCGCCCGGAGGGGCAGGATCGGCCTGACCGTTCCGCCCGACGACCAGCCCCCTACCTCCCTCCGCCCGTCGCGCGGGCGTCCGACCACGTCCTGAGGAGCCGATCAGATGGCGAACTTCTCCAAGCCGAACGCGCCCCGGTTCTCGGTGGACGTCTACCAGAACGAGTTCCTGCCGGAGGGCGGCCGCGAGGTCAACGCGATCGTCACGGTCACCGCCGCGGGCGGCGGCACCGGCGGAGGGGTGGCGCCGGCCGGGGCGTCGGTCTCCCCCGCGCACATACCGGGACAGGCGCCGACCGCCGCCGTGGTGGTCATGGTCGACTGCTCCGGCTCCATGGAGTACCCGCCGACGAAGATGCGCAACGCCCGGGACGCCACGGCGGCCGCGATCGACACCCTCCGCGACGGTGTCGCCTTCGCGGTGGTCGCCGGCACGCACGTCGCCAACGAGGTGTACCCGCGGGGCGGACGGCTGGCCGTCGCCGACGCCCGGACGCGCGCCGAGGCGAAGGAGGCGCTGCGGAAGCTGGGCGCGGGCGGCGGCACCGCCATCGGTACGTGGCTGACGCTCGCCGACCGGCTGCTGGCCACCGCCGACGTACCGATCCGGCACGGCATCCTGCTGACCGACGGCCGCAACGAGCACGAGTCGCCCCAGGACCTGCGGGCCGCCCTGGACGCCTGCGCCGGGCGCTTCACCTGCGACGCCCGCGGGGTGGGGACCGACTGGGAGGTCAAGGAGGTCACCGGGATCGCCTCGGCGCTCCTCGGCACGGCCGACATCGTCGCCGACCCGGCGGGCCTGGCCGCGGACTTCACGCGGATGATGGAGACGGCGATGGGCAAGGAGGTCGCCGACGTCGCCCTGCGCCTGTGGACCCCGGTCGGGGTGGAGATCGTGTTCGTCAAGCAGGTAGCGCCGGCGGTCGAGGACCTGACGGACCGGCGTACGGAGGCGGGGCCGCGGGCCGGGGACTACCCGACGGGTTCATGGGGCGACGAGTCCCGCGACTACCACGTGTGCGTCCGCGTGCCGGAGGCCGGTATCGGCCAGGAGATGCTCGCGGCGCGGGTCTCGCTCGTCCTTCCGGACCCGGCGGGCGGCACGCCCCAGGCCCTGTCGCAGGGCCTGGTACGGGCGGTGTGGACGGACGACATGGTGGCGTCCACCTCCATCAATCCGCAGGTCGCGCACTACACGGGGCAGGCCGAACTGGCGCATGTCATCCAGCAGGGGCTGGATGCCCGCAAGTCGGGCGATTTCGATGGCGCAACGGCGAAGCTCGGCCGGGCCGTGCAGTTGGCCGCCGCCTCCGGCAACGCGGACACCGCGAAACTCCTTTCGAAGGTGGTGGACGTGGTCGACGCGGCGACAGGTACTGTGCGACTGAAGGCGAAGGTCGCGGAAGCGGACGAGATGACGCTCGAAACGCGCTCCACGAAGACCGTTCGCGTCAAGAAATAGGTCACGATCTGCTCGGCCCGCGGGGCCGGACGAGGAGAGGGGGAAGCGCCGACATGCCGACCTGCCCGAACGGACACCAGTCGGGTTCCGACGACTGGTGCGAGGTCTGCGGCCACCGCATGGCCGGGGCGGGCGCGCCTGCGGGTGCCGTTCCGCCGCCGCCTCCCCCGCCGCCCCCCGCCTACGGCTACCCGGGCCCCGGTGGCCCCGGCGCTCCGGGCCGGCCGGGTGGCCCCGGCGGTCCGGGCGGCTTCGCCGGGGGCGACCCGAACGCCACCGCGCAGGCGGAGCTGTGCCCCCAGTGCCGTACGCCCCGTGAGGCCATGGCGCCGTTCTGCGAGGAGTGCCGGTGGAACTTCCTCACCAACACGGCGACCTCGTACACGCCCCTGGCACCGCCCCCGCCCCCCGGCGGCCAGGGACGCCCCGGCGGCCCCGGTGGCCCCGGCGGGCCGCCGCCCGGGCTGAACCTGCCGCCCGGCTTCCAGTCGCAGCAGCAGCCGCAGCCGCCGCGCACCCCGGACCCGTACGAGTACCAGGGCTCCCGCCCGTCCCAGGTCAACCGCCCGGCCGAACCGCTGAACCCGGAGCCGTCCGCGCCCCAGCGCCCGCAGCAGGGGCAGCCGCAGGGCCCGCCGCCGGTTCCCCAGGCCTTCCAGCAGCCGCCCGGCGCGCCGCGGCCTCCGCAGGCGTTCCAGCAGCCCGGCCCGCCGCCCCCGCCGCAGCCCCAGCCGCCGCAGCCGGCCGCGCCGACCGGTGGTGGCGGGGACGACTGGATGCTGCCGCCGCCCTCACAGGCCCAGGCACCCCACGCCCCGGCGCCGCAGGCCCCGGAGCGCCCGGAGCAGCAGGAGGCGCCCCGTGCGCCTCAGCAGCCCCAGCACCCCCAGGCCCCGCAGGCGCCTCACGCACCGCAGGCGCCCCAGGCACTCCACGCACCGCAGAACCCGCACGGCCCGCAGGCGCCCCATGTGCCGCAGAACCCCCACGGGCCGCAGAACACGCATACGCCGCAGAACACGCACGCCCCTCAGGTGTCCCAGGCCCCGCAAGCGCACCAGGCTCCGCAGCCGCCGCAGTACCAGGCGGCGGCTCCGGTGGGCTGGACGGCCGTCGTGGCGCCCGACCGTGAGTACTTCATGGCGATGATGCAGCGCAGCGGCCCCGAGGCCGCGGGGCTCAACCTGCCCGCGTACTCCCCGGAGCAGCGCCTGCCGCTCTCCGGCAACCAGATCAGCATCGGCCGCCGCCGGCACTCCACGGGCGAGTCCCCCGACATCGACCTGTCCGTGCCGCCGGAGGACCCGGGCGTCTCGCACCACCACGCGGTGCTGGTGCAGCAGCCGGACGGTTCCTGGGCGGTGGTCGACCAGAACTCGACCAACGGCACCACGCTCAACGGCGCGGAGGACCCGATCCAGCCGTACGTCCCGGTCCCGCTCAAGGACGGCGACCGGGTGCACGTGGGCGCCTGGACGACGATCACCATCCACCGGGGCTGAGCCGCGGGCGGACCCGAGGCCGGGCGGTTCCGGCCGGCCCGGCCGCGGGTCCGCCGGAACCGCCCGGCGGTTCCCGGCCCCCGGGCCAAGGACCTAGGGCCCGGGTCCTCGGCCGGGGCGTCTGAGACGATGGACCCGTGAATGAGATCCCGCGCGGCACGCTTCAGGAGCAGACCTTCTACGAGCAGGTCGGCGGCGAGCCCACCTTCCGGCGCCTCGTCCACCGTTTCTACGAAGGGGTCGCCGAGGACCCCCTGCTGCGGCCGATGTACCCCGAGGAGGACCTGGGGCCGGCCGAGGAGCGGCTGGTGCTGTTCCTGATGCAGTACTGGGGCGGCCCCCGCACCTACAGCGACCACCGCGGCCATCCGCGCCTGCGGATGCGCCACGCCCCGTTCACCGTGGACCGGGCGGCGCACGACGCGTGGCTGAAGCACATGCGGGCGGCGGTCGACGAGCTCGGCCTGTCCGAGGAGCACGAGCGGACGCTGTGGAACTACCTGACGTACGCCGCCGCGTCGATGGTGAACACCGCCGACTGAGCCGTACGCACGCTGGGTGACCGGTAAGTGACAGAAAAGGTTCCGGCCAACTCTCCCCTACCCGGTCCCCAGCGGCATCGCCGACCACCTAAATTCACAGTCGCAACACATCGAACGGGCATCCGCAGTCGGCGGGTGCCCCTCGTCTTGTGGAGGTGCGGCGTGCGACGGAGGACCGTGCGGCTCGGAGCCGTGGCGATCGCGATGGTGACGGCTCTCCTGGGGGCCGGTACCGCCTTCGGTGACACGTTCTATGTGTACGAGGGCGAGGACTTCGGCTACATCGGCAGTGACCACAAGTACGCGGGCGTCTGCGACCGGGAGTACGACGGCTTCAACGTCTACGTCAACTTCCGGCGGACCACGCCCGACACCGTCGTCCGCATGGAGGAGACGGGCGGTTACTGCAAGCACTCCACGAGCGGGACCTACCCCATCCACACCCTCCAGACGTGCGAGAACCGTCCGCTCGTGTCGGACGCGTGCTCCGCCTGGAAGCGGCACCCCTGAGCACGATGACCGCCCCCACCATGACGGTCACCTGGCCGGCCCGCGAGCCGGGCGGCCGGACCGTGCCGCGCGACGCCGTGACGACCGCCCGCCCCGGCGCCTCCGTCGCCGTCACCGGGCCGAGCGGCGGCAGCGCATGAGCCGCGTACGGGACGCCGACCGCGTCCGGCGCCACGGCACGACCGCGCTCCCGCCCGCCGCCGGCCACCGTGCCCCCGCCGGGGCGGCCCGCCGGCCCGACCCCCGGGCGACCGTCCGGGCGCTGTGCCTGGTGCTCACCGCCATGGCCGCGACGCTGCTGGTGTGGAGCGGGCAGACGGTCCACGCCGGGTACGGCGGGCGGGAGGCGCGCGTCGCCGCCCGGACGCCCGTGCCGGCCGCGCCCGGCACACGGCCGGCCGCCTGGTGGAACCAGAGCGACGACAGCTGGCGGGACCGGCACTTCTCGGTGGTGTACGTCGAGCCCGCCGTCCCGTCCGCCCAGCCGCCGCCCGGTCTGCCCCGCTGGCCGGCCCCGGGCGAGGCCTTCGTGTCACCGGCGCTGCTCGCCGTCATGCCGCCGGCCGCCACCCGGTTCGGCAGGCTCGCGGGCACGGTCGCCGAGGAGGGGCTGGCCGATCGTGGGGAGCTCTTCGTGTACGCCCGCCCGCCGGCCGGCGTGGACGTCCGGGGGCAGGCGGCGACGCTCGGCGTCACCGGGTTCGGCACCGGCCGGCCGGCCGCTCCCGGGCCCTTCCTCAGCCAGTCCTTCGACCGGCCCGAGGGCGATCTGTACGGACTGCTGGCCGCCGGCCTCGGGCTGCCGGTCACCGTCCTGCTGGTGGTCTCCTCCCGCCTCGGGGCCCGGCGGCGGGACAGCCGGCCGGCGGTCCCGCACGCGCCGGGCGCCGGGCGTCCGGTCCGCGCGAGCGCCGCGGCCGGTGGGTCCGCGCGGCCGCTGGCGGCCGGCGTCCTGCTCACGGGGGTGCCGCTGGCGGCGCTCACCTGGACCGGCGTACGGCTGCCGCTGACCGGTCATGAGGTGGCGGCCGGCGATCTGGCGCCGCTGCGGTGGTGGTTCCCGCTCTCGCTGGTCGTCGTGTGGGCGGCCCTGTGCCTGCTGCTCGCCGGGCTGCGCCTGCTGTCCGCCGTGCCCCGCCCACGGGTGCGGCGCGCGCGGCCGGGGCGGGGCGGGGAGGGACGGGCGCTGCCGTCGTCGTGGCCGGGCGTGCTGTGCGGGACCGGTGCGGCGGCCGTGGTCCTCGGGGCGGCGGCCGGGCCCGCGACGGGCACCGGGCTGTTCCTGCTGGGCGCCGGCCTCCTGCTCGTCGGTCTGCCCCCGCTGCTGGGGCGGGCGGCCGCGCGGGTGCCCCTCCGGCTCACCGCGCACGGCACGGCCGACGCGGCCCGGCTGGCCGGCGGGCGCTGGGCGGCCGCGAACCCGGCGGTGATCGCCCGGGCGGGCGCGGGACTGGTGGTCATGCTGGGGCTGGCAGCCCAGGCCGTGGTGATGGTGACCGACCTGTCGAGCGGGGCCAGGAACGCCACCGTGCTCGGCGAGCGCCTGGGCGAGCGGCTCCTGGAGGTGCGCAGCGCGCCGGCGGACGAGCGGGCGCACGCCCGGTTCGTGGCCGCCCTGGCGCCCGGGGACCGGGTGCTGCGGGTGCTGACGGACCCGGGCGCCTCCGGTGGCGAGCCTGTGCTGCGCGGCGACTGCCGGGACCTGGCCGCCCTGGGGGCGATGCGCTCCTGCCCCCGGGAGCGCGCGCTGCCGGTCCGTGAGGTGTACGGCGCTCGTACGCCCCGCACGGAGGCGCTGCGGTGGATGGGCTTCGGACCGGTGCTGGTCCAGGCGTCCGGGTCCCGGGCGCGGTTGCCGGCGGGACGGGGGCCCTTCGTCGTCCTGACGAGCGGCCCCGAGGGGCGTGAGCGGGTGGAGCGGGCGGCCCGCGCCACGCTGCCGCTCCCCCATGTCGGTGTCCCGGGTGAGGGTGACGTCATCGGTGGCCGGGCCCGCGCGCGGCAGGCGGACTGGGTGCTGCTGGTGGCGGCCGCCGGGTTCCCGCTGCTGGCGCTCACCGGCGCGGCCGGGCTGCTGCACGCCTTCCTCGACCGGGCCGACGGACCGCGGCCGCCGGCCGGCCGCACCTCGGGGGCGCGGTTCCACCTGCGGGTCGCGTGGTGGGGCATGGGGGTGCCGATGGCGTACGCGCTGGGCCTTGCCACCCTGTTCGCGGGACTGCTGGCGGGAGTGAACCTCGGTTTCCTGTCCCCGTCGGGGAGTTCACCGCTCGGACTGCTCGGGGCGGGCCTCGGCGTGGCGGTCGCGGTGTGCGCGGCGGCGACCGTGGCCGGCGGGCTGCTGGCGGCCGGGGCCACCCACCGGTGCCTGCCGCGCGGCGACTGACCGCGCCCCCGGGCCGTACGGCCGGGCGGCCCCACGGCCGGGCGGCCCCACGGCCTGGCGGACGTACGGCCGTTGGCCGCGCGGTCGTCATGGCGTGGGTACGGAGGACTCGGCCTGCTGGTGCGGGAGGGCGAGTTGATGGCGCTGGTGGGCGCCTCGGGCAGCGCCGGGTCGACGCTGATGAACATCCTCGCGGGCCTGGACGTGCCGACCGCGGGCGCGGGGAGGGTGGCGGGCCGCGACCTGCTCCCGACGGACGCGAAGGCGCGGCTGCGTCACCGGCGCGAGTGGTGGGCTTCGTCCACCAGCAGACCGCCAATGGAGCAGCGGGTGCCGCTGGAGATGGAGACGGACCACATCGCGGTCCGCCCGGACGACGCGCCCTGACGCGGCCGGGTCAGACCGCGGTGACGGTCAGGCCGGTCCCGATCCCCGCCCCGCGGACGGCGATCGATCCGTACGGGGTGCGCAGCCGCAGCCACGAGCCGGTGGCGAGCAGCGCCACCGGTACGTCGTGCGGCGGCAGGAATCCCAGGGACTGGGCGGCGTGCACCGCGCGCAGCGGCAGTCCGGTGCCGCCGACGGTCCGGGTCCAGATCTCGCGGCCGATCCGGTCGCGCTCGGCGCGCGTACGGTGCTCGGCCGGCAGGGCGCCGTCCCGCTCCCGGAACTCGGTCACCGCCGCGGCGACCGCGCCGCGCAGCTCCGCGGCGCCGGGGAGCCCGGGGACCTCACGCCAGCCGGCGCGCGGGGGCAGGAGCCCGGCCCAGGGCGGGCCGGTGACGGGGGCGGGCACCATGGCCTTGCCCGCCGACTCCTCGATGCCGTCCAGGAGTTGCCCGGCGGACACGGTGACGTCCAGCGGGCTGTCGTCCAGCAGGGCGGCCGTGCGGATGGCCAGTACCTCGAAGCTCGGCGGCCGTCCGAACACGGCCAGCGCCCCGCCGCCCGCCTGGAGGCGGACGGCGGCGGCCCGGTCGTAGTGGATGAGCCGGGCCAGGAAGGCCGCCAGATCGGCCGCCTCCCTGGCGTCGGCGAAGTGCAGCGGCGGAGTCATGCCGCGGCGGCCTCACCCGGGGAGCGCATGCCGTCGTCGACGTACTCCTCCAGGAAGGAGCGCTCCTCCGCCGTGATCCGGCGCGGGCGCTGGGCCTCCAGGTCGAACGGCACGACGACCGTCGAGGCCCGTACGTACACCTGGTCCGGGTCCTTGATCTCGTACGCGATCGTCAGCGACGCCGCGCCGATCTTGGTGACCCACGACTCGATGGTCACCGGCTCGTGCCGGTGGACCAGCGGCCGCAGGTAGTCGATCTCGTGCCGGGCCACGACGGACCCGCCGGAGAACGAGGGGGAACCGTCCCCCGGCGCGAGCCGGAACATGAAGTCGATCCGTGCCTCCTCCAGGTAGCGGAGGAAGACGACGTTGTTGACGTGCCCGAAGGCGTCCATGTCCGACCAGCGCAGGGGACAGCTGTAGAGGTGACGAGCCACTGTCGCTGCCTCAGCCCCGGGTGAGCTTCTTGTACGTGGCGCGGTGCGGGCGTGCCGCGTCCGGGCCGAGGCGCTCGATCTTGTTCTTCTCGTAGGACTCGAAGTTGCCCTCGAACCAGAACCACTTGGAGTCGCCCTCGTACGCCAGGATGTGCGTGGCGACCCGGTCGAGGAACCAGCGGTCGTGGGAGACGACCACGGCCGCGCCGGGGAACTCCAGCAGCGCGTTCTCCAGCGACGACAGGGTCTCGACGTCGAGGTCGTTGGTCGGCTCGTCGAGGAGCAGCAGGTTGCCGCCCTGCTTGAGGGTGAGCGCCAGGTTCAGGCGGTTGCGCTCACCGCCGGACAGGACGCCGGCCGGCTTCTGCTGGTCCGGGCCCTTGAAGCCGAACGCGGAGACGTAGGCGCGGGAGGGCATCTCGACCTGGCCGACGTTGATGTAGTCCAGTTCGTCGGAGACGACGGCCCACAGCGTCTTCTTGGGGTCGATGTTGGCGCGGCTCTGGTCGACGTAGCTGATCTTGACGGTCTCGCCGACGCGGATGGCGCCGGAGTCCGGCTCCTCCAGGCCCTGGATCATCTTGAACAGCGTGGTCTTGCCGGCGCCGTTGGGGCCGATGACGCCGACGATGCCGTTGCGCGGGAGGCTGAAGCTCAGGTTGTCGATGAGGACCTTGTCGCCGAAGGCCTTGTTGAGGTTCTCGACCTCGACGACGACGCTGCCCAGACGCGGGCCCGGCGGGATCTGGATCTCCTCGAAGTCCAGCTTCCGCATCTTGTCGGCCTCGGCGGCCATCTCCTCGTACCGGGCGAGACGGGCCTTGGACTTGGCCTGCCGTCCCTTGGCGTTGGAGCGGACCCACTCCAGCTCTTCCTTGAGCCGCTTCTGGCGCTTGGCGTCCTTCTGGCCCTCGACCTTCAGACGCGAGGCCTTGTTCTCCAGGTAGGTGGAGTAGTTGCCCTCGTAGGGGTGGGCGCGGCCGCGGTCGAGCTCCAGGATCCACTCGGCGACGTTGTCGAGGAAGTACCGGTCGTGGGTGATGGCGACGACGGTGCCGGCGTACTTGGCGAGGTGCTGCTCCAGCCACTGCACGGACTCGGCGTCCAGGTGGTTGGTGGGCTCGTCGAGCAGCAGCAGGTCGGGGGCCTCCAGCAGCAGCTTGCAGAGCGCGACGCGGCGCTTCTCGCCACCGGAGAGGTTGGTCACGGGCCAGTCGCCGGGCGGGCAGCCCAGGGCGTCCATGGCCTGCTCGAGCTGGGCGTCCAGGTCCCACGCGTTGGCGTGGTCCAGCTCCTCCTGGAGCTTGCCCATCTCCTCCATGAGGGCGTCGGTGTAGTTCGTGGCCATCTCCTCGGCGATGGCGTTGAACCGGTCGAGCTTGCCCTTGATCTCGCCCACGCCGTCCTGGACGTTCTCCAGGACCGTCTTGGACTCGTCCAGCGGCGGCTCCTGGAGCAGGATGCCGACGGTGTAGCCGGGCGACAGGAACGCGTCACCGTTGGACGGCTGCTCCAGACCGGCCATGATCTTGAGCACGGTCGACTTACCGGCGCCGTTCGGGCCGACCACACCGATCTTCGCACCGGGCAGGAAGCTCAGCGTCACGTCATCGAGGATGACCTTGTCGCCGTGCGCCTTGCGCGTCTTGCGCATCGTGTAGATGTACTCAGCCAAGAGAAACCGTCCGGCAGTCCGAGAGTGGGCAGATACACCCCATCTTGCCTGACGTCCACCCCGCGAAGGAAACCCGTATGGCGTCGGGCCCGCTTCCCGGACGCCCTCCGGCGGGGCGGGTGGCGGCTCGGGCACGCCGCGTGGCGGCGCGGGCCCGCTCCGGGCGGGGTGGACGCCGCCCGGCCCGCCGGGGGTGTGCCGGGCCGGGCCGGAGCGGGTCGTCCGGGTCAGTCGTCGGCGCCGGGGGTCCGCTTCTTGCGGAGGAGGAAGACCGCGGCCCCGCCGATGACGACCATCGTCAGGGCGATGCCCGCGATCATCGGGGTGGCGCCGGAGGCTCCGGTCTCGGCCAGGTCGGGGCCGTCCACCGGGGTGCCCGGACCGGCCGAGGTGCCGCCGGCGGAGAGGGGGCTGGGCCCCTGCGGGCCGGCCATGGTGACGGCGGCCGAGCCGGTGGTGCGGCAGTCGAGGACGCCGGTGAAGGTGCGGTGGAGGCCGCCCGGCCCGGTGATCGTGAACTCGTACGTCCGGTCCTCGGCGACCGGGACGCTCACCGTGCGCGTCCCGCCGGCCCCGACCGTGTACGTCACGCCCATGAGTTCGAAGCCGAAGGCCGCGTCGCCCTTGTTGGCGACGGTGACGTCCACGGTGCCCTCGGCGCAGTTCTTCTCGGCCGTCAGCGCCGGGATGGCGCCCGCGGTCGCCCAGGTGGCGGTGGCGGTGGCGGAGACGGTCGACTCGCTGGAGCCGGCCAGGATCTGCGTCTGGCTCTTGGTGACGCCGGTGAAGGCGCGGCCGACCGGCACGGACGTGGTGGCCTGCACGGTCAGCGCGGCGGAGCCGTCGGCGGCCTTGGCGGGCACGTCGAAGTAGAGCCGGCTGCCGTCGGCCGCCGACACCACCGGCCTGCCCTTGGCGTCGGTGATCCTGATGCCGCTGGCGGCCGCGTCGGCCGGCGGGGCCACCGAGACCCGGCCCGCGTCGGTGCGGACGGTCACGGGGCCGATCCGGGTGCCGGCCGGGCCCGACACGGCACCCGGCTCCAGGCTGAGCGACGCGCGCGGTTCGGCGGCCGTCCCGGCCTCCTTCTCCAGCCAGTCGGCGAGCTTCTCGGCCGCCGGGTCGAGGGCCTGCACCTGGGCGTTGTCGGAGTACCGCCAGATGGCGACCTGGGTGCCGGCGGCGGCGGTGGCGGCGGTCAGCGGCCCGGTGCCGGCGTCGGAGGCCAGCCCCACCAGGTCGTCGACCTGGGGGTAGGAGTGCTGGAGGATCCACCGGATCCGGCCCGCGTCCCTGTTGGCGCCGAGGGAGGTCTGGTCCCAGGAGGTCTCCAGATAGCGGGCCTTCTCCTGGGTGGGGTTGTGGAGGTCCACGCAGTAGGTCTTGAGGGTGCCGCCGCCGTCGACGGTCATCTCGAACAGGCCGGCCGGGATCTGCTGCCTCTCGCCGTCGACGCGGAGCACCGCCTGGTCGAAGGTGGTCAGCCCGTTGAGGGTGGCGGCGGCTCCGCCCCGGTGCTGTGGCGCCTCGTCGGCCGCGGCGGCGGACGCCCCGGCTATGACTCCCCCGGCGACCAGACCGGAGGTCACGACCGCGGCGAGGAGGCGGGCGGCGCGCCCCCTCCGCCTCCGTACAGAAAACGCAGCAAACACAGACTTCCCCTCCGGGCGAGACCTTTGCGCGCGTGGCGCGTGGGGGGAGTGCCTCGCCAGCCGACTCAAGTGCCCCGTGAGTACCCGGGAATCCTAGAGAGGCGACCCAGCACAGTCCCCTGTCATACCGTCAGACAACCATTCCGAATCGGAATCGTTATCGCGAACACCGAACCACGGGGTCCGTGCTCGCCGAATCTCCACATCACGCACCGCTCGGTGGTCCGGCCCTGACGCACCGTCACGACACCAGTTCCACCGGCCGGTCCACCGCGCCACCCCCTCCCCCGCCCCCGGCCGCGTCCGACACGACGCCCGCGACCGTGTCCGGCACCCCGTCCCCGACCGCCGGCCGGCCGGCGGCACGGTCCGCGGGCCGGGGCTCCCCGCGCGCCGCCCGGCGGAACGCGGACGTGCCGCGCGCCAGGTCGTGCCCCGCCGCCCACGCGTCGACGTCCACGAACGTCCGGCGCTGGCCGTCCCGGTCCTCCTCCCGCACCCGCAGCCGCCCCTGGATCACCAGCGGGTCGCCCACCGACACCGACGCGGCCAGATTGGCACCCAGCGCCCGCCACGCGCTCACCGTGTAGAAACTCGTGGGCCCGTCCACCCAGACCGCCTTCTCCCGGTCCCAGCGCCGCCCGGTCGCGGCGAACCGGAACTTCGCCACGCCTCCGGTCACCGTCTCCCGGTAGTCGACGCTCGTCGCCACATTGCCCACCAGCGTCACCATCGTGTCGTTCATGACACCCACCCTTCGCGGTCGTCCTGCTGACTGCGCCCATGCTGGCCCGCCCGCCGCGAACCCGCCCGGCCCTGTGGACGAACCCCCGCACGTGCACAACCGCACCACCCGCACGGGGGACGCCCAACCGGCCGCCCCGCCGTCACCACGAGCGCCTCACGCCCTCCGCGGACCCACGTGACCCGCCCGCCCCGCCCCGGTCCGCGCGCCCACCGCCACCCCCGCGCCCGGCCCGCCGCCCTCGCCGCCACCGCGCGACACATGGGCGTACCGTTCCCGCACCTCCCGGTACCGCAGCAGCTCCGCGGCGACCGGGTCGAGGACCATCGCCCGCCCGCACCCGGCGGCCGCCTCCCGCAGCCGGCGCTCGGTGTCCTGCCCGTACCGCCGGGCGGGCCCCCGGGCCGCCGCCGCGCAGGCCCACTCGACCAGGGGCCCGCCGAGGATGCCGGCCAGCATGATCAGGGCCGGCGGGACCAGCCCGGGTTCCAGCACCCCGATGATCTGGCCCACCAGCCACAGGGCGCCGTAGAACTGGAGCAGCGTCATCGCCGCCTGGGCCAGCACCGCGGCCGGCCACCACGCGGGCCGGGGCGGCCGCCCGCCCGCCGGGGGCGCCGACACCGGCACCACCAGCTCGTCCAGCGCCTCCGGCAGCCCCCGCGCACCGCGCACCGCCGCCTCGCGCACCGCCTGCGCCCACGGCACCGGCAGCCCGCGCGCGGCCTCCTCCGCCACGATCCGCACCGCCTGCTCGACGCGCTGGCGCGCCGTCAGCTCGTCCTCCGCCGCGGTCGCCTCCGCCTCGGCACCCTCCTCCGGCGCGGCGGCACCCCTGGCGCGCAGCCGCTCGTACCAGCGCCACAGCCGCAGCCACGGCGTGCCGCAGGCCCGTCCCGCGTTGCGCCGCCACTCGCGCTCGGCCGCCTCCCCGGCCGCCCGGGCGCCGACGGCGACCGCCAGCCGGGCGCCGAAGTCCTCCCGGGACCGCTCGCCGAGCCCGGGGTGCCCGTCCGCCAGGTACACCGGGCGCAGCCGGGCCGCGGCCGCGTCCACGTCCGCCGACAGCCGGCGTTCGGCGGCGCCGCGGCACTGGACGAACGCGCCGAGCAGTTCGCGCAGTTCGCCCACGCCCTCGCCGGTGAGCGCGGACACCGCGAGGACCGTGGCCCCCGGCTCCCCGTGCTCGCCGAGGGCCATGCCGTCCTCGTCGAGCAGCCGCCGCAGGTCGTCCAGCACCTGGTGGGCGGCGTCGCCGGGCAGCCGGTCGATCTGGTTGAGGACGACGAAGGTCACCTCGGCGTGCCCGGCGAGCGGGCGCAGGTACCGCTCGTGCAGGGCGGCGTCCGCGTACTTCTCCGGGTCGACCACCCAGATCACCGCGTCCACCAGGGCCAGCACCCGGTCCACCTGGGCGCGGTGCGCGGTGACCGCCGAGTCGTGGTCGGGCAGGTCGACCAGGACCAGGCCCTGCAACGCCTCGTCGCCGACCCCGCCCGCCAGCGGCCGGCGGCGCAGCCGGCCGGGGATGGCGAGCCGGTCCAGGAGCCCGGCCGCCCCCTCGGACCAGGTGCAGGCGATGGGGTTGGCGGTGGTGGGCCGGCGGAGTCCGGTCTCCGAGACCGGTACGCCGGCCAGGGCGTTGATCAGGGCGGACTTGCCGCTCCCGGTGGGCCCGGCGATCGCGACGACGGTGTGCCGGGAGGACAGCCGCTGGCGGGCGGCGGCCTCGTCGAGCACCCGTCCGGCCTCGGCGAGGGTGTCGCCGTCCAGCCGGGTCCTGGACAGGCCCACCAGTTCCCGCAGGGCGTCCAGCCGGGTCCGGAGGGTCCCGTCGTAGGCCTCGCCGATCGGGACGTGCGGCTCGTCGGCCGGCGGTCCTTCCTCCCCGGGGGCCAGTTCCTGTACACGGCGGGCGATCAGCCCGTCGTCCCAGCGTTCGTCAACGGCGCTCACCGCCGTCACCTCTCCTTCTGCAGTCGCGACAGTGCGGCGATGAGTTCGGCCTGGGGCTCGGGGGTGACGTCGAGGGCGCGGAGGGGCGCGAGCCGCCGGGTCCGTTCCTCGTGCAGGACGCGGTCGAGGTACGTGGTGACCAGTTCGCCGCCCCGGTCGCGCAGCCGCAGCGCCCCCTGGGCACCGAGCAGTTCGGCGAGCCGTTCGCCCGCGCCCCGGGCCCGGCGGCCGCCGAGGAGGGCGGCGCCGAGGAGGGCGGCGGCCGTCTCGGGGTCGGGGGCGGAGGCCCGGTCCATGCGCCGGACCTCGTCCTCCGCGAGCTCCTCCAGCACGCGCCGCCAGCGCCGTACGGCCATCCCGATCCGTTCGCCGGTCTCCCGGTCGGGCCCGGGGGGCGCGCCGGTCCCGTCGTCCAGGGCCCGGGCGGCCGGTTCCCGCCGCCAGGACTCCCGTACGTGCTCGTCGGCGGCGGCGACGGCGCACTGGAGCAGGGCGGTGAGGGACTCGGCCAGGGAGTCGAGCAGTTCGGTGGCCGAGCAGTCGCGGGGGTAGCCGCGCCAGCGGGTGCGGGCGTCGCCGGCGAGGACGGCTCCGCGGCGCAGTTCGCGGCGGACCCGTTCGCCCTCCTGCTCGTAGGCGGACTGGACGGCGCCGGTGAGGCGGACGGCGGCGGCGTACTGGGCGGCGACGGCGCCGGCCAGCTCCGGCATCCGGGCGTTCAGCGAGTCGATCACCCCGCCGGCGGTGCGGCCCACGGTCTGCTGCCGGGCGGCGGGGTCCTGGGCGCGGTGGGCGAGCCAGGCGCGCAGCGGCGCGACGGCGGTGTCGGGCAGCAGCCCGCTGCCGCCGCCGGCCGATTCGGGCAGCTCGGGGATGGTGAAGCGGGGGACCTCGCCCAGCCCGGCGCGGACCAGGAGCGCCTCGTACTGCCGTGACACCTCGTTGATGACCTGGTGGGGCACCCGGTCGAGGACGGTGACGAGGGTGGCGTCGTACTCCTTGGCGGTGCGCAGCAGGTGCCAGGGGACGGCGTCGGCGTAGCGGGAGGCGGTGGTCACCATCACCCATACGTCGGCGGCGCAGATGAGTTCGGCGGCCAGCTCGCGGCTCCGGACGACCAGGGAGTCGATGTCGGGCGCGTCGAGGAGGGCGAGCCCGCGCGGCACGGTCTCGGCGGTCTCGACCCGCAGGGCCCGGTCCCCGGCGCCGTCGGGGTCGGTGTCGTCGTCCGGGTCCTCGGGGGCCGCCCGGACCCGGGTGAGCTGCGGGAGCACCCGCATGCCGGAGAACCAGTGGTGGTCGTCGGGGTGGCAGACGAGGACGGGCGTACGGGTGGTGGGCCGGAGCACCCCGGCCTCGCTGACCCGGCGCCCCACGAGGGAGTTGACGAGCGTCGACTTGCCGGCCCCGGTGGATCCGCCGATGACGGCGAGCAGCGGGGCCTCGGGTTCCTTGAGGCGGGGTACCAGGTAGTCGTCGAGCTGGGCGAGCAGCTCCGCCCGGGTCTGCCGCGCCCGTGGCGCCCCCGGGAGGGGGAGTGGAAGACGCACGGCGGCGACACGGTCGCGCAGGGCGGAGAGTGCGTCGATGAGCTGAGGCCGTACGTCCATGGTCACCACATGCGAAGAATGCCCAATTTCGTGACCGTTTTGAAGCGTATGGCGCCCCCTGCGCGCCGATCGGACACAAGGGACAGAGGGGATGAGTGGGACGCAGGCATAACGAGTACACAACACCCGGGCTCCCAGGCGCCAAAAGCGCTGCGGGAATCGCACCTGCCTGCGATTATCGGTTCGCTTCACCGAACCTCCACATCGTGCCACGCAGGCGAAGCGACCGGGTCAAGGCGATCGGAGCCCTATCCTTGTCCCCGGCAAGGTCACGGACCACCCAGCAGGGGCTCCAGGCCACAAGGCCACCACCGGCCCCCGTAGCTCAGTGGATAGAGCAGGCGCCTTCTAAGCGCTTGGCCGCAGGTTCGAGTCCTGCCGGGGGCGCAAGCTTCCGCCCTCCCTTTGGGAGGGCATTTTTGCTGGTCGGAACGGGTGAAGCTCGACACACGTCAGCCCCGGGTCCCCTCTCGACGATCAAGAGCAGACTCCGGGGCTGTCCGGCTGTCGCCGGGTTTTCGCGGGTGGCCGTGTCGAATACGTGTCGAAGTTCTCAGCCGAGGCCAGGTGCCTCCGGCAGGTCGCCCGCAGCTTCCAGGCGCCGCTTAAGATCCGGAAGCTGCCCGTCGATGCATCGGGCGTACGTGGCCAGAAGTACGGCGACGCTGTTCCCGGCCCACTCCGCCACCTGGGCGGGCGGAATCCCGTCGTTCAGCCACTTCGTCAGGCGCGTGTTCCGGTTGTCGTAGACGCGCCGCCCGGTAGGCGACTCGACGACGTGCGGGGGAAGCACAGCCTTACGGGCGCTGCGCCACGCCCGACGGATGACGGAACCGGCGAGGATGCCGCCACCCTCCCCCTGGAAGAGCAGGTCACCCGGCTGGAGCTGTTCGTCCTCGATGTGCTGCCGCAGGATGCGCGTGAGAGCCGGATGCCCCGGCACAGTCCGCGTCTCCCCCTCAGCGCGGCCCTTCAGGTCGCGTCGCTCGTGGATCTCCCCCGTGTCCGTCCACTGCTTCCCTACCTCAGGGGTCGCCGTATGGATCAGCAGCTCGCACCACTGGTCGTCGGCGTCGGGGGCAGGCAGGGTCACGTCCTCCACCCGCATGGCCACGGCTTCCTCAGGGCGGGGGCCGCAGTAGTACAGGGTGGCGAACAAGGCATGGAGCCGCTTGCCACCGCGCGGCCGGCTCCGTATCCAGCCGAGGATCGCAGCGGCCTGCTCGGGGTTCAGCAACGAGCGCTTGTCGACGGCGTTCGAGGTCTTCACGGCAGCCGTCGACTCCTTCCCCTTGGGCAGCGGGTTGGCCCGCAGGATGCGCCGCCGGACCGCGTACTTCATCGCGACGTTGAGAATCCGCCGATTGCGCTTCCGCGACCAGGCCGCCGCCTGCTTGCCGTCGAGGCGGGTGTCGATGGCGCGCAGAACGTCGTCGACCCTCTCCGGGTCCTCCCAGACCGAGACGGGCAAGGAGTTCCGCTCGACCCACCGGAGGATGGCCACCACGTCCCGCGGCGCGTCCGGGCGCCGGTTGGTGTTGAACGCCCATTCCCGCAGAGCGGTGCGCACGGCCGCCGGTTCGAACTGGCTCGGCTTCGCCTTCAACAGGGCGATGGTGGTCGCGGTCAGGGTCTTGGCCATGTTCTTACGGCTGTTGCCACCGAGCTGGGCCCAGCGGGCATCCACGTACTCGACGGCGAACTTGTACCAGCTCATGGCCGCCGCCTTGGAGCGGTGGGACACCGGGAGGCCAGTGGCGACGACAAAGGCCTCGCCCTTTCCCGTCGCCCGGATGAGTTCGGAACGGAAGCCCTCGGCGAGCGCGACGGTGTCGAAGGGCTCACGCCACCGCTTCCCCGCGACGACCCACCGCACGGTGTACGTGGTCTTCCGTGCGCCCTTGTAGGTGAGGATCTTGTAGACCTTGACGTCGTACGTCGTCTCCATCAGGCGGCGTCCTCACGGTCGTCGAGCCAGTGTTCGAGGTCGCTCCGCCGGACCCGGAGATCACCGTTCGGGAGCTTGATGCAGCGCGGGGCCCGACGCTTGGCGCGCCAGTCGTAGAAGGTCGAGCGGGAGATGGCCAGTTCCTCGCAGACCTCCGCGAGGGTGAGCATGCTGCGGGGCCGGACGGCCGTGGTCATTCCTTGCTCCCTTCGCTCAGGAGGGCTTCACGGGCGGTCTCGCGGTTCGTCTGGAGGCCGCGGGCGATGGTCGCGGCGAGTGCGGCCTCGCCAGGTGTGTGGCCGTGGCCGGCGTACTGCCAGTCCGTCAGGACCAGGACCGTGTCCGGCTCGGTGTCGTCCAGACCGAGAGCTTCGCGCTCCTGGGCGGCCCGGTAGTCGGCGCGTTCCTGGCGGAGGGCGCCGAGGGTGGTGGAGTACGTACGCGACTTGGACGAGAAGTGCCCGCGGAAGCCGAGCATGTGGGCCCAGGCCCAGAGGCGCCGGTCCGGGTAGAGGCTGTCCAGGTGACGGCACGCGGTGATGAGCCGGCGCGTGTGGTCGGGGACCTGATGGCGGTCGAGTTCGGCGAGTTCACCGATGCGGCGGTCCAGCGTGCCGGTGTTCTCCGCAGCCTTGGTGGCGTACTTGGCCACGTACGAGGCGACGGCCTGTTCGGTGATGTCGGAGCCGTCCCCGAAAGCCTTGACCGGGCGGACGTCGAGTTGACGGCCCCAACGGAAGGTGCGAGCGGGTTGGTCCCCGGCGGCCGGGACCGAGACGGACGTGTACGAGTGCCCTGCTGCGGCACGTAGGGCATCCGCGAGGAGGCCGACCGTGGCCCAGGCGGGCGGAGGCGTCCCAGGCCCCTCCGGGCCGTCCAGGCGTACGACGGCATGGAAGTGCAGGGCCCCGCGCTTCTGGAACTCGGCGACCTTGCCGTACGAGACGCGAAGGTGCTCGGGGAGCTCCCGGCGGGGCAGGCCGGCGCGGGCGGCGAGTTCGCGGCGGAGCCGAGTGGTGAACCGCTGCCAGAGCTGTCCGGCGTGGTTGTTGAACAGCACGGCGCCCGCGTAGTCGTACGTCTCCGGGTCGAGGGCAGAGCCCAGCTCGGGGGCGTCGGGCGCATGCGAGGCGCCGCAGCGGCAGGCGCCGCGATCGGGACGGTTGTGGACCGGGCCGAACGACGGTGCCGTGAGCGTGGCGAAGACGCGCGGGTGATCGCGGACGGTGGCGGGGACGTCGCGGCGGTCGTCCCCGGCCAGACCGGCGCGGATGAGGTGATACGTGTCGCCCGCGTAGGTCCAGGCGCAGGCGGGGCAACGGGAGGCACGCCGGTTGCCGCAGGCGAGGCGGAGCCGTCCGCCAGGCTCATTCGCGGTGGAGTAGTGGTGCAGGGTCTCGCCGCTGGTCTTGTCCTTGTGAAGGACCCATCCCGTGAGGTGGATCGGGTCGGAGCAGCCACCGGTGCGGCGGATCTGGTCCTCCCACCGGGCGTAGTCGGAGGCCGAGGCGACCCGGAGCACGTCGCCGAGGGTGTTCGGGTCGAGCAAGGTGTCTGGCGTGGGCGCACTCGGTGTCGCGGATGAGGCGCGGTAGGCCATGCTGGGTGTTCCTTCCGGTTGCGAGATCGGACGGGGACGGCGCCCGGGCGGCGGATGCTTGGCGGTATCGAGGCCGCCCGGGGGCCGGTCAGCGTCGCTTGGCGTCCGCGTTGACGAGCGAGCGGATCACCAGGGCGCAGATGGCGACCGAGACGCCGGTGACGGCGACGGCCAGCAGCATCGAAACGAGGACGGCGCCGAGGACCAGGACGACGGCGGTGCCGCCGCCGACGAGGGCGAGGGCGGTGCCGGGGGTGAGCTGGACCGTGGGCCGGGACGGCGCTTCAGGCGTCGCGGAGGCCGGCGGGGTCGCGGCGTTCGGCGTGATGGTGGTCGGCTCGACGACGGCGAGCGGGGTGGTGACGCCCGTCGGCATCGGCATTGTGGGGATCTTCGGACGGAACATCGGGGTCTCCTTTCGCGGGCTACTTGACGACGGTGTTGATCGCGGGAGCCAGGACGCTGTCGGCGAGGAGGAAGCCGCCGAGGAGCAGTACGGCGATGAGCCAGGCGGGCGGGCGGATGAGCTTGACGCCGAGGTAGCCGACGACGAGCAGCGCGAGCCAGAGCGGGACCTGCATGGCGGTGGCCTCCTAGCGGACGCGGCAGCGGTGGGTGCGGGCGGCGAGCTGGGCGGCGGACTGGCTGCTGTAGTCGGCGGACCAGCCGCAGCCGTCCGAGATGCACACGGCGGCGTGCCTGGTCTGGCCCCGGCGGTCGCGGTGAGTGCCGATCTGCACCGGGCCGATGCGGATCACGGAGTGGAAGTGGTCGCGGGCGGGCATGGCCGGTTCTCCTTCCGGATCAGGTGAGCTGGGCGGCGATCGCGTCGGCCAGGTGGGGCGGGACGCCGAGGCGGGCCCGGAGGGTGTCGGTGTCGATCGGCGAGCCGGTGCGGATGCGGTACTCGTCGGCGACCTTGCGGGCGTGGTCGACGAGGACGGGGGGAACCGCGGGGGCCGGGGCCGGAAGGGCCGGTGTCTCGTCGTCCGCGGGGGCTGGCGGCTCCGGTTCGCGCTGCGGAGCCGGGTCGCGCTCGGACGCGGACTCGGGCTCGGGCGCCGGCGGTTCCGGCTGCGTCTGATGCTTGGCGGAGTGAGCGAGGAGGGTGCCGCCGAGGAAGGCGAGTGCGGGCCATCCGGCGATGCCCAGGCGGAGCAGAGCGGGCGGGTCGGCAAGGTCGAGGAACCCGGCGGTGGCGACGTTGGCGCCGAGCGAGGCGAACAGGGCGATGAGGAACCAGGACCAGGCGAGCCGGGACGGTCCCTCGCTACGGAGCCGTCGCCAGGCGGCGACCAGCAGCAGGTCGACGCTGACCGGGTAGGCCCAGGCCTTCCAGCCGTCCTGCCCCGCAGCTGCGGCGAGGTCATGGAGGTGGGCGAAGGACAGGGCTCCGGCGATGACGGCCTGAACCAGGACGGCGTCGACGCGCAGACCGGCGCGGGCAGCCATCATGAGCCCTCCGCGGCGGTGTCAGGCGGCTCGGGCAGCGAGGCGGCCAGTGAGGGGCTGACAGCTTCGACGAAGTCGAGATCTGCGCCGTTCATGTCGGCGTAGAGGGCGAGTTGACCGAGGAGGAGGACGGTGCGGGCGAAGTCCTCGCAGTCGGGGCACATGGCGTCGTTCTCCCTTCATCAGGCATGGCAGGGGTAGGGACTTGGCGCGGAGGTGGTCGCGCCGACCGGGGAGGTGCGGAAGGTCAGGCCGTGACGGCGGCTGTCTTGGACAGCGGCACGGGGGCTGAGGCAGAGCCGGTCAGCGCGGGGCGGAAGGGTGCCAGTTCGGGCAGTTCCGGGGTGCGATCGGCGTGCCGGTTGCAGATGTTGACGGCCTGGCGGAGCGTGGTGTGTGGGGCGCGGATGCGGTGCCAACCACCGGTCGAGTCACCGGCGACGGCGACGCCGCGCAGCTCGGCGGGAATCTGGATGGCAGCCAGGACGGCATCCGGGGAGATGTCCCCGAAGGCCATGTTCGCCGAGGTCTCGTCGTTGACGCGATGGGCGGTGCGGCCGGTGAGCTGGGCGCGGAGCATGGTGATGCCCTTGCCGAGTTCGGAGCCGAAGCGCTGGCCGCAGATTTCGAGGTAGATGCCGGCCGCGCGGCCGAGCTGGGCGAGGCGAGCCAAGGCGGTGATGATGCGGTCGCGCCGCTTCTCTTCTTCCTTGTTGGCGAAGAGGGCGAGTTCGGCGACCTCGTCGACCAGGACGACGATGGGGGTCGGGCGGACGTGGTCGGGCAGGTCCCAGATGTCGGCGGCGATCTCGGCGTCCGGGACGTCGGCGGTGATGCGCTGCTCGGCGCGGATGAGTTGATAGACGCCCTTCATGCGGTTCACGAGCGCGTCGAGGAGTTCGGCGGCCGTGTCGGGGTTGTCGGCGAGCGCGGAGAACCGGCGGGCCAGCGGAAACAGCTCCACACCCTCCTTGCAGTCGATGCCGACAAGGGCGACGTCCATCGGGGCGAGCCCGGCAACGAGGTTGCGCTGGTAGACGGACTTGCCGGACTCCGTGGCCCCGAGGGTGAGCGCGTGGGGTATCGCCCGGTAGTCGCGGTAGTGGACCGAGCCGTCTTCGCGCAGGGCAACCGGGACCCGCATCGGCCGGGTGTCGGTCCTGGAGGGCATCTGCACCCGCTTGAGTACGTCGTAGCCGGTCATCCTCAGCTCGACCACACCCGAGCGCAGCTCGCGGGAGGCGACGCCGTACATCGAGAAGGAGTGGCGGAGTCGGTCGGAGGCGGCGGTGAAGTCGAAGGCGTCCTGTCCGGGCCGGAGTTTAAGCCGTAGGACCAGCCCGGTGCGGGTGGGCCGTAAGCGCAGGATGCGCGGCGGTCGCGACTCGGGCATCGGCCGGTTGGTCATCCGGGCGAAAGCGAGGCGCCAGCGCGAGGGCGGGACGGTCAGTCCGCATGCGTCCATGACCGAGCCGTACCGGATCAGGACGCGCAGCGCGGCCAGGATGACCCCGAAGGTCAGCCAGTACCAGGCGGGGCGCCGCCACCGCAGGAGTCCCGCAGTGGCGACGACCAGCACAAGCGCGACCGTGAAGGCGGTCATGATCAGGCCGCCTTCGCGGCGGTGTCGACGAGCGAGGTCACGGCCACCGCGCGGAAGGCGATGCCGTGCCGCTTCTGGCCGTTGAACTCGTTCTCCCAGGGCCGGGCGATGAGGCCGGTGAGGGCAACGGGGGTGCCCATGCCCAGCTCGCCGGAGATGCCGGTCTCAGGGACGGTGATGGACAGGATCTCGACCTCGTCGTTGGCGGCGAACATCACGTCGACCGTCATGAGCTTGGCGCCGGTGTCGGCGTCCGTGGCGATCTCACCGGTGCGGCGGTCGCGGACCTTCGGCTGCGGGGTCTTGGCGACCATCACGGTGGCGGCGGTGGTGTCGACGGGGATCTGACGCATGGCAAAGCACTCCTCTACAGAGGTGGGACTCCATCACTCATGTATATGAGTGACATGAAGAAGAGTGCATGACTCCTATACATGAGTCAACCCGTCGCGAATCAGAAGTCGCGACGGGCTGCGGGGAGTTGAGGAGCCGTCAGTCTTCGGCAGGGATGCGGTACTCGAAAACGAACTGGTCAGCGGCCATGAGCGTGTCGCAGACCTCGACCACACGCCCGTCGGTCGTACGAGCCTCACGGATCAGATGGACCACCGGCGAACCAGGGCTGAGCGCGAGCTCCGACGCCTCCGCCTTCGAGGCCGGCCGCGCCTGCAACGTCTCGACGAACTCGGCGAACTCGTGCCCGTGGTCCTCCAGTCGGGCGTAGATGCCACCGCCACCAGGGTTCTCGGCGAACAGCTCCGGGATCTCCTTCACCACGTCCCACGGCAGGTAGGAGGTGGCGGTCTCGACCGGGGTGCCGTTGCGGAAGTAGAGGCGGCGCCGGGCGAGCACCTGGGCGCCGGTTTCAACACCCAGCCGTCGAGCAGCATCCTCCGGCGCCTCCATCGGCCCGATGTACAGGACGCTGACCTTGGCGGTAGCACCGGACTGCGCCGACTCGGCGAGGTAGGCAGCCTTGCCACCACGCCGGAGCGAGCGCCGGAAGCGATCAGAGGAGCGGTGCCGCACCGGCGGCCGGTCCTTCACGATCGAGCCCTTACCGTGCCGGGTCTCGACGAGCCCACTCGCCCGCACCTCGACCATGGCCTTACGGATCGTGCCCCCGGACACCCCGTACCGGTCGACCAGCTCAGACTCACTCGGCACCATGTCACCAGGCTTGAGGACACCCGCCCGGATCTGCTGCACGATCTCGTCGGCGATCTGTACATACCGAGGCCCCGACCTGCCCCCACCTGCTTCGGTTCCCATAGTCCTTCCCCGCCTCCTATGCTCCTGTATATGAGTACCCAGGAAGCAACTTTGCCGCCACTCCACTCCGTCTCCGTCGCCGGGGTCGTAGTGCGCGAGGACGGCCGCCTCCTGGCAATCCGCCGAGCCGACAACGGCACCTGGGAACTCCCCGGCGGCGTACTCGAACTCACCGAAACCCCCGAGGCCGGCGTAGCCCGCGAGGTCCTGGAGGAGACGGGCATCCACGTCGAGGTGGACCAACTCACCGGCGTCTACAAGAACACGACCCGCGGCATCGTGGCCCTGGTCTTCCGCTGTAAACCCTCTGGGGGCGTCGAGCGCACGTCGAGCGAGTCGACGGCTGTGGAGTGGCTGACGCCGGACGAGGTCAGCGAACGCATGGCCGAGGTGTTCGCGATCAGACTCTTGGACGCGTTGGACGGCAACGGCCCCCACGTACGAAGCCACGACGGCAAGCGCCTCATCCCAGCGGGATAAGACTTTCCCTACTTCATCAAGCGCCTCATCCCAGCGGGATAAGACTTTCCCTACTTCATCAAGGCGGCTCGCTCCGCTCCCCGCGCGCGGCCCGGCCCCCGGCCGGGCCTGCGCTCCTGTCTCCGCCCCGCTCCAGCCCGGCCGGCGCCCGGGCCGCGCACACAGCAATCAGTCGCCTGATGTCAGAGAAGAGGCACGTCGTGGCTGGGGCAGTCGGCTCCGCGGCTTTACGGAGCCACTTTGGCGCGAGCCTCTAAGATCATGGCCCCAACGTCGTGCTTTACCGGGCAGGTCCACTACCTGCCCGACGCGCCGAAAGCTTACGGGGCCATGATCACTCGCGCCAAAGCAGCGCCACCCCAAAGCCGCTCCACCGACCTCGCACAGTGCTAGCGCCCTACTCCCTCCACCTTGGCACATATCGCGCCTTATCGTCAGCTGATCGATATTCGACATCGATCAGTCCGATGTTTCTCCGGCACGACTCGACTGCCACCTCCGAAAGCCCAGTCCCGGGATTTTGCCACTTCATGGGGTTGTCGTTATGAAACTGAGGAACCGACAAATTCTTCCCAGTGAGAACGATAGGAAACACTGGAAGGATGCGGGAACCAAGGGACTCCGGGGCATCCTCGCACATTGCCCGGAGCGCACCTACCGTTTCATCCGGTAGGTCATTCCGCAAAGTAGCGGCAAGGATATAGCAGTCGATTCCCTTACCTCGAAGGTGCTCCTGCAAAAATCGCAGGTTCTCTAGATCCTCGGCAGTGACCCAATCCATGTAGCTTTTCACTTCACCGATGACAACCAAGGGCGGGTTACTCTCGGCCAACGTCATGACAATGTCGACTTCAAACTTCCTGCCAGGAGCTTTGACAGAAACACCGAGAGCGTACGGGTGGTTTGCGGAGGCGCTACGGTACCCACTCAATAGAGATACGGTGGCCATAACCGGAAGCGTTTCGCTGAGACGGTCAGGCACGATATTGCCAGCGATCTTGTAGGACCAATCATTACGAACATGCATGCCCAACGCCAGACCCAAAGGAAGTTGCGCACCGCACAATTCGCAGCTGTAGTCCGATCGCAGATCCTCTGGCATTACCGCAACCTCTACAGTGCACTCGGGGCAACGCACAGGAAGGACGGGCTGAAGTGCTTTCCTTCCTAGCAAATACCGAATAATCCTCGTCGGGTATTCTTCGAATGGAATTGGCGATAGACTATCCGGCCACGCATCTCGATACTTTTTGGCGAACGACATCAGCGCCGAGAATGGCAGGCCTGCATGAGATGCAGCCGCCTTGGTGAGAGCCGCTCTAATGCCGGGCTGGTTAGCCACGTAACTTGAGCTTCCCCCAAGCTTCTCAATCAGTCGAGTCGAGAACTTCCCATTGTCTGTCTGTTGATAATTCCAACCCGGTCCACTCATCAAGACATCAATGACAGCCATGGAACTCACCGGCCCAATTTCCACACTCGAATCGTCAGCTCTAACTGCTACCGCTCGCCCATCATCAGTGACTCGATGTAGCCGCTGCGTAACTGGATCGCGCATATCGACCAGGGGGCTAAGCTCCCGCAGGCTTGGCAAAACCACGGCCAAGTCGGGTGCCAGCCCAGTCACCGAGGATACGGAGACATCAGCGATCACGAATCCTGGTTCATGCCCCCGACGCCAGCGGCCACCCAAACTCGGCATGGCGATATCGAAAATACTTCGGCGAGATTTTTCAACCTTGAAGAATGCCCCAAACTCTGTGTGGAACGGATGCCGACCCCTCCAGCCGTGAATTTCTACGCCATTTCTCAGAATCCTATACCTTACCTTCCGAGATTTGAGATCTTCCTCAAGTCTCGCTGGCATAGAATCCATTCCCTTGGGCAGGTGAATCGAAAAGGTTGGCCCTAGATCCACCCCATCTCCGCGCATCGAGCGGGGAATCGCGTTTTCGCGTAGGCATACTCCCAGCCACTCAGCCATGCATGATTGCGATACGTCCTCATGGCCGATTACCCACGGAATAACGTGCAGTCCTGAAGCTCGAAGGTTCCAATAGATGGAAATCATTACTGCATCGTCAGGACGCATCACGACGATTCCGGAACCATAACTCTCACCCCTGTAGGAGATTTCCCTGGATGTCAGCTGGATAGGGGAGAAGTCATTGCACTCTGTGGCACGTGGGAGGAATTCTCCATCGCCCAGAACACAGTTCCGCGATTTCGCGCGGAATGAAGACTCGGCTAGAGCGCCGAAGTCATCCTCACTGTACTTGCCGTAGGCAGCTAGAAGTACGTGTGCCAGCGGATGCTTCTCATTCCATTGGAAAAAAGTATGCGTGTAATCCCTGGGGAGGTCTTCGATAAGCCAGTCGATGCCCTGGATGTGGCCTGAGGCGTACCCAACCTTACTTCCGAACGGCCCCCATTCGGCACCCCCCTGCCACGAGTAGCCAACCGAGCGGGCCAGGTTTCGTGAAGCAGGATCCTTATCTACGGCATAAAGCGCATCTACATCGAGTGCGGCCGCGACGGAGAGAGCCTGACGCTCGTTGGTGGGATCGATAAAGGGGAAGTAGATGCCGCCCCACGCCGTTGTTGCCTGCTTGACTGCAAGTGTCAGTGATTCGAGTGTTGGTTTGAATACCAACCCGATCCTGACGGGACGAAGGAATACGTGTCCGGTTACTTCAACTGTATCCATTTGCATCAGTCAGTCCCGTGTTCGTCGTTGGCCTCTTGTTAGGTCAGAATGGCACGGATTCGAGTTCATTGATGCTGTATGGCGCTAACTTCAGACAGCAGGTTTCCACGTCAGCCGTGGGTGCGAGTCATTGGTGACGAGTGCCGGCCTACTTCAGCGGCTCGCGCCTCAGCTGCAGCAGAGGCGATCGAGCAGTGTTGGGGCTGGCGTGCCAGAACCGTTCCATGGCCCCAGCATCGGTGTCCTGGGGGCGCGCCGCGACTGACTAGCAGGCGTCATGACGGGTTCGGATAGTGTTCCCAGACGTCCCTCGGGAAGGACTGGCGACGCAAGACGGTACCCATCACGGTCCGTATGTCTGAGGCGATGACGACATACCTCGGTGGCCAGGGCACAGGGTCCGCAACGTACTCTGGTCGGACGTACATCTCGGCGTGGCAGCGCTCCAGGAAGTCGCGTACATCCTTGTCGTGAAACCGGAGGGCCTGCTCCTCCAGTGCTCGGCACAGCTCCTCACCCATAGAGGCCCACGTGTAATAGGCGCTGCTGTTCCGGTCAGGCACGCCCTCCGCGAAATGCTTGTGCAGCCTGTAGGTGATCTGGATGCACTCGTTGGCCGCCGCCTCTGCGAGGCCGTAAAGGTGTATCCGCTCGGCCTCGTGAGCTGTCTTGTGCTGCTGCCAGACGACAGCCGCCGTGGAGACCACCGCACCCACCAGCGTTCCCCCGAGACCGAACAGGGCGGCCATTGTCTCCGGTTCCACCTTTTCGCTCCCTTACAAGCTGGATGCGCTCGGTCGGACGGGTATCACGACGCGGTGATCTGGCCCTGGTTCTGTGCGAGTTTGTTTCGCTCCCGCTCGATAGCTTCCAAGGCGGCGTCGATCTCCCGAACCCGCTCATGTTCTTCTTCGTCCAGCTCGTACATCTCGGCTCGCATGACCAGCGCCTCCCGTTCGTCCTCCAACCCGCCCTGGCGATGGTCCAAGATCCGTTCGGCAACGATCCGGGTCAGGTCCCGGCGCTCAGGAGGCTCGGAACCACGGGCTAGGGCTACGAGCCATGCAGCCATCTCACCCAAAAAGCTCGTTGTCCGGATCCGGTACTCCTCCCACACCTCCTGTCCGTCCCAGTACTGGACGCCGTCCAAGAGGTCGAGGACCCGGTCCCGGGTGACGCGCTGATCGTCCGGTAGCAGTCCCAGGAGCGCGGTCAGGTTCGACTGGTGGGCCATCAGCTCCCGCCCCCAGCCCTCACGGTCCTCGAACGTGCCGTGCTCCCGGTACGTCTGGCGCTGAATGGTGATCGCGAGCGTGGTTGCCGCTTCCACTCCTCGTTGGGCCGTGGCCCGTGTCAGGGCCAAGTGAGCGGCAGCGTCACCGCTCCTTGACTGGAGCCAGGTACCCAGGAGTGTGAATCCGCCGCCAACGAGCGCACCTATCAACCCTGTACCGAAGTCGGACGTGATCGCATTCCACAGTTCTCTCACGCCGATCATCATGCCGATGGGACCAGTGCCGTGGGGCTGAACCCGTCAACTGCCCGGCAGCCGGCTCACACGACAACGCTGGAGCGCACACTCCTCAACTCGCTTAGGGCCTTCGACCGTGCCGCTTTCCGTCGCCCGTAGCCGAAAGGGATCGTCTGACATCCACGGCTGACATCAACAGCGCCCGACGCGAGCACCTCCGAGCGATCTGCGACGGCAACGTACGCCGACCATCAACGGCAGAAGCCCACATCCGAACTGGTCGGAGGCGTGGGCTTCTTTTGCCCCGCCTGTCAGCGAGACCGGTGATCAGTAGGCCGACAAGTTAGGCCGCGGTGATCGAGCTATAGCCGCCAACCGCAGCACTACCCGTCAGGGTAAGGGCGGTTCGGTCACCGTCAGGAGGAGACCGCGGCTGGTCGCCACGCGGAGCACGGCTCCGAGAGCCCCGGTCAGTTCCTTTGCCAGTCGGCGCAGGTCTTCCGAGTTTGTGTCCTGGTCGTCGAGGGTCTCCGAGGCGTGCTCCAGCAGTTCCGCCGCTGTACCGAGCTGTACCGCCTCGATGTTGTCCGCCAGGCGGGACATGAAGCCGCCCCTCTGGTCGGTGCTCAGGTAGCAGGGCTTGCCCTCCGGTCCCGACCATGGGAGGAGGCGTAGGTCATTGGGTGCCGTCATGGTTGTGTCTGCCTCTCGTCGGTCACGTGGTGGGTGGTGAAGACCGCATCGACCTTGTCTCCCGGGAACACCAGAAGCGCGGCCTCCACCACCCGGCCGGTGGAGTCGGTCGCCACACGGGTGATCGCGAGGACTGGTGCGCTTGAGTGGGTTCGGAGGGTCGATGCTTCGTCCGGTGTCGGTGGGCGGGCGCATGCCGTTTCCTGGACAGCCGCCGGCGGCAGGCCGAGGAGGCCGAATCTCCTGGCTGCTTCCCGGCGCGAGGACTCGTCGTCGAGTACGCCGACCGGCGCCAGGTCGCGCGGGGTGTAGATGCGGGCCAGGCCGTGCGGGGAGTCTCCCGCGTAGGTGACGCAGCGGAGTTCGGCGAGAGGGCTGCCGGTGGGCACCTTCAGCAGCGCCGTCAGGTGCCCGTGTGCCTGGACCGTGGTGCTGCGGACGGTCACGCGGAGGGCCGCTTCAGCGGCCGTCCACGGGTCTAGCGTCCCCCAGCCGCCGATATACACGATCTTGCGGAGTGGGCGGCGAGCGAAGTTGCCCTTGCCGTGGATCTTCTCGACGAGACCCTCTCCCTGGAGGACTGCGAGGGCACGCCGCAGGGTCACTGTGCTGACCCTGTAGCGGTTAGCGAGAGCTGTCTCGGACGGGAGGCGCTCGCCGGGCTTGATGTGACCGTTCGTGATCTGGTGCCGGATGTCGGTGGCGATGGCGTGATGGCGAGGAGGCACAGGCCGTCACCGCCTTCTCAGCATGCGCACGGCGGCCAGCCTGGTTCTCGTGTGTATGGTCAGCAGCTCGCCCGACTCGAAGAGGAGTTGCTTGGCCCCCTGAGGGAGTTGGAAGAGGTCGCGCACCCGGTAGGCCATGCCGCCGAGTTGGATGATGTCGCCGCGCTGCACGGTGGCCGCCGTGACCTCGATGTTGGTGACCAGCGCGCCGTGAGGGGCCCGTTCGCTCACTGCTTCACCTCGCCGGGGGTCGGCCGGTCAGTCGCTGAGTGGCACGGGCAGTCGCACACCTCGTAGACCACGGGGAGGTCGACCAGCACCGAGTCAGGGGTAGCTTCTGCGCACGTGAGATGCGTGCCGATCCTGCATGCAGTCGATCGGTAGGAGGCTGTCGAGATGGCCGTCGTGCGGGGTTGTCGACGAGGAGGCATCAGCGGGCCCCCGCAAGTGTCGACCAGGCCTCAGCCGGTAAATGGGGAGCGACGACCACAGAACGCGGACGCACGCGTTTGTCCCACGCCAGGACGTACGGGCGGACGAGCGCGATGTCCTCGCCAGGGAGTGAGTGCCGGTGAGTTCCGCTCACGGAAGCTTGGGCCAGGACGGCCGGCGCCCCGTCAGCCCCCACACGGCAGGCCGGAACGGTCGGCGGTCTAGAGGGCGTTAAGGAGCGGCGATGCCTGCCCCTCGGGAAGTACCGCGCTCTGGTAAGCGAGGCGGCACGGCGGATACGGTTGAGCATGCTGCTCAGCTCCTATCGCTGATGGCTCGGTCCCCCGACATCGCCCGTCGTGGGGGCCGCTTTGTTGACGACCGCCCAGAGGGTGCGGCCGTTGAGGCTGGTGGCCAGGAGACCGAAGCGGTCGGCGTCGGCCACCGCCTCCAGGACCTCCCGCCATAAGTCGGCCGGGAGTGATTCCGGCAGCTCCACCTCGACCGTCGTGCACCGGTCGCGCTCCTCCACTCGTGCGGCAAGTCCGGCGGCGGACAGCCGGGCAGCGATGGCCGCCGCGCTAACTCCCGAAGCGGGCACAGGGCAGCCTCCGTCAACCGGCGATCACTTTCAGTGAAGCTAGTTAACTAGATTAGAGCTAGTGGACTAGATTTTCCATATGCCTGAGCAGCCGCCCTATCTCCGTGTCGCCGACGAACTCCGGCGGCGGATCGCGGAGCGCGTATGGGAGCCCGGGGATCGCCTGCCGTCCCGCGCCCAGATCGGCCAGGAGTGCGGGGTCGGCGAGAACGTCGTCCGCCGGGCTCAGGAACTGCTGATCTCGCAGGGCGTGTTGGAGGGCCGCGCCGGCTCGGGCACCTACGTCGCCGAGCCCCGGCAGCGGGTACGCATGGTCCGGTCGTCCGCGCGCGAGCATCCCGACGGGTCGCCGTTCCGGGCGGACATGAAGGCCTTGGGCAAGCAAGGGGACTGGGAGAGCCGGACCGACGCCAAGGTCCCGGCGCCTGCCGACATCGCTGCACGGCTCGGTATCGCCGAGGGCGACCTGTGCGTCTGCACGACCTACGAGTTCCTCGCCGACGGCCGGCCGCTGCAACTTTCCACGAGTTGGGAGCCGTACGACCTCACCGCCGGCACACTCGTCGTCCTCCCCGAGGGAGGGCCGCACGCTGGTGCGGGAGTCGTAAACCGTATGGCCGCGATCGGCATCACCGTCAGCCATGCCGTCGAACAGCCCGAGCCACGGCACGCCACCGCCGAGGAGGCCTCACTCCTGGGCATCCAGAAGTCCGCGCTCGTGACGCACATCCGGCGGACGTACTACAGCGACAAAGGGCGGCCGGTCGAGACGGCGGACATCGTCGTGCCCGCCGCTCAGTGCGAGATCGTCTACGAGATCCCGATCAACGGTTCATAGCGCTGCTGTGCCAGACCGACCAGGAGCGGTCGGTCACCTCCGACGTTGGACGTACCAAGCCGCCGCCAACACGATGAGGATCGCGATCACGAACGCCCACACCGTCGTTGCAGCGTGGTACGAGCGGTAAGCCGTCAGAGCAAGCATGTACAGGCGGATACCCGGGTCGGCCGCCTTCAGCCGACAGGCGTCACCCCACCGCTTGTCGAATGCGAGTCGAAGTGGCCTCGCAGCCCCAGCCGTTGCCCGGGGAAGCCCAGGTCACAGGGGGTGCGTTGGTGATCTAACCGAGTTCCTTCTAAGCGCTTGGCCGCAGGTTCGAGTCCTGCCGGGGGCGCACACCGGGCCCTCCCCTTGGGGAGGGCCTTTTCGCTGGTCAGGGCGAGAGTCGTCCGCCACGGCGAAGCCCCGGACGTCCTGATGCCGATCAAGGGCGGGCGGCTCCGGGCTGTCCGGCCGGCACCGGGTTCCCGCGGCCGGCCGTGTCGCATCCACGTCGAGTCCGCGTGGTGAGGTGTGGGCCTCTGACAACTCCGACAGCAGGGAGCTTTTCCCCCGATGACCGCACAGCCCGCACAGCCCGAGCGCAGTGGTCGCGAGACCGCCCCTCCCATGCCGTTCGAGGCTTCTCTCGTCAAAGCGGTGTTCAGGGACGTGACCCCCCTGCACGTCTCCCGGTCGGCGGTGTGGGCCGCCGCGTCGGTGACGCGGACGGTGCTGACGGAGCTCATCGACGGCGCGAGGAGAGCCGCGGCGGCGGAGGCCCGGAGGAAGCTGATCCCCGGGGACCTTCTCTCGGCGCTCGACCGGAACGTCGAGCTCGAGGTGGGGCACACGTGGTACGACCACAGCCCGACGTTCCGCGGCCTGACCGGTGTCCTGTACGACTCCGAGGGTGTCCTGGTGCCTTCTCGTCAGCGCGGCGGGTCGCGCAGACCGAGCGCTGTGGCCGGCGCCCACAGGTTCGAGGCCGGGGTCAAGAGGCTGCTGCGGGGTCGGGGGGCGACGGCCGTTCCGGCGATGGTCCGCGACCTGGACGGCATCGCGAGCGTGTTCCTGACGGACCTCGCCCGGGACGCCGCCATGGTCGTCCGCGAGGGCGGGGGCGGGCGTTCGGGCGCGGTCGCCCCGGTCCCGTTCCTCAAGGATTCCCGCCCGGCCCCGGCCGCTCGCCGGGGGGACGCGCGGACCATCGGCAGGGACGACGTCCTGGCCGCCGCCACGACGCGGTTGTTCGGCGGCAACCTCAGGCAGCGGGCCCTCACCGAAGCACGCGAGGCGACACAGAACCATCCGGCCGGCTGAGCGGGGACGACCGGCATCACCGCCCGCGCCCTCGTCCGCTGTCGCGGCGGGTTCCGGGAGTCGCCGCATGGGACGGCGTGTCGTAGTACTCCTGGGAGGGTCAGAGATCCGTTCCTCCCGTCTGGAGTCACCGATGGCCGTTCGCCGCGTCGTGCCCAACGTTCCTTCCGAAGCCGCACAGGAGAGCCGTGAGTTCTACGGCCTGCTCGGCTTCGAGGAGGTGATGAACCACGGCTGGATCATGACCCTCGCGTCCCCGTCCGACCCGTCGGCGCAGGTGAGTTTCATGGCGCGGGACGCCACGGCGCCGGTCGTCCCGGACATGAGCGTGGAGGTGGACGACGTGGACGCCGCGTACGCGGTGATGCGGGCGCGAGGTGCGGAGATCGTTCACCCGTTGCGGGACGAGGAGTGGGGCGTGCGGCGGTTCTTCGTCCGTGACCCCAACGGCCGGGTGGTCAACGTGCTCGCCCACCGCTGACGTCACCGGCCGCGAGCCGGGCGGCCGCCGCGGCGCCGCCGGGGCGGGGAGGGGCGTCAGTGGGATGTCAGTGCGGGTCGGCAGCATGGCCGTACAAGCGATGCCGAACCACGCATCCCTCCGTCCCTTCCCCGGTAGGTTGGCGATCACGTGTCGAAGACTTTGGGCTGCCCGGCAACGGCCCGGACGACGGACGAGCACGCCCGCGGGCACGGTGCGGCGGGTGCGGCCGTACGTGTCCCTCGGTGGACCGCCGGTGCGGCGGACGCACCGGACGGAGTGGGCGCCGAGCTCGTCCTGCCGCCCGAAGTGACCGTCCGGCTGCGGAAGGTGGCCACCGCGTGCGCCGCCCCGCTGGAGGCGGTGCTGCTGGCCGCGCACCTCCGGGTGGTGGCCGCGCTGACCTCCGAGCAGGACCCCGTCACCGGGTACGTGCCCGCCGGCGGCGACCCGGGCGCGCCGCGCTCCCTCGGGGTCACGGGCGTCCTGCGGGGGAGCTGGCAGGAACTGGTCAGGGAGGCCGCTGAGGGGATGCGCCGGGCCCTCGCGCCGGGCGCGCCCGCCGGGCCCTCGCACGAGTCGGTCCTGGACCTCTCCGGGGCGGCGGAGCCGGACCCCGGGAACGCTCCCCCACTGTGGGTGCGCGTCACCGTGCACGACGACCGGACGACGGTACGGGCCCGGTCGCGGGCGGACGTCATGACCGAGGAGCACCTGGCCCGGATCGCCGGCTACCACGCGAAGGCCCTCCGGCTGCTGGCCGCCCACCCCGACGCGCCGGCCGGAGAGCGGAGCCTGCTCGCGGACGACGAACGGCACTTCCAGATCTACGGACTGGCGGGTGAGGCCGAGCCCTTCGACGGGCGGCTGTTCACCGAGCGGTTCGAGGAGCAGGTGCGGGCCACCCCCGGCGCGGTCGCGGTGACGCACGGCGACCGGTCGTGGACGTACGAGCGGCTCAACACCGCCGCCAACCGGATCGCCCACGCCCTGCTGGCGGAGGGGCTGCGGGACGAGGACGTGGTCGCCGTGGTCATGGAGCGCGGCCCGGAGTGGGCGGCGGCCACGATCGGCGTGCTCAAGGCGGGCGGCTGCTACCTGCCGGTGCAGCCGGACTTCCCGGCCGCCCGGATCGCCGCGCAACTCGACGGCGCGGACTGCCGGTTCGTGCTCGGGTCCGGTGACGCCGCCCGCACCGCCGCCCGGGGCGAGGCCGGCGGGCAGGACGGTACGGACGGGGCGGAGGGCGGTACGGAGGCGGACGGCGGGGGCCACGGACGGCTCCTGGTGGACGCGGTGGCCCTGTGCGCCCCGGCCGGCGCGGGCGCCGGGGACGGCACGGGCGCGGGTGCCGTCGGCGATCCGGGCCGGCCCCTCTCGCCCCGCCTCCGGGCGTACGTCTACTTCACCTCCGGCTCCACCGGCACGCCCAAGGGCGTGATGTGCGAGCACGCGGGGCTGCTCAACCACCTGCTGATGAAGGTGGCGGACCTGGGCCTGGGGCCCGGTGACGTGGTGGCGCAGACCGCCGCCCAGTCGCTGGACATCTCCCTGTGGCAGCTCGTCGCCCCGCTGCTGACGGGCGGCAGTGCCCGCATCGTCGACACCGCCGTCCTGCTGGACGTGGACCGTTTCGTGGCGGAGCTGACCGCGTCGCGGGTGTCCGTCGCCCAGTTCGTGCCGTCCTACTTCGACGCGCTGATCACCGCCCTGGAGCGGCACCGCCGCGACCTGGGCGCGCTGCGCGTCGTCTCCGTGACGGGCGAGGAGCTCAAACCGTCGCTGCTGAACCGGTGGTTCGCCCGCCACCCGGGCATCCCGGTGGTCAACGCGTACGGCGCCACCGAGGTGTCCGACGACACCATGCACGAGATCATCGACCGGGCGCCCGGCGAGGGGCCCGTGACGCTCGGCCGGATGCGGCGCAACGTGCACGGCTACGTGCTGGACGAGCAGGGCGGGCTGGTGCCGCTGGGCTCGTCCGGCGAGATCGTCTTCTCCGGGGTCGCCGTCGGCCGCGGCTATGTCAACGACCCCGCCCGCACCCGGGCCGCGTTCGTGCCCGACCCGTTCCGGCCGGGCCAGCGGATGTACCGGACCGGGGACTTCGGCCGCTGGGAGCCCGGGGGCCGCCTCCAGTTCCTGGGCCGGCGCGACCAGCAGGTCCGGATCCGGGGGTACCGGGTGGAGACCGGCGAGGTCGAGAACCGGCTGCTGGCCCTGGACGACGTGAAGGACGCGGTGGTCGTCGCCTCCGGCGGCGGCGACCGGCACCGGGTCCTGGTGGCCTTCCTGGTGGGCGCCGTCCGCCACGACCCCGACACCGTCCGGGCGGCGCTCGCCCGCCATCTGCCGGACTACATGATCCCCGCGTACTGCCACTGGCTGGACGCGCTGCCGGTCAACGAGAACGGCAAGGTGGACCGCAAGGCGCTGACGGGGCTGGCCGGCACCCTGGGGCACGCGGGCGTGCCCAGCACGGCACCCGTCACGCCCACCGAGCAGCGGCTGGCGATGGCCTGGGCGGAGGCGCTGGGCGTGCCGTTGCAGAGCATCGGGCGGGCCGACGACTTCTTCGCGCTGGGCGGTACGTCGCTGGCGGCGACCTGGCTGGTGGTGAAGCTGGACCGGCTGGTCTCGCTGAGCGCGATCCTGGCCCGTCCGGTGCTGTCCGACCTCGCGGCCGCCGTCGACGCGGGCCGGGACGCGGCCGGCGCCGGACGCGGGGACGCGGCGCCGGACGGCCCGGCGGCCGGCCTGCTCCGTGCGCTGACCGGCGTCCTGCCGGGCCGGACCGCGCCCGGTGGCCGGCTCGTCTGCTTCCCCGGCGCGGGCGGCAACGCCGTCAACTTCCTGGCGCTCGCCCGCGAACTGGCCCCGCACGGCATCGAGGTGTACGGCGTCGAGCTGCCCGGCCACGACTTCGTCCCCGGCGGGCAGGACCTGGCCGGTGTCGCGGAGGTGGCCCGCCGCGTGGCCGGCGAACTGGACCGGCTGCCCGCCGTGCCGCTGACGCTGTGGGGCCAGCGGGAGGGCGCGGCGCCCGCGCTGGCGCTGGCGCGGCTGCTGGAGGCAGGCCCTTCGGCGCCCCGCCGGGTGCTGCTCGGCGGGGCCGGGGCGGACTGGGCGGCCGGGCTGCGGGAGCGGATGGACCGGGCCGGTGCCCTGAGCGACCAGGAGGTCGCGGCCACCCTGCTGAGCGAGGGCGCGTACGTGGAGTTCGACGGGCTCAAGCCCGAGCGGGCCCGGCTGCTGGGCCCCGCCTACCGGCACGACGTACGGTCCGCCGGAGCGTTCCTGCTCGCCGCCCGGCGGGACCCGGCGGCCCACCGGGTGAGGGCCAGCATCGAGCTCGTCGTCGCGGACGACACCCCCGGGGAGCCCGCGGGGCGGCCGGAGGCGGCCGGGCCGGACGGGCCCGGTGGCCGGGCCCCGTGGGACTGGGGGCTCCTCTCCGACGAGGTGACGCACCGCCGGCTGGACGGCGGCGGAGCGCACTTCCCGCGCACCCGGGCGGCCGACGCGAGAGACGCGGTGCTGGCCGCGCTGAACCGAACCGCCCCTTCGTTCCCGTGAGGAAGCGCATGCCCAACGACCATCTGACGACGGCCCCTCCCGGTGACGCCGACGGGCTGACCGGGCGGATAGCCTCCGGCCCCGACGCGCTGCTGCGCGCCGAGGTGCTGGAGCCGCAGCTCCGCTTCGAGACCGACGCCCTGCTGCCCTGGTACGTCCAGGTGGAGAAGGTCCTGCTGCTGGAGTACCGCAGGCTCGGGCTGCTGGACGGCGCCCAGGTCGGCGCCATCGCCGACATCCTCGACCGGGTCACCCCCGCGGCCGTCGCCGAGGAGGCCGCGGAGAGCATGAGCGACATCGCGTTCACCCTGGAGCGCCACGTGGCGCGCCGGCTGGACGCGGTTCCGCCCGCGTGGCACGTCGACCGCAGCCGCAACGACCTCCAGGCCACCGCCCAGTCCATGCAGGGCCGGGCGCGCCTGCTGGAGTGCGCGGACGCGCTGCTGGTGTTCGGCCGCACCGCCCACCGGCTCGCCGGGCGCGGCGCCGGACTGGTCATGCCGGGCTACACCCATATGCAGCCGGCCCAGGTGATCAGCCCCGGTTTCTATTTCGCGGCGCTCGCCGACCAGGTGCTGCACACCCTGGAGCGGCTGGAGTCGGTGTACCGGACGGCCGACGCCTCGCCGCTGGGCGCCGGGGCGATGGCGGGGCAGGAACTGGACTGGGACCGGGACCGGATGGCCGCGCTGCTGGGGTTCGCGGAGGTCCGTACGCACGCGTTGCGGGCGGTGGCGCAGCGGGACTGGGCGCTGGAGGCGTGCGCGGAGTTCTCGCTGCTGGGCGTCGCGCTGAGCCGGTTCGTCACCGACCTGATGACGTGGGGCGGGGCGGGGTACGGCTTCATCGACCTGCCGGACCAGTGGTCGGGCATCTCCTCGGCGATGCCGCAGAAGAAGAACTTCCCGGTGCTGGAGCGGATCCGGGCCCGTACGGCCCACCTCGGCGCGGCCTACGCGGCCGTCTCGGCGGGGCAGCGGTCCACGCCGTACAGCAACTCGGTGGAGGTCTCCAAGGAGGCGGGGGCCGGGGTGCCGGGGGCGTTCGACACGCTCGGGTCGGTGCTGCGGCTGTTCGGGGCGGTGCTGGAGAACCTGCGGTTCCGCGAGGACCGGATGCGCGAGGCGTGCGAGAGCGAGTACCTGGGCGGGTTCACGCTCGCCAACCTGCTGACCCTGCGGGCGGGCGTGCCCTGGCGGACCGCCCAGGTGGCCGCGGGACGCTACATCGTGCGGGCCGTCGCCCGCGGGCTGCCGCCCGCCGAACCCGACGGTGCGCTGCTCGACGCGGTGCTGGCGGCGGAGGGGTACGCGGCCGACGACGCGGCGGGCCTGCTGGCCGAGGCGATGAGCGTGCCGGGCGGCCTGCGGGCCAAGCGCTCGGACGGCTCGGCCAGCCCCGACTCCGTACGGGCGCTGCTGGCGGGGCAGGACGTGGCGTTCGGCGCGCTGGAGGAGCGCTGGCGGAGGCGGCGTACGGCCGTCGAGGCGGCGGCCGCCGAGGTGGACCGGCTGCTCGCCGGGCCGGAGGGACGGCGGGAGTGGTGAAGTCCCCCGACGCCGTCCTGCGGCCGGACGTTCCGCGCCCGGTTCCGGCGCCGTCCGCCGCGGTGACGGGCATGAGCACGGCTTCCGGCACGTTCGGCGAGCTGCTCCAGGGCGTACTGCCCGAGGAGAACGGTGACTTCCTGGTCACCCTGCCCATCGCCCGCTGGTCCCGGGTGACGTTCCACGGCGTGCCCGGCAGCGGGGCGCTGGAGGTCCGGCCGGCCCACAAGCACAAGGCGCTGCGCCTCGCCCGGATGATCGTCGAGTCGTCGTCGGAGCCGATGGGCGGGGTGCTGACCGTGGAGAGCACCCTGACCGAGGGCAAGGGGCTGGCCAGTTCGTCGGCCGATCTGGTGGCGACGGCCCGCGCGGTCGCCAACGCCCTGGGCGAGCCGATGCCGCCCCGGCGGATCGAGTCGCTGCTGGCGCGGATCGAGCCCACCGACGGCGTGCTGTACCCCGGCATCGTGGCGTTCTACCACCGGCGCGTGGCGCTGCACAGCCAGTTGGGGTCGCTGCCGTCGATGACGGTGGTGGGCGGCGACGAGGGCGGCGCGATCGACACGATCGCCTTCAACCGCATCCCCAAGCCCTTCTCCGCCGCGGACCGGGCGGAGTACGCCCGGCTGCTGGAGCGGATGGCGACGGCGGTGGCGGCGGCCGACCTGGCCGAGGTGGGCGCGGTGGCGACCCGCAGCGCGCTGATGAACCAGGTGCTGCGGCCCAAGCGGAAGCTCGACGCCATGATCGGCATCTGCCGGCAGGTGGGCGGGCTGGGTGTGGTCGTCGGCCACAGCGGGACGTGCCTGGGGGTGCTGCTGGACACCGCCGACCCCTCGTACCCCCAGCGGCTGGTGGACGCCGCGAGCGCGTGCTCCGAACTGGTCGGCAACGTCACGGTGTACCGGACCTTGAGCTTCGACCGATGAACTCCGGCGCTTCGCCGGCCCGGCGCACGGATGGGAAGAGAGAGCGCACATGCTGAGCCAGAACGTGATCGAGGCCATCGGCCACACACCGCTGGTACGCCTGCGGCTGGGGGCCGACCGGGACGTCCGGGTCTACGCGAAACTCGAGATGAACAACCTGTTCGCGATGAAGGACAGGGTGGCCAAGCAGATCATCACCGAGGCGCGCCGGACGGGCGCACTGGCCGAGGGCGCCCCGATCGTGGAGAGCTCCTCCGGCACGATGGCCCTCGGGGTGGCCCTGGTGGGCACCGCCCTGGGCCATCCGGTGCACATCGTCACCGACCCGCGGATCGACCGGACGACGCTGGCGAAACTGGAGGCGCTGGGCTGCGAGGTGCACGTGGTGTCCGCGATGGACGACCGCGGCTGGCAGGGGGCCCGGCTGACCCGGCTGCGGGAGATCATGGACCGCAACCCGGGGGCGTTCTGGCCCCGGCAGTACGAGAACCCGCAGAACCCGGCCGCCTACCGGCACCTGGCCCAGGAGCTGCTGGGCGACCTGGACGCGGTGGACGTGCTGGTCGGCGCGGTGGGCAGCGGCGGTTCGCTGTGCGGCACCTCGCGCGTGCTGCGCGAGTCGCTGCCGGAGCTGTACGTGGTGGGCGTGGACTGCGTCGGCAGTGTGCTGTTCGGCCAGCCGGACCGGCCGCAGCGGTTGCAGAGCGGACTGGGCAACAGCCTGCACCCGCCGAACCTGGACCACGCGCTGATCGACGAGGTGCACTGGCTCAACGACCACGAGGCGTTCGCCGCCACCCGGGAACTGGCCCGGGAGGAGAAGCTGTTCGCCGGCAACACCTCCGGGTCGGTGTACCGGGTGCTGGGGGCCCTGGCCGCGCGGTCCGCGCCGGGCTCGACGCTGGTCGGGATCTTCCCGGACCGGGGGGACCGCTACGCGGACACCGTGCACAGCGACGCGCACTGGGCGGAGCAGGACCTCGCCCGGCTGCCGGTCGCCAGGGTGCCCCGTCAGGTCCTCGGCGGCACGGAGGTGCGCACGTGGTCGTATCGCCGCGACCGCCCGGACGCGCCGCGCCCGGCGTTCGTCTTCGTGGAGTCCAACACCACCGGGACGGGCATGCTGGCGCTGCGGATCGCCGCGGAGGCCGGTTACGAACCGGTGCTGGCGACCGGGAACGCCGGCAGGTACGGGGGGCTGGCCGGGACGGGTGCGACGGTCGTGGACTGCGACACCAACGACACCGACGCGCTGGTGCGGGCGGTGACCAAGGCGTTCGAACCCGGCCGGATCGCCGGGGTGTCGACGACCAGCGAGTTCTACCTGGTGGCGGCGGCCGCGCTGGCCACCGCCGTCGGTCTGCCGGCCGAGCGCGCCGAGGCGATAGCCGGCTGCCGGGACAAGGGGCGGCTGCGGGAAACGCTGCGGCGGGCCGGGATCCGGCAGCCGCGCTTCGAGGTGGTCGGGGACGGGCCGGCCGCCGCCGCGGCGGCGGGGCGGCTCGGGCTGCCGGTGGTGGTCAAGCCGGTCGACGACTCCGGTTCCACCCGGGTGCGGCGCTGCGACTCCGGGCGGGAGGCCGCGGAGCTGGCCGGTGAGATCGCGGCCCGGACGACCAACGGGCGCGGGCAGGCCATGGCGGGCCGGGCGCTGGTGGAGGAGTACCTGGACGCGCCCGAGTACAGCGTCGAGATGTTCGGGACCGGCGGGGAGCACCGGCTGATCGGTATCACCGAGAAGACCGTGACCGGCGCGCCGCACTTCGTGGAGTCCCGCCACCTGGTGCCGGCGGACCTGTCCGCCGAGGCGGCGGAGGAGATGGCCGGGACGGTGTCGGCCGCGCTGGCGGCGACCGGGCTCGGCCGGGGCCCGAGCCACACCGAGGTGAAGCGCACGGCGGCCGGGAGTGCCGTGGTCGAGATCAACCCGAGGCTGGCGGGCGGGCTGATCCCCGAGCTCTACCGGCTGGCCACGGGTGTCGACCTGCTGGCCGCCCAGGTGGCCCAGGCCGGCGGGGCCGAGCCCCGGTTGCCGGACGGCGTCGCGCGGCACGCGGGCATCCAGTTCCTCCTGCCCACCGAGCGGGGGGTGCTGGCGGGCGTGGCGGGGCTGGCGGAGGCGCGGGCGGTGCCGGGGGTCGAGCGGGTGACCGTCACGGCGGCCGTGGGCGACGGGGTGGCTCCTCCGACGGACGCGTACGGCCGGATCGGCCACATCGTGGCCGTCGGGGACAGCCGGGCGGCGGTGGTCGAGGCCCTCGACCGGGCCGAGGCCCTGGTGCGTGTCGAACTGCGGGAGCGGTGAACCGGACCTGACCGCGCGGCCGGGGAGGGCCGGTGCCGGGGCGGCGGACGTCCGGAAAGCCCCGGAGCGGCCTGCCGCTCCTTCGCCGGGCCCCCTGGCCGCCCGGCCCCTCCCCGCCCGCCGTGCGCGGGTGGGCGTGCGGACCCCGCCCCGGTGACCCGGGGGCCGGGGTCCGTGCCGTACGGGCCCACTTCCGCCCAACTGCCGTATGGCTGACGGGAGATGGCGCAGAACGATCGTTGACCCGCCCTCTTTCGCATGTAAGCTCAGACTTACACGTAGAAGGGATCGACGACGTGAGTAAGGGGCTGGAGACAGTGGAGAAACCCTCGGTCACCGTCAAGGTGGCGAGCTGGAGCGCGGCCCACCCCTGGCGCGCGATCGTCGGCTGGTTCGTCTTCGTCGCGCTGTGCCTGGCCGCCTCGGCCGCCGTCGGCACCCGCAGCGCCACCACCGAGGACTACCGGGTCGGCAACGCCGGGAAGGCGGAGGCGATCGCGACCGAGGGCGGCCTCCAGCGGCGGCCGGTCGAGCAGATCGTCATCGACTCGCCCTCCGGCGCCCTGGACGGGGCGGCGGCCCGGGCGGCCGCCGCCGACGTCACCGCGCGGATGGAGAAGCTCCCGGAGGTCGACCGGGTGGAGGAGCCGGTCCTCTCCCGGGGCGGCGACGTCCTCATGGTCCAGGTGGTCATGACGGGCGAGGAGCTCGCCGCGCGCAAGAAGGTCGGCCCGCTGGTGGAGCAGACGGAGGCGGTGCAGAAGGCCCACCCGGACGTACGGGTGCGGGAGACCGGCGGCCCCTCGATGAGCAAGGGCCTGGACAAGCAGCGCGGTGACGACCTCGCCTTCTCCGAGATGCTCACCCTGCCGGTCACCCTCATCACCCTGATGATCGCCTTCGGTTCGGTGACCGCGGCCGGTGTGCCCGTGCTGCTGGCGCTCTCCTCGATCGCGGCGGCGATGGGCCTGTCCGCCCTGGCGTCGCACGTCCTGCCGGACGCCGGCGTGGGCAACAACATCATCCTGCTGATCGGCCTGGCCGTCGGCGTCGACTACTCGCTCTTCTACCTCAAGCGGGACCGCGAGGAGCGGGCCCGGGCGGGCGGCCACCTCGGCTCGGAGGCGGTCGTGCAGCTCGCCGCGGCCACCGCCGGCCGGGCCATCGTGGTCTCGGGCTTCGCGGTGATCGTCTCCACCGCGACGCTGTACCTGGCGACCGACGTCATCTTCTCCTCGCTCGCCACCGGCGCCATCATCGTCGTCCTGGTCGCCATGGCCAGTTCGCTGACGGTGCTGCCCGCCCTGCTGGCCAAGCTCGGCGCCCGCGCCGAGCGCCGGGAGGCCCGCCGGGCGGCCCAGGGCAAGCGGGTCCGGGCGCACCACGGGACCAGCCGTACGTGGAACGCGCTGCTGCGGCCCGCGACCCAGCGCCCCGGCCTGACCCTGCTGGTCTCGGTGCTGATCATGCTGGGGCTGGCGGCGCCCGCCCTGGGCCTGAAGCTGAGCGTGCTGGGCCGGGACACCTTCTCCCGCGAGATCCCCGCGGTGCAGACCTACGACCGGCTGACCTCCGCCTTCCCCGAGAAGCTGGTCCAGCACCAGGTGGTGGTGCGCGCCGACGCGGAGCGCTCGGCCGAGGTGACGCGGGCGATGGAGGAACTGCGCCGGCGGGCCCAGGCGGACCCGATGTTCGCCAGGGACTCCGTACCGCCGCCCGTCTCCTCCCCCGACCGGCGGATCACCAGCCTGACCCTGTCCGTACCGTCCAAGCCCAGCTCGCCCCAGGCACTCCGGTCGCTGGACCGCGTCCGTGACGACTTCCTGCCGGCGACGGTCGGCACGGTGCCCGGCGCGGAGGCGTACGTCACCGGGGACATCGCCCGGGACGCCGACTACCTGGACCACCAGAACTCCAAGCTGCCGCTGATCGTGGGCTTCCTGCTGCTGGTGACCTTCGGGGTGACGGTGTTCGCCTTCCGCTCGGTGGTCATCGGACTGCTCGGCACGGCGCTCAACCTGCTGTCGGCGGCGTCCGCGTTCGGCCTGCTGGTCCTGGTCTTCCAGGGCGAATGGGCGGAGGGCGTCCTGGACTTCCACTCCACCGGCGCGATCGGCGCCCGGGTGCCGCTGTTCCTGTTCGTCATCCTCTTCGGGCTGTCGATGGACTACCAGGTGTTCGTGGTGAGCCGGATCAGGGAAGCGGCGCTGCGCGGCCTGGACACCCGGCGGGCCGTGCTGGAGGGCATCGGCAACTCGGCGGGCGTGGTGACCAGCGCGGCGGTCGTGATGGTCACCGTCTTCGCCAGCTTCGTCTTCCTCTCGCTGGTGGAGATGAAGCAGATGGGCTTCGTCCTGGCGGCCGCCGTCCTGCTCGACGCCTTCATCGTGCGGATCATGATCCTTCCGGCGGCGCTGACCCTGCTGGGCGCCGCGAGCTGGTGGCCGTCGCGAGGAATGCGAGCGGCCCGCGCAGAACAGACCGGAGAGACTGGTTCTGGCGGTCATCTCCCCCACCATGCCCGGGAATCCGGGCGAGTTTGAGCCACGGCTGCCGGTCCCGGCAGCCGCGCGAGACGGCCTTCTAATCCCCCGGGAAGGCCAGGTGCTGGGCCGCTCCATGGTTGAGCGGCCCAGCACCCTTTTTACGGACTGTCCGGCTCCGCAGTCATACCAACCAGGTATGGCAAAACCGCGTGGTTGGTATTTCACAGCGGCGTCACGGTGGGTGAGGATGTGGATCACACGAAGACGGGGGTGTCGAAAGCATGGAGATCCACATACTTGGCTCACTGGTACTGACGCGGGGCGCACGGACCTGGGGGGTGACCTCCAAGCGGGTGAGCTCGGTCCTGGCCCTGCTGGCCCTCGCCCCGGGCCAGCCCGTTCCGGTCGACCAGCTCATGGACGAGCTGTGGGGCGACGAGCGCATGGCCAACGCGAAGAACGCCCTCCAGGCCAATGTGACCCGGCTGCGCAGGCTCCTGGCGTCCGTGGCCGGCCGGGACGGCCGGGACCTCGTCCGCACCGTCGGCACCGGTTACGTCCTGGACGTCCCGGCCGAGTCGGTCGACGCCCACCGCTTCGCCGGCCTCGCCGACCGGGGCGCCGCGCTGGTCGGCCCCGACCCCGCGCTGGCGGTGCGGCTGCTGGAGAAGGCGCTGGGCATGTGGCGGGGTTCGGCCCTGCTGGACGTCAGCGAGGGCTTCCGCTGCCGGTCGGCGTCCGTCCGGCTGGAGGAGCGCCGGCTGACCGCGCACGAGGACCTCGTCACCGCCAAGCTCGCGGTCGGCGTGGAGCGCGTACCGGTGCCGGAGCTGCGGCAGCTCGCCGCCGAGCACCCGGGCCGCGAACGCCTCAGCGAGCTGCTGATGCTGGCGCTGTACCGCGACGGAAGACAGACCGAGGCCCTCGACGTGTTCCACCGGGCCCGTCGCCGGCTGGCCGAGGACCTCGGCGTGGAGCCCGGCCGCTCGCTGCACGCGGTGTACGAGGCGATCCTCCACCAGGACGACACCCTCGGGCGTCCCCACGGCGCCCTCGCCCTCACCGGCTGACCGCGCCCCACCCGCGGCCCCGCCGCCCGCCGCGCCCCACCCGCGGCCGCCCGCCGCTCCCGCCGCCTACGCCCCCGGAGAAAATCCCGGGGCACCCCGGCACCCGCGTGATTCAATTACCCTGCTGCACACGGCTCGCGCGTGACCTGACAGGGGGACGGACGCGAGGGCCCATATGTCCGGGGGAAGCGGGGGAGGGCTGGGTCCGCGATGCGCGTCGAGTTACGGCATGCCCGACTCGTAGCCGCCATTGCAAGCGCGGGGAGCATCTCCGCGGCCGCAGCCCAGCTCAACCTTCCGCAGCCTGCCCTCTCCTCCCAACTACGCCGCCTGGAGAGAGAGTTCGGCGGGGACCTGTTCGTCCGTTCGCACAGCGGCGTGGTGCCCACCCCGCTCGGCGAACGGCTGATACCGATGCTCGTCGACCTCGCCCGGCGCGGTGACGCCTTCATCGCCGAGGTGGCCGCGCAGAGCACCACCACCCTGCGCGTCGGCAACGTCGAGTGGACACCGCCCACACTCAGGGACGCCATCGCCGCGTGCCTGCCCGCCGCCGAGGTGCAGACCGAGACGGTGGACCCGGCCGACGCGATGCGGGCGGTCGCCGACGGGCTGCTCACCCTGGCGCTGGTGCCCAGCCCCCCGGAGGGGCAGCCCGCCGAGGGCGGGAACGTACCGCTGAGCACCGCGGTCGTGGTCCGCGAGCCGGTGTGGCTGGCGGTGCCCCCCGGGCACCCGCTGGCCGGACACGGACCGGTGACCGCCGCCGAGGTGCGGTCCCTGGAGTGGGTGCGGTACTCGCGGGGCCACTGGTTCCACGACCACGAGGAGGCGGCGTTCGCCGACCTCGTCGACGGCCGCCCCACCTCGGTGCACCGGGTGCGCGGTCACCACGAGGCGATGAGCTGGGTCCGCGAGGCCGGCGTGGCCGCGCTGACCGTGCCCACCGGTGCCACCAAGGACATCAGCCTGGTCCCGATCGCCGACGCGCACACCTACGAGATGGTGCTGGTGTGGCGTACGGACTCGCTCGGCCAGGCCACCCTGGGGAACCTGGTGGACAGCATCCGCCGCTACTACTGCGCCTACGCCCGCACCATCCCGCGCTACTGGTCCTGGATGACCGAGCACCCCGACGACTTCCGCGAGGTCCGGCGCTTCCTGACCGACCTCCCCGAGGCCACGCCCACCGCGGGCTGACCGACCGCCACGTCCTCGGCGCCGCACGTCAGTTCGCGGTCAGTGCGCTGTCAGCCGCGTACTCCAGCATCGTCTGCATGACTACAGCCACCAGCGCCGAACGGCGCGAAGAGATCAAGGGCATCATCTGCGACATCCTCGAGATCGAGCCGTCCGAGATGACCGGCACCAGCCGGTTCAAGGAGGACCACGAGGCCGACTCGATGGGTGCCATCGAGATCCTCTCCACCCTGGAGCGCGCCTACGGCATCGACCTCGACCAGAGCGTGCTGCCCCGCATGGTCCACCTCGACGCCGTGATCGCCGTCGTCGACGAGGCCGTGGCCGCCAAGTAGCCGGCGCTGCCCGGCCGGGCGCCGCCCGGGCCGGGCGCGAGGACGGGAGTGCAGGGTGTACGACAATGATCAGCGGCCCCGCCAGGTGGTGATCACCGGACTCGGCCTGGTCACCAGCATCGGCCTCGGGGTCGAGCAGTTCCTGGCCGGGCTCCGGGCGGGCCGCAGCGGGGCCAGCCCCATCACGGCCTTCGACACCACCGGTTTCGCGCACGCCAACGGGTGCGAGGTCACCGATTTCGACCCGGCGGAGTGGATCCGCACGGCCCGGCCGGAGGAACTGGGCCGGGCGACCCAGTTCTCCGTGGCGGCGGCCACCATGGCCGTCGCCGACGCGGGCATCGACCCGGACGAGCTCCGCGGCCGGCGGGCCATGGTGTCGGTCGGCACCACCGACGCGGAGTCCCGGGACCTGGACCTGCTGGCCGGCGAGCAGCTCGAACGGGGCCCGGAGCGGCTCAGCCGGCAGGTCGTACGACGGGCCCACGCCGGCCGGCTCTCGTCGGGCATCGTCCGCGAACTCGGGCTGACCGACGTCGAGGCCCTCACCATCCCCACCGCCTGCGCGGCGGGCAACTACGCCATCGGCAGCGCCTACGACGCGATCCGCGCGGGTGACGTCGACGTGGCCCTGGCCGGCGGGGCCGACGCGGTGTGCCGCAAGACCTTCGCCGGCTTCTACCGGCTGGGCACCATCGCCCCCGAGATGTGCCAGCCCTTCGACCGGGACCGCAAGGGCATCCTCACCGGTGAGGGCGCCGGCATCCTCCTGATGGAGAGCCTGGAGTCCGCCCGGGCCCGCGGGGCGCGGATCTACGCCGAGGTCCTCGGGTACGGGCTCACCTGCGACGCCCACCACCCCGTCGCCCCCGACCGGGACAGCCTCGCCCGCTGCATGGCGCTGGCCCACCGGAACGCCGGGATCAGCGCGGCGGACGTCGACTTCATCTCGGCCCACGGCACCGGCACCAAGGCCAACGACGTGACCGAGGCGGGCGCGATCCGCCAGGTCTTCGACGTCCCGCCGCCCACCGTCTCCATCAAGTCGATGGTCGGGCACAGCATGGGCGCGGCGAGCGCGCTCGGCTCGGCCGCCTGCGCCCTGGCCATCGCCGAGGGATTCATCCCGCCGACCATCAACCACCGCGAGACCGACCCGGACTGCGGGCTGGACTGCGTGCCCAACGAGGCACGGCCCGCCGACCTGTCCGTGGTGCAGAACAACGCGCTCGCGTTCGCGGGCAACAACGCCGTGCTCGTCCTGGGCCGGCACCGGGAGGCCGCCTGATGTCCGCACTGGTCTTCTCCACCTGGTCGGCGGTGACCCCGTACGGAGTGGGCGCGGAGCCCTTCCGCGCCGGCGTCCTGGCCGGCCGGAGCGCCGTCACCGCGCTCGACCGGGAGGCCTGGCCGGGGCCGTTCGACGAGGCCGCGCTGATCCCGGACTTCGACGTCACCGAGCACATCGGCCGCAAGGGCACCCGCACCATGGACCGGGTCACCGCCATCGCGGTGACCGCCGTCGGTCTGCTGCTGGCCGACGGCGGGGACGAACTGACGTCCCGGCCCGAGGAGACCGGGCTGGTGCTCGGCACCGGCTCGGGCAGCGTGCAGAGCATCATGGACTTCACCCGCGACTCGCTCGTGGGCGAGCGCCCGTACCACGTCGACCCGGCCCGCTTCCCCAACACGGTGATGAACCGGGCCGCCGGGCAGAGCGCCATCTGGCACGGCATCAAGGGCCCCAACACCACCATCGCCGGCGGCCGGCTGACCGGGCTGACCGCGCTGAGCTACGCCTCCCGGCTGCACCGCGGCGGGCACTGCGCGCGCGTGCTGTGCGGGGCGGCCGAGGAGTACTCCGTCCAGCGCGCCTGGCTGGAGTGGCACGGCCGGGACGGCGACGACCGGGAGACCCCGCTCGGCGAGGGCGGCGCGGTGTTCCTGCTGGAGACCGCCGAGGACGCCCGGGCCGCCGGCCGGCGCGTACGGGCCCGGCTGCTGACCACCCGGTTCCGTGCCTTCACCGAACCGTCCGGCGCCCGGGGCGCGCTGGCCGACTGCGTGCGCGACGCGCTGAAGCAGGCCGGCGCCCGGCCCGAGGACGTGCGGGTGGTGGCCCCGGCGGAGACGGGCGGCGAGCAGGCCGGTGTCGAGGAGGCCGCCGTCGCCGATGTGCTCGGCCCGGCCGGACCCCGCCCGCTCGGCCTGCGCGCGCTGCTGGGCGACACCTCGGCGGTGAGCGCGAACCTCCAGCTCGCGGCCGCGCTGACGGTGCTCGACGACGAAGGAACCCCACCCGGTGCGCTCGCCCTCGTGACGGCGGTCGACCGGGACGGCACGGCCGGCTGCGCACTGCTGGCCGCCGCGACGAACGAGGAGAGCTGAGTGGAGACGAACGCCCGCAGGGTGGCGCTGGTGACCGGGGGCTCCCGGGGGATCGGGCGGCACGTGGTCACCGGCCTCGCGCGGGACGGCTTCGACGTCGCGTTCTGCTACCGGTCCGACGAGGAGGCGGCGCGGTCGGCCGCCGAGGAGGCCGAGAAGGAGGGCGCGGCGGTGTTCACCGCGCGTGCCGACGTCGCCGAGCCGCGGGCGGCGAAGAACTTCGTCCGGGCGGCCGAGGAGGCGCTCGGGCCGCTGCACGCGGCGGTCTCCTGCGCCGGCATCGTCCGCGACAACCCGCTGGTGATGATGCCCGACGCGGACTGGGACGCGGTGCTGCGCACCAATCTGGACGGCACCTACCACCTGTGCAAGGCCGCCGTGTTCTCGATGATGAAGCGCCGGGCGGGCACCGTCGTCACGCTGTCGTCCGTGGCGGGCGTGTACGGCAACGCGACGCAGACCAACTACTCGGCGTCCAAGGCCGGGATCATCGGCTTCACCAAGGCGCTGGCCAAGGAATCGGGGCGCTACGGGGTGCGGGTCAACGCCGTCGCCCCGGGCTTCATCGACACGGACATGCTCTCCGGGCTGGCGCCCGAGCACACCCGGACGATGACCGAGCGGATCCCGCTGGGCCGCCTCGGCCGCCCCGGGGAGGTGGCGGACCTGGTGTCGTTCCTCGTCTCCGACCGCGCCACCTACATCACCGGACAGGTCTTCGGGGTCGACGGCGGCCTCGTCGTCTGACCCCCGTGTCCGATCCCCGTGAAGGAGCTGCATGCCCAGGAACAACACCCCGCGCTTCTACTTCTCGCTGCGCAGCCCGTACTCGTGGCTCGCGTACCGGGAGCTGACGGAGCACCACCAAGATCTGGTCGGCCTGCTGGAATGGCGGCCGTTCTTCGAACCGGACGCCGTCAGCGCGCGGATGCTCCAGGAGCGCGGCGGACGCTTCCCGTACTCGGAGATGTCACGCGAGAAGAACCGGTACGTCCTCCAGGACGTCGGCCGGATCACCAAGGCGCGCGGGATCCCCATCACCTGGCCGGTGGACGTCGACCCGGTGTGGGAGGTCCCGCACCTGGGCTACCTGGTGGCGGCCCGCGAGGGCCTGGGGCACGCGTACATCGCCGCGGTCTACCGGGCCCGGTTCGGTGAGGGCCGGGACGTGTGCGACCCGGCGACCATCGCCGGCATCGGCCGCGAGCTGGGGATCGACCCGGACGTGGTCTCCCGCGCCAAGGACGACCCCGAGCTGCGGGAGCGGGGCGTCGACGCGCTGATGGACGTCTGTACGGACGGCGTCTTCGGAGTGCCGTTCCTCGTCCGCGGCTTCAACCGGTTCTGGGGCCTGGACCGGCTCGGCGACTTCGTGGCCCACCTGCGCGGCACGACGCCCCCGGCGGCGTCCCTGCCCCCCGTCACGGCCGGCGCGGTCGGCATCGGCCGGTCGGCCGACGACGGCCACGCGGGCGGCTGCGGCTGACCCCGGCCGCCCGCGGGCGGACCGTCAGTTTCCGGTCAGTGCGCTGTCAGCGCGCTCGACCACCCTGGGAGACAACGCTGCCCCTGCCGGCCCCGGACGGCCGGCGGGGCGGCGCTCCCGCGTTTTCTGCGTGGCCCCATGCCCGTGAGCGTCGAGCGGTGACCGCGATCCGGCGGCCGGGACGGTGGCATGGACCTGGTGAACTTTCCGAGGGGATTGCAATGACTCGTGTGCCGACGGCCGGCTTGCCGCTCACCGCTGGCCAGAAGGACATCTGGTTCGACGAACGGCTCACCGGCGGCGGGGCCACGTACAACACCGCGATCTACTGGGACATCAGGGGCCCGCTGGACCGGGAGCGGTTCACCGCGGCGCTGGCCCGGCTCGCCGAGGAGTCGGAGTGCCTGCGGGCCCGCTTCTTCGAGGTCGACGGCGAACCCCGCCAGGTCGTCGAGGAGCTCACCGCCCTGCCGCTGACCGTCACCGACGTCAGCGGCGCGGCCGACCCGGAGGCAGCGGCCAACGACGCCATCCGGGCCGACCTGCGGGTGCCCTTCACGGTGGGCGGCGACACCCCGCTGTTCCGGCTGAGCGTCTTCACGCTGGCCGCGGACCGCACCATCTTCTGCCTGCTCAACCACCACCTGGTGTCGGACGGCTTCAGCTACGTCATCTACTGGCAGCGGCTGTCGGCCCTGTACGAGGCGATGACCGCGGGCACCCCGCTCGACGAGGGGCGCTTCGCCCCGCTGAGCACGCTGATCGAGGCGGAGGCGGCCTACGAGGGCTCCCCGCGCCAGGAGCGCGACCGGGCCTACTGGGAGGCGCGCTTCGCCGACGCCCCCGCACCGGTGACGCTGGCCCACCGCGACGCCGCGCCGGCCCAGACGTTCCTCCGGGAGGGGACCGTCCTCGCCGACGACCTCGCCGACCGGCTGCGCGCCGTGGCCTGGGATGCCCGGGTGACCTGGCAGACGGTGCTGGTCGCCGCGCTCGGCGCCTACACCCAGCGCCTGACCGGCACCGACGAGGTCATGCTGTCGCTGCCGGTGACCGCCCGGGTGGGCGGCACCCTCCAGAACATCCCCGGCATGGTCGTCAACTACCTGCCGCTGCGGCTGCGGACGGGCCCCCGCACCACCCGGGGCGAGCTGCTGGCCGCCGCGCACAAGGAGATCACCGGGGCGCTGCGGCACCAGCGGTACCGGGTCAGCAAGGTGCGCCGCGGCATGGGGCTGGCCAGCGACGACCGGCGGCCGTTCGGCCCGTTCCTCAACATGATGCCGCAGATCGAGAAGCTGACCATCGGTCCGTGCGAGGCCGTCCTCCAGAGCCCGTCCACCGGGCTGGTGGACGACCTGGAGTTCACCGTCGCCGACAAGGGCGCGGCCGGCGTGGGCGTGGACCTCAGCGCCAACGAGAGCCGCTACGACCGCGACGAGGCGCGCGGCCACCTGCGGCGGTTCATCGGCTGGCTCAACCGCTTCGTGTCCGCCGGCTCCGACGAGCCGCTCGGCGCGCTGGAGCTGCTGACGCCCGGCGAGCGGGCCGGGCTGACCGCCGTGCTCACCGGCCCCGCGCGGCCCGAGCCGTACGTCGGCGTCGTCGAGCGGGTACGGGCCCGGGCGGCGGAACGCCCGGACGCGGTGGCCGTGACGGACGACACCGGCAGCCTGACCTACGCGCGGCTGGCCGGCCGGGCGGGGGCGCTGTCCCGCCGGCTCGCCGGGACCGGCCTGGTGGCCGTACTGGCGGAGCCCGGGCGGGACTTCGTGGTGACCGAGCTGGGCGTGCTGGGTGCCGGGCGGGCCTTCCTGCCGCTCGACGCCCGCTCGCCGCACGCCCGGCTGACCGCGCTGCTCGCGGACAGCGGGGCGACCTGCCTGGTGGCCGACCCCGTCAACCGGGGCCTGGCCGAGCGGCTGGTCGCGGAGGCGGGCCGGGAGCTGGAGCTGCTGGTCCTGGACGGCGCCGAGGACGCGCCCGGCGACCTGGCGCCCGTCCTGGGCGGTCCGGAGGACCTGGCGTACGTCATCTTCACCTCCGGCTCCACGGGCAAGCCCAAGGGCGCCATGGTGCAGCGCGGCGGCATGGTCAACCACCTGCTCGCCAAGGTGGAGGAGCTCTCCCTCACCCGGGCGGACAGCCTGGTGCACAACGCCCCGGTGACCTTCGACATCACGGTGTGGCAGACGCTGACCACCCTCCTGGTCGGCGGCCGGGTCCGGGTGGTGAGCCGGGAGACCGCGGCCGACCCGGACGCCCTGTTCGGCGTCATCGGCGACGAGGGGCTGACCGTGCTGGAGGTGGTCCCGTCCCTGCTGCGCGCCACCCTCGACGCCTGGGACACCACCGGCGGCGCCCCCCGGCTGCCCGCCCTGCGCTGGATGATCTCCAATGGCGAGGCGCTCGCGCCCGGCCTGTGCGACCGCTGGTTCGCCCGCTACCCGTCCGTCCCGCTGGTCAACATGTACGGCCCCACGGAGTGCTCGGACGACGTGACGCACGCCTACGTCCGCCGCGGCGACGTCATCGACGGGGTGTACGTCCCGATCGGCCGCCCGCTGCGCAACACGCTGCTGTACGTGCTGGGCGACGAGCTGCGGCCGGTGCCGCGCGGGGTGCCGGGCGAGCTCTTCATCGGCGGCGCCGGGGTGGGCCGCGGTTACCTGGGCGACCCGCGCCGCACGGCCACCACCTTCGTGGCCGACCCGTTCGCGGGCCACGGCGCCCGGATGTACCGCACCGGTGACCGGGTGGTGCTGCGGGCGGACGGGCAGCTCGACTTCATCGAGCGCCGTGACCACCAGGTCAAGATCCGCGGCCACCGCATCGAGCTGGGCGAGGTCGAGGCGGCGCTGCGCGCGCTGCCCGGCGTCTCGGACGCGGTGGTGACCGCGAGCGCCGACGCGGCCGGGCAGAAGCGGCTCATCGGCTACTACGTGCCCGGGGCGGACGCCACGGACACGGTGGGCGCCACGGACGCGGTGGACGCCGCCGCCCCGGACGCCGACGCGGTGCGGGACGGTCTCGCCCGGGTCCTGCCCGGCTACATGGTGCCGGCGGCCCTGGTGGCCCTGGACGCGCTGCCGCTGACGGCGCACGGCAAGGTGGACCGCAAGGCCCTGCCCGTGCCGGCCCATGCCGCGCCCGCCGCCGCGCCCGCCGCGGCCGCGCCCGAGGCGCCCCGCGGCCCCGTGGAACGGATCGTCGCCCAGGTGGTGGCCGAGGTGCTCGGACTGCCGTCGGTCGGCCGGGACGACAGCTTCTTCGCCGTCGGCGGCGACAGCATCAGCTCCATCCAGGTGGTCAGCCGGGCCCGCAAGGCCGGGCTGGTCATCACCTCCCGCGACGTCTTCCTGCACCGCACGCCCGCGGCCATCGCGGCGGCCGCGCGGCCCGTCGAGGACGAGGCACCGGCGGCCGCCCGGGACGGCGTCGGCGAGATCGAGCCCACCCCGATCGTGGACCAGCTCCGCGAGGAGCTCGCCGAGCTGCCCGACGCGGCACGGGAGTTCAGCCAGTACGTCACGGTCGCGGTGCCCGCCGGGGCCGGCGGCGCCCCGCTGACGGCGGCCGTACAGGCACTGCTGGACACGCACGACACCCTGCGGACGCGGCTGGCCGTCCCGGCTCCGGGGCTGTGGTCGCTGGAGACGCTGCCCGTCGGGGCGGTGTCCGCCGCGGACGTCCTCACCCGCGTCGACGTCTCCGGCACGGACGCGGGCCCCGGCGACGGCACGGACGCGGCCGCCGGCACCGGGGCGGACCCGCTGGCCGCCGAACTGGCCGCCGCGCGCGGCAGGCTGCGGCCCGAGGACGGCCTGGTGGTGCAGGCCGTGCACCTCGACGCCGGCCCCGGCCGGCCGGGCCGCCTGCTCCTGGTGATCCACCACCTCGCCGTGGACGGGGTGTCCTGGCGCATCCTGCTGCCCGACCTGGAAGCCGCCTGGCACCAGGCGTCCGAGGGCCGCCCGGTGCGGCTCGACCCCGTCCCCACCTCCTTCCGGGGCTGGGCGGGCGCCCTGTCCCAGGAGGCCCGCACCGCCCGGCGCGCCGGTGAACTGGCCTGGTGGACCGCGCAGTCGGACCCCGGCGAACCGCTGCTGGGCACCCGGCCCGTCGACCCGGCCCGCGACACCCGCGCGACCGCCGGACGGGTCACCGTCGAGCTGTCCGCCGAGCGCACCGCCGAGCTGCTCACCACGGTCCCGGCGCTGTTCCACGCCGATGTGGACGAGGTGCTGCTGACCGGCCTTGCCCTCGCCCTGGCGGACCGGAACCGCCGGCGCGGCGTCCCCGCCACCCGCACGGTGGTGGAGCTGGAGGGGCACGGCCGCGAACCGGTCGCGGGCGAGCCGGACCTGTCCCGCACCGTCGGCTGGTTCACCAGCGTGTACCCGGTCGCCCTGGACGTCGGCGACCTCGACCGGCAGGACGTCACCGCGGCCGGCACGAGCTGCGGCACCGCGCTCAAGCGCGTCAAGGAGCAGCTCCGCGCCGTCCCCGGCCACGGCCTCGGGCACGGGCTGCTGCGGCACCTGAACCCGCAGACCGCACGGGTGCTGGCCCGCCGGCCGGTCCCGCAGATCGGCTTCAACTACCTGGGCCGGTTCACCGCCGGTACCGGTGAGGCCTGGCGCATGGAGTCCGGCGCCTCCGGCGAGACCGCCCACCCGGACACCCCGCTGCGCCACCCCGTCGAGGTGGTGTCCGTCACCGAGGACCGCCCCGGCGGCCCGGTGCTGTCGGCGACCTGGACGTACGCCGGCGGGATCCTCACCGAGGAGGACGTCCGCGAGCTCGCCGACGGCTGGTTCCGCGCCCTCGGCCTGCTCGCCGAACACGCCCGGCGCCCCGGGGCGGGCGGCCGCACCCCGTCGGAGTTCCCGCTCGTCGCGATCGGCCAGGACGAGATCGAGGCCTACGAGCGGGAGGTCGAGGACCTGACGGACGTCCTGCCGCTGTCGCCGCTCCAGCGCGGCCTGCTGTTCCAGGCCGAGTTCGACCGGCACGGGATGGACGCGTACACCCTCCAGGTCCTCATGGACATCAGCGGGCCGCTGGACAAGGACGTGCTGCGGCGGGCGGTGGCGGCGCTGCTGGAGCGCAACGACGCCCTGCGCGCCTGCTTCCGCGACCGGGACACCGGCGACCCGGTGCAGCTCGTCCCCGGCTCCGTGGAGCTCCCCTGGCACGAGGTCGACCTGACCGGTGCGGCGGAGGAGGACCGGGAGGCGGAGACGGTCCGGCTGACCGACGATGAGTGGCTGCGCCGGTTCGACGTGGCCGAGGCCCCGCTGACCCGCTTCACCGTCTACACGCTGGGCCCCGACCGGTACCGGGTGGTGTGGACCGCGCACCACATCCTGGTGGACGGCTGGTCCCTGTCGGCCGTCCTCGCCCACGAGCTGGTCACCCTGTGGTCGAACGGCGGCGACGCCTCGGCGCTGCCGCCGGTGGTCCCGGTGCGCGGCTACCTGGAGTGGGCGGGCGCGCAGGACAAGGAGGCCGCGCGGGAGGCGTGGCGCCGGGAGCTGGCCGGGGTGGACGAGCCGACCCGGCTCGGCCCCGCCGACCGGGCCCGGGTCGAGACGCTGCCCGGGACCTGGGTCACCGAGCTGCCCGAGGACCTGACGCGGGCGCTCACCTCGTGGGCCCACGCACGCGGACTGACGATGAACACCGTGGCGCAGGGCGCCTGGGCGGTGGCCCTCGGCCGGCTGACCGGCCGCCGGGACGTCACCTTCGGCGCGGTCGTCTCCGGCCGGCCCGCCGAACTGCCGGGCGTGGAGCAGATGGTCGGCTCGTTCATGCACACCCTGCCCGTGCGGGTGACGCTGAGCCCGGGGACGACCCTGGAGGAGATGCTGACCGACCTCCAGTCGCGGCGGCTCGCCCTCGAACCGTACGAGCACCTGGGCCTGGCCGAGGTGCAGCAACTGGGCGGTGTCGGGGAGCTGTTCGACACGGTGGTGAGCTTCCACAACTACCCGACCGGTGTGCTCGACCGCATCGGCGACCACGTCCCCGGCCTGTCCATGCTCGACTGGAAGGCCCGGGTGATCGCCGAGTACCCGCTGGCGCTCGGGGTGTTCCCCGGCGAGCGCCTGCGGCTGGAGGCGCAGTACCGGCCGGACGTCTTCGACGCCCGGGGCGTGGAGGCGGTCGTGAGCCGCTTCGTCCATGTCCTCCGGGCGCTGGTCGCCGCCCCGGGCGCGCGCCTCGGCGACGTGGACGCGCTCGGCGACGACGAGCGGCGGCTGCTGCTCGGCGCCTGGGCCGGTGAGCCGGCGCCGGTCGCCCCGCGTCCCGCGACGGTGCCTTTCGAGGAGCACGCCGCCCGGACGCCGGACGCCGTCGCGGTCCTCGACGGCGGCGAGGAGGTCACGTACGCGGAGCTCAACGCCCGCGCCAACCGGCTGGCCCGGCTGCTGGTCGACCGCGGGGTCGGCCCCGAGGACCTGGTCGCCGTGGCGCTGCCGCGCTCGGCCGCCATGGTGGTGGCGGCGCTCGCGGTACTCAAGGCGGGTGCCGCGTATCTGCCGGTCGACGCCGCCTACCCGGCGGACCGCATCGCGTACATGCTGGACGACGCCCGCCCGGTGGCCGTGCTGACCAGCGGGGAGATCGCCGAGCGGCTGCCCCTGGGTGCGGCGGCCGTCATCGCCGTCGACACGGCCGCCACGGCGGGCGCGCTCGCCGGGTACGCGGCCGGCGACGTCACCGACGCCGAGCGCCGCGCCCCTCTGGACGCCCGCCACCTCGCCTACGTGATCTACACGTCCGGGTCCACCGGGCGGCCCAAGGGTGTCGCCGTGGCGCACCAGGGGCTGATGACGATGGTCGCGAGCCTGGTCGAGCGCTTCGGCCTGGACGCGGACACCCGGGTGCTCCAGTTCGCCTCGTTCAGCTTCGACGCCTCGGTGTGGGAGCTGATGCTGGCACTGCTCAACGGCGGCACGCTGGTGATCGCCGACGAGGAGTGCCGTACGCCGGGCCGGCCGCTGGTCGACCTGATCCACTCGGCCCGGGTCAATCTGGCCGGTCTGCCGCCGGTGGTGGTGGGCGGACTGCCCGAGGGCAGCACCCTGCCCGCCGACCTGCGCCTCGCGGTCGCCGGCGAGGCGGTGCCCGCCGAGGTCGTGGAGCGCTGGGCGTCGGCCGTGCGGCTGTACAACGGGTACGGTCCGACGGAGGCCGTGGTCAGTTCCACGGTCGCCGGACCGCTGTCCGGGACCGGCCGGCCGCCCATCGGCCGTGCGACCTCCGCGCACCGCGTCTACGTCCTGGACCGGGACCTGGCGCCGGTGGCGGTCGGGGTGACCGGGGAGCTGTACGTCTCCGGCGGCCTGGCCCGCGGCTACCTGCGCCGCCCGGACCTCACCGCCCAGCGGTTCGTGGCCGACCCGTACGGCGCCCCGGGCGAGCGGATGTACCGCACCGGGGACCTGGTGCGGCGGCTGGACGACGGGCAGCTCGACTACGTGGGCCGGGCCGACGACCAGGTGCAGCTCCGCGGTTTCCGCATCGAGCTCGGCGAGGTGTCGTCGGCGCTGCTGGCCCAGGAGGGCGTGGCGCAGGCGGCCGTGACCGTACGGGAGGACGAGAGCGGGGACCGGCGCCTGGTGGCGTACGTGGTCCTCGCCGAGGAGGGCGCCGTCGCCGACGGGCTGCGTGAGCGGCTGGCCGGCGAACTGCCCGACTACATGGTCCCCTCCGCGGTGGTGGCGCTGCCCGAGCTGCCGCTGACCCCGCAGGGCAAGCTCGACCGCAAGGCGCTGCCCGCGCCGAGCGCGCACACGGCGACGACGGGGCGCGAGCCGCGCACTCCCGCCGAGGCGATCCTGTGCGGGCTGTTCGCCGACGTGCTCGGCCTGGACCGGGTGACGATCGACGACGACTTCTTCGACATCGGGGGCCACTCGCTGCTGGCGACCCGGCTGATCAGCCGGGCCCGTACGGCGCTCGGCGTGGAACTGCCCATCCGGGCCCTGTTCGAGGCCCGTACGGTGGCGGCCCTGGCCGGCGGGCTGGACGCGGCCGACACGGCCCGTCCCGCCCTGGTGCCGGCTCCCGCCGGTGCCGCGGGGACGCTGTCCTTCGCGCAGCAGCGGCTGTGGTTCCTCAACCGCCGCGAGGCCCGCTCCACCGGCACGTACAACTCGCCGATGACGTTCCGGCTCACCGGGCGGCTGAACGCGGAGGCCCTCCGGGCCGCGCTGGGGGACCTCGCCGGGCGGCACGAGGTGCTGCGCACGGTGATCCCCGAGGTCGACGGCAGGCCGGTGCCGCGGGTGCTGGACGCCGCGGACGGCGGGCCCGGGCTGAAGGTGCGGGCGCTGTCCGAGGACGGCCTGGCCGCCGCCCTGGACGCCGAGTACGACCTGGGCTTCGACCTGACCCGGGAGACCCCGCTCCGGGCGCGCCTGTTCGGGATCGGCAAGGACGACCACGTCCTGCTGCTGGTCTTCCACCACATCGCCTTCGACGGCTGGTCGATGGCGCCGCTGCTGGGCGACCTGTCCGCCGCCTACCGGGCGCGGTGCGCCGGCCGGGCCCCCGAGTGGGCGCCGCTGCCGGTGCAGTACGCGGACTACGCGGTGTGGGAGCGCGCGCTGCTGGGGTCGCCCGACGACCCGGACAGCCATGTGTCGCGGCAGCTCGCGTACTGGAAGGAGGCGCTGGCGGGGCTCCCGGAGGAGCTGGCGCTGCCGGCGGACTCCGCCCGGCCGGCGGTGAGCGGCAACTCCGGCGGCGAGGTCATGTTCGAGCTCGACGCGGAGCTGTACGCCACCCTGGTGGGCATCGCCCGGCGGGCCGGGGCCACCGAGTTCATGGTGTTGCAAGCGGCGTTCGCGGCGCTGCTCACCCGGCTGGGCGCCGGCACCGACATCCCCGTGGGCACCTCGGTGGCCGGGCGCACCGACGACGCGCTGGGAGACCTGGTCGGCTTCTTCGTCAACTCCCTGGTGCTGCGCACCGACACCTCGGGCGACCCGGTCTTCACCGATCTGCTGGCCCGGGTCCGGGAGGCGGACCTGGCGGCCTACTCCCACCAGGACGTGCCCTTCGAGCAGGTGGTGGACGCGCTCAACCCGCCGCGCTCGCTGGCCCGGCACCCGCTGTTCCAGGTGATGCTGACGTTGCAGAACAACGAGGACGCGCCGCTGGTGCTGCCCGGTCTGACCGTGCGCCCCACGTTCGTGGAGTCCGGCCGGATCAAGGTCGACCTGGCGCTGCAACTGCTGGAGTGGCCCGAGGACGGTTCCATGCGGGGCCTGCTCGGCTTCAGCACCGACCTGTTCACCCGGGACACCGCCGAGCGGATGGTGGCGGGCTTCGTCCGGCTGCTGCGCGCGGTGGCCGCCGACCCGGGGGTCCGGCTGAGCGCGGTGGACGTGCTCGGTGACGACGAGCGCGCCCTGGTGCTCACCGGGTGGAACGACACCGCCCGGGAGGTGCCCGACGCCACGCTGCCCGAGCTGTTCGCGGCGCAGGCGGCCCGCACCCCGGACGCGACGGCGGTCCTGTCCGAGTCCGGTTCGCTCACCTACGCCGAGCTCGACGCCCGCTCCAACCAGCTCGCCCGGCACCTGATCGAGTCCGGTGCCGGCCCGGAGGGGGTCGTGGCGCTCGCGCTGCCCCGGTCGCCGGAGGCGGTCGTCGCGGTGCTCGGCGTGCTGAAGTCCGGCGCGGCCTATCTGCCGGTGGAGGCCGACGAGCCGGTCGCGCGGCTCAAGCGGATGTTCGCCGGGACCGCGCCGCTGCGGGTGGTCACCAGCGGTGACCTCGCCCGGCGGATGCTGGCCACCGGGACGGTGCCGGTGGTGGTGGACGGCCCGGCGGTGAAGGCCGCCGCGGCGACCGCCGTCACGGACGCCGACCGGACGGCCCCGCTGCGCACGGCGCATCCGGCGTACGTGGTGCACACCGCCGGTGCCGGCGGCCGCCCCCGGGGCGTCGTCGTGGAGCACCACGCGGTGGTCAACTACCTGGCCTGGGCCCGGGACGCCTACCGCGGTGCCGGTGAGGACGCGCTGCTGGCCACCCCGCTGTCGTTCGACGTGTCGGTGACGGGACTGTTCCTGCCGCTGGTCACCGGCGGCACGGTGCGCCTGGCCGAACTGGCGGAGGACGACGCCACGGCGTGCGGCGGCGCCGCGTTCCTGAAGGGCACCCCGTCCCACCTGGCGCTGCTGGCCGCGCTGCCCGGCGGCTGCTCGCCGACCGGGGAGCTGGTCCTCGCCGACGAGCCCGTGCCGGCCGAGCGGCTGGCCCCCTGGCGCGAGGCCCACCCGGATGTGCGGGTGGTCACCGAGTTCGGCCCGACGGAGGCCACGGTGGGCGCCCTGTCCGGGACGGTGGAGCCCGGCGAGGACACCGGCGACGGCGTCCTGCCGCTGGGCCGGCCGATCGCCAACGTACGGGCGTACGTGCTCGACCCCTGGCTGAACCCGGTCGGGCCCGGGGTGACCGGGGAGCTGTACCTGGCCGGTGACGGGCTGGCCCGGGGCTACGCGCACGCCCCGGCCGCCACCGCCGAGCGCTTCCTCGCCTGCCCCTACGGGCCGCCCGGCACGCGGATGTTCCGCACCGGGGACCTGGTCAGGCGGGGCGCCGACGGCGCGCTGCGGCACGTGGGCCGCTCGGACGACCAGGTGCGCGTGCGCGGCTTCCGGGTCGCGCTCGGCGAGGTCGAATGGGAGCTGGCGTCCGGGCCCTCGGTCGAGCGGGCCGCGGTGGTGGCCCGCGAGGACCGTCCCGGTGACGTCCGGCTGGTGGCGTACGTGGTGCCCGCCGAGGGTGCGGTGGTGGACACCGCCGCGCTCGCCAAGGCGGCGGGCGCGGCACTGGCCCCGTACATGGTGCCCTCGGTGTTCGTGGTGCTCGACGCGCTGCCGCTGACCCCGGACGGCCGGGTGGACCGGGCCGCGCTGCCCGCGCCCGACGCGGCGCGGGACACGGCCGGGACGGCGCCGCGCGACGAGACCGAGGCGGTGCTGCACGACATCGTCACCGAGGTGCTGGGGCTGCCGGAGATCGGGGTGGAGCAGAGTGTCTTCGACGCCGGCATGGACAGCATGAAGTCCCTGCTCCTGGTCCACGGGGCGCGCAACGCCGGGCTGGAGCTGACCATCGCCGATGTGTTCGTGCACCAGAGCGTGGCGGAGCTCGCCGAGGTCTGCCGCGGCGGCCCGGTCACGGCCCCGGCCGCACCCGGGCGCCTGGGCGGGGCGGAGCTGATGTCCGAGGCGCTGGCCGCCCCGGCGGAGCCCGGCATGGACGATCCGTTCAGCACGATGCTGTGCATCAGGCCGACCGGTGACCGGCCGCCGGTGTTCTGCGTGCACAGCGGCGTCGGCTTCAGCCTGCCGTACCTGCCGCTCGCCCGGCACATCGGCCCCGAGCACCCGATCTACGGCATCCAGGCCCCGTGCGTGGTGGACTTCGCGCCGCTGCCCGGTTCGGTCGAGGAGATCGCCGCCGACTACGTCCGGAGGATGAAGGAGGTCCGGCCGGAAGGCCCGTACCACCTGCTGGGCTGGTCGTTCGGCGGGACGATCGTCTACGAGATGGCCGTGCAGCTACGGGCCGCCGGCGAGGAGGTCGGGGTGCTCACCGTCCTCGACGCCTACCCCCGCACCGGGGTGCCCGACGACCGCGAGGAGCAGTCGCTGTACGCCTGGCTGCTGGAGGGCATCGGGCACCACCGTTCCGAGTACGGCGACCGGGACCTGACCGTCCGGGACGTCTTCGACGCGCTGCGCCGCGACAACAGCCCGCTGGCGCGGATGGGAGAGGACCGGATGGCCCGCATGGTCGATCTGATGAGTCATCACCAGACTCTGAAGTCGAGTTACGCGCCCGGCCGTTACGACGGCAGGATGCAGCTCTTCGTCTCCGAGTCACCGCTCTCCGACGGGGAACGGACGAACAAGGTCGGGCTGTGGAAGCCCGTGTTCGACGGGCCGATGGACGTCCACCACGTCGCCTGCACCCACGACGACATGATGAGCGCCGGACCGCTCCGGGAGATCGGCCCGGCCGTCACCGCCGAACTGGCGCGCTGGCACGCCGCGCACGAGGGCGGTCGGTCATGACGACGGCCGCCTCGATCCCCCGCCCCGCCCCCGCGGCGGCCCTCCTCACGGAGGTCGCCGCGGTGACCGGCCGCCGCCTGCGGCACCTGCGGCGGGCCCCCGCCCGGGTGCTGGGCGTGGCGCTCAGCCCGCTGGTGAGCATGGTGATGCTCGGCTACCTGTTCCGGGACTCCATCACGCTGCCCGCCGGCGGCTCGTACGGGGAGTACGTCTTCGCCGGCGGCGCCGTCCAGGTGGCCCTCGCCTGTGTCGGGCCCACCGCGATCTCGGTGGCGCTGGACCTGCACGGCGGGATGACGGACCGGTTCCGGTCGCTGCCGATCGGCCGGTCGGCGGTGCTCTTCGGGCACACCCTCGCCGACCTGCTGGTCGGGCTGCTGGGGCTGGTCGTCGTGACCGGCGCCGGGCTGCTGCTGGGCTGGCGCCCGAACGCCGGGCCGCTGTCCGTGCTGGCCGGCTTCGCGCTGATCGCCGTGTTCGTCTACGCGATGCTGTGGCTGGGCGTGCTCTTCGCGCTGACCCTGCGCAACGTGGAGACGATCAGTGTGATCACCCCGTTCGTGGTGATCGTGCTGCCGTTCCTGTCCAACGCGTTCCTGGCCCCGCAGAACATCCCGTCGGCGATCCGGCCGGTCGCGGAGTGGAACCCGGTGAGCGCCGTGATCGCCTGCTGCCGCCGGCTGTGGGGCAACCCCGCGACCACCGGCGGCAGTTTCCCCGCCGACCACCCCGGGCTGGTGGCCGCGGTGTCCGTGGGCCTGCTCCTCGCCCTCTGCTCGCTCGTGAGCCTCCGCCGCTACCGCACAGCGGGCGCCTGAACCCCGGAGAGAGAGACCGCACATGACCCCCCGACCACAGCGGACCGTGGACGACCTGGACTCGGTGGACCTCACCGACCCGCAGACCTTCCTGGACGTGGACCTGCCGGACATGTGGCGCAGGTTCCGCACCGAGCGGCCGGTCTTCCGGCACCGGCCCACCGAACGCGGCCCCGGCTTCTGGGTGATCTCCACCTACGAGGACGTGGTGACGCTCTACCGCGACAACAAGCGGTTCACCTCCGAGCGGGGCAACGTCCTGGCGACCCTGCTCCAGGGGGAGGACTCCGCCTCGCGGAAGATGCTCGCCGTCACCGACGGCGCCCGGCACCGCGAGATCCGCAACCTGATGCTGAAGTCCTTCTCGCCCCGGGTGCTGGAGCCCGTGGTGGCGGGCGTGCACCGGCGCACCGGGGAACTGGTCGCCGAGGCCGTCGAGCGGGGCGATCTGGACTTCGTCACGGATGTGGCCGACCACATCCCCATCAACACCATCGGCGACCTCATGGACGTGCCCCAGGAGGACCGCGAGCAGCTCGTGGCCTGGAACACCCAGACGCTCTCCCGGCACAGCGCCGACGACAGCGAGATGGAGGAGCTGCTGGCCCGCAACGAGATCCTGCTGTACTTCTCCGACCTCGCCGCCCGCCGCCGCCGGCACCCGGGCGACGACGTGATCAGCGCGCTGGCGACGGCCACCGTCGACGGCGAGCCGCTGAGCGAGGACGAGATCGTCTTCAACTGCTACAGCCTGATCCTGGGCGGTGACGAGTCCAGCCGGATGTCGTCGGCCGGCGGGCTGATCGCCCTGGCGGAACACCCCGCACAGTGGGAGGCGCTGAAGTCGGGCGCGGTGGGCGTGGACAGCGCCACCGAGGAGGTGCTGCGCTGGACCACCCCCGCCATGCACTTCGGGCGCCGCGCCCTGGTGGACGTACCGCTGCGCGACCGGATCATCGAGGCGGGCGACGTGGTCAGCCTCTGGAACAGCTCGGCCAACTTCGACGAGTCGGTGTTCCCCGACCCGTTCGTCTTCGACCTGGCGCGGACCCCGAACAAGCACGTGGCCTTCGGGCACGGCCCGCACTTCTGCCTGGGTGCCTTCCTCGGCCGCGTCCATGTGAACGCGATGCTGGAGGCGCTGCGCACCCGGGTGGCCGGTGTCCGGCTGGCGGGTCCGCCCCAGCGGCTGTTCTCCAACTTCGTCAACGGCTACAGCGGACTGCCGGTCGCCCTGACGGCCGAGCGGGCACCGGAGGGGAGCGCCGTATGAGCGGCGGTACGGACATCGGCATCGGCGCCATCCACTGCGTGCTGCCCGACACCCGGGTGGCGGTGGAGGACCTCCCCGAGTTCGCGATGCTGGACTCCGCCTCGGCGGACTTCGCGCGGACCAGCGGGGTGCGGACCGTCGGGGTGTTCGAGGAGACCGAGCAGGCGCCGCTCGCCGCCCGGGCCTGCCGGGAGTTGTACGAGGAGCACCCCGGCGAGCCGGACACCCTGCTGCTGGTGGCGCCGCGGGCACCGGACGTGCTGCTGGGGTCGGACGTGGGCCGGGTGCAGAGCGAGGCGAAGCTCGGTGCGGCGTTCCCGTTCACCGTCGAGGGGCTGGGCTGCACCGGCTCCAGTACCGCCTGGGCCCTGGCACGGGACCTGCTGCTGGCCGACCCGGGCCGCGAGCAGGTCGTCATCGCGCACGCCAGCAGGCCCACGGGCGTCGACCGGATCCGCCCCCCGGTGACGGTCGTCGGCGACGGGGCGTACGCCATGACCATGGTCCGCGGCGGCCGGCCGGTGCTGCGGGCCCACCGCCAGCAGGCCGACGGCTCCTTCCACGACCTGTTCCGCGTGGACTACAAGGAGACGCCCTGGTACGAGTGGCGCGAGGTGTGCCAGGACCCGTCGCGCTACCGCTTCCAGCTCGCCACGCTCAGCTCCCGCAGGCTCGGCGCGATGGTGGAGCAGGTCCTGGCCGACGCCGGGGTGGGCCGGGACCGGGTCAGGGCCACGCTGATGCAGAACGTCACCGCCGCCGCCTTCGACTTCTACACCACCCTGATCGGCCTGCCGATCCACCCCGTCTGCGGCGAGCACCTCACCGCGCACGGCCACCTGGGGCCAGCCGACGTGGTGCTGAACCTCGACGCCCTGCTGGCGAGCGGCGAGCTGGACGAGGGCGACCTGGTGCTCGTGCTCAACAACAGCCCGGTGGCCGCCTGGGCGGTGACGTTGTGGGAGGTATGAGCCCCGCACCGCCCCGGACCGCGCCCCACGACCACGGAGAAGACTGATGGATTTCGCACCCACGCCGGACCAACGGGCGCTGCGCGAGCGGGTCGTCCGGTTCGCCCGCGACACCCTGGGCGCCCAGGTGGCGGAGCACGACCGCAACGCCACCTTCGACGAGAGCGGCTGGAAGGCGTGCGCCGACTTCGGCGTCCTCGGCTGGCCGATCGCGAAGGAGTACGGCGGCGGCGGCCTCGACCCGCTCACCGCGATCATGGCCTACGAGGCGCTCGGCGAGGGCTGTGTCGACAACGGCCTGGTCTTCGCGATCAACAACCACCTCTTCGCGTGCGCCGTCTACATCGCCGACCACGGCACCGAGGAGCAGCGCCGCCGCTGGCTGCCGGCCCTCTGCGACGGGTCGCTGGTCGGCGCGCACGCCCTGTCCGAGCCGGAGACCGGCTCCGACATGCTCTCGCTGACCACCACGGCGGTCCGCGACGGTGACGGCTACGTGCTGACCGGGACGAAGAAGTTCATCAGCAACGGCCCCCGCGCCGACCTGTTCGTGGTGTTCGCCCGCACCGGCGGGGACGACGTCGCCCCGCAGCGTTCCCTGTCCGCCTTCGTCGTGCCCGCCACCACCCCGGGGCTGACCGCCCGGGACATCCCCAAGGCGGGCCTGCGCGGCACCCTGATGGGCGAGATCACCTTCGACGGCTGCGTGGTCGGCGAGGACCAGCGGCTGGGCGCCGAGGGCGCGGGCTACCAGTTGTTCACCTCCACCATGGAGTGGGAACGCGGCTTCATGTTCGCCAGCCAGGTCGGCGTGATGAGCCGCCTCACCGACCGCTGTGTCGCGTACGCCGCGGGACGCCGCCAGTTCGGCCGGCCGATCGGCGCGTTCCAGTCCGTGTCGCACCGGATCGCCGACATGCGGGTCCGGCTGGAGCTGGCCCGGCTGATGCTCTACAAGGTGGGCTGGCTGCGCGCCGAGGGCCGGCTGGCGATGCAGGAGGCCTCGATGCTGAAGCTGTACGTCAGCGAGGCGCTGAAGACCACCGCGCTGGACGCCATGCAGATCCACGGCGCCCGCGGCTACACCGAGGAGCTCGGCATCGAGCGGGAGGTGCGGGACGTGCTCGCGGGCACGATCTACGGCGGCACCTCCGACATCCAGCGGTCCATCATCGCCGGCCTCATGGGCCTGCCGACCGCCGCGTAGGGACGAGAGGCCGACATGCACTCCTACCGACTCACCCTCGACGAACCGGTCTCGGGGGCCCACCGCGACGAGCTGAACCGGCGCGTCTACTACCTGTCCGAGGCCATCACCGGCTTCCGGCTGGTCCCCGGCGACGGCGACGCGGTCGCCGCCGTCGAGGTGACCACCGACGCTCCGGCCGACGCCGAGGCGCTCGGCAAGAAGCTGCGGCACGTCGTCGACACGGAGGTGCGCCCCCAACTGGCCACCCCGCCCAAGGTGCTGTGGCGCTCCGCCTCGGCCCGCACCCCGCGCGCCGACGCCTTCGCCGGGCTGCTGGCGGACGGCGTGGTGCACGAGATCGGGCCCGGCCAGGTGGCGCTCGGCTCCCCGGCGCTGGACGCGCTGGAGGCGCTGGACGGCCTGCTGCGCGCCCTGGTGCACGAGGAGTTCGGGGCCCGCGAGTACCGCTATCCGACGCTGCTGCCGGTCACCGCGCTGCACCGCAGCGGTTACCTCTCGTCCTTCCCGCAGCACATGATGTTCGCCGCCCGGCTCGACGGCGACGTCGACACCTACCGGGCCTTCGCGGAGGAGGTCGGGGCGCGGGACACCATCGGCGACCGGGTGCTGCACCGCTGCGCGCCGGTGGACCGCTGCCTCCCGCCCACGATGTGCTACCACACCTTCGACCAGTTCGCCGGGGGCACGCTGCCCCGGGAGAACACGGTGGTGACCGCCCGGGGCGGCTCCTTCCGGCACGAGGCCCGCTACCACCGCACCCTGGAGCGGCTGTCGGACTTCACCATCCGGGAGACGGTCTTCCTGGGCACGGCCGAGTTCGTCCGCGAGGCCCGCGACCGGTTCCGCCGGCGCGCCACCGAGCTGGTCGAGGAGCTCGACCTGGCCGGCCGGTGCGAGGTGGCGAGCGACCCGTTCTTCGCCGGGGCGGCGACCGCGGCGCAGGTGTCCTCGCAGCGGCTGCTGGAGCTCAAGCACGAGCTCCACCTGGACGTGGGCCCCGGGGACAGCATCTCGGTCGGCTCGTTCAACCTGCACGAGAAGCACTTCGGCGACGCCTTCGGCATCAAGGGACCCGACGGCACGACGGTGCACTCCGCCTGCGTCGGCTTCGGGCTGGAGCGGTTCACGTACGCCGTGCTCTGCCAGTACGGCTGGGACGTCGCCGACTGGCCGGCCCCGCTTGCCGAGCGGTGCCGCACCACACCACAACCGGGCAAGGAATAGCGATGACTGAAACCAGCCAGATCCGGCGCGTGGCCGTCCTCGGCGCCGGCACCATGGGCATCGGCGGCGCCCACGCCTTCGCGGCGGCGGGACTGTCGGTGGTGCTCGTGGACACCACGGACGCCGCCCTGGACCGGGCCCGCGGCCTGATAGCGGAGAACGCCCGGCTGTACGCCCTGATCAACCGCGAGCTGGGGAAGAGCACGCCCGACGAGGTGCTCTCCCGGATCGACTTCCGCACCGGTCTCGACGGGCTCGCCGACGCGGACTTCGTCGTGGAGAACGTGACGGAGAACTGGGACATCAAGGAGGCGCTGTACCGGGAGATGGACGCGGTGGCGCCCGAGCACTGCGTGTTCGGGGTGAACACCTCCGCCATCCCCATCACCCGGATGGCGTCGGTCACCGGCCGCGCGGACCGGGTGGTCGGCACCCACCTGATGAACCCGGTGCCGCTGAAGAAGCTCGTCGAGGTGATCCGGGGCTTCCACACCTCCCCGGAGACGATCGAGCGCACCCGCGGGCTGTTCCGTGCCATCGGGCAGGACATCGTCGTGGTCGAGGACTCCTCGGGCTTCGTCACCAACCGGGTCGCCATGCTCAGCGTCAACGAGGCGATCCTGCTGCTCCAGGACAACGTGGCCGAGGCCGGCGACATCGACCGGCTGTTCCGGCAGTGCCTCGGTCACCAGATGGGCCCGCTGGAGACCGCGGACCTGATCGGCCTGGACACCGTCATGTACTCGCTGGAAGTCCTTCTGGACAACTTCAACGACCCCAAGTTCGCCCCCGCGCCGCTGCTGCGCAAGCTGGTCGCCGCGGGCTGCCACGGCCGCAAGAGCGGCCGCGGTTTCTACTCGTACGAGCCGGTCAACACCGGGAACAGGGCAGGTGCCTGATGACTGACGACATCCTCACCACCGTGCGCGCCTTCATCGGCGAGCACGTGCGGGACACCGAACTCGTCGACGACCACGACATCTTCGCGACCGGCAGCGTCAGCTCGCTGTTCGCCGTGCAGCTCGTGATGTGGGTCGAGCGGACCTTCGGCATCACGGTCCACCCCTCGGACCTCGACATCGAGAACTTCCGCACGGTGGACCACGTCGTGCGGTTCGTGGAGTCCCGCCGGGCGGCCGCCCCGGCCTGACGCGCGGTCTCAGGACACGGTCAGTGCCGTGTCAGCGGGCCCCGGCACGATGGTCGTACCGGGGCCCGCCCGGGCCCTTCCTCGAACCCCACCGATTCGGAGAGCGCGACGTGACGAACCCCTTCGACGACCAGGACGGCACGTTCCTCGTACTCGTCAACGACGAGGGCCAGCACAGCCTGTGGCCCGCCTTCGCCGCCGTGCCCGACGGATGGACGGTGTCGCTGGGCGAGAGCACCCGGGATGCGGCCCTGGCGCACGTGGAGGAGCACTGGACCGACATGCGGCCCAGGAGCGTCCGCGAGCCCGCCGCCGGCCTCGGTGCCTGACCCGGCCGCGCGGGTGCGGGCAGACGTGGAGACCGCGATACGGGCCGAGGGCCTGCGCAAGCGCTTCAAGGACCACCAGGCCCTCGCCGGCGTCGACCTCACCGTGCGGGCCGGCACGGTCCTCGGGCTGCTCGGCCCGAACGGCGCGGGCAAGACGACCACCGTACGGGTGCTGAGCACCCTGCTCGCGCCCGACGGCGGCCATGCCGAGGTGGCCGGATTCGACGTGGTCCGCCGGCCCGCGGAGGTCCGCCGCCGGATCGGCCTGGCCGGCCAGTACGCGGCCGTGGACGGGCTGCTCACCGGCCGCGAGAACCTCACCCTCATCGGTGCGCTGCTGCACCTCGGCCGGCGCGGCGCCCGCGACCGCGCCGAGCGGCTGCTGGACCGGTTCGGCCTGGACGCCGCCGGCGACCGGCCCGTCCGGACGTACTCCGGCGGTATGCGCCGCCGGCTGGACCTGGCGGCCTGCCTGGTCGCCTCGCCCTCGGTGCTCTTCCTCGACGAACCCACCACGGGACTCGACCCGGTGAGCCGGATGTCCCTGTGGGACGCCGTGCGCGACCTGGTGGCCGACGGCGTGACCGTGCTGCTCACCACCCAGTACCTGGAGGAGGCCGACTTCCTCGCCGACCGCATCGCCGTCGTCGACGCCGGGCGGGTCATCGCCGAGGGGACCCCGGACGAGCTGAAGCGCTCGGTGGGGCCGGACCGGCTGGAGGTCAGGGTGGCGGAGCGGGACACGGTCGCCGACGCCGTCGAGGCGCTGCGGACCGGTACGCCCGAGGACCTCGCGGTGGACCGCGACGAGGGCGTCATCACCCTGCCGCTCGGGGAGGGAATGGGCAGTATCGCCGCCGCCGCGACGGCGCTGGAAAAGGCGGGCGTGACCGTCGTGGACTTCGCCGTCCGCCGGCCCACGCTCGACGACGCCTTCGCCCGGCTCACCGGTCACGCGCGCTGAACACGCCTTTGCCGGGCACAACACGGGGGAATTCATGCAGAGAATTCATTTCACGACGGCCGATCTCGCCCGCATACGACTCCAGCCCACCGCCGGTCCGGAAATAGAGGGCGGACTGGCCCGCGACCTGTTCTCCCGCGGCGTCGACCATGTGTACGCGCGGTGGCGTCACCAGGTCTATACGAAACTGCGCGCCAGGAGACCGGCCCGCCAGCCGGTGTCCGCCCTGTCCCCCGCCGATTTCTGGCGGGACGCGGTGGCACCGTACTGGAACCGGGTACTGGCCCATTACGAGGCCGAGTGCGACGCCCGCGGCCGGATGGTGATGGCGGGCGGGGTCGAGCAGTTGCTGGCCGGCCTGGGCCGCCGGGCCGTCTGGAACGGCCAGGTGCTGGAGCTCCAGGACGGCCCGGACGGCGACGTGCGGCTCGGCGGCAAGGGCCTGGTGCTCAGCCCGTCGGTGTTCCTCGCCCAGCGGTCGGCCCGGCTCTTCCGGGGTGACGGGCAGCGCGGCCAGGCCGTGCTGGTCTTCGCCGCGCCGCCGAGCGCGGAACAGTCCGCCGTCCTGTGGGACGACACCACCGTCCCCTCCCAGGCCCTGGCCGCGCTGGTCGGCCAGACCCGGGCGGCCGCGCTGCGGGAGCTGCGGGCCTCGTGCACCACCAGCCAGCTCGCCGACCGGCTCGGCGTCTCCGCGCCCTGCGCCAGCCAGCACGCCTCCGTGCTGCGCGAGTCGGGGCTGATCACCACCCGGCGGGTGCGCAACACCGTGCTGCATTCGGTGACCCCGCTCGGCATGGCCCTGCTGGACGGCAGGACGGCCGTACCCACGAGGGCCCTCGGCGCGGGACGCGTCCCGTCCGCGGCCGTGGCCTGACCCACCGCCGCCCACCGGCCACCGGCGGTCAACCGGCCGCCCGCACACCTCCCACCGCACACGCGGCACCCACCGCCCGCGCCGCCCGTCGGCCGGTCGCCCGCGGCCCGCGCGCCGCCCGCCCGGTCCCGGGCACCCGCCCGCCGGTGTCCGCCGCCGGCCCCCACCGCCTGGCCACGCCGGGGAGCCCGAGTGCCCACGCACCCGGGCTCCCCGGCGTCGTCGTCCGCCCCGGTGTGCGGGGCCGCCTGACGTGTCCCGCGCCGCCGGCCGCGCCGCGGGGTCCCGGCGCCACGACGGCGTCCGGGGCCGTGCCCGGGCCGTCACCGGGCCGTGGCCGCCGCGCCGACCGGCCACACCCGGTACTCCCGCCCGCCGTAGACCAGCGGCTGCCGGTCCGGGAAGGGGGTGACGCGCAGGACGCGGCCGAAGACCACCAGGTGGTCCCCGCTGCGGTGCTCGTCGCTGACCACGCAGTCCGCGATGGCGTGCGCGTCGTGGAAGAGGTGCGGGCCGGCCGCGTACGGGTCTGCGGTGTCGTGTTCCCAGCGCACCCGGTCGAACCGGTCGGGCGCGCCCGACGCGAAGAGCTCGGCGACCGGCCGTGCGGCCCCGTGGAGCAGGTTCACCGCGAACCGGCCGGTGGTCAGCACCGAGCGCAGGGTGGGGCTGCCGCTCCGGAGGCAGACCAGCAGCATGGGCGGGTCCAGCGAGACGCTGCACACGGACGAGATGGTCATCCCGCGCGGGGTGCCGTCGTCGTCGGCGGTGGTGAGGACGGCGACCCCGGTGGGGAAGCCGCTCATCATGGCGCGCTGGCCGTCGGCGACGGCCGCCGGCTGCGGGGCGGCCGGCGGCGCGGGTTCGTTGAGTGGAATGGTCTCGGTCACGGGGTGACGCTCCCTGGGGCGGCGGACGCGGCGCCGCGGCGGCCGGTCCGGCCGCCGCGGCGCCTGCGGGGTCAGCGGCGCATGTGCGTGAAGTACTCGTACTGCGTGGGGAGTTCGCCGATGAGGGCTTGCGCCCGCTCGTGCACCCCCTGGAACTCGCGCTGCGCCGCGCTGTCGTCGGCGAGGGAGAGCGCGGGGGACGGCTTGAGCTCGATGCCGCCCATGCCCAGCAGGATGCACTGGTACGAGTACGGCGGCAGCCCGTGGTAGTACGGGAAGACCGACTCGCTGTCCGGGAGCTGGTACTTCCAGTGCTCGATCCGCTCGGCCAGCCCGTCGGGCAGCTCGCGGGTCTTGGTGTCCTTCCAGTACTGGGTGTCGTTGCGCCCGGCGGCGGCGTAGTGCAGCGCGAGGAACTCCCGGACGCCGTCCAGGACGTTGCCGACGGCGCTGTTGTAGCTGTCGCGGTGGACCGGGTTCCAGTCCGCGCCGGGGAAGTTCTTGACGAGCTGCTCGGCCGCGTGGTGGATGAAGAAGATGCCGGTGGACTCCAGCGGCTCGACGAAGCCGCTGGTCAGGCCGATGCCCACGCAGTTGTTGACCCAGGAGCGCCGGCTGCGGCCGATGCGCATCTTGATGTGGTTGGCCTCGGCCTCGGCGGCGCTCGGGCCGACGAACTTGCGCAGGGTGGCCTCGGCCTCGTCGGCGGACAGGTAGTCACTGGCGTACACGTACCCGGTGCCGATGCGGCCGTAGAGCGGGATGGTCCAGATCCAGCCGGCGTCCTGCGCGGTGGCGGTGGTGCAGGGGCGGATGCCCCGCGCCTCCATGTCCTGGGGCACCTGGAGGGCGACCGCGCTGTCGTTGGGCAAATGCTTCTGGAAGGAGATGAAGGGCTCCTCCAGGGCCTTGTTGAGCAGGACGCCGCGGAAGCCGGTGCAGTCGATGAACAGGTCACCGGTCAGCTCGCCGTGCTCGGCGGTGACGACGCTGCTGATCCAGCCGCGCTCGTCGAGCCTGACGTCCTTGACGTCGTCGACGATGTGCTTCGCGCCGCGCTGGACCGTGTAGTCGGTGAGGTACTTCGCCAGCAGCGCGGCCTCGAAGTGGTAGGCGTACGGGAACTGCGTCTTGCCCTGGTGCTCCGACATCGTCAGGCCCTGGGGCTCGTCGGAGTTGTCGCCGTACGGCTGCGACAGCATGGCGCCGCCGAGGTGGCGCGGGCTGCGCTCGGCGTCACAGATGTTCGCCATCACGAAGCAGTCCGAGTCGAACCGGTCGGTGCGGCCGTTCTTGAGCCACCAGTCCGTCAGCGGGAAGCCGTCGACCGACCGCATCTGCTCGAACGGGTGGTAGAAGTGGTGGCCGGGCTTGCGCCAGTTCTCGAAGCGGACCGCGAGCTTGTACGTGGCGTTGCACGCCGGCATCCAGTCCGATTCCTTGAGTCCGAGGAACTCGAAGAAGTGGCGGATGTCGCTGAACGTGGCTTCACCGACGCCGATGGTGCCGACCTTTCCGGATTCGACGAGGGTGATGTCGACCCGGTCCCCGAATGCCGCCTTCAGGTAGGACGCGGTCATCCAGCCGGCCGTACCCCCGCCCACGATCACGACTCTATTCAGCATCGAAAAACTCCAATTCCACGATGAGGTTGTTTCCGATGGGCTGCAACGCCATAACAGTGAGACTAAGTTTGAAAAGGCATCGCCCACCACGTTGTTAAGTGGTGGGCGAAATACCCAGGTGGCCGGGGGTGGTCCGGCAGGCGGCCGGTTCAGTCGCGGCTGCCGATGGCGGCGGACGGCCGGGTGCGCAGCGCCATGCGGGCGGTCAGCAGGGTCGTGCCGACCGTCAGGACCAGCGCGGAGGCCACGACGGCGAGCAGGATCGACGGCGGTCCGGCGGGCAGGGAACGGGCCAGCACGGCCCGGCTGAGCGGTACCAGCGTCGCGACCGCGACCAGCAGCCCGAGACCGAGGCCGGCCAGCGCGGTCAGCAGTGCCTCCACGGTCATCATCCGCATGACCTGGCCGCGGGTGGCGCCGACGAGCCGTTGCAGGGTGAACTCCCGGCGCCGCTCGCCGGTGGCCATGACCAGCGAGTTGACCAGGGCGATGACCGCGTACCCGACGACCATGCCGACGAGCAGGTACGCGACCCAGGTCTGGGTGTCGTTCTGCTCGGCCGAGGCGGTGACCAGGTCCGCCCGGTCGACCGCGCGCAGCCCGGGGGCCGGTGCGTCCGGGCCGGTGAGCGCGGCGGCCAGCCGGGCGGGGTCGGTGCCGGGGGCGGCCGTGACGAGGATCTGCGGCACCACGCCCCCGGTGGTGTGCGCGGCGACCACGGCGGCGGGCATCAGCGCCGAGCCGTACCCGCGCCGGTCGCCGACCGTCGCCACCAGGCGGGGTTCGACCCTGGTGCCGTCGCCCAGGCGCATCGGGATCCGGTCGCCGATGCGGTGGCCGTCGGCGGCGGATTCGGGCAGGGCGACGGTGTCGCCGGCGAGGTCGGCGAGGCTGCCGCCGACCACCCGGATCGCGGTGGTGCGTGCGATGCCCGCGGCGGAGACGCCGGTGATCTGGACGGGGTCGCCCTTCGGCTTGCGGCCCTTTCCGTCGTACGCCTCCATCTCGGCCTTGGACGGGTCGAGGAAGCCGGAGCTCGGTACGTAGGCGGAGGCGGCCGCCACACCGGGAGTCCGGCCGATGCCGTCGACCAGGGAGGCGGGCATGCCGCCGGCCGCGCCGGTGAGCACCAGGTCGGCCCGGAGGTTGTCCTCGAACGCCTGCTGGGCGCCCTGGTTCTGCGTGGTCTGGAGGTAGATCAGGGCGGTGGCCATGCCGGTGGCGAGCATGACCGGCATGACGGCTCCGGCGAGCCTGGCCGCGCCGGCCTTGGCGTTGAGCAGGGCCAGTTGCCCGGAGAAACCGGAGACGGCGCGCAGCGGCCAGTGCAGCAGGGCCGTCATGACCCGGGTGAGCGTGGGGCCCAGGAGGCCGAAGCCGGCGGCCCACAGCATCGCGGCGGGGGTGGCGGTGCTGCCCGCGACGGCGCCGTCGACGTTCATGGTGACGAAGGCGAGGGTGGTGCCGCCGGCCAGGCACAGCACGGCGAACAGGAGCCGGATCCAGTTGAGGCGGCGGCGCTGGAGGGACGCCTCGGCCAGCGCCTCGGTCGGGCGGGTGCGGGCGGCGGCGCGGGCGGCGATCCAGGCGGCGCCGAGCGCGGTGAGCAGCGCGGCGCCGGCGCCCGCGGCCTGCGGGATCCAGCCGGTCCGGTGGATCATCACGTCGGGCACCACCCCGGCGGCGGCGAACCGGCCCAGCAGCCACTCCCCCAGGCGCGGTCCGGGGACGCAGGCCAGCGCGGTGGCGACGACGGCGACGGTGAACGTCTCGGCCAGCACCATGCGCCGGACCTGTCCGGGTGTCGAGCCGATGGCGCGCAGCAGCGCCATCTGCCGCTGCCGCTGCTGGAGCGACAGGCCGAGGGTGCTGGCCACCACGAACACGGTGACCATGGCGGCCAGGCCGCCGAACACGGCCGCCATGGACACCAGGTTCTTGCCCTTGGTGACGACCTCGGGGAATTCGGCGCGGCCCCGCTCGTCGCCGGTGAGCACGGTGACCGGGGCGTCCGCGAAGGCGTCGGCGAGCGCGTCCCGTACCCGGGCGGTGTCGGCGCCGGGGCGGGTGAGGATGCCGATGGAGTCGATCCTGCCGGGCTGCGGGGCGTGCCGGGCCGCGTCGGGGGTGGAGAGGAAGAGCGTGTCGGCGGCGCCCGGTCCGCTCAGCAGACCGGTGACCCGGTAGGGGGCGGTGGTACCGCGCAGACCGAGGGTGACCCGGTCGCCCGCCTTCGCCCCGGCCCGCGCGGCGAGCCGGGCGTCCAGGGCGACTTCGCCCGCGGCGCGCGGGGCGGCGCCCTCGACCAGCCGGTACGGTCCGAGCCGGGCGGCTTCCCAGCCGTGGCCGGTGGCGGGGACGCCGCCCTTTCCGCCGGCGGGGACGACGACGGCGGCGAGGGAGACGTCCGGTACGGCCGCCTCGACGCCGGGTACGGCCGCGGCCTCGGCGACGGCGGCGGCGTCGAGCCGGACCCGCTCGCGGAAGACCTTGTTGGACTCGGGGTAGCGCTGGTCTCCGGTGAGGACGATGGGCGCGCCCCGGAGCCGCTGCGGCTCGGCGAGGCCGCGTAATCCGGTCTCCAGCAGGCCGCCGCAGGCGATCACGATGGCGGCGCCGAAGAACAGCGCGACGAACGAGGCGACGAAGCCGCCCTTGTGGAACTTCAGGGAACGCAGCGCGAGGCCGATCACCGGGCCGCTCCGTACTGTCCGTCGTGTGCCGCGCGCTCGTCGGCCCAGGCGCCGAGGGTGGTCATGCGCTCGGCGACCATGTCGGCGGTCGGGCGCTCCAGCGCGTCGACGATCCGGCCGTCGGCGAGGAAGAGGGTGCGGTCGGCGTGGGCGGCGGCCACCGGGTCGTGGGTGACCATGACGATGGTCTGCCCGGCCCACTGGACGGCTTCGCGCAGCAGGCCGAGGACCTCCCGGGCGGTACGGGTGTCCAGGGCGCCGGTCGGTTCGTCGCCGAAGACCACGGCGGGGCGGGTGACGAGCGCGCGGGCGATGGCCACCCGCTGCTGCTGGCCGCCGGAGAGCTCACCGGGCCGGTGCTTCTGCCGGGAGGCGAGGCCGACGCGCTCGATGACCTCGTCGACCTCGCTGGACTTGGGGCGGCGGCCGGCGAGCCGCAGGGGCAGGGTGACGTTCTCCCGTACGTTCAGCGCGGGCATCAGGTTGAACGCCTGGAAGACGAACCCGACGCGTTCGCGGCGGAGTTTGGTCAGCTCCCGCTCCTTGAGCCCGGACAGTTCCACCCCGTCCAGCCGGACGGAGCCGCTCGTGGGCCGGTCGAGCCCGGCGGCGCAGTGGAGGAAGGTGCTCTTGCCGGAGCCGGAGGGGCCCATCACCGCGGTGAAGCTGCCGCGCCGCAGGCTGATGCTCACTCCGTCGAGTGCGGCCACCTTGTTCTTGCCGCCGCCGTAGAGCTTGTACACGGAGTCCAGGTGGACGACGGCGTCAGCCGGCCCGTCCGGTGTGCGGTTCATGGGCTTCCCTCTTGTCGGTCGGTTCGGTGGGAGTGCGGGTGGGCCGGCCGCCGGCCACGACGGAGAGCGGGCCCGGGCGGTCGAGCACGCTCTTGACGTGCGCCAGCGGGTCGGCGGGCGGCCGGAGCACCACCCGGGCCACGGTGAGGTGGAGCCGGGCGGCCCCCACCAGGAGCCGGGCGGCGAAGGGCAGCAGGACGAGGGCGGCGAGCGCGACGGCCAGTGACCCGGGCAGCGTGTGGGCCCAGCCGAGCGGGCCGTCCGCGCCGAAGGGGCCGCGGGGGGCGTCCACCGCGGGGTACCAGAGCGGCAGCACGAGGCCGCCGAGCGCCACCAGCCAGACGGCCAGGGCGGACAGGTCCAGCACCAGCAGGGGCGGGAAGAGGAGGACGAGGTAGGCGCAGTCGCGGGCGAACGCCGGGTCGGTGCACCGGATCCTGAGGTGGGCGGGCAGTCCGGGTTCGGTGACCTCGTGGTAGCGGTACGGGATCGGCCGGTCGACGAGTGCCGCCCGGCCCCGCTCGACCTGGGCGCAGGCCCTGACGACCCACACCGTGCCGATGATCAGGGGCACGGTCACCGTGAGCTGGCTCAGGACGACGCCGCTGAGGACGGCGGCCGTCGCGACGGCGAACAGGGCGGTGCCGGTGACGACGTAACTGGCGAGGTAGCCGGCGGCGAGCCAGGGGGCGGCCGACAGCGGGGTGCGGGCCAGGGAGGACGGCGGGCGCAGCCGCCCGGGGTGCAGCCGGCTCACTCGATGCTCCGCAGCATGTCGTCGATCGAGCTCAACCGGGCTTTGACTTCGGCCAGTTCGGCCTGTAACGCGTCCTGCCGGGCGACCGCCTCCTCGGCGAGCCGCCGGTACGCGGCCATGGCGACCGCGTCGGCGCGGTGGCGCTGGAGTCTGAAGTGCGAGACCACCGCCGCCGTGATGCCTCCGACGACGATCAGGACGATGGCGATGGTGACAACGGCGCCGGTCATGTCCGGGTCCCCCTCATAACGTTCTAGCCTTCCTCATCGGCGGACCCGTCCGCCGCGCGTGCCCGCTGTTCGTCCGCGCCGAGGGCGTCCAGGACCGTCTGCACGGTGAGGTGCAGCTCGAACGGCACCAGCTCGAAGTACTTCAGAGCCTTGCCGTCGTCGGACAGTTCCAGGTGGCCGACGACCAGGCCGGCCTTCTCCAGGCGCTCCAGGTGCATGTACAGCAGGGGGCGGGACATGCCCAGTTGCCGGGCCAGTTCACTGACGTACATACGGCCGTCGGCGAGGCCCGCTATCGCCCGGAGCCGCTGGGCGTGACCCACGGCGGAGAGGACGGCGAGAAGTTCCTCACTGGTCACCCCGCCACCTCCAGCGAACCGGACTTCATGTGTAAGTCAAAGCTTTCACATGCCAGAGGGGCTGTCAAACAGTGGCCGGCCACACCACCGAGGCCAGCACGAGGCCGTCCCGCACCACCCACCGCCCGGTGAACTGCACCGGCACGCCCGCCGGTTGGGGCCGCTGCGCCAGGACACGGACGTGGAAGGAGCCGTCCGTGGCCGGCACGATCAGCGCTCCGTCGAAGCCGAGCCACTGGTGCGTCGCGGGGAACCAGGCCTTGTAGACGGCCTCCTTGGCGCAGAACAGCAGCCGGTCCCAGCACACGTCGGGCGACCGGCGGGAGAGCCGGGCGACGTGCGACGCCTCCTCGGGCAGCGCGATGTACTCCAGGACGCCCTCGGGCAGCGGCGCGTGGGGCTCGGCGTCGATGCCGAGGGTGCGCACCTCGGCCCGGCGCGCCGCGGCGGCGGCCCGGTAGCCGGCGCAGTGCGTCATGCTGCCGACGACCCCGTCGGGCCAGCGCGGGGCGCCGCGCGTGCCCGGCGGCAGCGGCACCGGGGCGAGGCCCAGCGCGCCGATGGCCCGCCGGGCGCAGTGCCGCACCGTCGTGAACTCCCGTCGGCGCGGCTCGCCCACCTCGCCGAGGGCCGCGCTCTCCTCGGGGAACAGCCAGCCGTCCGGCTCGTCGCCGAAGGTCTCGGCGCCCAGGACGGCCGCGGGAAGTACGTCGTCGATCACACGGGCCGCCAGCGGGTCGGGTCGGGAACTACCGGGACAGGGTGGTGGGTTCAGGCGCGCGCGGGCCGGGGCCGGGTGCGCCGGCCCCCGTCGCGGGCCCGGCCGGTACGGCTCCGGGCGCGGGCTCGGCGGCGTCCGGGCCGAGCAGCCGGAGCAGCGGCCGGGTGACGATCGTGGTGACCAGCGCCACGATGGTGAGGATGCTCAGCAGCCGCTGGTCGATGATGCCGGCCTGGTAGCCGATCTGGAGGATGACCAGTTCGGTCAGGCCCCGGGCGTTGAGCAGCACGCCGAGCATGAGCGCGGGCTTCGGGCGCATGCCGGTGAGGACGGCGCTCAGCGCGGGCCCGCACACCTTGGTGGCGACGGCCAGGAACAGCAGGGTGGCCAGGGCCAGCACGGAGGCGCGGTCGAAGCGCAGTGACCCGAGGTCGATGTTGAGCCCGAACCCGAAGAAGAAGAACGGCAGCAGCACCGTCTTGGACGTGCCGGACAGCCGGTCCGCGACCCGGGCGGCCCGCGCGTTGCCCGTGGGCCAGGCGAGACCGACCAGCAGCGCGCCGATGAGCTGGTGGATGCCGATGACGGTGGTGAGGGTGGCGGTGGCGGCGATACCGGCGGCCAGCAGCACCATGAGCACCGCGTCGCCCCCGGCGCCCTCGCCGGACGCCGACCGGGAGCCGGCCCAGCGGGCCAGTGCCCGGCGCAGCGGTCCGAGGAACACGAGGGTCAGGACGGCCGCGAACACGCCGTTCCACAGCACGCCCATCGGGCCGCCGCCGTGCACGAGGGCCAGCACCGCGGTGAGGACCAGCCACACCGCGCCGTCCCCGACCGCGGAGGCGAAGAGGCTGAGCTGGCCCTGACGCGTGTGGGTCAGCCGGAGGTCGGTGAGGATCCGCGCCAGTACGGGCAGGGCGGTGACGCTCAGCGCGCACCCCACGAACAGGACGAAGGCCATCGGGTCGCCCGACGGCCCCCGGAACTGCGCCACCAGCGGCACCGCCGCCGCCGTGCCCGCGGCGAACGGCACCAGCATGGACGCCTGGCTCACCATCAGCACCTGCGGCCCCACGCCCCGCAGCGGCATCGAGGTCAGCTCGCGGCCCACCCCGAACATGAAGAACACCAGCCCGATCTGGGCCAGTCCGTCCAGCATCGGCAGCGCGTCCGCCGGGAACAGCCAGTCCTTCACCCCGGGCGCGAACCGTCCCAGCGCGGTCGGCCCCATGGCCAGCCCGGCGCAGATCTCACCGATCACCCGGGGCTGCCCCAGCCTGTCGGCCAGCCGTCCGCCCAGCCAGGCGGCGAGCAGGATGGCCGCCACGGCCAGGAAGAAGTGCCCGCCCTTGTCGAGGCGGGCCGTCTCGCGCACCACGGCGGCGCCCGGCTCCCCGGTCGCGACGACCGCCGCCACCGCGCCGCCGGTCACCGCCAGCGGCAGGACGACCAGGGCCACCACCGCCGCCCGCTGCCTCTTGCTTCTGACTGGCACGTCGATTCCCCCTGCTGGTAACGGAAGTCATGGAAGGGACGGACGGACCCCGGGGCGTACGCCGGACGCCCTCAGAGGCGTACGCCGGACGCCCTCAGAGGTGCGTGCCGTCCCGTTCGGCGCAGGCCTCCCGCACCAGGTCGTAGGGCGGCGAGTCGGCCAGGTAGAAGTGCCCGCCGGGCACCATTCGCTGCCGGAACTCCCCCCGGGTCACGTCCGCCCACTGCGCCACCTGGTCCACCGTCACCCGGGAGTCGCTCAGCCCCGCCACGGCCGTGACCGGGCAGTGGAGCAGCGCTCCGGCCCGGTGTTCGTAGGCGCCCAGTAGCTGGAAGTCGGCGCGGATGTAGGGGAGGATCAGCTCGCGGAACATCGGGTGCTCCAGCAGTTCGCTGTCGGTGCCGCCCAGCTCCTGGAGGGTGGCGATGGCGCTCTCGTCGTCCATCCCGGCAGCCCGGGCGTCCGCCCGCAGCAGGTGGCTGGCGCGGGCGCCCGACACGAACAGGTGCGACGGGCGGGCGCCGCCCGCCTCCAGCGCCCTGGCCGTCTCGTACGCCACCACCGCGCCCATGCTGTGCCCGAACAGCACGGTGGGCCGGTCCATCAGCGGCGCGACCGCCTCCGCGATCTCGCCCGCCATGGACACCAGGTCGGTCGCCGTGGGCTCGCCGAACCGGTCCGCCCGGCCCGGGTAGCAGACCGCGTGCACCTCGAACTCGGGCAGCCCCTTGCGCCATTCCCGGAAGAAGTACGACGACCCTCCGGCGTGCGGGAAGCAGACCAGCCGCGCCGCGGCGAACGGCCGGACCTCGCCGCATTCCGTCCAGACCATTCGAGAGCCTCCCGCTCGTCACCACCGGACACTTCGGCCCTCCACGGAGCCGGTCCCATTGCACAGGCGGCCACTGACAGCCGGCTGACAGCGCGGTGCGCCGGCGGGAGGGGCCGGCTTCCGAGTCTCACGCGGGAGGGCGGTGACGGCTCGTGATCCGGTTCGTCTTCGGGAGGTCGGCGTCCTGGCGCGGAGCCTCCCCGGCGGACGGCGTCGCTCGCCGAACGGGCCTAGGCGACCGGCTCCGCGTAGAGGACCAGGTTCCCGGCGTAGGCGTGCGCGTCGGGGTCGAAGTCGCCGGTGCAGGTGACCAGGGCGAGGCGGGCCGGGCCGCGGGGCGTGAACAGGTCCTTGGGCAGTGCTTCCTTGGCGTGGGTGCGCCGGGCGACGATCCGGTACGTGTGGCGCCTGCCGTCCGCGGTGGTGAGCTGGGCGCGGGTGTCCATGGGCACGTCGTGCAGGGCCTCGAAGGGGCCCGCGCCCTCGTCGGCCGAGTCGAGGTGGCCCGCCAGCAGGACGGTGCCCCGCGCGGCGCCGGGCGGGGCGCCGAGGGCCCACCAGCCCATCCGGTGCGGCGACGCGGGGACGGCCATGGCCCCGTCCTCGTCGGCGGTGACGGGGTCGACGGGGGTGGGGCGGAGGTGGCCCGGGATGGTGAGGGAGACGGGCGGGGAGTACGCCGGTTCCCTCCCGGCCGCGGCCCGGGGCGGCGCGGCGGCCGACCCCGGCAGGGTGCCTGTGTCCGGGGCCCGGACGGGGTCGGGGAAGAAGGGGAAGAGGCAGGTCACGACGGCCGTGGCGACCGCCGCGAGCCCGATCCGGACCAGTACGCGGTCCGGACCGGGCTCGTCACGCCGTGAGGCGCGCATCGGCGTCAGCGATTGTCGTTGCGGCGCATACGGGCCGCGGCCCAGAAGGCTCCGCCGGCCACGAGCACGCCGCCGACCGCCACCGCGGGCACGGCGAGCGCGACCGGGACCTCGGCCGCCATCGAGGTGGCGACCTGGCCGCCGTTGCCGGCGTGGATGGCCTTGGGCGCCGCGGCGGCGTGGCACTCGCCACCGCGCACCATGTCCAGGTGCATGACGACGACCGGGCGGGCGGCCTTGGCGGCGGCGGTCACCTGCGCGTTCTTGCCGTGGGCGACCTGGTGGTCGATGCGTGCCAGGGTCTTCTCGTGGGCGGCGGCCTGGGCGTGCAGCCACGCCGCGTCATAGGCCTTGGTGCCCGCCTTGGACATGACGTCCGCGAGGGTGTCCTGCTGTTCCTTGGAGGGCGCGACGGGCAGGTCCACCCCGAGCTTGTCGGCGAGGGCCCTGGTGTCCGCGTCGAGCTTGGTGTGGTCGCGCACGAGGACGTGGCCCACGTGCTTCACACAGTCGGTGGTGGCGTTCTTCCGGGCGTCCTTGCCCGCCGCGATCTCGGTCAGGTTGCCCTGGTGCGAGGCGCGCAGGAAGCCGGCGTCGGTGGGGGTGGGGGAGCCGTCGGCGGGTGCCGCGGCGAGGGCGGGGCCGGCGGCTATGCCGGTCAGGGCGAGGCAGGTGAAGGCCGTGGCGGCCCAGCGGTGCGTGCGGCTCACGATTGGTCGTCCGTTTCTGCTCGGTCGGTGGGCGACCCTCTCCCGTCGAGGGTCACGTGACCATCCGGACACGGCGCGGCGCCGCCCGCCACTCGCGGTACTGCAAACGGCGCACGCCCGGTCACCGGAGCGCGGCGGCGACCAGGAGGGCGAAGGACGCCGTGACGAGCAGGGTGCGGATCCGGTGGAGGGCGTTCCAGCGGGATTCGAACGCCCGTCGTACGGGGCCGGGTCCGTCGTCCCCCGGCGCGGCGGCGAGCGCGTTGTTGAGCGGGACGTTCCCGGCGACGGTCACCAGGTGGCCCAGCACCGCGCACACCAGTCCGGCGGCGATCAGCCACCGGCCGCCGGCCGTCCGGTCCCCGGCCGGTACGGCGAGGGCCAGGGCCGGGAAGACCACGGCCCCGGCGAAGACGGCCAGGAACACCGCGCGGGGCACGCACTCGTTGACGCGGCGCATCGCCGTCACGAACTGCTCGTCGTCCAGCCTCGCCAGCGCGGGCATCACCCCGGTCAGGAAGATCAGCATGAATCCCGCGTAGAGCCCGGTGGAGACGACCGCGAGGGCGAGCAGCAACGTCGGCATGGGCACATCATGGCAGCGGGCCGGCTCCCCGTCAGCCGTCCGCGATCAGTCCCGCAGGCCGTTGGCCTGCCGGATGGACGCGGCCAGCTCGGCCACCACCTTCGACTCGGTCGTCCGGGCCAGACCGTCCGCCCGGGCGGCGAGTTCGGTGGGCGAGGGCGCGCCCGGCAGTTCCCCGCCGCGCAGCGAGTCGGCGAAGTACGCCGCCACGGCGGCGACCCGGAGGCCCGGCCGGGTGTTCTCCTCCCACAGCCGGCCGCCCAGGGCGCCCGCCCGCAGCGTGCCGGACCCCTCGTGCGGGGCCCGGGTGGCGGGGTCGAGCCACCGGACGGTGGCGGTGGCCAGGCGGCCGTCGCGGTCCAGGGCGCCGGGCCGGGTCCTGACCGCGTAGAGGGCGGTCACCTGGTGGCCGGGACCGACCTCGCCGCCGTCCACCCGGTCGTCCCGGAAGTCCTCGTCGGCGACCTCGCGGTTCTCGTAGCCGATGAGCCGGAAGGACTCCACCGCCGCCGGGTCGAACGCGACCTGCGCCTTGGCGTCCCGGGCGCGCAGTTCGAGGTGGGCGGGGAGCTGGTCGACGAAGACCTTGCGGGCCTGCTCGGGGGTGGAGACGTAGGTGGTGTGGCCGTCGCCCCGGTCGGCGAGCCGCTCCATGAGCGCGTCGCCGTACTCGCTGCCGACGCCGACCCCGAAGAGCGTGATGCCGTACGCGCGGCGTTCGTCCCCGATCCGCTCCAGGATCGCCTCGGCCCCGGTCTCACCGGTGTTGGCGAGCGCGTCGGACAGCAGGACGACCCGGTTGGTGGCGCCCTTGCGGTGGCCTTCGACGGCGGCGTCGTAGCCGGTGATGACGCCCGCCTCCACATTGGTGGACGACGTGGTCTCCAGTCCGTCGACGACGTCGTGGACGCGGTCGCGGTTGCCCCCGACCCGGGTCATGGGCAGCCGGGTCTCGGCCTCGTCGCTGAAGGTGACCACGGCGATGGAGTCGTCGTCGCGGAGCTGGTCGGTGAGGAGGCCGAGGGACTCCTTGACCAGGTCGAGGCGGCCCGGTTCGGCCATGGAGCCGGAGACGTCGACGACGAAGGTGAGCGCGGCGGGCGGGCGTGCGCCGTGCCGGTCGGCCGGGCGGGTGGCCAGTCCGACGCGTACGAGGGACCAGTCCCCCGCGCCCGTGCGGGCGCCGTCGACGGTCACGGAGAAGCCGTTGCCCTCCGGCTTCGGGTAGTCCTGGCGGAAGCTGTTGACGAACTCCTCGGGCCGTACGGTGTCCGGCGCGGGCAGCCGGCCCTCGGCGAGGGTACGGCGGGCGTAGCCGTAACCGGCGGTGTCGACGTCCAGGGCGAAGGTGGACAGATGGTCGGCGGGCGGGGTCTCGCGCGCCTGGTCCTCCTCCCGCCCGTCCGCCGCGCCGTCGTGCCGCCGGCCGTCCTGCGCGCCGGGCGCGGGCGCCGGGGCGCCGGGCGCGGGGACACCGGGCGCGCGCTTGCCACTGTCGCCCGTGGCGGCGCGGTCGGTGACGCCGCCGCCGGAGCAGCCGGCGAGCAGCAGGCCCGCGGCCAGCGCCGCGGCCAGCGCGGCCCGGCGCCTCGGCCCGGCCCCGCGGGCCCTGCCGGCCCTCGTCCCGCCGGCCCGGTGCGCCCCGTTCACCCCGCTCGCGTCCCGTCGGTACGCCGCACCTCGGTACGTATCCATCCGAACTCCCCCGGTCTCGCGTCCTCTCGGACTCTCGGCACTGTGAATGGGACGTCGGCCGGCGGCCGGAGGACCGGACGAACCGGTTACGGACGTGTCTCAATGCGGCAACACGAAGCTGTTGGTGAGGCCCGGCGCAGGGCTTGGCTTGGACTCGCCAACCCCGGAACACGCCCTTGTCACGGTACGCAGTCACATGCGTACATGGAGTTGCGTACGTTCCAAGGGATGGCGGGGGTGGTCAGCCGTGGCGGACGTTCCGGGCTCCGTGCTCGGCCGGGCGGCATTACGAGAGACGACACCGGCGCGGGCCGCGCCGCCGCGGACACTGCGGCCGGCCGGGCAGCCGGTGCGCGGCACCAGACAGATCTGCGCGACACTCGCCGCGCTCACCGAGTCCGCCCGCCACGAGGTGCTGACCTTCGACGATCCGTCCGCCTGCACCGGCCTGTCGATCCCCGAACCGTTCCTGGAGCTCGCCGGCGCGTGGGTGCGCACGGCCACCGAGCGGGTGGGGACGGTCCGTCAGATCCTGCCCCGGCACTCCCTGTCCCGGATCACCGCCGCGGACGCCCCGGGGATGGCACGGCTGCCGGGCCGGGCCCGGCTCACCCGGTCCATCCCGTTCAAGATGATCCTGGTGGACCGCACGATCGCCGCCATCCCCCTCGACCTCGAACTGCTCTACAACGGGCTGCTGCTGATCCGCGACCCGGTGGTGGTCCAGGCTCTGGTGCGGGCCCATCACGCCTGGTGGGAAACGGGTGAGGAGGTTCCCTCCCGGCCCGCGCCACCCGGGGCGCTCCCCCCGCACCTGCGGCCGGTGCTGGAGGCCCTGCTGGCGGGGCTCACCGACGAGACGGCCGCCGCGCGGCTGGGCATATCGGGGCGCACGTACAGCCGGCGCGTGGGCGAGCTGCTCACCGCCCTGGGCACGACGAGCCGCTTCCGGGCGGGAGCGGAAGCGGCTCGTCGCGGCTGGCTGTGACCCCGCCCCGGACGGCGGCCCACCCCTCGCGGACGCTCCCCAGGGGGCGTCTCGCCTCCTAGGAGACGATGTCCTTGCGGGCGAAGCCCCGGAAGGCCAGCGCGAACAGCACCAGGGCGTAGCTCACCGACACCGCCGCGCCCTTGAGCATGCCGCCCCACTCGAGCTGGGGCTGGAGCGCGTCGGCCCAGGCGAACTGCCAGTGCGCGGGCAGGAAGTCGCGCCAGGAGCCGAGCGCCGTGACCGCGTCCAGCACATTTCCGATGATCGTCAGACCCACCGCGCCGCCGACCGCGCCGAGCGGGGCGTCGGTCCTGGTGGACAGCCAGAACGCGAGGCCCGCCGTGACCAGTTGGGACACGAAGACGTACGCGACCACCAGCGCCAGCCGGGGCAGGGTGTCGGCCGTGGCGAGGGAGCCGCCCGTGGGCAGCGCCAGCGGCCCCCAGCCGTAGGCCACCGTCCCGGCGGCGAGGGCCACCAGCGGCAGCAGCAGCATCGCGGCCGCGCTGAACCCGAGCGCCACGGCCAGCTTCGACCACAGCAGCCGGGCGCGGGGCACGGGCGCGGCGAGCAGGTAGCGGAGGGAGGACCAACTGGCCTCGGACGCCACCGTGTCCCCGCAGAACAGCGCCACGGGCACCACCAGCAGGAAGCCCGCCGACACGAACAGGCAGGTCGCCGCGAAGTTCGCGCCGGACGCGGTCGCCGTGTCCATCAGGGTGATCCGGTCGTTGCCGCGCCCGTCGGGGCCGCCGCCGATCGCGAAGGCGGCGATCAGCACGAAGGGCAGGGCGGCCAGGACCGCGCCCATGACCAGGGTGCGGCGCCGGGTGAGCTGGCGGACGGCCTCGACGCGCAGCGGCAGGGTATGCCCGGCCCGGTAGCCGGGCGCGGACCGGGCGGCCTCGGTCAGCGGGGCGCTCATGCGGATCCTCCTCCGATCAGGGTGAGGAACGCGTCCTCCAGGCGGCGGTGGGGTCCCACGCCGGTCGACGGGATCTCCAGCCTGACCAGTTCGGTGATCAGGGCGGGGGCGGTCATGCCGTCCAGCCGGACCAGCAGGCCGCCGTCCGCGCGCACCACCGAGGCGACGCCGGGCAGGGCGCCGAGCTTGTCCACCGGCCCGTCCGGCACGTCCCCGTCCGTGGTGACGAGCAGGGTGTCGCCCGCGCCGGTGATCTCGGCGACCGGGCCCGCCTGGACGAGCCGGCCCCGGTCCATGACGACCAGGTGGGTGCAGGACTGCTCGACCTCCGACAGGAGGTGACTGGAGACGATGACGGTCCGGCCCCCGGCCGCGTACCGGATCATCACGTCCCGCATCTCGCGGATCTGCGGCGGGTCCAGCCCGTTGGTCGGCTCGTCCAGGATGAGCAGGTCCGGGAGGCCGAGCATGGCCTGGGCGATGGCGAGCCGCTGGCGCATGCCCTGCGAGTACGTCCGCACGGCACGGGCCAGGGCGTCACCCAGGCCGGCGATCTCCAGCGCCTCGTCGATGTGGGCGTCCCCCGCGGGACGGCCGGTGGCCCGCCAGTACAGCTCCAGGTTCTCGCGGCCCGACAGGTGGGGCAGGAAGCCCGCGCCCTCGACGAAGGCGCCCACCCGGGACAGGACGGGCGCGCCGGGCCGGATCGCGTGCCCGAACACCCGGATCTCCCCCTCGTCGGGGGTGATCAGGCCCATGAGCATGCGCAGGGTGGTGGTCTTGCCGGCGCCGTTCGGCCCGAGGAGGCCGAGGACCTGGCCCCTCTCGACCCGGAAGGACAGCTCGCGCACCGCGTACCGGTCGGCCGACCCGGCGTACCGCTTGGTGAGCCCGGTGATGGTGAGCGGGACGTCCGCGAGGCCGGGGTCGGGCGGTGGCGCGGTGGTGCGGCGGCGGGCGGTGAGCAGCAGGGCCCCGGCGGTCAGGGCGCCGGCGGCCGGCAGGCCCCACACCCACCAGGGCAGGCCGGCGGCCTCGGTGCGCACGGCGGGCGCGGTCGGTACGGACAGCCCGCCGGTCACGGTGACGGTGTACGCGGCGGGGGTCACCGGGGAGGCGTGGCCGAGGTCGGTGGCGGCGAGGACGAGCCGCAGCCGGTGCCCGGCCTCCACCTCGTGGTCGACGGCCGGCAGCGTCAGGTCGACGGTCCTGCCGTTCGCGGCGCCCTCGACGCGGACGGGCGCCACGAGCTGGGCGGGCAGCACCTGCCGGCCGTCGGGGCCGACGTCGTACACCTTCCCGAACAGGACGGCCTCGCCGGTGTCGGAGGTGACGTGCACGCGGACGGTGGGCGAGCCGGTGACGCGCAGGGACCCGGTGAGCGGGGCGGAGTCGAACCGGGCGTGCTGGCCGGGGAAGTCGAGCGAGAGGCCCACCCCGAGCGACGACAGCCGGGCCAGGCCGCCGCCGGTACCGGGGACGGCGGAGATGGCGGGCGGGGTGGCCCCGGCCGGGTTGCGGAAGGCCCGCGGGCCGCCGGCGAGGGAGACGGTGCGGGCGCCGGCCCGCAGACCGGGGTAGGTGTCGGCGGTGGCGCCGCGCAGACGGGCCTGCCCGTCGGTCGAGTCGACCCCGCCGGTGCGGCTGACGCGGAAGGCGGGACCGGTGTCGGCGCCGGTGTCGTCCTTGAGGTACCGGTCGAACCAGGCGCCGATGCGTGCCTGGACGCGCTCGGTCTCCCGGTCGCCGCCGTCGTGCCCGCCGGCGATCCAGTCGACGGCGACGGGCGCGCCGTTCGCGCGGACGGCCCGGGCGGCGGCGTCGGCGTGGGCCAGGGGGAAGAGCGAGTCGGCCTGCCCCTGGACCAGGAGCGTGGGCACCGCGATGCGGTCGCCGACGGCGGACGGGCTGCGCGCGGCGAGCAGCGCGCGGGCCTCGGCGTCCGGCTTCCCGGCGACAGCCACCCGCTGGTACATGGCGCACAGCACGTCCTGGAACTCCCCGCACGCGGCGGAGGCCCGCGGTGGAGCGGGGGCGGGGGCGGGCGAGCCCGCGGCCCGGGAGCCGCCGGCGGAGGAGCCCTGGGCCGAGGAGCCCTTGGAGTCCTGCGCCTGCCCGCCGCCGCCCCGCACCGGGGCGCGCTGCTGGGGCGCGGTGTCCTGGCCCGGGTCGTCGGGGGCGGGGCCCGGGGGCCGGTCCGACGCGGCCGCCGTACCGGTGGTGAAGAAGATCCCGGCCCACAGTTTCTTGAGGACGCCGTCCGGGAAGAGCGCGTCGGCCAGGTTCCAGTACGTGATCTGCGGCGCGATCGCGTCCACCCGCTCGTCGTGCCCGGCCGCCAGCAGCGACACCGCCCCGCCGTACGACGAGCCGGAGACGCCCACCCGGGGGTCGCCGTCACCGTCGAGCCGCACCTCGGGGCGCTGTGCGAGCCAGTCGATGAGCCGCGACACGTCCTTGACCTCGTACGCGGGGTCGTTGAGGCCGATGCGCCCGGTCGACGCGCCGAAGCCGCGCGCGGACCAGGTCAGTACCGCGTAGCCGTCACGGGCCAGTTCCTCGGCCTGGGCGCGCACGTCGTCCTTGCTGCCGCCGAAGCCGTGCGCGAGGAGCACGGCCGGGCGGCGCGCGTCCGTGGGACCGGAGGTGAAGAACGACGTGTCGATCCTCGCTCCCGGCATCGGGAGCACTCGGTCCTCGCGGCGCGGGACGGGCCCGTCGTCCGAGGCGACCGCCGTCCACGTGCCGGCGCCCGCGAGCAGCACGACGGCGGCGGCCGCGGCGGCCGCGGCACGCCGGGGGAATCGGATCTGCATGTCTCGACCCTAAGCGCCGCGCCAGGCCGCCTCCCCTGCCGCACGGCGGAAGTCGGGGGCCTTCCTGAGGTGTACGCACGACCGTCGCCGTACACCAGCCGCGGTACACGGGAGGACCGGAATGCCGCACCCGGACAAGGGCTCGGAGACGTGCCCGTACGAGCTGTCCCGCCCGCCCCGGCCGCTCACGGGACCAGGTGTCCGAGGAGTTCGGCACCCGCCGGGTACGGGCGCTCCTCGGGCATCAGCCGGGCCGCCCCGTCGAGGTCCCCGTCCCGCACCAGGGCGTGGATCTCGCGCGCGAGCGGCGTCACGTCCCGTATCGACACGGTCCACTCGTCGGCGTACCGCGCGGACGCCTCCCCCGCGAGGCCCAGTTGGAGCGAGCGGTACGGCAGGGGCGCCAGGTGCCAGTCCCGCTCGGGGTCCCACTGGACACGGGCCGGGGAGCGGCGCAACTGCCGCTTCCAGGCGTCCTGGTCGGGGTGGAAGCCGCGCACGTAGTGCGAGAGGCAGGCGTGGCGCAGCGCCCACTCGAAGCCCTCACGGGTGATCTCGACGGCCAGGACGGTCTCCTGGTCCGGCTTGGTGGCCCAGCCGCAGCGGTACATCATCCACAGGAAGCTCGGCTTGATCCACGTCATCCGCTCGCGCTTCCAGGAGGCCGGGAAGCGGCCGTCGCGGGCGGCGGGGACGCCGATCCCGGGCGCGTACGCCTGGTAGACGGTGATCGTGTCCTCGGTGTGGAGGGCACGGACGCGGTACTTCGGTTCGTCGTTCATCCCCGCCAGGATCGACGGCCGGCCCCGGTGGGGGCCAGCCGTTTTCTCCGGACCGCGAGGGTCAGTGGTTGCGCGGGAAGCCCAGGTCGACGCCCGCGGGGGCCTCGGACGGGTCGGGCCAGCGGGTGGTGACGACCTTGCCGCGGGTGTAGAAGTGCACGCCGTCGTTGCCGTAGATGTGGTGGTCGCCGAAGAGCGAGTCCTTCCAGCCGCCGAAGGAGTGGTAGCCGACGGGCACCGGGATCGGGACGTTCACGCCGACCATGCCGGCCTGGACCTCCAGTTGGAAGCGTCGGGCCGCGCCGCCGTCGCGGGTGAAGATGGCGGTGCCGTTGCCGAACGGCGAGTCGTTGATGAGCCGGACGCCGTCCTCGTAGGTGTCGGCGCGCAGCACGCACAGCACCGGGCCGAAGATCTCGTCGCGGTAGGCGTCGGAGTCGGTGGACACCTTGTCGAGCAGCGACAGGCCGATCCAGTGGCCGTCCTCGTACCCGTCGACGGTGTGGCCGGTGCCGTCGAGGACGACCTCGGCGCCCTGGGCGGCGGCGCCGGTGACGTAGGAGGCGACCTTGTCGCGGTGGGCGGCGGTGATCAGCGGGCCCATCTCGGAGGTGGGGTCGTCGCCGGGGCCGATCTTGATCTTCTCGGCGCGCTCGCGGATCTTCTGGACGAGTTCGTCGCCGATGGCGCCGACCGCGACGACCGCCGAGATCGCCATGCAGCGCTCGCCCGCCGAGCCGTACGCCGCCGAGACCGCCGCGTCGGCGGCCGCGTCGAGGTCGGCGTCGGGCAGCACCAGCATGTGGTTCTTGGCGCCGCCGAGGGCCTGGACGCGCTTGCCGTTCGCCGAGGCGGTGGTGTGGATGTACTTGGCGATCGGCGTGGAGCCGACGAAGGAGACCGCCGCGACGTCGGGGTGCTCCAGCAGGGCGTCGACCGCGACCTTGTCGCCGTGGACGACGTTGAGGACGCCGTCGGGCAGGCCGGCCTGCGAGGCCAGCTCGGCGAGCAGGTTGGCGGCGGACGGGTCCTTCTCGCTGGGCTTGAGCACGAAGGTGTTGCCGCAGGCGATGGCCAGCGGGAACATCCACATCGGCACCATCGCCGGGAAGTTGAACGGTGTGATGCCGGCGACCACGCCGAGCGGCTGGCGGATGGCGGCGACGTCGACCCGGTTGGACACCTGGGTGGACAGCTCGCCCTTGAGCTGGACGGTGATGCCGCAGGCCAGCTCCACGATCTCCAGGCCGCGCGCGACCTCGCCGAGCGCGTCGGAGTGCACCTTGCCGTGCTCGGCGGTGATCAGGGCGGCGATCTCGTCGCGGTGGGCGTCGAGCAGCGCGCGGTAGGCGAACAGTACGGAGGTGCGCTGGGCCAGCGAGGACGTGCCCCACGTGGCGTACGCGGCCCTGGCGGCGGCGACGGCGTCGTCGACCTCCTCGGCGGAGGCGAGGGCGACCCGGGTGGTGACGGCGCCGGTCGCCGGGTCGGTGACCGGGCCCCAGTTGCCGGACGTGCCCTCGACGGTCTTGCCACCGATCCAGTGGTGAACGGTCTTCGTCATGACGTACGTGCTCCTCTTCGGACCTCTGCTACAGGTGGCGGCGTCGGGCTGCGACGTGGCGGTCGTACTCCTCCCGGGCCTTCACCGCCGGTGGACGTGTCGCGGTCTCGGCCACGGGCACATCCCACCATGCCTCGGCGGCGGGCGCGCCCGACACTGTGTCTGCCGTTGCGGTCTCGGTGTAGACACATGTGGGGACGGTCGCCGAGCGGGCCTCGGCGAGGGCTTCCCGCAGGTCACGGATGGTGTGGGCGCGCAGGACCCGCATGCCGAGGGAGGCGGCGTTGGCGGCCAGGTCCACCGGGAGGGGATCGCCGGTGTACGTGCCGTCGGGGCTCCGGTAGCGGTAGGCGGTGCCGTACCGCTCGGCGCCGACCGACTCGGAGAGGCCGCCGATCGAGGCGTACCCGTGGTTCTGGAGGATGACGACCTTGAGCGGGACGCCCTCCTGGACGGCGGTGACGATCTCGGTGGGATTCATCAGGTACGTACCGTCGCCGACCAGCGCCCAGACGGGGCGGCCGGGGGCGGCGAGGGCGGTGCCGATGGCGGCGGGGATCTCGTATCCCATGCAGGAGTACCCGTATTCGACGTGGTACTGGTCGCGGGAGCGGGTCCGCCAGAGCTTGTGGAGGTCGCCGGGGAGCGAGCCGGCGGCGTTGATCAGGATGTCGTCGTCGCCGGCCAGGGTGTCGAGCAGGCCGAGGACCTGGGTCTGGGTGGGCCGCGCGTCCTCCGCCCCGGGGGCGTACGCGGCGGTGACGCGGGCCTCCCAGCCGGCTTTGAGCCCGGTGTACTCGGCCGTGTAGGCGGCCGGGACGGTGTGGCCCGCCAGGGCCCGGGCGAGGTCCTCCAGCCCCTCGCGGGCGTCGGCGACCAGCGGCAGGGCGGCCATCTTGTGGGCGTCGAAGCCGGTGACGTTCAGGTTGACGAACCGGACGCCGGGGCGGGCGAAGAGGGTGGCCGAGGCGGTGGTGAAGTCCGTGTAGCGGGTGCCGACGCCGATGACCAGGTCGGCGGTGCGGGCCAGGTGGTCGGCGGTGGAGGTGCCGGTGTGGCCGATGCCGCCGACGTCCGCCGGGTGGTCGTGGGGCAGGGAGCCCTTGCCGGCCTGGGTGGAGGCGACGGGGATGCCGGTCGCGTCGGCGAGGGCGCGCAGCGCGTCCTCGGCGCGGCTGTGGTGGACGCCGCCGCCCGCGACGATCAGGGGGCGCCGGGCCGCGCCGACCGCCCGGACGGCGGCGTCGAGTTCGGTGGTGTCGGGCCGTGGGCGGCGCACCCGCCAGACGCGTTCGGCGAAGAACTCCTCGGGCCAGTCGTACGCCTCGGCCTGGACGTCCTGCGGGAGCGCGAGGGTGACCGCGCCGGTGGTGGCGGGGTCGGTGAGGACGCGCATGGCCGCGAGGGCGGCGGGGACCAGCGCCTCGGGGCGGGTGACCCGGTCGAAGTACCGGGACACCGGGCGCAGCGTGTCGTTGACGGAGACGTCCCCCGCGTGGGGCACTTCGAGCTGCTGGAGGACGGGGTCGGCGGGCCGGCCGGCGAAGGTGTCGCCGGGCAGGAGCAGCACCGGGAGGTGGTTGACGGTGGCGAGGGCGGCACCGGTGACCAGGTTGGTGGCGCCGGGGCCGATGGAGGTGGTGACGGCGTGGGCGGAGAGGCGGTTGGACTGGCGGGCGTAGCCGACGGCGGCGTGGACCATGGCCTGTTCGTTGCGGCCCTGGTAGTAGGGCATCTCGTCGGCGTACTCGACGAGGGCCTGGCCGATGCCCGCCACGTTGCCGTGGCCGAAGATGCCCCAGGTGGCGCCGATGAGCCGCCGGCGCCGCCCGTCGCGTTCGGTGTACTGGCGGGCCAGGAAGGCGACGAGCGCCTGGGCGGTGGTGAGTCGTCGGGTGCTCATCGGTATCCCTCCGCGTGATCGGGGTGGAAGCTGATCTTCCACTCCCGTTCGCCGCCGGGCCCGGCCATGACGTTGAGGTAGTACATGGCGTGTCCGGGCTGGGCGATGGACGGCCCGTGCCAGCCGTCGGGTACGAGGACGGCGTCGCCGCCGCGGACCTCGGCGAGGAGATCGGCGCCGCCCGGGCGGGAGGGCGACACGCGCTGGTAGCCCACGCCGTCGCCGTCGATCTCGAAGTAGTAGATCTCCTCCAGCTCCGCCTCCCGGCCGGGGAGGTGCTCGTCGTGCTTGTGCGGCGGGTAGGAGGACCAGTTGCCGCCGGGGGTGACGACCTCCACGGCGATGAGCCGGTCGCACGGGAAGGCGTCGGCGGCGGCGAAGTTGCGCACCTCGCGGGCGCAGGTGCCGCTGCCGCGCGCCTCCACCGGTACCTCCGGCGCGGGGCCGTAGCGAGCGGGGAGTCGTCGCTCGCACTTCGCTCCTGCCAGGGCGAAGCGGCCTCCCGCGCCGGAGGCGATCTGGGCGTGGGCGTCACGCGGTAGGTAGGCGAAGTCGGTGACGCCGCTGAACACGCCGTCCCGGCCGCGCAGTTCGATGGGATCGGCGTCGATCCGCACCGTACAGCCCCCGGTGAGGGGAAGCAGGATCCACTCGCTCTCCCCGGTGTCGAACCGGTGGCTCCCGCCGGGGCCGAGGTCGAGGATCCGGAGCGCGGAGTGGCTCCAGCCGGCCCGTTCGGGGTCGATGTGCAGGGCGTAGGGCCCGCGGGCCGCCTGGCCCCGCGGGAGGTGAAGCTGCCGCTCGGTCATGATCTCTCCGTATCCTCCTGGGCGGTTCCTCGGAGCAGGCCGACGGCCGTGTCGACGGCGGCGGCGACGTCCCCGTCCGCCGGGTAGAGCAGGGTGCGGCCCGCCACCAGCCCCTGGACGGTGGGCAGCCGCAGCGCCGTGCCCCACTTCTCGTACGCCGCGTCCTGGTCGGGACCGACGTCGCCGCCGAGGAGGACGGCCGGCAGGGTGGTGGTCGCCATGACCCGGGCCATGTCGTCGGGGTCGTCGGTGACGGGGACCTTGAGCCAGGTGTACGCGGAGGTGCCGGCGAGCCCGGAGGCGATGGCGAGCGACGTGGTCACCGCCTCGGGGCTCAGGTCGTTGCGCACGCGGCCGTCGGCCGGGTCGCGGCGGGACAGGAACGGCTCGACGAAGACGGGGAGCCGCCGCTCGGCCATGGCGTCGATGGTGCGGGCGGCGGTGGCGAGGGTGCTGAGGGAGCCGGGGTCGGTGCGGTCGATGCGCAGCAGGAGCTTGCCGGCGTCGAAGCCGAGGCGGGCCAGGTCCTCGGGGCGGTGGCCGGTGAACCGGTCGTCGAACTCGAAGGCGGCGCCGGCGAGCCCGCCGCGGTTCATGGAGCCCATGACGACCTTGTCCTCCAGGGCGCCCAGGAGCAGCAGGTCGTCCAGGATGTCGGCGGTGGCGAGGACGCCGTCCACGCCGGGGCGGGAGAGCGCCAGGCAGAGCCGTTCCAGCAGGTCGAGGCGGTTGGCCATGGCGAGCGGCCGGTCGCCCACGGCCAGCGCGCCCCGGGCCGGATGGTCGGCCGCGACGATCATCAGCCGGCCGGAGTCGCCCAGCAGGGCCCGCCGCCTCCGCCGCGCGGCGGCCTCCGCGACGGCCTCGGGGTGCCGGGCGCGGACCGCGACGAGCCGCGCGAGGTCGACGCTCACGGTGTGCCGCCGCCCCGGAGCACCCGCTCCACCTCCTCGGGGAACGGCATCGCGGAGGAGCAGGCCAGGCGGGAGGCGACGATGGCGCCCGCCGCGTTGGCGTACCGCACGGTCCGCTCCAGGTCCCAGCCCGCGAGGAGCCCGTGGCACAGCGCCCCGCCGAACGCGTCGCCCGCGCCCAGGCCGTTGACCACCTCGACGGGCACGGGCGGGACGTCGGCGGTGTCGCCGTCGGCGGTCATGGCCAGGACGCCCTTCGGGCCCCGCTTGACCACGGCGAGGCGGACGCCTGTGGCGAGCAGGGCGCGGGCGGCGGCGTACGGTTCGCGCTCACCGGTGGCGATCTCGCACTCGTCGAGGTTGCCGACGGCGACGGTGGCGTGCCGCAGGGCGGCGCGGTAGTGGGGGCGGGCCGCTTCGGCGCCGGGCCAGAACATCGGCCGCCAGTCGAGGTCGAGGACGGTGGTGCCGTTCCCGGCCCGGTGGGCGAGGGCGGCGAGCGTGGCGCCGCGGCTGGGTTCGGCGGACAGGCCGGTGCCGGTCGTCCAGAGCACCCGGGCGGCGGCGATGGCGGCCAGGTCCAGCTCGTGCTCGTGGATCTCCAGGTCGGGGGCCTTGGGGTGGCGGTAGAAGTACAGCGGGAAGTCGTCGGGCGGGAAGAGTTCGCAGAAGGTGAGCGGCGTCGGGTAGGCCTCGACCGGCGTCACCCACCGGTCGTCCACGCCGAAGTCCCGCAGTTCCTGGTGCAGGTAGGCGCCGAACGGGTCGGCGCCCGTGCGGGTGATCAGCGCGGTGCGCCGGCCGAGCCGGGCGGCCGCCACGGCCACGTTGGCGGCCGAGCCGCCGAGGAACTTGCCGAACGTCTCGACCCGGGCCAGCGGGACCCCGGTCCGGAGCGGGTAGAGGTCCACCCCGATGCGTCCCATGCTGATGAGGTCGTACGGATCGGACACCATCCCTTGTTCCCCTTCGCGTCGGCACCGTGATCAGGTCTAGCCGCCACGGGAGGGCCTGTCAACATTTTGTCCGGACATTCGGACCAATGCTTGACGCTCCTCCGCGTCCGCCACCAAGCTGGGGCCCATGACGCCGCTGTCACCGCCGCCGCCGCTGTCCCGCATCCGGATCGGTTCCGCCCCCGACTCGTGGGGGGTGTGGTTCCCGGACGATCCCCGGCAGGTCCCCTGGCAGCGCTTCCTCGACGAGGTCGCCGCGGCCGGGTACGAGTGGATCGAACTCGGTCCGTACGGCTACCTTCCCACCGACCCGGCCCGGCTCACCGAGGAGACGGCCCGGCGCGGGCTGAAGGTCTCGGCGGGGACCGTCTTCACCGGCCTGCACCACGGCGACGCCGTCTGGGACCGCACCTGGGCGCACGTCGCGGACAACGCCGCGCTCGCCCGCGCGATGGGCGCCGGGCACCTGGTCGTCATCCCGTCCTTCTGGCGGGACGACAAGACCGGCGAGGTGCTGGAGGACCGCCACCTCACCGCCGGACAGTGGCGCGACCTGGCCCGGCTGACCGAGCGCCTCGGCGCCGAGGTGCGCGACCGCTTCGGCCTGCGCGTCGTCGTCCACCCGCACGCCGACACCCATATCGACACCGAGGAGAACGTCAGCCGCTTCCTCGACGCCACCGACCCCGAACTCGTCGCGCTCTGCCTGGACACCGGGCACTACGCGTACTGCGGCGGCGACAGCGTCAAGCTGATCGAGACGTACGGCGAACGCATCGGCTACCTGCACCTCAAGCAGGTCGCCCCCGAGGTCCTCGCCCGGGTCGTCGCCGAGGGCACCCCGTTCGGCCCGGCCGTCGCGCGCGGCGTCATGTGCGAACCCCCCTCCGGCGTCCCGGCCCTGGAACCCGTCCTCGCCGCCGCCCAGGCCCTGGACGTCGACCTGTTCGCCATCGTCGAGCAGGACATGTACCCCTGCCCTCCGGACCAGCCCTACCCCATCGCCGCCCGCACCCGCCGCTTCCTCCGCTCCTGCGGAGCCTGAACGGCACACCCGCGCAGCGGACGCCCCGGGCTCGGCGGCCTCGGGCCTCGTCGCGCACCCAGGTGGCGAAGGACGGGGCTTTGGGGGGGGACAGCCCCCGTATCCATGCGGGCGTCAGCCGGATGGGCAACCGGTGCGGCGACCGGCAGGCTGATGCGGGAAGGCACAGGCAACGGAAACGGGAGCGATCGATGAATGTGCGTGCACGGGCGGCTGCACTGCTGGCGGGGATATGCGCGGTGGCGGTGTCAGGGGTCTTTCCGGCGGCCGCCGGGGAGCGGACGCCGGCCTCGCCGCCCGCCGGGCTCGCCGAGGCCCTCGAGCAGACGGTCGCGGACGGATTCCCGGGTGCCGTGGCGTATGCCAGACGCGGTGAGTGGGAGTCCCGCTCGGCGGCCGGACTCGCGGACACGGCGAGCGGCGAGCGAGCCCGGCCGGACCAGCGGTTCCGGATCGCCAGTAACACCAAGTCGTTCGTGTCGACGGTGCTTCTGCAACTGGAGGGCGAGGGAAGGCTCTCGCTCGACGACAGCGTGGAGAAGTGGCTGCCCGGCGTGGTCCGGGGGAATGGCAACGACGGCCGGGCCGTCACCGTCCGGCAACTGCTCAACCACACCTCGGGCATCTACGACCCCACCACCGAGCCGGAGTTCTTCGCGCCCTATCTGGAGCGCCATGAGTGGGACCACGTGTACACCCCCCGGGAGGTGATCGACCGCGCCGTCCGGCACAAGCCGCTGTTCGCGCCCGGCGGCGGCTGGTCGTACTCCAACACCAACTACCTGCTCGCCGGTCTGGTGATCGAGGCGGTCACGCATCACAGCGCGCCCTCGGAAATCCACCGGCGGATTCTCGCCCCGCTGGGACTGAAGGACACCTCCTTTCCGCTGACCGACCCGTCCATTCACGGTCCCCATCTGCACGGTTACGACCTCACGGGCCGGGATGTGACCCGGTTCAGCCCGTCGTACGACTGGACCGCGGGTGCCATGATCTCCACGGTCGGCGACCTGGCCCGGTTCCACCGGGCCCTGTTCAGCGGCAAGCTGCTGCGCCCCGCCCAGCAGCGGGAACTCCTGACCACGGTGCGGTTCCCCCGGAAGCCGGCGTACGGACTCGGCGTGCAACGCATGAACATGCCGTGCGGCTCGGAGCCGGGCACCAAGCCGGTCAGCGCCTGGGGGACCGACGGCGGTGGACCTGGCTTCACCAGCGTGTCCCTCACCACCACGGACGGCGAGCGACAGCTCGTCCTCGCCGTCAATGTCTACGACCTCGGCGCGGACCTGAGAGGCAAGTCGCCCCTCCCGGGGAACAAGGGGCTGATGAAGGCCCAGACGGCAGCCCTGTGCGACTGAGGCGGCGCCAGGTCGTCGCGGTCACGCCCCACGGCCGGACCCGCCGCCGGCGCACATCTCCCCGTTCCGGTCCGGGACTCGGGCGCGTACCGGCGGAAGCGGCCACGTCCTTGTCACAGTGATCTCCTCCGTGTCACGCATATCTCCATTACGCGGGTCTTCGGTCACAAGCGTTCAACAGCCCCTTCCCGCCGGTCACTCGCTGTCGTTCAACGGGCACAGGCTGAGTTGATCGCCAGCGCCGACGCCGTGGCTCCCCCGCCGGTCCTCCCGGACCGCCACCGCGGCGCGCGCAAGGAGGTGCCACAGATGACGGACAGCAGGCTCTGGTCCTACAAGGAGATCGCCGCGCACATCCGGGTGCAGCCGGACACGGTCCGCTCGTACCGGAAGCACGGCCTGCTCCCCAAGCCCGACCACGTGGAGGGCGGCAAGCCCTACTGGCACCCGGACACGATCCGCGTCTGGGTGGCCAACCGCCCCGGCAACCGGGGCCGCGGGGACTGACGGCCCCGCCGTGGAGCACGGCCCCGTCCGGGGGCCCGGCCCCGCGCCGGCCCCGGCGCGGGGCCGGCCGCACATATCGCCTTGCCCGTCCCCGGCGGCGGGCCGGAGGATCGCCGGATGAACGACTTCTCCGTCAAACCCACCCTCACCGGCGAGCACGTGGTGCTGCGGCCGGTCACCGAGGACGACGCCGCGGTGATCGCGGAGATCCTTTCGGACCCGGAGGTACTGACCTTCACCGGCACCCCCGAGGGCGCGCCGCCGCCCTCCCCCGCCTCCCTGCGCGCCTGGTACGGCTCGCGCGGCGAGCGGACCGACCGTCTGGACCTCGCCCTGGTCGACCGGGCCTCCGGAGAGACGGTGGGCGAGCTCGTCCTCAACGAGTGGGACGAACCGAACCGTAGCTGCAACTTCCGCACCCTGGTCGGCCCCCGTGGACGTGACCGGGGCCTGGGGACCGAGGCGATCCGGCTCCTGCTCGCCCACGGCTTCGGCGAGCTGGGGCTGAACCGGATCTCGCTGGGCGTCTTCGCCTTCAACCCGCGCGCGATCCGGGTCTACGAGAAGGTCGGCTTCGTCCGGGAAGGTGTCGAGCGCGAGGCGCTGCGGCACCGCGGCCGGTGGGTCGACTCGGTGTGGATGTCGGTCCTGGCCCGGGAGTGGGCCGTCCACCGCGGGCACCCGGAGAGGGCGGCCGGTGCGGCGCGCGGGAGCGACCCCACTGGAATTCATACCCCCTAGGGGTATACAGTGAGGAACGTCAGGACGTCACGGCATGCCCGTACGCCCCTGCCGCACCAGACTGCGACCGAACAGGAGAACACCATGACCTCCGAGACGAGGACCGAGCTTCCCCAGGCCACCGGGTCCTGCTGCTCCCCCGCCGGCTCCTGCCACGACGGCGCGGAGGCGGCCGCCACCGGCGGCGTCACCACCGTCTACGAGGTCCGGGGCATGACCTGCGGCCACTGCGAGGGCGCCGTGACCGAGGAGGTCTCCGGAATCGCTGGCGTCACCTCCGTGCAGGCGGTCGCCTCGACCGGCCTGGTCACCGTGGTCTCGGAAGCCGCGCTGGACGAGGCCGCGGTGCGCGCCGCGGTCGACGAGGCGGGATACGAGCTCGTCGGCCGCGCCTGACGCCACGGCCGGCCGGCGGACCCGCCGGCCGAGCACGCCACCCCGGCCGGGCCGGGCCGCACCGCGACGGCGGGCGGCCGGCCCGGCCGCGGCTTTTCCTCCCCCTTTGGTGGTGACTGTCGGTCTTCCGGGCCACTGCTCCACGTGATTTCACCTTCACGTGACTCACAGGACCTTCACAAAGAGACCTAGATCACAGATATTTGGGGGTAACCATTCGGACCGCTCGCGAGTCTGAATGGGCGATGCCAAGAACGTCTTGGGGGACGTTCATGGGATGTCTTGGGGGACGTCCCAGGCAAGCGTTGGCCGGGGCACGTGCACCGGGGAGCTTTGAGCGGCCCTCCCGTACGTACCCCGGCAGATCGCATCGCGAGCTTCTGCTGCAACCCGGCAGACGCCCGGACCCGGATCCCGTGGGGGGAATCCGTTCCGGGGATATGGGAAGCGCCCCGCTCGCCGACCCGTGGGGGGATCGGCGGCGGGGCGCTTCTCGATGAGCGTGGCGTCAGCGGCTCTCGACCGGGACGAAGTCACGCAGGACCTCGCCGGTGTAGATCTGGCGCGGGCGGCCGATGCGGGAACCCGGCTCCTTGATCATCTCGTGCCACTGGGCGATCCAGCCCGGCAGCCGGCCCAGCGCGAAGAGCACCGTGAACATCTCGGTCGGGAAGCCCATCGCCCGGTAGATCAGACCCGTGTAGAAGTCGACGTTCGGGTAGAGGTTGCGCGAGACGAAGTAGTCGTCGGCGAGCGCGTGCTCCTCCAGCTTCAGCGCGATGTCCAGCAGCTCGTCGGACTTGCCGAGCGCCGAGAGGACGTCGTGCGCCGCCGCCTTGATGATCTTCGCCCGGGGGTCGAAGTTCTTGTAGACGCGGTGGCCGAAGCCCATCAGACGGACGCCGTCCTCCTTGTTCTTCACCTTGCGGATGAAGGAGTCGACGTCGCCGCCGCTGGCCTGGATGCCCTGGAGCATCTCCAGCACCGACTGGTTGGCGCCACCGTGCAGGGGGCCCCACAGGGCCGAGATGCCGGCGGAGATGGAGGCGAACATGTTCGCCTGCGACGAGCCGACCAGGCGCACGGTGGAGGTGGAGCAGTTCTGCTCGTGGTCCGCGTGCAGGATGAGCAGCTTGTCGAGCGCGGAGACCACGACCGGGTCCAGCTCGTACTCCTGGGCGGGGACCGAGAAGGTCATGCGCAGGAAGTTCTCGACGTAGGACAGGTCGTTGCGCGGGTAGACGAACGGGTGGCCGATCGACTTCTTGTACGCGTAGGCCGCGATCGTGGGCAGCTTGGCCAGCAGCCGGATCGTGGAGAGGTGACGCTGCTTCTCGTCGAACGGGTTGTGGCTGTCCTGGTAGAACGTCGACAGCGCGCTGACCACGGAGGAGAGCATCGCCATCGGGTGGGCGTCGCGCGGGAAGCCGTCGAAGAACCGCTTGACGTCCTCGTGCAGCAGGGTGTGCTGCGTGATCTCGTTGCGGAAGGCCGCCAGCTCGTCGACCTTGGGCAGCTCACCGTTGATCAGCAGGTACGCCACCTCGAGGAAGGTGGAGCGCTCGGCAAGCTGCTCGATGGGGTAGCCGCGGTACCGCAGAATGCCCTGCTCGCCGTCCAGGTAGGTGATCGCGGATTTATAGGCGGCGGTGTTGCCGTATCCACTGTCCAGGGTCACCAGACCGGTCTGGGCTCGGAGCTTCCCGATGTCGAAGCCCTTGTCACCGACGGTGCTCTCGACCACCGGGTAGGTGTATTCACCGTCCGCGTACCGCAGTACTACAGAGTTGTCGCTCACGTCATCCCTCACCGACGTAGTGCCTCTTCTTCGAGGTGCCCTGACTGTCTCTACCATCCCCCACTTGGCCCAGCAGAGTGCACTCGGGGTCGACCATTCGGCCAATTGGCGGCACTCAGTGCCGTCAACCTGCTCATCCTGCCCCCTTCGCCCCGCTTGCGAAAGTCCGGATGATCCTCAGGTGATGTTTCCCACCCCTACCTCACCTTTCAGCCGATAATGCAGTGAGGTAAAGCGCCGCCCGGCGGACACCGTCCGGACGGCCTGACCGATCGCCTTGCGTGATCCCACGAGGACGACGAGTTTCCGGGCCCGCGTCACGGCCGTGTAGAGCAGGTTCCGCTGGAGCATCATCCACGCCCCGGTGGTGACCGGGATCACCACCGCCGGGTACTCGCTGCCCTGCGAGCGGTGGATCGTGACGGCGTAGGCGTGGGCCAGCTCGTCCAGCTCGTCGAAGTCGTACGGCACCTCCTCGTCCTCGTCGGTCAGCACCGTCAGCCGCTGCTCGTCCACGTCGAGCGAGGTGACCACGCCGACCGTGCCGTTGAAGACGCCGTTCGCCCCCTTCTCGTAGTTGTTGCGCACCTGTGTGACCTTGTCGCCGACGCGGAAGACCCTGCCGCCGAACCTCTTCTCCGGCACGTCGGGCCGCGCCGGGGTGATCGCCTGCTGAAGGAGCCCGTTCAGGGTGCCCGCGCCGGCCGGGCCCCGGTGCATCGGCGCCAGGACCTGCACGTCCCGGCGCGGGTCGAGACCGAACCTCGCCGGGAGGCGGCGGGCGGCCACGTCCACGGTGAGCCGGCCGGCCTCCTCGGTCTCCTCGGCGACGAACAGGAAGAAGTCCGGCAGCCCCGTGGTGACCGGCTGCTGACCGGAGTTGATGCGGTGGGCGTTGGTGACCACCCCGGACTGCTGGGCCTGCCGGAAGATCCGCGTGAGCCGCACCGCCGGGACGGGGCCGCCCGGCGCCAGCAGGTCCCCGAGCACCTCCCCCGCGCCCACGCTGGGCAACTGGTCGACGTCCCCCACCAGCAGCAGGTGCGCCCCCGGCGCCACCGCCTTGACCAGCTTGTTCGCCAGCAGCAGGTCCAGCATGGACGCCTCGTCGACGACGACCAGGTCGGCGTCGAGCGGCCGGTCCCGGTCGTACGCCGCGTCCCCGCCCGGCTTCAGCTCCAGCAGCCGGTGCACGGTGGACGCCTCCGCGCCGGTCAGCTCCGCCAGCCGCTTCGCCGCGCGACCGGTGGGTGCCGCGAGGACGACCTTGGCCTTCTTGGCGCGGGCCAGCTCCACCACCGACCGGACCGTGAAGGACTTGCCGCAGCCGGGACCCCCGGTCAGCACGGCCACCTTCTCGGTCAGGGCCAGGCGCACGGCCTGCTCCTGCTCCGGCGCCAGGTCCGCCCCCGTACGGTCGGCGAGCCACGCCAGCGCCTTGTCCCAGGCCACGTCCCGGAAGGCCGGCATCCGGTCCTCGCCGGTGCGCAGCAGCCGCTGGAGCTGCGCGGCCAGGGAGACCTCGGCCCGGTGGAACGGGATCAGGTAGACCGCCGTCAGCGGCTGCCCGTCCGGGCCCGGCACCCGCTCCCGCACGACGCCCTCCTCGTCGGCCACCAGGGCGGCCAGGCACTCGATCACCAGGCCCGTGTCGACCTGGAGCAGCTTCACGGCGTCGGAGATGAGCTGCTCCTCGGGCAGGAAGCAGTGCCCCTGGTCGGTGGACTGCGACAGGGCGTACTGCAACCCGGCCTTCACCCGCTCCGGGCTGTCGTGCGGTATCCCCACGGCCCGGGCGATCCGGTCGGCGGTGAGGAACCCGATGCCCCACACGTCGGCCGCCAGCCGGTAGGGCTGGTTCCGCACGACGGAGATCGAGGCGTCCCCGTACTTCTTGTAGATCCGCACCGCGAGGGAGGTGGAGACACCCACCCCCTGGAGGAAGACCATCACCTCCTTGATCGCCTTCTGCTCCTCCCACGCGGCGCCGATCATCTTCGTCCGCTTGGGACCCAGCCCGGGCACCTCGACGAGCCGCTTCGGCTCCCGCTCGATGACGTCGAGCGTCTCGACCCCGAAGTGCTCCACGATCCGGTCGGCGATGCGCGGTCCGATGCCCTTGATCAGCCCGGACCCCAGGTAGCGCCGGATGCCCTGGACGGTGGCGGGCAGCACGGTCGTGTAGTTCTCCACCGTGAACTGCTTGCCGTACTGCGGGTGCGACCCCCAGCGCCCCTCCATGCGCAGCGACTCCCCCGGCTGCGCGCCGAGCAGCGACCCGACCACCGTGAGCAGTTCCCCGCCCCCGCGCCCGGTGTCGACCCGGGCCACCGTGTAGCCGTTCTCCTCATTGGCGTACGTGATCCGCTCCAGGACCCCTTCGACCACTGCCAGACTGGACATGCCCCGACGCTACCCGCCGGGTCCGACAGCCCGTACGGCCTGTGGACAACTCCCGCCCACGGCCCGCGCCCGGACGCGGGTGAGCCCCCGCCTCATGCGGCGGGGGCTCACCCGTCCCCGGTCTACTTCGTCCCGAGGTAGTAACTGACCTGCGGCGGCTGGTTGTAACCGGTGTTCTGCCAGGCCACGCCCGTGCGGTACACCCGGTCGTGCATCAGCGTCGGGAGCCGGTACTCCGTCGGGTGCGGAGTGCTGTAGAGCCGCAGCGCCGTGGAGTCGGCGTTCCGCCAGATCATCTCCTCGCGCCAGTCGCCGAGCAGATCCGCGGAGAGCGCCGGGCTGCCCTTCGTCCAGTTGTTGGACTTGGCGTCCTGGTCGTACCAGATGCGGGAGAGTTCGCTGTCGCCGTCGTACTTGAGGACCTGGCCGGAGCCCGCCCTCGCCGAGCCCGACCAGCGGTGATCGAGCAGCTCACGGTTGGCGTCACCGTCCCACCAGATCGCGGAGTTGTACGAGGGGCCGCCGCCGAACGCCGGAACGCTGTCGCTGATCTTCCTGCCGGCCGCCGTATAGAGCCCGCCGCCACTGGACCAGCACTCGGCGCCCGCGTACTGCCTCGTCAGGTCCGCGCAGATGCCGCGGCCGACGTCCGTGCCGGTCTTCCGGCCCCACAGGACCCGGCCGGTCTTCGCATCGTGCATCTCGAAGCCGTACGCGGAGTCCTTGTGCTCGTGCACGTTGAAGGACTCCAGGCCGGGGCGCGCCGGGTCCAGGTCGCCGACGTGCAGGGCGTCGCCGTGGCCCAGTCGCGTGGTCCACAGGCCGGAGCCGTTGTCGTCGACGGCCATCGCGCCGTACAGGATCTCGTCCCTGCCGTCACCGTCGACGTCGGCCACCGCGAGGTTGTGATTGCCCTGCTGGTCGTAACCCTTGCCGCGGTTGGCCGAGCTGTTGCTGTCGAACTTCCAGCGCCGGGTCAGCTCCGACCCGTTCCAGTCGTACGCGGCGAGCGCGGTACGTGCGTAGATACCGCGCGTGAAGACCATGCTGGGCCTGGTTCCGTCGAGGTAGGCGGTGGCGGAGAGCAGCCTGCCCTCGCGGTTGCCCCAGGTGTCGCCCCAGTCGGCGACGGAGCCGCGAGCGGGCTCGAACGGCACGGAGTCCATCACCTTGCCGCTCGCACCGTTGAAGACGGACAGGTACTCGGCTCCGCGGAGGACCGCGCAATTGTCCCCGAGGTGCGAAGCGTTCCTGTCGCCGATGACGGTGCCCGCCGCGTCCTTCGACCCGTCGGAGGTGCGGACGGCCATCTCGGCCTTGCCGTCGCGGTCGTAGTCGAAGACCTGGAAAGAGTCGTAGTGGGAGCCGCTGCGGACGTTGGTGCCGAGATCGATCCGCCAGAGCCGCTTGCCGCTCAGCTTGTAGGCGTCGTAGATCGTGGGCCCGGTGCAGGCACCGGAGTTGGCCACGTCGGTGGCGTTCGAGGGCACCCATTTGACGACCAGCTCGTACCGGCCGTCGCCGTCCAGGTCGCCCGCCGAGGTGTCGTTGGCGGAGTAGGTGTAGGCGACGCCGTCGCGGGTGGTGCCGCCGGCGGGCTTCTGCAGGGGGATGTCGAGGCGTCCCGACCCCCACACGCCGGCCTTCTCGCCGGGCCCTTCCCTGCCGTCGACGACGGCACGGATCTCGTACACCGACGAGGTGTTGCCCCCGGTGTCCAGGTAGTTGGTCTTCCGGGTCTCCTCGATGAGTCTGCCGCCCCGGTAGAGCTTGAAGGAGACGCCGTCCGGGTCGTCGCCGAGCATCCGCCAGGTGACGAGCGTTCCCCCGTTCGCGGGCACCGCGACCAGGCCGCGGTCGAGGCGCTCCGCGATCCGGGCGGCGGCCAGGGCCTTCGTCGCTCTGTCGGCGGGCGCGGGCAGGGCGTCGGCGGCGTCCGCGAACCGGTTCAGGGCCAGGGAACCGCCGGTGCCGACGAGGACGGCGGCGAGAGCCGCCGCGAGGAGCCGGCCTCTGCGGCTGCGGCGGTGTGTTGCGGGAGGGGCAAGGGACATGGGGACCTCACGTGCAGGGGCATTGACACCCACCAGTCGCCGCCGCCACCCAAAAGGTTTCCCTTTCAACGGTCAGATTCCGGACCAGGTGGCACGCGGGTGGTCGCGCCACTCGCCCGGGGGCGGTCCCCGGGCACCCGGCCTCGCCCGTCACGCCGGGACCAGGGCGTCGTCTGCCCCTGCACGTCCGGCGGCGACCGGTGCGCCATGTCGCACGGAAGGGGCCCGGTCCTTGGACCGGGCCCCGAGCGCTCCCCCGTCAGGGCTTCCTGAATCCCCCCGGATCCCCCCGAAGCCCTGACGCCACGTATGACACGCGTCGCCGCCCAAGGGTTGTACGGATACGGCGGCGATTCTCAGAGCACGTGCTCGACGTACCGCCGAGCCGTCTCCTCCAGGACCTCGGTGCCGTCCCGGGCCCACAGGTCGTCGTTGAAGAGCTCCACCTCGACGGGGCCCGTGTAGCCGGACGCGTCGACCAGTTCGCGCCAGGCACGCAGGTCGATGGCGCCGTCGCCGAGCCGGCCGCGCCCGGTGAGGACGCCGGCGGGGAGGGGGGTGGTCCAGTCGGCGAGCTGGAAGGCGTGGAGGCGGCCCTGGGCGCCGGCTCGGGCGACGGCGGCGGGGGCGCGGTCGTCCCACCAGACGTGGTACGTGTCGACCACGACGCCGACCTGGGAGGCGGGGAAGGGCTCCGCGAGGGCGAGGGCCTGGTCGAGGGTGGAGACCGCGCACCGGTCCGCCGCGTACATGGGATGCAGGGGTTCGATGGCCAGGCGGACGCCCCGGGAGGCGGCGTAGGGGGCGAGTTCGGCCAGGGCGTCGGCGATGCGGGACCGGGCCGAGGCCAGGTCCTTGCTCCCGGGCGGGAGGCCGCCGGAGACCAGGACCAGGGTGTCGGTGCCGAGGACCGCCGCCTCGTCGACGGCCGCGCGGTTGTCGTCCAGGTTCGGCGCGGTGGTGAAGAACCCGCCCCGGCACAGGGTGGTGACGGCGAGCCCCGCGTCGCGGACGAGCGTGGCGGTGGCCTCCAGGCCGTACGCGGCGACCGGTTCGCGCCACAGGCCGACGCCGGGGATGCCGAGGCGCACGCAGGCCGCCGTGAGCTCGGGCAGCGGGAGCTGCCGCACGGTCATCTGGTTGACGCTGAGGCGGGCCAGGCCGCTCATCGCCCGGCTCCGTGGACCGCCAGGTAGGACCGCATACGGGACTCGGCCAGCGCCGGGTCCGGGAACAGCCCGAGCCGGTCGGCCAGTTCGTAGGCCCGCGCCAGGTGCGGGGCGGAGCGGGCCGACTGGAGGCCGCCGACCATGGTGAAGTGGTCCTGGTGGCCCGCCAGCCAGGCCAGGAACACCACACCCGTCTTGTAGAAGCGGGTCGGCGCCCCGAACAGATGGCGGGAGAGGGCGACGGTCGGGTCCAGGAGCGCCCGGAAGCCCTCCGTGTCGCCGGTGTCCAGAGCCCGTACCGCCCGGGCCGCCAGCGGGCCGAGCGGGTCGAGGACACCGAGCAGGGCGTGGCTGAAGCCCTGGCCGTCGCCCTCGATCAGCTCGGGGTAGTGGAAGTCGTCGCCGGTGTAGCAGCGCACGCCCTCGGGCAGGCGGCGGCGCAGGTCGACCTCGCGGCGGGCGTCCAGCAGGGACACCTTGACCCCGTCGACCTTGTCCGGGTGCTCGGCGACGACCTTCAGGAGGGTGTCGGTGGCGGCGTCCGGGTCGGCCGAGCCCCAGTAACCCTCCAGGGCCGGGTCGAACACCGGGCCGAGCCAGTGCAGGATGACGGGTCCGCGCGCCTGGCGCAGCAGGTGGGTGTAGACGCTCAGGTAGTCCTCGGACGACCGCGCGGCCGCCGCGAGGGCGCGGGAGGCCATGAGGACGGGCTGGGCGCCGGCGTCCTCGACGAGGGCCAGTTGCTCCTCGTACGCGCCGCGGACGGTGGCGAGGTCCGCCGGGGCGGTGAGCTGGTCCGTGCCCGCGCCCGCCGCGATCCGGCCGTCGGCCGCCCTCGCCTCGGCGGCGGAGCGGCGGATCAGTTCGGCGGCGCACGCCCAGTCCAGACCCATGCCGCGCTGGGCGGTGTCCATGGCTTCGGCGACGCCCAGGCCGTGGGACCACAGGTGGCGGCGGAAGGCGAGGGTGGCGTCCCAGTCGACGGCCGCCGGGGAGCCGGGGGAGACGTCCGCGTACGGATCGGCCACCACATGGGCGGCGGCGAGGACCGTACGGGAGGTGAGGGGGGCGCCACCGGGGCGGAGGTCCGCGGGCGTGGCGCGCGGCTCGTACGTGCCGTGCGGGAGCCGGATCGTCACAGCACCAGCTCCGGCACGTCGTGACGGCGGCCCTCCGCCGAGGACTTCAGGCCCAGCTCGGCGAGCTGCACGCCGCGCGCGCCGGCCAGCAGGTCCCAGTGGTACGGCTCGTCGAGCACGACGTGGCGGAGGAACAGCTCCCACTGGGCCTTGAAGCCGTTGTCGAACACGGTGTTGTCCGGGACCTCCTGCCACTGGTCGCGGAACGCCTCCGTGGCGGGGACGTCCGGGTCCCAGACGGGCCGGGGGGTGGTGGAGCGGTGCTGGACGCGGCAGCCGCGCAGTCCGGCGACGGCCGAGCCGTGGGTGCCGTCGACCTGGAACTCGACCAGTTCGTCGCGGTGGACGCGTACCGCCCAGGAGGAGTTGATCTGGGCGACGGCGCCGCTCTCCAGCTCGAAGATGCCGTAGGCGGCGTCGGCGGCGGTGGCGGCGTACGGTTTGCCGTCCTCGTCCCAGCGCCACGGGACGTGCGTGGTGACGTGGGCGGTGACGCCGGTGACCCGGCCGAACAGCTCGCGCAGCACGTACTCCCAGTGCGGGAACATGTCGACGACGATGCCGCCGCCGTCCTCCGCGCGGTAGTTCCAGGACGGCCGCTGGGCCTCCTGCCAGTCGCCCTCGAAGACCCAGTAGCCGAACTCCCCGCGTACGGAGAGGATCTCGCCGAAGAAGCCGCCGTCGACGAGGCGCTTCAGCTTCCGCAGGCCCGGCAGGAAGATCTTGTCCTGGACGACGCCGTGCTTGACGCCTGCGGCGCGGGCGAGGCGGGCGAGTGCGAGGGCGCCGGCGGTGTCGGTGGCCGTCGGCTTCTCGGCGTAGACGTGCTTGCCGGCGGCGATGGCCCGGGTGAGGGCGTCGACGCGGGCGGAGGTCACCTGGGCGTCGAAGTAGACGTCGGTGGTGTCGTCGGCGAGGACCGCGTCGAGGTCGGTGGACCACTCGGTCAGTCCGTGGCGGCCGGCGATCTCGCGCAGGGCGTGCTCGCGGCGGCCGACGAGGACGGGCTCCGGCCACAGCACCCGCCCGTCGCCGAGGTCCAGGCCGCCCTGGCCGCGGATCGCGAGGACGGACCGCACCAGGTGCTGCCGGTAACCCATCCGCCCCGTGACGCCGTTCATGGCGATGCGCACGGTTCTGCGTGTCACGAAGGTCCTCCCAGTGTCCTCGGCGCGCGGGACCGGTCGGCCCGCGGGCGGGGTGCCCGGGGAAGACATGCCCGTACACCAGGACAGCAAGCGCTTTCTACACCCAATGACGCTAGCCTGCCGACGGCAGCCCGTACAAGGGGGCCGGTCCGACTCTCCTCGGAGGAACGCGATGACAGTCACCCTGGCCGATGTGGCGGCACGCGCCCGGGTGTCCCCGGCCACCGTCTCCCGGGTCCTGAACGGCAACTACCCGGTGGCCGCCCCCACCCGGGAGCGGGTGCTGCGCGCGGTCGACGAGCTGGACTACGTGCTGAACGGCCCCGCCAGCGCGCTGGCCGCCGCCACCTCCGACCTGGTCGGCATCCTCGTCAACGACATCGCCGACCCCTTCTTCGGGATCATGGCCGGGGCGGCGCAGCAGGCGATCGGCGAGGGCGCGCGGGGCCGGGCGGGCGGCGAGAAGCTGGCCGTCGTCTGCAACACGGGCGGCTCCCCCGAGCGGGAGCTCACCTATCTGACCCTCCTTCAGCGCCAGCGGGCCGCCGCCGTCGTGCTGACCGGGGGCGCGGTGGAGGACCCCGGGCACGGCGCGGCCATGGCGGCGAAGCTGGCCAGGCTCGCGGACGCCGGTACGCGGGTGGTGCTGTGCGGCCGGCCGCCGGTGCCGGCGGCGGGCGGGGCGGTCGTGGCGGCGCTGGCGTTCGACAACCGGGGCGGGGCGCGGCGGCTGACGGAGCATCTGCTGGAGCTCGGCCACCGGCGGATCGGGTACGTCGCCGGCCCGGCCGAGCGCACCACCACCCGCCACCGCCTGGAGGGCCACCGCGCGGCGACGGCCGCGGCGGGGCCGGGCGGCGGGGACCCGGACCGGCTCACCGTGCACGGGCCGTACGACCGGCGCTCCGGGTACGACGCCGCGCTGGAGCTGCTGGACCGCGAGCCGGGCCTGACGGCGATCGTCGCCGCCAACGACACGGTCGCGCTCGGCGTCTGTGCCGCGCTGCGCGACCGGGGCCTGCGGGTCCCGGACGACGTCTCCGTGGCGGGCTTCGACGACCTGCCGTTCTCGGTGGACGCGGTGCCCGCGCTCACCACCGTACGGCTGCCGCTGCACGAGGCGGGCGCGCGGGCCGGGCGGCTGGCGACGGGCACGGAGGCCCCGCCGCCGGGCGGTGTGGCGACGGTCGACGGCGAGCTGGTCATCCGCTCCTCCACCGGCCGCCCCCGCCGCGGCTGACCTCGCGCCGGCCGCGCGGGCCGCGCGGCCGGCGCCGACACGGGGCGGGCGCCGCGCCGGGGGCCGGTCATGACGGGGGGTCCTGCGGGTACGTTCCACGGAGTCGGACCGGACCGCGCCCCACGAAGGAGCTCCAGACCGTGAAGTACGCCTTCTCCACCCTCGGTGTCCCCGGGATGCCGGTGCCCGATGTCGTCCGTCTCGCCGCGGAGAGCGGCTACCAGGGCGTGGAGCTGCGCGCCCACCCCGAGGAACCGGTGCATCCGGGGCTCGTGGGGCACGAGCGGCGCGCCGTGGTGGAGGAGTTCGCCCGGCACGGGGTGGAGGTCCTGACGGTCGCCGGGTACGCGCGGGTGGCGGAGGCCGGTGACGACGAGCCGGTGTACGAGGAGCTGCACCGGCTCCTGTACCTGGCGGCCGACCTGGGCGCGTCGTACGTCCGGGTGTTCCCCGGCGGCGGTGAGCAGGACCCGGCGGAGGCGGACGCGACGGCGGCCCGGCGGCTGGGCGCGGCGGCGGAGGTCGCGGCGGACCTGGGCGTGCGGATCCTGGTGGAGACCCACGACTCGCACCGGACGGGCGCCGATCTGGCCCGGATCGTCGGGGCGGTCGGGCACAAGAACGTGGGCGCCCTGTGGGACGTGATGCACCCCTGGTCGGCCGGCGAGGCCCCGGCGGCGACGCACGCGGTGCTGGCCCCGTACCTCGGGTACGTCCAGGTGAAGGACATCGCCTCGGTGGAGGATCCCGCGCCGCTCCCGCTGGGCGCCGGGGTGCTGCCGCTCGCCGAGTGCCTGGCGCTGGTGGACGACGGGGCCGGTGAGCCCTGGGTGTGCTGGGAGTACGAGAAGCGGTGGTACCCCGGGGCGGCCGGCCTCCCGCCGCTGCTGGCCGCGGGGCGGGAGCACCTGGCCCGCATCGTCTAGCGGGGCCGTGGGGCGGGCCGGCCGGCGGACGTCCCGGAGGCGGGCCGGCCGGTGACGGGCGCGGCCGCCGCGGGCACGGGCACCGGCACGGGCGCGGCCTGGGGCTCAGCCGCGGGCAGGGGCGCCGGCCCGGGCGCGGACGCGGCGGCCCGCCGCCCCGGCCATGACGTCAGCGCCACGCCGCCCACCAGCAGGGCCGCCGCGCACCAGCGGAGGGGGCTCACGGTCTCGCCGAGGAACAGGGCGGCCGAGGACATGCCGAAGACGGGCACCAGCAGCGAGAAGGGGGCGACCGAGGAGGCGGGGTGACGGCGCAGCAGCCAGCCCCAGGCGCCGAAGCCGAACACGGTGGTGATCCAGGCGACGTAGACGATGACGCCCGCGCCGGTCCAGTCGAGCGCGCGCAGCGCGGCCCAGTCCCGCGAGGGGCCCTCCAGCAGCAGGGAGAGGGCGAGGAGCGGGAGGACCGGCACGGTGCTGACCCACACCATGAAGTTCAGTGCGTCGGGCGGGGCCGCCTTGCGGGTCATCACGTTCGACACGCCCCAGAAGGCGGCGGCCGCGACGCACAGCGCGAAGCCGAGCAGGGGCCCGGCGGTGCCCTCGTCGACGGCGGCGACCACGATCCCGCCGAGCGCCACGCCCATGCCGGCCAGCCGGACGCGGCCGGGCCGTTCGCCGAGCGCGGCGAAGGCGAACAGCGCGGTGAAGACCGCCTGGACCTGGAGGACCAGCGAGGACAGGCCCGCCGGGGCGCCCCGGTCCATGCCGGTGAAGAGCAGGCCGAACTTCGCGACGCCGAGCGTCAGTCCGACCCCGACGATCCACTTCCACGCCACCTTCGGCCGGCCCACGAGGAAGACAGCGGGCAGCGCGGCGACCAGGAAGCGGAGGGCGGAGAAGAGCAGGGGCGGGAAGTGGTCGAGGCCGATCTCGATGACGACGAAGTTGACCCCCCAGACGGCGGCGACGAGGGCGGCGAGGGCGAGGTGTGCTGGGCGCATGCGTCGAGCATCGCGAGTGATGACCATGTAGCACCAGCGCGGATCTCTTCATGGTTGGATGAAGCATCGCTAACGGGAGGGGGGCTGTCGTGCTCGATCTCGGACGGCTGCGGGCGCTCCACGCCGTCTCGGTGTACGGGACGGTCGGCGCCGCCGCGGCCGCGCTCGGGTACACCCCGTCCGCCGTGTCGCAGCAGATCGCCAAGCTGGAGCGGGAGACCCGCACCACGCTGCTGGAGCGGCAGGGCCGGGGCGTGCGGCTCACGGACGAGGCGCGCCATCTGGCGGCGACGGCGCGGCAGTTGCTGGCGCTGGTCGAGGAGGCGGAGGTGCGTCTGGAGGAGCGCCGCGGCCTGCCGGCCGGGCGGCTGTCGATCGGGTGCTTCGCCAGCGCGGCCCGGGGGCTGATGCCCCGGGCGCTCGGGGAGCTGGCCCGGCGGCACCCGGCGCTGGACGCCCGGCTGACGGAGGTGGACCCGCACCTGTCGGTCGACCTGGTGGCGCGGGGCGTGATCGACCTGGCCGTGGCGCACGACTGGGACATCGCGCCGATGCCCGCGCCGCCGGGCGTGGAGCAGGCCCTGATCGGCGAGGACCTGTGCGACGTCCTCGTACCGCTGGGGCACCCGCTGGCCGGGCGGGAGGCGGTGCGGCGCGAGGAGCTGACGGGCGAGCGGTGGATCTCGCAGCCGCCGGGCACGGTGTGCCACGACTGGCTGATGCGGACGCTGCGGGCGGCGGGCGGCGAGCCGCACATCGCCCATCTGGCCGAGGAGAACCACACCCAGGTGGCCCTGGTGGCGGCCGGCCTCGGGGTGGCGCTGGTCCCCCGTCTGGGCCGCGGCAGGCTGCCGGACGAGGTCGCCACCGTACGCCTCGATCCGGTGCCCAGGCGGAGGCTGGCGGCGTTGTGGCGCGCGGGGGCGGCGCGGCGGCCGGCGATCACCGAGACGGTACGCACGCTCCAGGACCTGTGGCCGTCCGTCGCGGCCGCGTAACGCCCGTCCCATCGGCACCACTTCGCCGGGAATCGGGCGTTCCGGGAACCTGCCGTCGTCGCCCTCCGTCCAACGGGACGTGCCGCCACCGAGTAGCCGCGGGGCGGTGTGCCGGCCTCGCTTCTGGCGGCGACCGCCGGCTCCCCCTCTCCAGCCGCCCCGCGGCCGGCGGCACGCACCGCCACCGGCGCACCCCTTCCGCGGCGCCGGTGGCGGCCCCGCCCCTTTCCGGCGCGGTGCGTCCAGGTCCTTGACCTGGCAGTTACTTTCCGGCTATCCGTGACTCCTTGGAAGTTTCCTTCATCCGCATGGCCGGAAGGAGCACCGATGCACCACCGCGCCACCGCCGCCTCCCCCTCCTCCCCCTCCAGACGCACCCTCCTCACCGTCACCGCCGCCGCCGCGGCGGCCGCCGCCACCGGGGCCACCACCCCCGCCCGGGCCGACGCGGACGACCGCCGCCTCGCGCGGCTCGTCTCCCGGATGAGCCTGGAGGAGAAGGTCGGCCAGCTCTTCGTCATGCGGGTGTACGGGCACTCCGCCACCGCCCCCGACCAGGCCGACGTCGACGCCAACCTCAAGGAGATCGGCGTCCGCACCGCGGCCGAGCTGATCGCCAGGTACCACGTCGGCGGCGTCATCTACTTCTCCTGGGCGCACAACACCCGCGACCCGCACCAGATCGCCGACCTGTCCAACGGCATCCAGCGCGCCGCGCTCGACCGGTCCGTGCCCGTCCCGGTGCTGATCTCCACCGACCAGGAACACGGCATCGTCGCCCGGATAGGGGAACCCGCCACCCTCATGCCCGGGGCCATGGCGCTCGGCGCCGGCGGCTCCCGCTCCGACGCACGCCGGGCCGCCCGGATCGCGGGCGCCGAGCTGGCCGCGCTGGGCGTCCGCCAGAACTACGCCCCGGTCGCCGACGTCAACGTCAACCCGGCCAACCCGGTCATCGGCGTACGGTCCTTCGGCTCCGACCCGCGGGCCGTCGCGGGCCTGGTCGCCGCCCAGGTCGGCGGGTACCGGCGGGCGGGCGTCGCCGCCACGTCCAAGCACTTCCCCGGACACGGCGACACGTCCGTCGACAGCCACTACGGCCTGCCGACCATCACCCACACCCGTGAGCAGTGGCAGGCCCTCGACGCGCCGCCGTTCCGGGCCGCCATCGCCGCCGGCATCGACTCGATCATGACGGCGCACATCGTGGTCCCCGCCCTCGACCCGGCCGAGGACCCCGCCACCCTCTCCCGCCCCATCGTCACCGGCATCCTCCGGGAGGAACTCGGGTACGACGGCGTCGTCGTGACCGACTCGCTCGGCATGGAGGGCGTCCGCACCAAGTACGGCGACGACCGGGTGCCCGTCCTCGCCCTCAAGGCGGGCTGCGACCAGTTGCTCAACCCGCCGAAGCTGTCCGTGGCCTACGAGGCCGTCCTGGCGGCCGTACGGAGCGGCGAACTCGGCGAGGACCGGATCGATGAATCGATTCTCCGCATCCTCCGCCTCAAGGCGCGGCTGGGCCTCTTCCACCAGCCGTACGTCACCCACGCCGCCGTCGACCGCACCGTCGGCAGCCGCTCGCACCTGGCCGCCGCCGACCGGATCGCCGAGCGGACCACCACCCTGCTGCTCAACGAGGGCGGCCTGCTCCCGCTGGACAGCACCGAGCGGCCGAACCTCCTGGTGGTCGGCGCCGACGTCGCCTCCCCCACCGGCACGACCGGCCCGCCGACCGCCACCCTGGCCGCCGCGCTCACCGAACTCGGCTTCACGACCACGGTCCTGCCCACCGGCACCGCGCCCGGCGGCGCGAAGATCGACGAGGCGGTGGCGGCCGCGGCCGGCAAGGACGCCGTGGTCGTGGGGACGTACAACGTCTCGGCGACGAGCGGCCAGCGCACACTGGTGTCCCGGCTGGCCGCCACCGGCGTCCCCGTCGTCACGGTCGCCATCCGCAACCCGTACGACATCGCCCGCCTCAGCGGCCAGCGGGCCACGCTCGCGACCTACTCCTGGACCGACGTCGAACTCCGCGCCGCCGCCCGGGTCATCGCCGGCCGGGCCCGCCCGGAAGGGCGGCTGCCGGTCCCGGTGCAGCGCGCGGACGATCCGGCCCAGGTGCTGTACCCGGTGGGGTACGGCCTGACGTACCGGTAGCGGGAGGTCCCCCGACCGGTCCGCCCCGGAGCCGGCGCCGCCGGGGGGCGGCGGTGGGCCGCGCGCGCCGCCGGCGAGCGGCGCGCGCGGCCCGGGGCCCGGGGGCCCGCCGGTTCACGGGCGCAGGGCCGGCTCCCGCTCCAGGTCCCGCTTGTCCAGGCGCGGGTCGTACGAGCTCAGCGGCGCGGCGCGCTGCGGGTCGGCCGGGGCGACGCCCGCCCAGGCCAGGATCCGGGCGGTGGCCTTGGTGCGCTCGTCCTCGGTCAGGCCCGCCACGTTGGCACCGTGGTTGGCGCCCGGCGCGGTGAGGACGTAGGAGTCCCGGGCGCCCTTGTCGACGCGGAACCGCTCGGAGCCCCACGGGTCGTTGCCGCCGTACACGAAGAGCATGCCGCGCGCCCGGGTCCGCACCCAGGTGTCGACGTCCCGCATCACCCACGGCTCGAACCGCACCGGGATCTCACGCGGCACGAAGTTCCGGGCCGGCTGGTAGCCGTACCGGGTCAAGCCCTTGAGGTGGGGCTGGCGCAGGCTGGGCGAGCCGAGCTGGGTGGCCGCCTGGTAGTAGTACGGGGTGTACGGCTCCAGGCCCTGGTCGCTGTAGGCGGACCAGCCCGAGTAGGTGTCGATCGTGTCGTACACGGCCTGGTCGGTGGCGGTGGCGGCGTCCGGGACCGAGGCGCAGTCGGCCTCGGTGTGGTACTGCCAGAAGCCCCAGACGAAGTCGAGGACGACCGCCTCGTACGCCTTGTCCAGGCCGCCGACGGTGGTGAAGGTCGCGCCCTCGGCCTCGGCCCAGGCGCGGTACTTCTCCTGGAGCGGCGCGCGGCGGACCAGCGCCTCGCGCTGGAGGGCGTCGAGCCGGTCCCGGCACTCCTTGGTGGACACGGTCGCGAAGAACCGGTCGTACGCCGAATCCTCCTTCTCCACCACGTCGTTGGGGGCGACGTACGCGACGACGCCGTCCATGTCACGGGGGTAGAAGCGCTCGTAGTACGTGGCGGTCATGCCGCCCTTGGACGCGCCGGTGGCGAGCCACTTGCGGTCGTAGACCTTCTTCAGCGCGGTGAAGATCCGGTGCTGGTCGGAGGCCGCCTGCCAGATGTCCAGCTTCGACCAGTCGGCCGGCTGGGGGCGGGAGGGGGTGAAGAAGCGGTACTCCAGGGAGACCTGGTTGCCGTCCACGATGCGGGTCGGCTCGGAGCGCCCGGGGCGGGTGCTGACGGCGTACCCGCTGGTGTGGAACACGGTGGGGCGGGCGGTGTCCTTGTGCAGCAGGGTGAGGCGCTGCTCGAAGGTGCCCTTGGAGCGGTCGCGGTGGTCGACCGGCTGGGTGTAGGTCAGGACGAAGTAGCGGTAACCGGGGTAGGGCTTCTCCTCGACGAGGGTCATCCCGGGGATGGCCAGGATGCGGTCCTTGATATCGGTGGCCGTACCGCTGTCGGCGGTACCGGCGGCGGTGGCCGTGCCGGCCGCGCTCACGGTGCCTATGAGCACCATGAGTGACAGCAGCCATCTGAGCGCCTTGCGCATGCACCCTCCACGTGGGTTCGCTGTGGTCGCCGCGAACCTAGTGGGACCAACGCGCCTGCCGCCAGCCCCTGTTGCGCCGGGCCGGCGGGCGGGTCAGCAGAGGATCCAGCCCGTGGAGGCGCCCTTGCCGGCGACGGCGCCGGACGCGCGGACGCAGCGGTTGAGGGCGTGGACGGTCACGGGACCGGCCTGCCGGGTGAAGGAGCCCGCGTCGACGGCGGCCCGCCCGCCGCGCGGCTGGATGGACACCGACATCACGCGGCGGGCGCCCGGCTTGGCGGCGAGGGTGACGGCGCACGCGTACTGGCGGTTCTTGTACACCCGCAGCTCGCCCGTGCGGAAGGTCATGGTCTTGACGAGGCGTCCGGTGCAGGCGGTGGCCGCCGCGTCGGCGCGCGGGGTCCCTGGTCCGGCCAGGACGAGGAGCCCCGCGGCGACCAGCACCGCGAGTATGTGCACGAGCAGTCGCCCTGTCCCGGCCGTGACCGTCCCATCGAACACGTTCGCTCCTCTTCGCCGTACGTGCGTACGTGCGTACGACGCACCGGGGGGCCGAACGGTTGCCCCGTCCCGGGTCACGCGTGGCTCAGGATCACCATCAGCGCCAGCGCCTCACTGCCGAGCTGGGCACGGAAGGCGCCCTTGCGCACGGTGTCCGTCCACCCGCCCCGGTCGGGCGTGCACAGCGCCACCGCCCACAGCACGGCCGCGGCCAGCGCCCCGTACGCCCACACCTGCCCCGGTACGCCCACGCACTGGTCCCCGCCCTGGAGGACACACCCGGACGCCCGCTCGGAGAACAGCGTGAGGAACCCGACCAGCGCACAGGCGGGCAGGAACGCCACGGCGGCGATGGTGGCGCGCACCCGCACACGGACGGCGGGGCGGGAGGGCGCGGAAGGGCGGGAGGGGACGGAGGGGCGGGCCGGTTCGGTGTTCATGCCCCCATCCCACCGCCCCCGGCCACCGCCCGGATGGGCCCCGCTACTCAGTCCCCCGGGCGCGGGTACTCAACGTCCCGGTCTCCGGCCCCGGCGTCGCGGGGCCGGGGCGGGCGTCGCGGGGCCGGGCGTCCCGGGCCGGCCGGGACCAGGCGTCCCGGGCCCCGGGGTCAGGCGGTGGGGGCCGGGGCCTCGGCGGGGGCCTCGCCGATGAAGGTGCGCCACAGCTCGGCGTACCGGCCGCCACGGGCCAGCAGCTCGTCGTGCGTGCCGTCCTCGGCGACCCGGCCGTGGTCCATCACGACCACCCGGTCCGCGCGGGCCGCCGTGGTGAGCCGGTGGGCGACCACCAGGGTGGTGCGGCGCCCGGCGAGGCGGTCGGTCGCGGCGTTGACCTGCGCCTCCGTGGCCAGGTCCAGCGCGGCGGTGGCCTCGTCGAGCAGCAGCACGTCCGGGTCGACCAGCTCGGCGCGGGCCAGGGCGATCAGCTGCCGCTGGCCCGCCGAGAGGTTCCGGCCGCGCTCGGCGACCTCGTGGAGGTACCCGCCGTCCAGCGTGGCGATCATGTCGTGGGCCCCGACCGCCCGCGCGGCCGCCTCCACCTCCGCGTCGGTGGCCTCCGGCCGCCCGTAGGCGATGGCGTCCCGGACCGTACCGGCGAAGAGGTACGCCTCCTGGGGCACGACCCCCAGCCGGTGCCGGTACGCGGTGAGGTCCAGCTCCCGGAGGTCGGTGCCGTCGGCGGTGACCCGGCCGGAGGTGGGGTCGTAGAACCGCGCGACCAGCTTGACCAGCGTCGACTTGCCGGCGCCCGTCTCGCCGACGAAGGCGACGGTCTGCCCGGCCGGGATGCGCAGGTCCACCCCGCTCAGGGCGTCGCCTTCCCCGTCGCCGACGGCATTCCCGTACCCGAACGACACCTTCTCGAAGGCGATCTCGCCCCGCAGCGAGGGCACCGGCAGGGGCTCGGCGGGGGCCGCCGTGGACGTCTTCTCGCGCAGCAGCTCCTGCATCCGCCCCAGCGAGACGGACGCCTGCTGGTAGCCGTCGAAGACCTGCGAGAGCTGCTGCACCGGGGCGAAGAACAGGTCGATGTAGAGCAGGTAGGCGACCAGCGCGCCGGTGGTCAGCGTCCCGGCCTCCACCCGCCCGGCGCCCACGATCAGCACGGCGGCCGCCGCCACCGACGACAGGAACTGGACGAAGGGGAAGTAGACGGAGATCAGCCACTGGCCGCGCACCCGGGCCGCCCGGTACTCGGCGCTGCGCGCCGCGAACCGCTCCGCACCGGACCGCTCGCGGCGGAACGCCTGCACGATCCGCAGCCCCGACACCGACTCCTGGAGGTCGGCGTTGACGACGCTGATGCGCTCCCGCGCCAGCTCGTACGCCTTCACGCTGGACCGGCGGAAGAAGACCGTGCCGACCACCAGCACGGGCAGCGTGGCGAAGACGACCAGCGCGAGCTGCACGTCGATCACGACGAGCGCGACCATGATGCCGAAGAAGGTCACCAGTGACACGAACGCGGTGACGAGCCCGGTCTGGAGGAACGTCGACAGGGCGTCGACGTCCGTCGTCATCCGGGTCATGATCCGGCCGGTCAGTTCCCGCTCGTAGTAGTCGAGCCCGAGGCGCTGGAGCTGCGCGAAGATCTTCAGGCGCAGCGCGTACAGCACCCGCTCACCGGTCCGGCCGGTCATCCGGATCTCACCGGTCTGCGCCGCCCACTGCACCACCACCGTCGCCAGGGCCAGCCCGGACGCCGCCCACACCGCGCCCAGCGCGGCCTGCTCGACGCCGTCGTCGATGCCGTGCCGGATCAGGATCGGCAGCAGCAGGCCCATGCCGGCGTCGGCTGCCACCAGGAGCAGGCTCACCAGCAGCGCGGCGCCGAAGCCGCGCAGCAGCCGGCGCAGTCCGTACGACTCCTCGGGCGTGACCGCCCGCGCCTCGTCGACCTCCGGGGTGTCCGTCGCCGGCGGCAGCGCCTCGACCTGGGCGAGGAGCTCGGGCGTGGCGCCCGGGGCGGCCGATTCGGCGGCCGGCTCGTTCCGCTCCCACAGCGCGGGCGTGATGCCCCGCTCCGCGTCGAACTCGGCGTCCAGCTCCTCGCGGACCGTGCGGTCCTCGGGCATCTCCAGGGCCGGGGCGTGGCCGGGCGAGACGCCGCCCAGCTCGTCCGGGTCGGTCAGCAGCCGCCGGTAGAGGGCCGAGCGCCGCTCCAGCTCCTCGTGGGTGCCGATGTCGGACAGCCGCCCGTCGTCCAGGACGGCGATCCGGTCGGCGAGGTTCAGGGTGGAGCGCCGGTGGGCGACGAGCAGGGTGGTGCGCCCGGCCATGACGGACCGCAGCGCCTCGTGGATCTCGTGTTCGACGCGGGCGTCGACCGCGGAGGTGGCGTCGTCGAGGACCAGCAGCCGCGGGTCGGTGAGGATGGCGCGGGCGAGGGCGATGCGCTGGCGCTGGCCGCCGGAGAGGGTCAGGCCGTGCTCGCCGACCGTGGTGTCGTAGCCGTCGGGCAGGTCGCCGATGAAGCCGTCCGCCTGGGCGGCCCGGGCGGCGGCGCGGATCTCCTCGTCGGTCGCCTCCGGCCGGCCGTAGGCGATGTTGGCCCGGACGGTGTCGGAGAAGAGGAAGCTGTCCTCCGGTACGAGGCCGATGGCGGCCCGCAGCGAGTCCAGGGTCAGCTCCCGCACGTCGTGGCCGCCGATGAGGACGGCGCCGCGCGTCACGTCGTAGAACCGCGGCAGGAGCAGCGAGACGGTGGACTTGCCGCTGCCCGAGGAGCCGACGACGGCGACGGTCTCGCCGGGGCGGATCTCCAGCGAGAAGCCGTCGAGGACCGGGCGTCCGTCCTCGTACGCGAAGGAGACGTCGTCGAACTCGACGCTCGCGGGGGCGCCGGCGGGCAGCTCCTTGGTGCCGTCGTCGATCACCGGCTCGGTGTCGATGAGCTCCAGGACCCGCTCGACGCCGGCGCGGGCCTGCTGGCCGACGGTGAGGACCATGGCGAGCATCCGGACCGGGCCGACGAGCTGGGCGAGGTAGGTGGAGAAGGCGACGAACGTGCCGAGGGTGATCTGGCCGCGGGTGGCCAGCCAGCCGCCGAGAGCCAGCATGGCCACCTGCCCGAGCGCGGGGACGGCCTGGAGGGCGGGGGTGTAGCGGCTGTTCAGTCTGATGGTGCGCATCCGGCCGGCGAACAGCTTGCGGCTGGCCCGGCGGATCTTGCCGGTCTCCTGCTCCTCCTGGCCGAAGCCCTTGACCACGCGTACGCCGGTGACGGCCCCGTCGACCACGCCCGCGACCTGCGCGGCCTGTGCCTGGGCGTACCAGGTCGCGGGGTGCAGGCGGGTGCGGCTGCGCTTGGCGACGACCCACAGGGCGGGGGCGACGGCGAGCGCGACGAGAGTGAGCGGCAGCGACAGCCACGCCATGACGACGAGGGAGATCAGGAAGAGCAGGAAGTTCCCGATGGTCATCGGGAGCATGAAGAGCAGGCCCTGGATGAGCTGGAGGTCGCTGGTGGCGCGGCCGACGACCTGCCCGGTGGACAGCTCGTCCTGGCGGCGGCCGTCGAGCCGGGTGATGGTCCGGTACATGTCGGTGCGCAGGTCGTGCTGTACGTCGAGGGCGAGGCGGCCGCCGTAGTAGCGGCGGACGTACGTCATCACGTACACGGCGACGGCGGCGGCGATCAGCAGTCCGGTCCAGACGGCGAGGGAGCGGGTCCCGTCGCCGATGACGTCGTCGATGACGACCTTGGTGATCAGCGGGACCAGCGCCATGACGGCCATGCCCCCGAGGGACGAGCCGAGCGCGAGCACCACATTGCGCCGGTACCGCCAGGCGTACCCGGACAGCCGTCGTGCCCATCCTTGCTCTGCCGCCACCACGTGGTGCCTCCCGTTCCGACCTCTGGTCAGATGACCTGATCTTCCGGAAGGCACCAACGCGGGCGCGGACGGATTTCATCCCTCCGCAATGATCGGCCCTTGGTCCTAGGACCGCGGCCGGAGCCGCGGCGGTGACGCGGCCGGGGGTCAGCGGGTGGCGGTCACCAGGTCCTGGGCGGCGCGGCCGGGCACGGCCGGGACGGCCTCCTGCGGGGCGGCGGGCGGGACGAAGGAGTCGCTCCGGGCGGCCGTCGGGTTGAGGTCGGCGTGGACCACCCGGGCGACGGCCTGGATGGTGTTGATGCCGTCCTGCATCGCCGCGTTGTCGTGCGTGAGCACGGTGAGCTGGTAGTTGTGCGCGGTGCCGGTGAAGGCGCCGATGGAGTGCACCCGCCAGCCGTGGGTGGCCCGCGGCAGCCAGCCGTTCTTCACGTGGACCTTCGCGGTGGCGGGCGCTCCGGCGGGGGTGCCCCAGCGCTGCGAGGGGATGACGGCGTTCATGAGCTGGAGGATGTAGCCGCGGGAGGCGTCGGTGAGGACGGTGTTCTTCGCGGTGATCAGCGCCAGCAGCTTCTGCTGGTCACGGGCGGTGATCTGGGTGAGCCCCCAGTAGCCGCCGGACCCGGGGACGGTCCTGGTCATGCCGGCCGCGGTCAGGAAGCCCTTGACCTTGGTGACGCCGAGCTGCTTCCACAGCGCGGTGGTGGCGTCGTTGTCCGACTTTGTGATCATGGCGGTGGCGCGGGACTTCTCGGTCGCCGTCAGCGCCCGCTTCGTCTTCTGCGCGTCCCACAGGAGGGTGGCGAGCACGGTCGTCTTGACCACGCTGGCGGAGTCGAACTGGGTGTCGGGCCGCAGGACGCAGCTCGTCCTGGTGATCCGGTCGTTCACCAGGATCGCGGTGGTGGACTTGCGGCCGGCGAGGGCGGCGTTGATGTCCTTGACCAGCTTGGCGGCGAGACCCGCCTTCTGGGACGTGCACGCCACGGCCGGCGTCACGGCGGCGGCCGGGGTGGCGGTGGCGGCGGTCGGCAGCAGTACCCCGAGGGCGACCGCGGCGCACACGGCCCCGCGCCGGCGGCGGGATATGGAGAGTCGGTTCACGCATCAGATGACCCGGCAGCGCGCGAAAAGTTGTACGTGCGGGGACCATCGGTTCGACGGGACCCGCGCGACGTCCGTCACAGGTGCGTCGGCGCGAACATCCTGAGCCGGGCCGGCAGCACGACCACCGAAGGCCCGGGCGCGGCAAGGGCCTTGGCGAGGTCGCCGGCCAGCGCCTCCGGAGTGGTCCGCACCGCCGGGACGCCGAACGACCCGGCGAGCGCGACGAAGTCCGGACCGGTCAGCTCGGTGCCGGTGGCCTCGCCGAAGGCGTCCGTCATGTACTCGCGGAGGATCCCGTAGCCGCCGTCGTCGACGATCAGCCAGGTGACGTCCAGCCCGTACTGCCGGGCCGTGGCCAGCTCGGCGATCGAGTACATGGCGCCCCCGTCGCCGGAGACCGCCAGCACCGGACGGGTGGGGTCGGCCGCCGCCGCGCCGAGCGCCGCCGGGAAGCCGTAGCCCAGGCCGCCGGCGCCCTGCGCGGAGTGCATGGTGTTCGGGCGGCGGGCGTCGAAGGCGGACCAGGCCCAGTAGGCGAGGATCGTCATGTCCCAGAAGCTGGGCGCGTCGTCCGGGAGCGCGGCACGAACGGCGGCCAGCACCTCCCGCTCCAGGGCCAGGTCCTGGCCGTCGATCCGGTCCCGCACCCGGTCCAGCACCGTACGGACCCGGACGGCGGCCGTGTCGTCCCGCCGCTCCTCCACGGTCTCCAGCAGCGCGGACAGCGCGAGGCGGGCGTCGGCGTGGATACCCAGGGCCGGATGGTTGGCCTCCAGCTTGCCGGCGTCCGCCTCGATCTGGATCACCCGGCCGCGCGGGGCGAACGTGTGGTAGTTCGACGACAGCTCGCCGAGTCCGGAGCCGACCACCAGCAGGACGTCGGCGTCCTCCAGGAAGTCGGTGGTGTGCCGGTCCTCCAGCCACGACTGGAGGGACAGCGGATGTTCCCAGGGGAAGGCCCCCTTGCCGCCGAAGGTCGTCACGACGGGCGCGGCGATCCGCTCGGCCAGGGCCCGGAGCTTGCCCGAGGCGTCGGCGCGCACGACACCACCGCCCGCGACGATCGCCGGCCGCTCCGCGTTCGCCAGCAGGTGGGCGGCGAGCGCGGTGAGCTCCGGACGGGGCGGCAGCTCCTCGGGGGTGGCGTCCACGCCGGTGACCACCGGCAGGACGGTCTCCGCCACCAGCACGTCCTGCGGGATCTCCACCCAGACCGGGCCGTGCGGCGCGGTCAGCGCCGACTCCCAGGCGGCGGCGATCGCCGAGGGGATCTGCGACTGCGCCCGCACCGTGTGCACCGACTTGACGACGTCCCGGAACGAGGCCTGCTGGTCGCGCAGCTCGTGCAGGTACCCCCGGCGCCCGCCGCCCAGCCCGGCGACCGGGACCTGGCTGCCGATGGCGAGCACCGGCGCGCTCGCGGCCGCCGCCTCCTGGAGCGCCGCCAGCGACATCAGGGCGCCGGGGCCGGTCGACAGCAGCAGCGGCGCGGCCTCACCGGTGATCCTGCCGTACGCGTCCGCCGCGAAGCCCGCGTTGTTCTCGACGCGCAACCCCACGTACCGCAGCGTCGAACGGCGCAGCGCGTCGAACACGCCGAGCGCGTGCTGGCCCGGCAGCCCGAACACCGTGGTGGCCCCCAGCCCGGCCAGCGTCTCGACGACGAGGTCCCCGCCGGTGCGGCCGGCCGGCGGGTTCAGCGCGGCCGCGGTCTGCGCGGGGGTGGGCCGCAGCACGAGGTCGTGGTCGTGGGTCACGGTGTTCCTTTCGGGCTCGGTTCTCCTCCGGGGCGCGCCGGGCGTGCGGGCCGAGGGGCTGGACCTCATGGTTCCGTACCCGCGGAGCCCGGCGCGCCGGGGGCCTACTCCGCGGCGGAGGCGCGCTGCGCGGCGATCTGGCGGGACATGATCGTCGTGAGCTCGTACGCCGTGTGGGAGGCGGCGACCGAGGTGATCTCGGCGTGGTCGTACGCCGGGGCGACCTCGACGACGTCCGCCGAGACCAGGTTGCAGGAGGCCAGGCCGCGCAGGATCTCCAGCAGCTCGCGGGAGGTCATGCCGCCCGCCTCGGGGGTGCCGGTGCCGGGGGCGTGGGCCGGGTCGAGGCAGTCGATGTCGATGGAGATGTACAGCGGGCGGTCGCCGATCCGCTGGCGGAGCTGGTCGGCGATCTCGTCGGCGCCGCGCCGGTAGACGTCGGCCGAGGTGACGATGCCGAAGCCCATCTTCTCGTCGTCGGTGAGGTCCTGCTTGCCGTACAGCGGGCCGCGCGTACCGACGTGGGAGAGCGCCTCGGTGTCGAGGATGCCCTCCTCGACGGCCCGGCGGAACGGGGTGCCGTGGGTGTACTCGGCGCCGAAGTAGGTGTCCCAGGTGTCGAGGTGGGCGTCGAAGTGGAGCAGGGCGACCGGGCCGTGCTTCTTGGCGACCGACCGCAGCAGGGGCAGGGCGATGGTGTGGTCGCCGCCCAGCGTCATCAGGCGGGCGCCGGTGCCGAGGAGGTCGTCGGCGGCGGCCTCGACGGTCTCGACCGCCTCGTTGATGTTGAACGGGTTCACGGCGATGTCGCCGCCGTCCGCGACCTGGGCGAGCGCGAAGGGCGAGGCGTCCTGCGCCGGGTTGTAGGGGCGCAGCAGGCGGGACGCCTCGCGGATGGCGTTGCCGCCGAAGCGGGCGCCGGGGCGGTAGGAGACGCCGGAGTCGAAGGGCACGCCGATGACGGCGACGTCGGCGGTGCCCACCTCGTCGAGCCGCGGCAGCCGGGCGAACGTCGCGGGACCGGCGTACCGCGGGACGCGGGACGAGTCGATGGGGCCGCGCGGCGTCTCGGGGGTGCTGCTCATGATCGGTTGGCCTTCTTTCGGTCGTCTCGTACTGCTGGTGCCGGTATGCACGGGTGTGCACTGCTTCGAGTGTGCATGGCCGGTCGGAAAGACCGTAGGTGGCCGGGACGCGACGCTGAAGTGTACGTTTCCTCCATTGTTCGCCCGCTGTATGGAGGAAGCGTCCATGACGGACCCCGTCGCCGGGCCGGCGCCCGCCCCACCGGCGCCGACCGTCCCGCTGAGCGCGCTGCTCGCGCGGGAGGACCTGGGCCTGCGGCTGATCGCCGGTCCGGCGGAGGCCGAGGTCCACTGGGTGCACGCCTCGGAGATGGCCGACCCCTTCCCGTACCTGCTGGGCGGCGAGCTGCTGATGACGGCGGGGATGCAGTTGTCCGACCCCGAGCGGTACGTGCGGCGGGTCGTCGAGGCGGGTGCGGCGGCGCTCGGTTTCGGCGTGACGCCGGTGTACGACACGGTGCCCGGGGAGCTGGTCGCGGCCTGCGCCCGGCACGGGCTGCCGCTGCTGGAGGTGCCGCCGAGGACGCCGTTCGCGGCGGTGGGGCGCGCGGTGTGGCGGCTGATGGCGCAGGCCCGCCACCGGGAGCTGCGCCGGGTGACGGAGGCCCAGCAGTCGCTGGCCACCGCGGCGGCACGGCCCGACCCGGTGCCCGCCGTGCTGCACGCGCTGGCGTCCCGGCTGGCGGGGCGGGCGGTGCTGTACGCGCCGGACGGGGCGGAGTACGCGGCGGCCGGCCGGCCCCCGGAGCCCCGGGTCGCGGCGGCCCTCGCCCGCCTGGCCCGGGTGCCGCACACGGGCTCGCGCCCCGCGTCGGCGGCGGACACCGTGGGCGGGGCCCATCTCGCCGCGTACGCCCTGGGGGGCGGCCAGGGCCTCACCCTGGGCCTCGCCACGGGGCGCCGGGAGGCGGGCGACCACACGATCGCGGGCGTGGCGGTGGTCCTGCTGTCGCTGCTCACCGCCCCGCACCAGGGCGCCGACGAGGCCACGCGGTCCACCGCCCTGGTACGCCTGCTGCTGGGCGCGGCTCCCGGCGAGGTCGCCCCGCTGCTGGGTGACGCCCCGTGGACCGTGGTGCACGCGCGCGGTGAGGGCGCCCCGCCGCACGTCCCGCCGCCGCTGGGCACGCCCCTGGTGGACGTCCGGGAGGGGACCGTACGGGCGCTGTTGCCGGCCGGGCGGGAGGTCGCCCCGCACCCGGGCTGGACCCTGGGGGTGAGCGCCCCGGTGGAGCCCGCGCAGCTTGGAGCAGCCGACGTCCAGGCGGCCCGCGCCCTCGGCCGGGCCCGGGCGGCGCACCTGCCGCTGGCCCGGCACCGCGCCGGCGGCCTCGGCGCCCTGCTGGACCCGGACGAGGCGGCCGCGTACGCGCGCGGGCTGCTGGCCCCGCTGACCGAGCCTCTGCCGGAGACGCTGCGGGCGTGGCTGTCGCTGCACGGCAACTGGGACCGCACGGCCACCGCCCTCGGGGTGCACCGCAACACGGTCCGGCAGCGGATCGCCCGGTGCGCGGCGCTGCTGGACGCGGACCTGGACGACCCGGAGGTGCGCATGGAGCTGTGGTTCGCGCTGCGGTGGTTGTGACGTGAACGACCCTGGACAGCCGCGGTGACTGCCCGGTAACTTCGTCTGAGCAAGCGCTTAGCCAGATCCAGCGCGACCGTAGCCAGCGACACCACGAGGAGGCGTCCGTGCGCCGTACCGTATTCGACGAGGACCACGAGGCGTTCCGGGAGACCATTCGCGCCTTCATCGAGGCCGAGGTCGTCCCCGTCTACGACGAGTGGTTCGCGGCGGGCCAGGCGCCGCGCGACTTCTACTACAAGCTCGGCGAGCTGGGCGTCTTCGGCATCAACGTGCCGGAGGAGTTCGGCGGCGCGGGTCTGGACACGCACAAGTTCGAGGCCGTCCTGTACGAGGAGACCTCGCGCGCGGGCGTCCAGTTCGGCGGCTCCGGCGTGCACGTGCTGCTCGCCCTGCCGTACATCAAGATGCTCGCCACCGACGAGCAGAAGAAGCGCTACCTGCCGAACTTCGTCTCCGGCGAGGAGATGTGGGCGCTGGCGATGACCGAGCCGGGCACCGGCTCCGACGTCGCGGGCATGAAGACCACGGCCAAGCTCTCCGAGGACGGCACGCACTACGTCCTCAACGGCGCCAAGACCTTCATCACCGGTGGCGTCCACGCCGACCGCGTGATCGTGTGCGCCCGTACGTCCGCCCCCAGCGAGCAGGACCGCCGCTTCGGCATCTCGCTCTTCGCGGTGGACACCAAGTCCGAGGGCTACTCCATCGGCCGCAAGCTCGACAAGCTGGGCCTGAAGACCTCCGACACCGCCGAGCTGGCCTTCGTCGACGTCAAGGTCCCGGTCGAGGACCTGCTCGGCGAGGAGGGCAAGGGCTTCTACTACCTCGGCCACAACCTGGCCTCCGAGCGCTGGGGCATCGCCTTCGGCGCGTACGCGCAGGCCAAGGCCGCGGTGCGGTTCGCCCAGCAGTACGTGACCGAGCGCACGGTCTTCGGCAAGCCGGTCGCCCACTTCCAGAACACCAAGTTCGAGCTGGCCGCCTGCCAGGCCGAGGTGGACGCCGCCGAGGCCGTCGCCGACCGCGCCCTGGAGGCCCTGGACGCGGGCGAGCTGACCCCGGCCGAGGCCGCCAGCGCCAAGCTCTTCTGCACCGAGGTCGCCCACCGCGTCATCGACCGCTGCCTCCAGCTCCACGGCGGCTACGGCTACATGAACGAGTACCCGATCGCCCGCCTGTACGCGGACAACCGTGTCAACCGGATCTACGGCGGCACCAGCGAGATCATGAAGTCGATCATCGCCAAGTCGATGGGTCTGTAAGTGCCCGAGGCTCTGGACGCCCTGCTCGATCTGCTCGACCTGGAGCGGATCGAGCAGGACATCTTCCGGGGCGTGTCCCGGTCGGCCCTCGTCCCGCGCGTCTTCGGCGGCCAGGTGGCCGCGCAGGCGCTGGTCGCGGCCGGCCGGACCGTACCCGAGGACCGTCCCCCAAGCTCTCGGCTTCGCTCGAGCAGGGGGGTCCCCCACGCCCACTCCCTGCACGCGTACTTCCTGCGCGCCGGGGACCCGGGCGCGCCGATCGTCTACACCGTCGACCGCATCCGGGACGGCCGGTCCTTCACCACCCGCCGGGTCGTCGCCGTCCAGCACGGGCAGCCGATCTTCCACCTCTCGGCGTCGTTCCAGACGTACGAGGAGGGGCTGGAGCACCAGGCGGAGATGCCGGCCGCGCCCGACCCCGAGAGCCTGCCGACGGCCGCCGAGATGCTGCCGCGCCACCTGCCCGCGGACGTCGCCGACCGGCTGATCGAGGCGCGGGCGGCGGTGGACCTGCGGTACGCGGAGGTGCCGCCGTGGGGCAGCGTCGGCGAGCCGCGCGAGCCGCGCTCCCAGGTGTGGTTCCGGACCAACGGCAAGCTCGCCGACGACCCGCTGCTGCACGTGTGCCTGGCGACCTACGTCTCCGACATGACGCTGCTCGACTCGGTCCTCCTCGCCCACGGGCGCGGCGGCTGGGCGGTCGGTGACGTCGTCGGCGCGTCACTGGACCACGCCATGTGGTTCCACCGCCCCTTCCGGGCGGACGAGTGGCTCCTGTACGACCAGGAGTCCCCCTCCGCCTCGGGCGGCCGCGGCCTGGGCCAGGCCCGCATCTACACCCAGGACGGCCGGCTGGCCATCTCCGTCATCCAGGAGGGCGTGGTGCGCGTCCCGCGCGGGTGAGGTTTCCTTGGCGTCATGGAGACACTGACGGGGGGAACGGCCCTGGCCCTGGCGGGAGTTCTGCTCGGCACCCTGGGCACGCTGGTGGGCCAGCATCTGGCGACCCGGGTCGAGAACCGCCGCCACCAGTGGGAGCGGGCCGCCACCGACCGCGCGGAGCGCAAGGCGGCCATCATGGACTTCCTCGGCTCGGCGCAGCGGATCGAGCTGGTCCTCGACAGCAGGAGCCTCGGCCTGTCGGACGCGTGCGGCACCGACGAGGAGGCGCTGCACGACCTCTGGCTGGCGACGAAGGCCGTCGAACTGGTCTGCGCTGACGGGACGGCACTGGCCGCCCAGGAGTACGCCGAGGCGCTCCACGCGCGCGTGCGGGGCGGCACCGGGAGCCCGGCGGTGCCCGCCAAGCGGGAGCGGCGGGCCGCGTTCATGGAGGCCGCCCGCGGTGAGCTGAGCGGCCGCCGGAAGCGGGCGGTCACCGGCTGAGCGGCCGCCGGAAGCGGGCGCTCACCCGCTGAGCGCCCGGCGCCGCCCCGTCTCAGAGCAGCCCGGCCGCGTCCAGCAGGTACGCCGTCATCGGCTCGTAGTAGCGCGGGTCGACGACGTGGTCGTCGAGCGGCACGGTGACCTGCATGGTGCCCTCGGCCTCGCCGATGAACAGGGCGGGGTCGTTGCAGTCGGCGTACCCGACCGAGTCGATGCCCCGCTGGCCGGCGCGGCCCGCCCAGCCGTGGTCGGCCACGACCAGGTCCGGCTGGACGTCCAGGTGGTCGAGGATGGCGTTCATCGGCTCCGGCGAGTGGGTGTGCCACAGGCTGGCGCCCCGCTCGAAGACCGCGACGCCGGCGAACTGCACCACGTACCCCTCGTCGGCGACGAGCCCGCCGGGGATCCGCACGATGTCGCAGCCGGCCGCCCGCAGCGCGGCGGCGGTGCTGCTGTGCACGTCCAGCAGCGCGCCGGGGTGCCCGGTGGCGAACAGCACCCGCTGCCGGCCGGCGGCGGCCTTGCGCAGCCGCGCGGCCATCCGCTCCAGGCCGTCGACGGTCAGCTCCGGGTCGATGGTGTCCTGCCCGGCCCGGTGCGCCGGATCGTCGTTCACCCCGCACCGCTCGGCCATCACGGCGAGCACGTCCTGCTCGTCGGTCCACCGGTCGCCCAGCTCCAGGCCGAGCCAGTAGTGGCGGTCGCCGTTCGCGAGCTTGCGGTAGTGGGAGAGGTTGTTGTCGCGGGGCGTGGCGACGTCTCCGGCGATCCGGGTGCGGACGAGGTGCTCGACGAGGGCGGCGCGGCTGGGTATCGGCATGGCCCCATTGTGCCGCGCCGCCACCGTCGGTGGCCGCGTCATTCCGCCCCGTGGACGTGGCGCGCGCCTCAGGCCCGCCGGGGGCTCGCACCTGTCGGTCAGCGAAGGGACGCCGGGAGGCCCTTGGCGCCGGTGAGCTTCGCTCCCGCGAGGCGGGCTCCGGACAGCTTCGCCCCGGTGAAGTCGGCCTTCCTGAGGTCGGCCTTCCGGAGATCGGCTTTGGCGAGGTTCGCCTTCGTGAGGTCGGCGCCGGTCAGGATGGCACTGCGAAGGTCCGCCCCCGCGAGGTCGAGCCCGGTGAGCTGCGCCCGGGAGAGGTCCGCACCCCGCAAGGTGGCGCACGATCGCACGACGCGCTCGGTGGCCGGGCTGGCCGGCGCGTCGACGCTCCCGATGAACATCGTGCCTGTCCAGCACAGGATGGCCTTGGTCAGATTCGCCTCCGCGGCAACCGCCCCGGCCAGATTGGCGCCGGTCAGGTCCGTGCCGGTCAGATTCGCGCACGTGATGCCGCACACCCAGCTCTTGCTGAGGTTCGCGTACGTCAGATTGGTTTGGCGCAGGTCCGCCCCGTCCAGGGAAGCGCCGCCGAGATCCGCCTGGTTCACAGACGCCTCGCGCAGGTCGGCTCCGTCCAGAGTCGACTCACGGAGATCTGCCCCGTCCAACGGTGTGCCGCGCAGAGTCGCACCGCCCAGAACGGCCCCGCGCAGTTTCCCGGAGGAAAGGTTCACGCCGCTGAGGTTCGCTCCCGCCAGCATCGCTCCGCCCCAGCGGACGGCCTCGGCGCCCTGGTGCGCGGGCTTCCACCCCCTCAGGTCCGCACGGCTCAGGTCCACGATCGCCTGCCGTCCCGCCACGGACGGGCGCCTGAGCAGGACCGCCATCGCGGCATCGACGTCTGTGGAGACGGGCTTCTGCGCCGCGCCGGCCCTCACCGGGGCGTGCCGGCGCACGTACGCGGAGACGACCGAGACCACCGTGGGGTGGTCACGAGCGGAGTCGTGCATGAGGCGCTCCAGCGCGTAGAGCCCGCCCAGGCGCACGTCCTCGGAGTCCGAGCCCAGGTTGCTGATGGCCGCGTTGAACCTGCTGGTGACCTGGCCCTGCTCGCCGAGCCGGAGTTCCTTGTTCGCCTGCCCCACCTGCATCCAGGTGAACAGGAGCGCCGCCAGCGCCGCGAACCCCGGCAGGCTGAGGAGCAGCAACGAGATCCAGGCGGTCCCGTCACGGCCCGCCGGGCGCTCCGCACCGGTGGGGTGCCGGCGCCGCTTCCGGCGCCGGCTCGCAGCCCGCCGGTGAGCGATCCGGGCGAGCCTGCCATGGGCCGGTCCTCTCTGCACCCGGCCCATGCCACACCCCTGGCGCGGGGTACGGGAGGCGCCACACCGTGCGGACCCCCGGCCGTTCCCCCTCAGGCCGCCGGGGGCTCACCCAGGGAGCCGAACGCACCGTGGGCAAGGCGGCGCAGCAGGGCCTCCATGGCGGTGCGGCCGAGAAGGCCGATGTGGGGGGTGGAGTTGAGCAGGCCGAACACGGCGTGGACGGTGGCCCTGGCCTCCGCCTCGGGGGGCGCCGGGTACAGCTCGCGGACCACCGTGACCCACAGCTCCAGGTACTGCCGCTGGAGCTGGCGGACCCTCTTGCGGTCGCTCTCCCGGAGGCGGTCCAGCTCGCGGTCGTGCAGGGTGATCAGGGGGCGGTCGTCGAGCGCGAAGTCGATGTGCCCGTCGATGAGCGACCCGAGGAGCGCCCCGGGGTCGCCCGCCGCCTCCCGTACGCGTCGCCGGCCGCCGTCGAGGAGCCGCTCGCTGATGCCGACCAGCAGCTCGGCCAGCATGGCGTCCTTGCCGGGGAAGTGCCGGTAGAGGCCGGGACCGCTGATGCCGACGGCGGCGCCTATCTCGTCGACGCCCACACCGTGGAAGCCGCGCTCGGCGAAGAGGCGTGCGGCCTCCTTGAGGATCTGTTCGCGGCGCGTCGGGGCGTCGGTCCTGGTGCTCATGGATTGATTCTAGACAAGGCGGTTAGCGGTCGTTAACCTGATGGACACACGTTAACGGTCATTAACTGGGGGCATGATGCAGCAGGCGCCCGTGCTGACCAGCACGGCAGATCCGGCCTCCGCCGCCTGGCAGGCAAACGAGGCGGCGCACCACGAGCTGGCCGAGGGGCTGCGCGCCCGGCTGGCCGCCGCCCGGCTGGGGGGCGGTGAGAAGGCCCGCGCCCGGCACACCGCGCGCGGGAAGCTGCTGCCGCGCGACCGCGTCGACACCCTCCTGGACCCCGGCTCCCCGTTCCTGGAGCTCGCCCCGCTGGCGGCCGAGGGGATGTACGACGGCCAGGCACCGGCCGCCGGGGTGATCGCCGGAGTGGGCCGGGTCGCCGGCCGCGAGGTGGTCGTCGTGGCGAACGACGCGACCGTCAAGGGCGGCACGTACTACCCGATGACGGTCAAGAAGCACCTGCGCGCCCAGGAGGTGGCCCTGGAGAACCGCCTCCCGTGCGTCTACCTGGTGGACTCGGGCGGCGCCTTCCTCCCCAAGCAGGACGAGGTCTTCCCCGACCGGGAGCACTTCGGGCGGATCTTCTACAACCAGGCCCGTATGTCGGGCGCGGGCATCCCGCAGATCGCCGCCGTCCTCGGCTCGTGCACGGCCGGCGGGGCGTACGTCCCGGCGATGAGCGACGAGGCCGTGATCGTCCGCAACCAGGGCACGATCTTCCTGGGCGGCCCGCCGCTGGTGAAGGCCGCGACCGGTGAGGTCGTCACCGCCGAGGAGCTGGGCGGCGGCGAGGTCCACTCCCGGACCTCCGGCGTCACCGACCACCTCGCGGAGGACGACGCGCACGCGCTGCGGATCGTGCGGAACATCGTGGCGACGCTGCCCGAGCGCGGTCCGCTGCCCTGGCCGGTGGAGCCGGTCGAGGAGCCCAAGGTCGACCCCGCGGGGCTGTACGGGGCGGTGCCGGTCGACTCGCGCACGCCGTACGACGCGCGGGAGATCATCGCGCGGATCGTGGACGGCTCGCGGTTCCAGGAGTTCAAGTCCGAGTTCGGGCAGACGCTGGTCACCGGCTTCGCCCGGATCCACGGCCACCCGGTGGGGATCGTCGCCAACAACGGCATCCTGTTCGCCGAGTCCGCCCAGAAGGGCGCCCACTTCATCGAGCTGTGCGACCAGCGCGGCATTCCGCTGCTGTTCCTCCAGAACATCTCCGGCTTCATGGTCGGCCGGGACTACGAGGCGGGCGGCATCGCCAAGCACGGCGCCAAGATGGTCACCGCCGTCGCCTGCACGCGCGTGCCGAAGCTGACGGTCGTCGTCGGCGGTTCGTACGGCGCCGGCAACTACTCGATGTGCGGCCGGGCCTACAGCCCCCGCTTCCTGTGGATGTGGCCCAACGCCAAGATCTCCGTGATGGGCGGCGAGCAGGCCGCCTCCGTCCTGGCCACGGTCAAGCGCGACCAGATCGAGGCGCGCGGCGAGTCCTGGTCCGCCGACGAGGAGGAGGCGTTCAAGGACCCGATCCGCGCGCAGTACGAGCAGCAGGGGAACGCCTACTACGCCACGGCCCGGCTCTGGGACGACGGTGTGATCGACCCGCTGGAGACCCGCCAGGTGCTGGGTCTGGCCCTGACCGCGTGTGCCAACGCCCCGCTGGGTGAGCCCGGCTTCGGCGTCTTCCGGATGTGAGGGACTGATGTTCACGACTGTTCTTGTCGCCAACCGGGGCGAGATCGCGGTCCGCGTCATCCGTACGCTGCGGACGCTCGGCATCCGCTCGGTCGCGGTCTTCAGCGACGCGGACGCCGACGCCCGGCACGTACGGGAGGCGGACACGGCGGTGCGGATCGGGCCGCCGCCCGCCGGCGAGAGCTACCTGCGGGTGGACCGGCTGCTGGAGGCGGCCGCCCGCACCGGCGCGGAGGCCGTCCACCCGGGATACGGCTTCCTGGCGGAGAACGCCGCCTTCGCGCAGGCCTGCGAGGACGCCGGTCTGGTCTTCATCGGGCCGCCGGCCTCCGCGATCGCCCTCATGGGCGACAAGATCCGCGCCAAGGAGACCGTGAAGGCCGCCGGCGTGCCGGTGGTGCCCGGCTCCTCGGGAAGCGGGCTGAGCGACGACGAACTGGCGGCGGCCGCCCGTGAGATCGGCATGCCGGTGCTGCTGAAGCCCTCGGCGGGCGGCGGCGGCAAGGGCATGCGCCTCACCCGGGTCGAGTCGGCCCTGATGGACGAGATCGCGGCCGCGCGCCGCGAGGCGCGGGCGTCGTTCGGCGACGACACGCTGCTCGTCGAGCGGTGGATCGACCGGCCCCGGCACATCGAGATCCAGGTGCTGGCGGACGGGCACGGCAACGTCGTGCACCTCGGCGAGCGCGAGTGCTCCCTCCAGCGCCGGCACCAGAAGATCATCGAGGAGGCCCCCTCCGTCCTGCTGGACGAGAAGACCCGGGCCGCGATGGGCGAGGCCGCCGTCCAGGCGGCCCGCTCCTGCGGCTACCGGGGCGCGGGCACCGTGGAGTTCATCGTCCCGGGCGGCGACCCGTCCGCCCACTACTTCATGGAGATGAACACCCGGCTCCAGGTCGAGCACCCGGTCACCGAACTGGTCACGGGCCTGGACCTGGTGGAGTGGCAGTTGCGCGTGGCCGCCGGCGAGCCGCTCGGCTTCACCCAGGACGACATCGCGCTCACCGGCCACTCCATCGAGGCCCGCCTCTGCGCGGAGGACCCCTCCCGGGGCTTCCTGCCCTCGGGCGGCACGGTGCTGGCGCTGGCCGAGCCCTCGGGCGACGGGGTGCGGACCGACTCGGGCCTGAGCGAGGGCACCGAGGTGTCCAGCCTGTACGACCCGATGCTGGCGAAGGTCATCGTCCACGGGCCCGACCGCCCCACCGCGCTCCGCAAGCTCCGGGCGGCCCTCGCGGACACGGTCACCCTCGGCGTCCCGACCAACGCCGGTTTCCTGCGCCGGCTCCTCGCCCACCCGGACGTCGTGTCCGGCGACCTGGACACCGGGCTGGTGGAGCGGGACGCCGAGGGGCTGGTCCCCGGGGGCGTACCGGAGGAGGTGTACGCGGCGGCCGCGCTGGTGCGGCAGGCGGAGCTGGCCCCGCCCGCCGGCCCCGGCTGGACGGACCCGTTCTCGGTGCCGAGCGCCTGGCGCCTCGGCGGCGCCCCCGCCTGGACGGCCCACCACCTCCGGATCCCGGGCCACGAGCCCGTGACCGTGCGGGTGCGGGGCACCGCCGGGGACGCGGAGCTGCTGCTGCCGTCCGGCGACGGCGGGGCGGCGGACGAGGGAGCGGGAACCACCGGCGCCCCGGCGGCCGGGGCGCCGGCGTCCGCCGGGCGGCGGGCCCGGCTGGTGGCGCTCACCGCGAGCACCGCCACCGTCGAGGTGGACGGCCTCACGCACGCCTTCCACCGCGCCGGGAGCTGGCTGGGCCGGGACGGGGACGCCTGGAACGTCCTGGACCACGACCCGGTGGAGGCCTCCCTCGGCCGGTCGGCGCACGCCGGGGCCGAATCGCTGACCGCGCCCATGCCCGGGACGGTCACGGTCGTGAAGGTCGCCGTGGGCGACGAGGTGACGGCCGGACAGGGGCTGGTGGTGGTCGAGGCCATGAAGATGGAGCACGTCATCTCCGCCCCGCACGACGGCACCGTCGCCGAGCTGGACGTCACGCCCGGGACCACCGTCGCCATGGACCAGGTGCTCGCCGTGGTGGTTCCCAAGGAGGAGCGATGACCACCGGACTGCCCATGACCGTGCCCGCGCCGGGGCTGCCCGCCCGTGTGCGGATCCATGAGGTCGGTGCGCGCGACGGCCTCCAGAACGAGCAGGGTGTCGTCCCGACCGAGGTGAAGGCCGAGTTCATCCGGCGCCTCGCCGGCGCCGGACTGACCACCATCGAGGCGACCAGCTTCGTCCATCCCAAGTGGGTGCCCCAGCTCGCCGACGCCGAGCGGCTGTTCCCGCTCGTCAGCGACCTCGAAGGGGTGCGGCTGCCGGTCCTCGTGCCGAACGAGCGCGGTCTCGACCGGGCGCTGGCGCTCGGGGCGCGGGAGGTGGCCGTGTTCGCCAGCGCCACCGAGTCGTTCGCGAAGGCCAACCTCAACCGCACGGTCGACGAGGCGCTCGCCATGTTCGACCCGGTCGTCACCCGCGCCGTCGAGCACGGCCTCACCGTGCGCGGCTACCTCTCCATGTGCTTCGGCGACCCCTGGGAGGGCCCCGTCCCGGTCGACGAGGTCGTCCGGGTCTGCCGGCGGTTGCGGGACATGGGCTGCGACGAGCTGAGCCTGGGCGACACGATCGGCGTGGCCACCCCCGGCCACGTCACCCGGCTGCTGACCGCGCTCAACGAGGCGGGCGTCCCGACGGACGCGCTGGCCGTGCACTTCCACGACACCTACGGCCAGGCGCTCGCCAACACCCTCGCCGCCCTCCAGCACGGCGTCACCACGGTCGACGCCTCCGCCGGCGGCCTCGGCGGCTGCCCGTACGCCAAGTCCGCCACCGGGAACCTCGCCACCGAAGACCTCGTGTGGATGCTCCACGGCCTCGGCATCGACACCGGGGTCGACCTCGGCCTGCTCACCGCCACGAGCGTGTGGCTGGCCGGACAACTGGGCCGTCCCAGCCCGTCCCGCACCGTCCGCGCCCTCGGCGGCGCGGCCTCCCACAAGGAGTCCTGAGTCATGTCCCTGGACCACCGGCTCTCCCAGGAGCACGAGGAACTGCGCCGCACCGTGGAGGAGTTCGCCCACGAGGTCGTCGCCCCGAAGATCGGGGACTTCTACGAGCGCCATGAGTTCCCGTACGAGATCGTCCGCGAGATGGGGCGGATGGGCCTGTTCGGCCTGCCCTTCCCCGAGGAGTACGGCGGCATGGGCGGCGACTACCTCGCCCTGGGCATCGCCCTGGAGGAGCTGGCCCGGGTCGACTCGTCCGTCGCCATCACCCTGGAGGCGGGCGTCTCCCTCGGCGCGATGCCGGTGTACCGGTTCGGCACCGAGGAGCAGAAGCGGGAGTGGCTGCCGCGCATGTGCTCCGGCGAGATCCTGGGCGCGTTCGGGCTGACCGAGCCGGAGTGCGGCTCGGACGCCGGCGGCACCCGCACCACGGCCGTGCGGGACGGCGACGAGTGGGTCATCAACGGCTCGAAGTGCTTCATCACCAACTCGGGCACGGACATCACGGGCCTGGTCACGGTCACCGCCGTCACCGGCCACAAGGACGACGGCCGCCCGCTCATCTCCTCCATCATCGTCCCCTCCGGCACCCCCGGCTTCACGGTCGCCGCGCCCTACTCCAAGGTCGGCTGGAACGCCTCCGACACCCGCGAGCTGTCCTTCTCGGACGTGCGCGTCCCGGTGTCCCACCTGCTGGGCGAGGAGGGGCGCGGGTACGCCCAGTTCCTCCGCATCCTCGACGAGGGCCGCATCGCCATCTCGGCGCTGGCGACGGGCCTGGCCCAGGGCTGCGTGGACGAGTCGGTGAAGTACGCCAAGGAGCGGCACGCCTTCGGGCGGCCCATCGGCGACAACCAGGCCATCCAGTTCAAGATCGCCGACATGGAGATGCGGGCGCACATGGCGCGCATCGGCTGGCGGGACGCCGCCTCCCGGCTGGTGAGCGGAGAGCCGTTCAAGAAGGAGGCGGCGCTGGCGAAGCTGTACTCCTCCACGGTCGCGGTCGACAACGCCCGTGAGGCCACGCAGATCCACGGCGGCTACGGCTTCATGAACGAGTACCCGGTGGCCCGGATGTGGCGGGATTCCAAGATCCTGGAGATCGGCGAGGGCACCAGTGAGGTCCAGCGCATGCTGATCGCCCGGGAGTTGGGCCTGTCCGCCTGACCTCCCGTACGTCAGGCGGGGCCGCCGTCACCCGGTGACGGCGGCCTCGCCGCGTCCGGCCTCCGGTCGCGTGCTCCATCCCACACGGGGGCACCCTCTGGACATCGCGTGAGGTTAGGCTAACCTACCCTCGAACTTGCCCAGTGGCCGAATACGGCCGTACGAAAGCGACTCCGCCATGTCCAGCAACGCCCGAGCCACCTCCCTCACCCGTCGCGGTCTGCTCGCCGCTGGCGGCGCCGTCGGGCTCGGCGCCGCGCTCGTCGCGTGCGGTGGCGGAAAAGACGACAAGGGCTCGGCCAAGGCCGAGGGGAAGTCCGGCCCCTGGAAGTTCACGGACGACCGCAACAAGGCGGTGGAGCTGAAGTCCACCCCGAAGAACATCGTCGCCTTCATCGGTACCGCCGCCGCGCTGTACGACTACGGCATCGAGGTCAAGGGTGTTTTCGGTCCGACGACCGTCAAGGACCCGAAGACGGGCAAGGAGAAGGCCGACATCCAGGCCGGCGACCTCGACGTCACCAAGGTGAAGAACCTCGGCAACGTCTGGGGCACCTTCAACATCGAGGAGTACCTGAAGCTCGAGCCCGAGCTGCTGGTCTCGGCGATGTGGGACAAGGACGTCCTGTGGTACCTGCCCCCGCAGTCCCACGACAAGATCGTCAAGCTGGCGCCGACCGTCGCGCTGTGGGCCGCCAACACCACGATGCCGAAGGCCCTGGCGCGCCACGCCGAGCTGGCCGAGTCGCTGGGCGCGGACCTGAAGGACAAGAAGACGGTCGACGCCAAGGCCCGCTTCGAGAAGGCCGCCGCCGCGCTGCGCGCCGCCGCCAAGTCGCGGCCCGAGATCCGCGTGATGATCGGTTCGGCCAGCGCCGAGCTGTTCTACGTCTCGCTCGCCAAGATGTCCGCGGACACCGCGTACTTCGAGGAGCTGGGCGTGAAGTTCGTGAAGCCGAAGGTCAACGCGCAGGGCTACTTCGAGGAACTGAGCTGGGAGAACCTCGACAAGTACCCGGCCGACATCATCATGATGGACAACCGCAGCCAGGCCATCCAGCCGGCCGACCTGAAGTCCAAGCCGACCTGGACGCGACTGCCCGCCGTCAAGGCCGGCCAGGTCGTCCCGCGCTTCACCGAGCCGATCTACTCCTACGACAAGTGCGCCGTCCTGCTGGAGGACCTCGCCAAGGCGATCCAGAACGCCAAGAAGGTGGCCTGACCCGGTGTTCGCCTTCTTCTCCCTCCAGGTGGCGCGGACGCGGCGGCTCGGCCCGTCGCTGGTGCGGGTCACGTTCACCGGGGCCGGCGGCGAGGAGCTGAAAGGTTTCGTCTCCGGCGGCCGCGACCAGAGCCTGTCGCTGTTCCTGCCCCACCCGGGCCAGCCCCAGCCGGTGATGCCGCCGGTGGTGGACGGGGACCTGTACGGCGCGCTCGGCGCGTGGCGGGCCATGCCCGACGACGTACGGGCGGTGATGCGCTCGTACACCGTGCGCGGGCAGCGCACGGCCGGTGACGGGGGCGCCGAGGTGGACATCGACTTCGCCCTGCACGAGGACGGCGGGCCGGCCTGCCGCTGGGCCGCCGGAGCGGCACCGGGGGACCGGGTGGTCGCCCTCGGGCCGACGGCGGCCGACAACACCGGTGTGCGCTTCCGGCTGCCGGAGGACGCCGACGAGGTGCTGATCTGGGGCGACGAGACGGCGCTGCCCGCCGCCTCGGCGATCCTGGAGGAGCTGCCGGCCGGGACGAGGGCACGGGTGTGGCTCGAAGTCCCGTACACCGCCGACCGCCTGGAGCTCGCCACGGAGGCGGACGCGACCGTCACCTGGCTGGTCCGGGAGGAGGGCGCGCCCGCCGCGGTCGACGCGGTACGGGCCGCCGAGCTGTCGGGCTCGGCCCCGTACGCCTGGATCGCGGGCGAGGCCGGCTCGGTGAAGGCGCTGCGCCGGCACCTGGTCAACGAGCGCGGCATCGACCGCCGGCGGGTCACCTTCGTCGGCTACTGGCGCAAGGGCCTGAGCGAGGACGCCCTTCGCGAGGTCCCCGACACGACCGAGGACGAGTCCTAGGCAGTACGCCGGAACCGGCGCCGTCCGCCCGGAGGGCGGGCACAGGAGCGGTCCACCCGCGACCGTGACGGCCGCGGTACCGCGATCCCGCGGTCCGTCGGCCGGAGCACCCGTCCGGAACGGCCCCGTGGCACCGCGCCACGGGGCCGCCCGGACGTCCGTGCCCGCCCGTACCGCGGGCACCCCGGCTCCGGGACCCGGCGCGCCGTCGCCCCGCGACGGCGGTGGTACGGCGGAAGGTCGGGAGCAACGGCCGTGCCGTACGGGGCTGGTGAGGCACCTGGGGCCGTTGCGGTTTCAAATTAGGTTAGGCTAACCTTACTTACGCCACGGCGCCTCAACCCCCTTCCTGTCCCCTGAGGGCCGTTCAAGTCCCCGTACCCGGGAGGACAACCGCATGCGCTCGCACCTGCTCAATGACGCGACAGCCGATCAGTACCGGCGTTCCGTCACCGAAGGAGTGGAGCGGGTGGCGAACCGGCTCGCCTCCACCCGGCGGCCGTTCACCGGCGTCACGCCGGACGAGCTGGCGCCCCTCGTCTCCGCCGTCGACCTCGACAAGCCGCTCGGCGACGCCTCCGCCGCCCTCGACGAGCTGGAGCAGGTCTACCTCCGCGACGCGGTCTACTTCCACCACCCGCGCTACCTGGGCCACCTCAACTGCCCGGTCGTCATCCCCGCCGTCCTCGGCGAGGCCGTCCTCTCGGCCGTCAACTCCTCGCTGGACACCTGGGACCAGAGCGCCGGCGGCACCCTCATCGAGCGCAAGCTGATCGACTGGACCACCGGCCGCATCGGCCTCGGGCCGGCCGCCGACGGCGTGTTCACCAGCGGCGGCACCCAGTCCAACCTCCAGGCCCTGCTCCTGGCCCGTGAGGAGGCCAAGACGGACGACCTGGCGAAACTGCGCATCTTCTCCTCCGAGTGCAGCCACTTCAGCGTCCAGAAGTCGGCCAAACTCCTCGGCCTGTCCCCGGACGCCGTGATCGCCGTCCCCACCGACCGCGACAAGCGGATGCAGTCCGTCGCCCTCGCCGCCGAGCTGGAGCTGTGCGCCGCCCAGGGGCTCACCCCGATGGCGATCGTCGCCACCGCCGGCACCACCGACTTCGGCTCCATCGACCCGCTCCCGGAGATCGCCGAGCTCGCCGGCCAGTACGGCGCCTGGATGCACGTCGACGCCGCCTACGGCTGCGGACTGCTCGCCTCCCCCACCCGCCGTCACCTCCTCGACGGCATCGAGCGGGCCGACTCCGTCACCGTCGACTACCACAAGTCCTTCTTCCAGCCGGTGAGTTCCTCCGCCGTGCTGGTCCGTGACGGCGCCACGCTGCGGCACGCCACCTACCACGCGGACTACCTCAACCCCCGGCGCACGGTGGAGGAGCGGATCCCGAACCAGGTCGACAAGTCGCTCCAGACCACCCGCCGCTTCGACGCGCTCAAGCTGTGGATGACCCTGCGCGTCATGGGCGCCGACGGCGTCGGGCAGCTCTTCGACGAGGTGTGCGATCTGGCCGCCGCCGGCTGGGACGTGCTCGCCGCCGACCCGCGCTACGACGTGGTCGTCCGGCCGTCGCTGTCCACCCTGGTCTTCCGCTACATCCCGGCCGCCGTCACCTCCCCCACAGAGATCGACCGCGCCAACCTCCACGCCCGCAAGGCGCTGTTCGCGTCGGGCGAGGCGGTCGTCGCCGGTACGAAGGTGGACGGCCGCCAGTACCTGAAGTTCACCCTGCTCAACCCCGAGACGACCGTGCACGACATCACCGCCGTCCTCGACCTGATCGCCGGCCACGCCGAGCAGTACCTTGGAGAAAACCTTGTCCACGCCTCGTGACGTCCACGATTTCATCGGTATCGGACTGGGTCCGTTCAACCTCGGTCTCGCCTGCCTGACCGAGCCGATCGAGGAGCTCGACGGCCTCTTCCTCGAGTCCAAGCCCGGATTCGAGTGGCACTCCGGGATGTTCCTGGAGGGCGCCCACCTCCAGACGCCGTTCATGTCGGACCTGGTCACCCTCGCCGACCCGACGTCGCCGTACTCGTTCCTCCAGTACCTCAAGGAGAACGGCCGGCTCTACTCGTTCTACATCCGCGAGAACTTCTACCCGCTGCGGACCGAGTACAACGACTACTGCCGCTGGGCCGCCGGCAAGCTGAGCAGCGTCCGCTACAACACCACGGTCGAGACGGTCGAGTACGACGCCGCCGAGGAGCTGTACGCGGTCCGCACGACCGCCGGCGACACCTTCCGCGCCCGCCACCTCGTCCTGGGCACCGGCACCCCGCCGTACATCCCGGAGGCCTGCGAGGGGCTGGAGGGCGACTTCCTCCACAACTCGCGCTACCTGCCGAACAAGGAAGCGCTCCAGAAGAAGAAGTCGATCACCCTCGTGGGCAGCGGCCAGAGCGCCGCCGAGATCTACTACGACCTGCTGAGCGAGATCGACGTCCACGGCTACCGCCTCAACTGGGTCACCCGCTCCCCCCGCTTCTTCCCGCTGGAGTACACCAAGCTCACGCTGGAGATGACCTCCCCGGAGTACGTGGACTACTTCCACGCCCTCCCCGAGGCCACCCGCTACCGCCTGGAGACCCAGCAGAAGGGCCTGTTCAAGGGCATCGACGGCGAGCTGATCGACGCGATCTTCGACCTGCTGTACCAGAAGAACCTCGGCGGCCCCGTCCCCACACGGCTGCTCACGAACGCGTCGCTCAACAGCGCGACGTACGAGAACGGCACGTACACGCTCGGCCTCCGCCAGGAGGAGCAGGGCAAGGACTTCGAGATCGAGACCGAGGGCCTGGTCCTGGCCACCGGCTACAAGTACGTGACCCCCGCGTTCCTGGAGCCCGTGCGCGACCGGATCCGCTGGGACGGCCAGGGCCGCTTCGACGTCGCCCGCAACTACTCCATCGACACCACCGGCCGGGGCATCTTCCTCCAGAACGCCGGTGTGCACACCCACTCGATCACCAGTCCCGACCTGGGCATGGGCGCCTACCGCAACGCGTACATCATCGGTGAGCTGCTGGGCTCCGAGTACTACCCCGTCGAGAAGTCCATCGCGTTCCAGGAGTTCGCAGTATGAGCACCACCAGCACCACCGGTACCGCCACCGCCGTCGGGACCTTCACCTTCCGCCCGCTCGACCCGCTCGTGGACGGCGAGCTGGTCCACTCCTGGGTCACCCACCCCAAGGCCGGGTTCTGGATGATGCAGAACCACACCGTCGCCGACGTCGAGCGCGAGTACATGGCCATCGCGGCCGACGAGCACCACGACGCCTTCATCGGCCTGCGCGACGGTGAGCCCGCGTTCCTCATGGAGCGGTACGACCCGGCGAAGGCGGAGCTGGTCGGGCTGTACGAGGCGCGCCCCGGCGACGTGGGCATGCACTTCCTGGTCGCCCCGACCGACACCCCCGTCCACGGCTTCACCCGCGCCGTGATCACCGCCGTGATGGAGGAGCTGTTCCGGGACCCGGCGACCGCACGGGTCGTCGTCGAGCCCGACGTCCGCAACACGGCCGTCCACGCGCTGAACGCGGCCGTCGGCTTCGAGATAGCCGAGCGGATCGCCAAGCCGGAGAAGGACGCCTACCTGAGCTTCTGCACCCGGGAGCAGTTCCGCGCCGCCGTGGGGGCCGCCCGATGAGCGCCGCCCACCCCATGGACCCCGTCGCCCACCTCACCCCCGAGCGCTGGGCGCACGCCAACCGCCTCCTGGTCCGCAAGGGCCTCGCCGAGTTCGCCCACGAGCGGCTGCTCACCCCCGAGCCCCTGGGCGAGGACCGCTACCGCGTGCTCAGCGACGACCGCACGACCGAGTACCGCTTCACCGCCGAGCGGTTCGCCCTCGACCACTGGCAGGTGGACGCCGGCTCCATCAGCCGCCACCAGGGCGGGGAGGAACTGCCGCTCGACGCGCTGCGGTTCATCATCGAGCTGCGCGGCTCCCTGGGCCTGAGCGACGAGATCCTCCCGGTCTACCTGGAGGAGATCTCCTCCACCCTCTCCGGTACGGCGTACAAGTCGGCCAAGCCGCCGGTGCCGGCCGCCGAGCTGGCGAAGGCCGGTTTCCAGGACGTCGAGACGGGCATGACCGAGGGCCACCCGTGCTTCGTCGCCAACAACGGGCGGCTCGGCTTCGGCATCGACGAGTACCACGCGTACGCGCCGGAGGCGGCGAACCCGCTGCGGCTCATCTGGCTGGCCGCCCACCGCGACCGCACCACCTTCACCGCGGGCGCGGGCATCGACTACGACGCCTTCATCCGCGCCGAGCTGGGCGACGCGGCCGTCGACGGCTTCGCCAAGACCCTGGCCGGCCTCGGCCTGGACTTCGCCGACTACCTCCTGGTGCCGGTGCACCCCTGGCAGTGGTGGAACAAGCTGTCCGTCACCTTCGCCGCCGAGATCGCCCAGCGGCGGCTGGTGTTCCTCGGCGAGGGCGACGACCGCTACCTGGCGCAGCAGTCGATCCGGACGTTCTTCAACACCGACGACCCGGCCAAGCACTACGTCAAGACGGCCATCTCGGTCCTCAACATGGGCTTCATGCGCGGCCTCTCCGCCGCGTACATGGAGGCCACCCCGGCCATCAACGACTGGCTGGCGAACCTGATCGACGGCGACGACGTCCTGAAGGCGGCCCGCTTCTCGATCATCCGCGAGCGGGCCGCGGTCGGTTACCGCCACCTGGAGTACGAGGCCGCCACCGACCGGTACTCCCCGTACCGCAAGATGCTCGCCGCGCTGTGGCGCGAGAGCCCGGTGCCGACGATCGAGGACGGCCAGCGCCTCGCCACCATGGCGTCGCTGCTGCACACCGACCACGAGGGCGCGTCGTTCGCCGGCGCGCTGATCGCCGAGTCGGGGCTGGCGCCCACCGAGTGGCTGCGCCGCTACCTGGACGCGTACCTGCTGCCGATCCTGCACACCTTCTACGCCTACGACCTGGTGTGGATGCCGCACGGCGAGAACGTGATCCTGGTGATCGAGGACGGTGCGGTCCGGCGCGCGATCTTCAAGGACATCGCCGAGGAGATCGCGGTGATGGACCCGGACGCGGTGCTGCCGCCGGCCGTGGAGCGCATCCGGGTGGACGTGCCCGAGGACACCAAGCTGCTGTCCGTCTTCACGGACGTCTTCGACTGCTTCTTCCGCTTCCTGGGCGCGACGCTCGCCGCCGAGGGGGTCCTGGACGAGGACGACTTCTGGCGGACGGTCGCCGAGTGCGTCAGGTCCTACCAGGAGTCCAAGCCCGAGCTGGCGGACAAGTTCGCGCAGTACGACATGTTCGCCGGGGAGTTCGCGCTCTCCTGCCTCAACCGCCTCCAGCTCCGCAACAACAAGCAGATGGTGGACCTGGCGGACCCCTCCGGCGCGCTCCAGTTCATGGGCACGCTGGTGAACCCGATCGCGCGTTTCGCGTGACCCACGGGCCGGCCGGGGCGCCGGACGGAGTACGGTCCTCCGTCCGGCGCCCCGGCTTTTTCACCGGGTCCGCCACGGCACCTGCGGCGACCGGTGGAAGCCGACGCCCAGCGCCTCCAGGCGCGGGCCCTGGCCCGCGAGCCGCTGCCGGTACGCCTCCCAGTCGTGCGAGGCGGCCGGGGACCAGCCCAGCTCCGCCGCCCCGAGCAGCCGGGGGAAGGCCATCGTGTCGAGGTGGGCGTCGGTGGAGAGGGTCTCCGTCCACAGCGGCGCCTCGACGCCCCTGACGGCGGCCGCGGGGACGCCCGGAAGGTAGGAGCCCGGGTCCCAGTCGTAGGCCCGCCGCACCTCCACGTACCCGGCCCAGGACAGGCCGAGCGGGGTGTCCTTGGTGTACTTCATGTCCAGGTAGAGCCGGTCGGCGGGCGACAGGACCAGCCCGGTGCCGTTGCGCGCGGCGCTCGCCACCCGTGCCTTCTCGGCACCGGACGTGCCGTCCAGGCCCCAGTACTGGGCGAGGGCGCCGTCGGCGGGACGTGCGCCGGTGAGCTGGTGCCAGCCGATGACGGTCTTGCCGTACGCGGCGACGACCGCCTGGACCCGGTCCATGAAGGCGACGTAGTCCTCGTGGCCGGTCGAGTGCGCCTCGTCGCCGCCGATGTGGAGGTACCGGCCGGGAGTGAGGGCGGCCAGCTCGCGGACGACGTCGTCGACGAAGTCGTACGTGACGTCCTTGCCCACGCACAGGCTGCTGAAGCCGACCTCGGTGCCCGTGTAGAGGGGCGGGGCGACGCCGTCGCAGTTGAGCTCCGCGTACGAGGCGAGCGCGGCGTTGGTGTGGCCGGGCATGTCGATCTCGGGCACGACCTCCAGGTGGCGCGAGGCGGCGTACGCGACGATGTCGCGGTACTGGTCCTTGGTGTAGTGGCCGCCCGGCCCGCCGCCGACCTGGGTGGAGCCGCCGTGTCGGGCCAGGCGCGGCCAGGAGTCGATGGCGATGCGCCAGCCCTGGTCGTCGCTGAGGTGCAGGTGCAGCTTGTTGATCTTGTACAGGGCCAGGTTGTCGATATAGCGCTTGACCTGCCCGACCGTGAAGAAGTGCCGGGACACGTCGAGCATCGCGCCCCGGTAGCCGTAGCGGGGGGTGTCGGTGATCGTGCCGCCCGCCACCTGCCAGGGGCCGGGTTGCCAGGTGTCCTTCTCCACGGCGGCGGGGAACTGCTGGCGCAGCGTCTGGACGCCGTGGAAGAGCCCGGCGGGCTCGCGGGCGGTGAGGGTGACGCCCCTCGGGCCGGACTCCAGCCGGTAGCCCTCGTCGCCGAGCGCGGTCTCGCGGCCGCTGAGCCGCAGCCGGATGCCGCCGGTGCCGTCGTCGTCGGTGACCGGCAGGGCGTAGCCGGTGGAGGGCCGCAGCACCTCGGCGAGGTAGGTCGCGACACGGCGGGCGCCGGCCGCGCCCGCGTCCACCCGGATCCGGGTGCGGGCGGTGAGGGTGTACGGGCCGCCGCCGGGGCGTACGGAGGCGGGCACGGGCACGACGTCGCCGAGCGGCCGCACGCCGGGCGCGGCGGCGGGTGCGGCGGGGGCCTCGCCGGGCGGGGTCCCGCCGGGCGCGGCGCCGGTCCCGGCGATCCCGGTGGCGATCACGAGCAGCAGCGGGCCGAGGAGGCGGAGGCGGGAGGACGTCGCGTGCTGTCTCACTCTCACAGGCTGGATCCCTTCACGGGGCGTCGCGACTGTGGGGCCGGTGCAACGTAACGGTCCCCATCCGTACCGCGCGCCCCGGTGCCGGTCAAGGCGCGGACCGTTTCCGGGGCGGCCTCCCGGGCCGGTACCGGGTGCCCTCGGGACGGGTCGTCGTCGCGCGGTGCCAGAATCCTCGGCATGACGGAAATCATCCAGAAGGACGGGACCTGGAGTTTCGACGGGGACGTCATACGCGTCGTGCCGGGCGGCGACAAGAGCGTGGGTCTGCTGCGCCGGACGCTCGGCGAAGTCGTGGTGCCCCTGGAGGCACTGGCCGGGATCTCGTTCGAACCGGGCAAGAAGGCGGGGCGCCTGCGGCTGCGGCTGCGGGACGGCGCCGATCCCCTGCTCCAGGTCGCCGGGGGCAGGCTGCCGGAGGGGTCCGACCCGTACCGGCTGGCGGTGGCCAACGACCGCAGCGGAGTGGCGGAGTACTTCGTGGACGAGGTGCGGCACGCGCTGCTGCTGGAGCAGGTGGGGACCGGTCCGGTGGACACGTACCTGCTCCCCGGTCCCGCCCTGCCGATCACCGTGGGCGCGGGGGACGGCACGGTGACCTTCGACGGGGAGCGCGTCCGGCTGGAGTGGAACTGGAAGACGGAGGAGTCCAAGTCCTCCGCGGGCGACCGCACCCTGGCCCTGGCCGACGTGCGGGGCGTGGAGTGGCTGCCGGCCTCGGGGCTGGAGAACGGCTACCTGCGCTTCCGGGTGGGGGCCGGGACGGCGGCCTCCCTCCCGGCGCCCAAGTACGACCCGCACGCCGTGGAGCTGTTCGGCTTCCGCAAGGACCCGCTGATGGCGCTGGCCGGGGCGGCCGTGGTGGCCCGGCTGCCGCACCCGAACGCCCCGGCGGTGCCGGCGGCGCCGGCGGCGGAACCGACGGCCGCCGCCGACCATGACGTCCTGCTGCGGCGGCTGCGGGAGCTGGGCGATCTGCACCGGACCGGCGTCCTCACCGAGGAGGAGTTCACCGCCGCCAAACAGGCCGTTCTCAAGCAACTCTGACCAAAAAGGACAACAGCCTGCCCGATATCGGGCAGGAATGTTGCCATCCGTATGCCCGTCCTTCAATATCTACGAGTGCTCGAACACCGCCCGTCGCACGACGACCTCATCGACCACCTGGTCCGCAGCACCGCGCTCCAGCGCGGTGAGGCCGCCCGGGTGGTGCTCGACGTGCTGGCGTACTTCGACGAGACGACGGAGGAGTTCGTCCGCCGCCGCCACCGCGAGCTCCAGTCCGGCGGCGAGGTGAACTCCACGATCTTCGAGCGCATCGCGGCCGAACTGCCGCACCGCGCCGTGGCGCCACCGGAGCTCTCGCTCCGGCAGCTGCGCCGCATCGTCTACGGCTGAGAGCGCCCGGGACCGGGCACACACCCGCAATCATTCGGAGGGGCAACACTTTATGTGCGGAATCGTCGGTTACATCGGTAAGCGTGACGTGGCTCCGCTGCTGCTGGAGGGTCTGGCACGGCTGGAGTACCGGGGGTACGACTCGGCGGGCATGGTGATCACCAGCCCGAAGTCCACCGGTCTGAAGATGGTCAAGGCCAAGGGCCGGGTCCGTGACCTGGAGGCCCGTGTCCCCAAGCGCTTCACCGGCACCACCGGCATCGCCCACACCCGCTGGGCCACCCACGGCGCCCCCAGCGATGTGAACTCGCACCCGCACATGGACCCCGAGAACAAGGTCGCGGTCGTCCACAACGGCATCGTGGACAACGCCCTCGAGCTGCGCGCCAAGCTGGAGGCGGAGGGCGTGGTCTTCGCCTCGGAGACCGACACCGAGGTCCTCACCCACCTGATCGCCCGCTCCCAGGCCGAGACCCTGGAGGAGAAGGTCCGCGAGGCGCTCAAGGTCGTCGAGGGCACGTACGGCATCGCCGTCATGCACGCCGACTTCAACGACCGCATCGTCGTCGCCCGCAACGGCTCCCCGGTCGTCCTCGGCATCGGCGAGAAGGAGATGCTCGTCGCCTCCGACATCGCCGCGCTGATCGCCCACACCCGCCAGATCGTCACCCTCGACGACGGCGAGATGGCCACCCTCAAGGCCGACGAGTTCCGCACCTACACCACGTCGGGCACGCTGACCACCGCCACGCCCGAGACCGTGGAGTGGGAGGCCGCCTCGTTCGACATGGGCGGCCACGACACGTACATGCACAAGGAGATCTCGGAGCAGCCCGACGCCGTCGACCGCGTCCTGCGCGGCCGCATCGACGACAAGTTCTCCACCGTCCACCTCGGCGGCCTCAACCTGGACGCCCGCGAGGCCCGGGGCATCCGCCGGGTGAAGATCCTCGGCTGCGGCACCTCGTACCACGCCGGCCTGATCGGTGCCTCGCTGATCGAGGGCCTGGCCCGCATCCCGGCCGACTCCGAGCCGGCCTCCGAGTTCCGCTACCGCAACCCGGTCGTGGACCCCGACACCCTGTACATCGCCGTCTCGCAGTCCGGCGAGACGTACGACGTGCTGGCCGCCGTGCAGGAGCTGAAGCGCAAGGGCGCCCGCGTCCTGGGCGTCGTGAACGTGGTGGGCTCCGCCATCGCCCGCGAGGCCGACGGCGGCGTGTACGTGCACGCCGGCCCGGAGGTCTGTGTGGTGTCCACCAAGTGCTTCACCAACACGGTCGTCGCCTTCGCGCTGCTCGCCCTGCACCTGGGCCGTATCCGCGACCTGTCGGTCGCCGACGGCAAGCGGATCATCGAGGGCCTGCGCAAGCTGCCCGCGCAGATCCAGGAGATCCTCCAGGGCGAGGAGGACATCAAGAAGCTCGCCGCCGAGTACGCCGACGCCAAGTCGATGATGTTCATCGGCCGCGTCCGTGGCTACCCGGTCGCCCTGGAGGCCTCCCTGAAGCTCAAGGAGATCTCCTACATCCACGCCGAGGCGTACCCCGCCTCCGAGCTCAAGCACGGCCCGCTGGCGCTCATCGAGCCGGCCATGCCGACCGTCGCGATCGTCCCGAGCGACTCCCTGCTGGAGAAGAACCGGGCCGCGATGGAGGAGATCAAGGCCCGCAGCGGCAGGATCCTCGCGGTCGCGCACCAGGAGCAGGAGAAGGCCGACCACACGATCATCGTCCCGAAGAACGAGGACGAGCTGGACCCGATCCTCATGGGCATCCCGCTCCAGCTCCTCGCCTACCACACGGCCCTGGCCCTGGGCCGGGACATCGACAAGCCGCGCAACCTGGCCAAGTCCGTCACCGTGGAGTAGTCCCGGACGCGGGCGACCCCCGGCGCGTGCCATCAACGCGCCGGGGGTCGCCCCTTTCCGTACGGCCGGTGCCGCCCCCGCACCGGCCCCTGTGGCCGCTTCAGCCGGTGGCCGTCACACCCCGGCCCGCGGCGCGCCCCGCGAACGTCGGCCACTTCGCCAGCGACGCGGTGGCGCCGTACCAGGCGGCGAGACCCGCGACCGCGGCGGTCCAGCCGCCGATCCGCCCGAGCACGGAGGCGTCGGCGAAGGCGCCGATGCCGGAGAGCAGCAGGGAGACGGTCAGCAGCCCGTACACGCCCTGCCCGAGCGGCCCGCCGCCGGAGGCGGCCGCCGTCATGCTCAGCGCCAGCAGCGCCCACAGGACCAGGAACAGCCCGCCGGCCTTCGCCGATGTCCCGGCACCCACGCCGGTGCCCCAGGCGAACCAGAAGGCGCCGAGGCCCGCGAAGGCGGTGCCGGTGCGGCCGTCGCCCTCGCGCAGGGCGAACAGTCCGGCGGCGAACAGGGCGACTCCGCCGACCCAGGTCGCCAGTGCCGCGGCGTCCGCGGCCGTGACGCCGTCGATCACACCGGCGCCGCCGATGCCGAACGCCAGCAGCGTCAGGCCGAGTGCGAGGTGGCCGAGAGTGGAGGCGGTGGAGCCGGTGCTTCCGGCGCTTCCCGCGGAGACGTCGTTGTCCACGGCGGGCTCCCTTCAAGCTCATGTGCGGTCGTACTGCTTCCCAGCCCTCCGGATATACCCTTCACAAGCGCGCAATCCACCTCCCGAGGGCCTTTATCCGGCCTGGCGCAAGGGGATTTGACGCCGTATCACCGCCGGAAGACGGCGGAGCCGCGGACCAACGGCGGAGCCGAGGGACGACGGGGGCCCGAGGTACGAAGGGGGCCTGAGGGGCGAAGGGGTCCCGAGGGGCGACGGGGTCCGGGGGGTACGGCGGACTGCCGACTGCGGACCGCGGACCGCGGACTAGGGGATGACGACGACCGGCCGCTGGGCCCGCCGCGCCAGCCGTCCGGCGACCGAGCCGAAGACACGGCCGACGAGGCCGTGCGTCGAGCCGACCACGATGGCGTCGGCCGAGTACTCCCGGCCGACCTCCTCCAGCTCGTGGCAGATGTCACCGCCGCGCTCCACGAGGATCCACGGCACCTCGGAGAGGTAGTCCGCGCAGGCCAGCTCCAGGCCGAGCACCTCGGTGCGGTGGTCGGGCACGTCGACGAAGACGGGCGGCTCGCAGCCGGCCCAGACGGTGGTGGGCAGCCGGTTCGCCACGTGCACGATGATCAGGCCGGAGCCGGAGCGCCGGGCCATGCCGATGGCGTACGCGAGCGCCCGCTCGCTGGAGGTCGAGCCGTCGAAGCCGACGACCACTCCGTGCCGGAACGCGGGATCGCAGGAGTGGCGTGTCTCGTCCGCCGCGAGGGGGTCGACCGGGGAGTCGGCGACCTGCCTGCGGTCCGCGGGTTCAGGGATTTCGTGACCGGCCATCGGTGTCTCGGCGAAGAAGGTCCTCTTGGGAGGGAGCAGGGGTACGACGGTTCGCGGGGGAGCTCTGTCCGGGAAACCTCTTCCCCACCCCATACCCCCAAGGGTACGGCGACACTCCTCCACTGCCCAGTGCCCGCCACCCTGCCGCGGCGGTCACACGGCGTTCCAGGGAGCATGCACGAGCCCGCCCGGTATGGCAATGCCGGATGCCCCTTACAGCGGTCCGCCCCCGCCGCGCCCGAGCCTGGGCCCCGCCCGGGTGCGCCGGGGCGGGAGCCGGGGCGGGAGCCGGGGCGGGAGCCGGGGGCGGCTGCCCCCCGCGCCGGTGCGGGCCCACCCGCCGTACCCCGACCGCCACCGCGCCACCGCCCCGGCCGCCATGCCACCGGCCCGGCCCCGGCCCCACCGCCCTCGCCTCCATCGCACCGTCCTCGCCCCGTCGCGCACCCCTCGCCTCCGGCCCGGCCGCTCACGTGCGGGAACGGCGACCTGCCGGGGGCCCGGCAGCGGGAGGGGCGCGCGGCCGGAACCTTCCGGGGGGCTCGACAGGGGCGTTTATCATGCCGACCGACCGGTACCCGGTGGAGCCCGTCCGCGCCCCTGTGCGCCCCTGCGCGCCGGCCCGCGCCCGCGCACCCCCGGCCTCCGCGTACCGGCGAGCGACCCCGGCCGGGCCGCCCCGGGGCCCGCCATCCGGGCGCGGGGGGCAGTGACCGGGGCGGCCGGTTGTCGTTGGCCACTCGGTCCGACCGGTCATACCGCAGCCCCAGGGAGCATCCGTGCCCGTACGCCCGCCCGCGCCCGCCCCGTCCTCCGCGTCCGAGTCGGCGAGCGACGTGGTGCGCTGGGCCGCCTTCAGCTGCGCCCTGGTACCGGTGGTGCTCCTGGTGTACGGCACCTCCGTCGGGGGCTCGGCGGGCACCGCCGTGGGGCTGGCCGCCGTGACCGCCGCGTGCCGGATGCTGCTGCGCCGCCCGGAACGGGCGGCCGAGGAGAACCGGCGGCGGACCGTCCCACAGCGGGGCGGCCGGCACTCACGATCCGGGGCCGGGGCGTACCGCGGAGGCCGTCACGACGGGAGGCGCACGTCCGGAGACTGACGTGTTCGCACATCCGCACCCGTATGTTTTCAGCCAACTTCGGCGACCTGGCCATTCCTTGCCAGAATGGCCTGCCAACCCCCTTGTCACCAGGAAAGAAAGGACCGCGAGGGCGGCTCGCACCCTACGCGGATGGGCCATGCGCGTGAGGCGCACTTCCCTGCGGGCCCCGCGAGTGGAACGCTTCGTGATCGAATGCTTCGCGCCAAGTTGCCTTGTCGACATAGTGCCGGATGCGGAACTTGTCACTCCGGCGCCACGGGACACAGTAGATTCGATCATGACTATCGAAGACTGGGGACTCGTGCAAAACCGAGGGGAAACGTGCAGGAGCGACAGGACCTAGGAGACGCGAACACCGAGGGGGGCTTAGCGTCATGAGCCAGGACTCCGCCGCACCGGAGACCGGACGCAAACTGTCCGGACGGCGCCGCCGCGAGGTCGTCGCAGTACTGCTGTTCAGCGGCGGCCCCATCTTCGAGAGTTCGATTCCACTTTCGGTGTTCGGGATTGACCGCCAGGACGCCGGAGTTCCGCGCTACAGGCTGCTCGTCTGCGCGGGAGAGGACGGACCGCTGCGGACCACCGGCGGACTCGAACTCAGCGCGCCGTACGGGCTGGAGGCCATCAGCCGGGCCGGCACCGTCGTCGTACCGGCCTGGCGGTCGATCACCTCGCCGCCACCGGCCGAGGCGCTCGACGCGCTGCGCCGCGCGCACGAGGAAGGGGCCCGCATCGTCGGCCTGTGCACCGGGGCGTTCGTGCTCGCGGCCGCCGGTTTACTCGACGGGCGGCCCGCCACCACGCACTGGATGTACGCGCCGACGCTCGCCAAGCGCTACCCGTCGGTCCACGTGGACCCGCGGGAGCTGTTCGTCGACGACGGAGACGTACTGACCTCCGCCGGAACGGCGGCCGGCATCGACCTCTGCCTGCACATCGTGCGCACGGACCACGGCACCGAGGCGGCCGGGGCACTGGCCCGCCGGCTCGTCGTGCCGCCCCGGCGCAGCGGCGGGCAGGAGCGGTACCTCGACAGGTCGCTGCCGGAGGAGATCGGCGCCGACCCACTGGCCGAGGTCGTCGCGTGGGCGCTGGAACACCTCCACGAGCAGTTCGACGTGGAGACGCTCGCGGCCCGCGCGTACATGAGCAGGCGGACGTTCGACCGGCGCTTCCGCTCGCTCACCGGGTCGGCCCCGCTCCAGTGGCTGATCACGCAGCGGGTGCTCCAGGCCCAGCGGCTGCTGGAGACGTCGGACTACTCGGTCGACGAGGTGGCGGGCCGCTGCGGCTTCCGCTCCCCCGTCGCGCTGCGCGGGCACTTCCGCCGCCAGCTCGGCTCGTCGCCCGCCGCGTACCGGGCCGCCTACCGGGCCCGTCGTCCCCAGAGCGACCCGTCGGGTCCGTCGGGGCCGCCGGCCGTCGTGGAGTCGCTGGTGCCGTCCCAGGTGGCGTCGGCGGCGAGGCGGGCGGCCGCGGCCTCCGCCGCGACCGGCCCGTCGGCGACGTCCGCCGTCCCGGCGGAGCACGGCAAGCCGCACGCGGACGCGTTCGGCGGCAGGGCGGCCCTGCCGGGCCAGCGCAGCGCACCGTAGCGACCACGTCACGAACACGGCGTACCGCCTTTTGAGAGGGGCGGCCGCCCGGGGGGCGCCCGTACGAGGCGCGTCCCCCGGGCGGCCGCCCCTCTAAGGTAGGACGCATGAACGATCGCATGGTGTGGATCGACTGCGAGATGACCGGGCTCTCGCTGACGGACGACGCACTCATCGAGGTGGCCGCGCTGGTCACCGACTCGGAACTGAACGTACTCGGTCAAGGGGTGGACATCGTGATCCGCCCGCCGGACGCGGCGCTGGAGACCATGCCGGACGTGGTGCGCCAGATGCACACCGCCTCCGGCCTCCTGGACGAGCTCGCCGCCGGCACGACCCTCGCCGACGCCGAGGAGCAGGTCCTCGCCTATGTGCGCGAGCACGTCAAGGAACCCGGCAAGGCCCCGCTGTGCGGGAACTCGGTCTCCACCGACCGCGGGTTCCTGCTGCGCGACATGCCGACGCTGGAGGACTACCTCCACTACCGGATCGTCGATGTCTCCTCGGTCAAGGAGCTGGCTCGCCGCTGGTACCCGAGGGCGTACTTCAACAGTCCGGAGAAGGCCGGCAACCACCGCGCGCTCGCCGACATCCGCGAGTCCATCGCCGAGCTGCGCTACTACCGCGAGGCGATCTTCGTCCCGCAGCCCGGCCCGGACTCCGACACCGCCAAGCGCATCGCCGCGCGCCACGTCCTGCCCGAGTAACCCGCCCGCCCGAAAGGCGGGAGCGAGCACCCTCTCGGACCCTGTACACTTTTTCTCGGCCGGTCGGGAAAAAGACCGGTCGTGGTGGGTATAGCTCAGCTGGTAGAGCACCTGGTTGTGGTCCAGGATGTCGCGGGTTCGAGTCCCGTTACTCACCCTGAACGATCAAGGGCTGACCTGTGAAAACAGGTCAGCCCTTCGTCGTGCCCAGAAGTTTGGGAACACCGTGGGAACACAGACCGGCTGAACCGGTCGTATCGTCTGCCCATGGCGAGCATCGTGGAGCGGCCCAAGAAGGACGGCACCAGCACTTTCCAGGTGCGGTGGCGCCAGGATGGGCGGGTACAGACGGAGAACTTCAGCGAGGGCCCCGCGGCCGAGACGTTCAAAGGTCTCGTTGAGGCGCACGGCAACCGGTGGCCGCATGGGTGGGTGCGCGGCAAGGGGTTCGTGGACGAGCCGCAGATCCCTGGGGACGTGCCGTTCACGGACTACGCGACGCGCTACGTCGACCGGCTCACGGGCATCGATGAGCGGACCCGCGAGGACTACCACCGCGAGGTCCGTATCCACCTGGCGCTCCTCAAGCACACCGACGCCGCCGGGCGCGAGCACGAGGCGACGATCTGCAACCTCACCCAGGACGACGTCACCGACTGGGTCCGAATCGAGGAAGCAGGCGAAGCGGACCCAGCCGACCCGGAGAAGTGGCTGCGGCGGCCGGCGGACCCGAAGAGCATCGCGAACCGCCACGGGCTGATGTTCTGCATCGTCCAGGCCGCCATCGACTCCGAGCCGCAGCTGAGGACAGCCAACTGCTGCAAGCGCACCAAGCTGCCTCGAGTGGACGACCACACCGACGAGGAGATGACGTTTCTCGAGCGCGACGAGTACCAGCGCATCGCCGCCGAGATCAAAGATCCCGATGCGCGGGACCTGGCGGACTGGCTCGTCGGCACAGGGATGCGCTGGGGCGAGGCAACGGCGCTGAAGGTGAGCGACCTCAACCTGACCACGGAACGGCCGTCAGTCAGCGTCCAGCGGGCCTGGAAGAAGGCCAAGAAGGGCGCGCCCGGCGGCGCGTTCTACCTGGGGCCGCCCAAGACGAAGAAGGCTCGCCGGGTGCTCCGCCTGTCCCCCGCGCAGGTTGAGGTAGCGCGGCGCCAGTCGACCGGTCGGCGGCCTGATGACTTCCTGTTCCGGGCGGCGATGGGCGGGGAGTGGCGCCACGCGAATTTCTACAACCGGAAGTGGATGCCGGCGGTGGCAGCGGCGGTCGCGAAGGGGCTGCCGAAGAAGCCGCGTATCCATGATCTGCGTCACACTCACGCCTCATGGTTGATCGCATCTCGGATCCCGCTGCCGGCGATTCAGATCCGGCTGGGTCACGAGAGCATTCAGACCACGGTCGACCGGTACGGCCACCTCGAGCAGGGCCTTGATGACGACATCGCTGCCGCCGTGGAGGCCGCCATGGGGGCCCCTTCGCCCCGCTCGAGGCTGCGGTCGGTCGGGTAGGTCAGGCGACCGCGTGGCCGGCGTCTCCACCGGCCTCGCGTGGCACCCACACCTGGGTACGCACCATGCGGGTCAGCAGCAGGGTCAGCTCGGCAACGAGGAGCGGTGTGGCGTGTCCCTCGCGGATGACCCACTCGGCCCGGCCGGGCTTCTCGAGCGGCACGCACACGGCGCCGCCGGGGAGTGCCTCGGGGGGCATCAACTGCCAGCCCGCGTGGACGATGCGGCAGGGATGGGCGCGGTCGGAGTCGGGCAGGTGCTGCCACCGGCTGTGCCCCGTGCGCTGTATCTCCTCCATGAGGATGCGGGAGGCGTGGCCCGGACGGATGATCACGACGGGGAGGTCGGAGTTCGCCCCTGGGCAGAGGCTGGCGACTTGCTCGGGGGCGAGGTAGTCGCTGCTGGCCGCGAAACGGTAGCGCATTGGCCCCCCTCAGATGCCGGTACGAGTGTCGCTGTCGGTCCAGCGCTGGACCCAGACCCCGGAGCGCACGAGTTGCGTGAGCATGTCGCTCATTTCCCGCACCAGGTCCTCGCTGGCCTCTCCGGGCCGGATCAGCCAGGTGTGTCGGCCCGGCTCTTCGAGCGGCATGCACAGGATGCCGGTGGGCAGGTCCGGCTCGAGGCGCCAAGTGGCCTCGATCAGGCGCTCGGGGTGGTGTGTGGCCTCTGCGGTGTCCTCCAGCCGCACCCACTCAGCGAGGGCGAGCATGGACGTCTGTTCTCGTTGGATGGCGGCGAGGAACGCCGAGGTGGCATGGCCAGGGCGTACGACCACGGTGGTGACGCCCGGTTCATCGATGATGGTCACCACACGGCCCGGCGGTATCTCGCCATCCTCGGCGAAGCGGTAGCGAGCCTCGGTCACCTTGTAGGTCATGCGTACAACCCTCCCGTGCCTGTGGCGCTCACCGCAAAAGGCATGCCAGTTCGAATGGCGTGCCAGCGGAGCGCCAGGTTCCGCCCCCCAGGCGGAGCACCATCATGCACAAGCGGCAGGCGTTTTTCACTAAGCGGAAGCGAAAGATTACAGCCGACCGGTTTTCGGCCAGGCTACGTGTTCTTCCAACTCTCCATCAGGCGTAGAACTTTGACCTGATCCTCTTCGCTGAGTTCCTCAAAGTGATAGATCATCGTCCGCACGCGCTCATCGGGGGTATACACCGCATCGCGGTCGAAATACTGTGCAGCAGCTGCATCTTGAAGCAAGCGGACATTCAGGCGTAGGCCGGCCGCGAGCGCGCGCAACTCGGCGGCCCCGGGGGCCTTGACCCGCTCACCGTTGATCAGGTTCTGGAGGGTTCCCCGCGTCCAGAGCGGCCCATGGTTGCGCTCCTCTGCGGGTTGCAGCTCGGGCTCCGGGTCGATGCAGCGAGCGGCGAGCGCCCGCACGCTGACACCCAGCTCATCTACGCGCGCCCTTACGAGGTCGGCGAGGTCGGTGCGCCTCCCCGACGAGCCGGTTGGTCGGGTCGTCTCGTCGGTCATGATCGTGTCCCCGTCTCCAGGTCCTGTATGGCGAGGTGGCCATGTGGCCACTGTGGCACTAGTGAGGTACCCCCAGCTCAGCGTGCCACCGTGGCCTACTTCATGGTCACAGTGTCTAGGTACTTAGCCAACCCTCGCCACCCCACGCTCCCACCTTGACCGAATCATCACGAAAACTCGTTGACCAAAAAACTGGACACACTGACCAAGTCGCTGGCAGTGTGTGAGTGACCAAGAATTTGGCCAACGCGTCAAGGGGCTGCACTCATGGACCCTGCACAGCGATACCTGCTGTTCAAGCCGGAACGACTGGCGCTCATCATGGAGCGCACCGGGGCCGGCGTCGAGATTTCCGGGCGTGAGCTGGCCGCCCGCGTGGGTGTCTCCCACGGCACCATCCAGAACCTGCTCAACGGCACGACCCGCACCACGTCCGAACGGGTAGCGCAGCGCATCTGCCAGGTCACAGGCGTGGATCTGCTCGTTCTCTGGGCGCCCACCGGCCGCTCCGTCCCGGCTGACGAGCCCAACGAGAACAAGACAGGGGCGGGGGCGTGATGCGCCGCTACACCTACCCCGAGGCCGCCGAGGCGCTGCGAGTCGAAGAACGCTGGCTGCGCCGCAACATCAAGCGGCTGCCGCACTCCAAGCGCGGCCGATGCGTCGTCTTCACCGAGGCGGACCTGGAGCGCATCGACCAGCTGACCCATCACGAGCCGACGACGGGGCCCTTGTCCATCGCCTCGGCGCCGGCCTCCGGCGCCCACCCCCTGGCGCACCTGCGCCCCCTGCCGTCGCGCGGCATGGCCGTACGCACCGGCTGATCAAACGCCGCGGGGCCGCTCCGACTTCCCGGCCTGAGCGACCCCCGGATCACCTCATCACACGAGAAATGAGGCTCACCGTGAGCATCACTGTACCCACGAACATTCCGACCGGGGACCGGCGAACGCGCGCCGTCACCGGCATCATCATCCCCGCGCAGCCGGTCCCGCTCGTCGACCGTGACGGCGACGTGTGGCACCCGACCGGCGAGACGACGGCGGACGGGGAGCAGGTGCTCCACTGCCCGGCGCCGGCCGCACCAGAGGACCAGGGCGACGGCCCGTCGTTCCCCTGGACGCTGCGGGCGCTGGAGCTGGCGTTCGGCCCGCTGCGCCCGATGGGCGGTGCGGCATGACGATGTCCCGGGGCGCGATGGCCGCGAAGCGCGTGATTGACGAGGCGTGGCAGCACGGTACGGCGTACGACCTGTCCTCCCAGGCCGCGTTCGCGCTGGAGTCGGCGGGGCTGCTCCAGTCCCCGGAGGCGGCGGTGGAGACCGCGCGGCTGCGGGCCCGGGTTGCGGAGCTGGACGGCCTGTTGGTCCGCGTGCGGGACCTGCTGCCGCGTGACCGGTGCATCACCGAGGGCCTGCCGAACGATCTGGCGGCGGCGCGGGCGGAGTACGGGGCGTGGGAGCTGGTGGCCGAGGTGCTCGGCGTGCCGCTGCCGTACATGCCGGCTCCGGAGCCGATCCCGTACGCGCTGACGGGGGCCGCCGCGCTGGTTGCGCCGCTGGAGGACCCGCACGAGTCGCCCCTCCACCACGACTACCGGACGCCCCGCGACCTGCCGCAGATGGCCGCGGAGATGCTCGCCGATCGCTACCCGACCAAGGGGGCGTCGTGATGTGGCTCTGGCTCTACCCCTTCACCGCCGTTGTCGGCCTGGTCCTGGTGTGGCTGGCCATCAACCTCGACTCCGACCTGGAGACCCGATGAGCACCGACCGTACGCCCGTCGACGGGCCGTTCCGCATCCACGTCGACGCCACCCCCGGCGGCGCCCGACTCGACGTGTCGCACTACCTGGCCACCGTGATCCTCGGCATCGCGTCGGCCGCCGAGGAGGACCCGGAGGGGCTGCTCGGCGAGCTGACCGACCTGGCCGGTCTCGCCCGGCAGGCCGCGCACCAGGGCCCGGACTCCCACGCCGCGCACGAGCGGGACGCCCGCGTCGAGGAGCTGCTCGCCGAGGTGGCGGGTGAGGGGCACCTGCCGGTGTACGAGGAGCAGGTCAACCGGCTGGCTCACGCTCTGCTGCTGACGGTCCGGCCCCGGCCGGTGCCGCACCAGCGGGAAGCGGGTGCCGCATGACGACGACCGCGCCGGCCGGGGCTCAAGCCCCGGCCGCCGGCCCAGACCGCATCCCCCGCCCCTCACAGGGCTGGTACCGCGATCCCGAGACCGGCCAGAAGCTTCGCCGCGTCACCACCATCCTCGGCCAGGGCTACCCGAAACCGGAGCTGGTGTTCTGGGCGGCGAACCTCACCGCCGCCGACGCCTTCGCCACGCTTCCTTCGCTCGTCTCCGCTTCCCTGCGGCCCGCCGAGCGGGAGGCCGCATACGACTGGCTCCGCAAGGGCCACATCCGCAAGAAGGACGAGCGCGGCGACATCGGCAGCGCTGTGCACGACCTGGTGGAAGCCCACGTCCTGGGCGAGCCCCTGCCCGAGGCTCTGCTCAACGACCCCGACATGGCGCCGTACCTGGAGAACTTCCTCCAGTTCGTCGCCGAGTGGGACGTCGTGTTCGAGGCGTCGGAGATGACCGTAGGGAACTTCGCCGACGGGTGGGCCGGGAAGCTCGACTACCTGTTCCGCTCGGCCCCGATCGCCGACCGGCTGCGGGTGCCCGCCGACACGCTGTTCATCGGCGACACCAAGACGGGCGGCGAGCTCGACGAGAAGGGTGTGTACCCCGAGGCCGGGCTCCAGATGTCGGCGTACCGCCGCGCCGAGGTGGCGTGGCTGCGGGACGGCTCGAAGGTCCCGATGCCGGCCGTGCACTCCACCGGCATCGTGCTCCACCTGCGGCCCGAGGGGTATCGGCCGCACCCGCTTCTGTGCGGTGACGACGTGTACGAGGCGTTCCTCCACGTTCAGCAGGTCGCCGAGTTCAAGCGGGTCTTGTCCAAGTCCGTTGTCGGCGAGGCCCTCGCGCTGCCCGCCACCACCGAAGAGAGGGCCGCCTGATGCCCATCATCGACCTCCAGCGCCGCATGCGTCAGCTCGGCGAGATCCGCATCGGGCACGTCGTGTCCGGCGTGTCCAAGAAGGGCACCGCCTACACCCGTCCGGCGAAGCTGAACCACTTCCGCTTCACCTCCCCCTCGCGGGAGATCCTCGCGTCGGTCGCCGCCCTGTACGGCGGGGAGGTGCAGCCCTGGACCCCCGCGAACGGCGGGCCGTCCGAGTTCGAGGTGTACTCCACCACCAACCGCCTCCCCGTCCTCATCCCGCCGCAGAACGCCGTGTCCCAGTGGTACGAGCTGTACGCCGGATCGAAGTGCCAGCGGCGATGCGACGGCGTCACCGAGCACAAGGCCGACCGGCCGTGCATGTGCAACCCCGAGCGGCGGGACTGCTCCATCACCACCCGCGTGAACGTGATGCTCCGCGACGTCCCCGCGCTCGGGCAGTGGCTCCTGGTGTCCAAGGGCTACTACGCCGCCGTGGAACTGCCGCCAGCCGCCGAGCTGCTGGCTCAGGCCGGTGGGTACGTCGCCGGGTGGCTTGGGATGGAGGAGAAGCTCGTTCAGCGGGTGGAGGGCCCGGCCCGGTTCATGGTGCCGACGCTGGACGTGGAGATCACCCCGGCCGCGCTGATGGAGGGGCAGATCACCGGCGCCCCGGCCGCCGTCACGGCTGGCGAGCGCCCCGCGATCGAGGCCGCCGCGGCCCCGGCGGGCCCTCCGAGGGACTACCTGCTGGAAGCGAAGCAGGCGGCCACTCAGGGCGAGGTGCTGGCCATCTTCCAGGCAGCCAAGAACGCTGGCGCTCCGGTCGCCTACCAAGAGCAGATCAAGGCCATCGGACTGAGCAAGCCGGCCGCTGCGCAGAACACGCCACCTGCTCACCACGACTCAGTGCCGGACGAGGACGGCGCCGTCGACGCGGAGATCGTCGGGGACGACGACGTCGAGGACATCTGGTTCCAGATCATCGCGGCCGCTGGCCCGCTGGGGCTGACCACCGAGCAGGTGGAAGCGCAGTTCGCCGAGCAGAACAGCGGGCAGCGCCCGGCGACGGCGAGCGCGGCCCGGCTGCGGGAGTTCCTCGCCGCGCTGAAGGCGGTGCGCTCGTGAGCTGGCACACCGACCGCCTGTGCGGGTTCGACCTGGAAACCACCGGCGTGGACGTCGAGCGGGACCGCATCGTCACCGCGTGCGTCGTCCAGTGCGGTGGCGGCCAGCCGACGGCGTCCGCCACGTGGCTCGTCGACCCGGGCGTCGACATCCCCGAGCAGGCCGCGAAGGTCCACGGCATCACCACCGAGCGGGCCCGCGCTGAGGGCCAGCCGGCGGCCGAGGCGGTCGGCGAGATCCTCGCCGCGCTCGGGCAGGTCATCGCCAGCGGTGTCCCGGTCGTGGCGATGAACGCCCGGTATGACCTGACGCTGCTGGACCGCGAGGCCCGCCGCCACGGCCTCGACCCGCTGCCCGCCGACTTCCCGGTCGTCGACCCGTACGTCCTCGACAAGGCATACGACCGGTACCGGCGCGGCTCCCGCAAGTTGGTCGACCTCTGCGCCCACTACCAAGTGCCGATCGGTGACGCGCACTCGGCCGACGCCGACGCCATCGCGGCGTGCCGCGTCGCCTGGCGCATGGGCCAGCGGTTCCCGCAACTCGCCCAGTACGAGCTGCACGAGCTGCACAGCGCGCAGCGCGGGTGGGCCGCCGAGCAGGCCGCCAGCCTCCAGGAGTACCTGCGCCGGAAGGACCCGGCCGCGCACTGCCCCACCGAGTGGCCCCTCATCCCGCACCAGCGAGAGGACGCGTCATGACGCAACTCACCCTCCAGACCCCCGCGGCCGGGCTGACCACCCGCCCGGCCGCGGCCGGGGCCAGGCCCCTCGTCATCGGCCTGGACCTGTCCCTCACCTCCACCGGCGTTGCCGGCGTCGACTGGGCCGAAGCGCTGAAGTCGCGCCACAAGGGACACCGGCGCCTGTCCTGGCTGCGCTGTGAGATCGCCGACCGCGTCCGGAGCGCTGACCTCGTCGTCGTCGAGGGCCCGTCGTTCGGGCACGGCGCACAGGCCGGACACCACGAACTCGGCGGGCTGTGGTGGATGATCACCCACGATCTGTGGCGCCGTGACCTGCCTTACGCGGTGTGCCCGCCGAAGGTCCGCGCGGTGTACGCCACCGGCAACGGCAGCGCCAGCAAGGGCGAAGTTCGCGACGGGGTCCGCCGCCTGTTCGGTGTCGAGTGCGATGGGGCCAGCCGGTACGACAAGGCCGACGCCGTCACCATGGCGTGCCTCGGCGCCCACTGGCTCGGCTACCCGGTCGCCGACGTCCCGGCGACGCACGCCCGCGCACTGACGAGCGTTCAGTGGCCCGAGACCATCCCGGCGGTGGCCCGGTGACCGGCTTTCCCCTCGACCAGGCCCTCTGCGCCCAGACCGACCCGGACGCCTTCTTCCCGGAGAAGGGCGAGTCCACCCGGACCGCCAAGGAGACGTGCATGGCGTGTGAGGTGCGCGTCCAGTGCCTCGACTACGCGCTGAGCCACGGCGAGCAGTACGGCGTGTGGGGCGGCCTGTCGGAGAAGGAGCGGCGCCCGCTCCGCCAGCGGAGGGCCGCCGCGTGAACCTCCCCGACCGCCCGGCCAACGGGCTCCGCCTCCTCGACGCGTTCTGCTGCCAGGGCGGCGCGTCCATGGGCTACCACCTCGCCGGGTTCGACGTGACCGGCGTGGACCTGTCCCCCCAGCCGCGCTACCCGTTCCCCTTCATCCAGGGCGACGCCCTCGCGTACATCCTGGCCCACGGCGACGAGTACGACATGATCGCCACCTCCCCGCCGTGCCAGGGCTACACCGACGCCCAGGTCTTGCAGGGCCGGGAGCACCCCATGTTGATCGCGCCGACCCGGGACGCTCTCAACGCCACCGGCCGGCCGTGGGTCATCGAGAACGTGCCCGGCGCCCGCCCGCACCTCCTCGACCCGGTCGTCTTGTGCGGCCTCATGTTCGGGCTGAACACCTACCGGGACCGGTACTTCGAGACCGGCGGCGGCCTGGCCCTGGAGCAGCCGCACCACCCGCGGCATGACCGGCCCATCACGAAGATGGGGCGCCCCCGCCGCGAGGGAGAGATGGCGCACTACGTCGGGAACTTCTCCGGCGTCCAGGCCGCCCGGGATGACCTCGGCGTTCCGTGGATGAACCGGGACGGGATCCGCGAGTGCATCCCGCCCGCGTACACGCGGTGGATCGGCGAGCAGGCCGCCCTACAGCTCGCCCCGGCGGTGGCCCGGTGACCGCCCGCATCATCGGCGCCCTGTTCGTCGACCTCGGCGAGGGCCGCGAGATCAAACACGGCGACCGCGCCGGACACATCCGCTGGCGCCGCCTGCCCAGCGCCCGGTTCGAGTGCCTCCTCTGCGGCACCGCCGAGTTCCCCACCGTCCGCCCCAAGGAGCCCGTGCCGGCGGCCGTCCGCCGGTTCATCGCCTCCATCCGCGAAGACCACCGGGCCCAGTGCCCGGCCACCACCACCCACACCGAAAGGCAGGCCGCCTGATGCCCCGACTCCCCAAGGACCAGGTCCCCGAGATCAAGCTCGACGGATTCGGCGGAGCGATCGAGGAGAGCCTCACCCGCGACCAGCGCCGCGAACTGTTCGAGAACCCCGACAGCACCGTCATGGCGATCGTCGAACTGACCGCCAAGCAGTACACCGGGTCCGCGACCAGCGAGGACAAGGCCCCGTCCGTCAAGGTCCGCGTCACGTTCGCCGAGGCCGCCCGCGGCGCCGACATGGAGAACGTCCTCCGCGACGTCCAGCGCCGCATGTACCAGGCCCGCACCGCCGACGGCACCCTCGACGAAACCGACCCGCGTGACCCCGAGTACGCGCTCCGCGCCGGTGCCGGCGTGTACCTCGGCGAGGACGAGGACTGATGGCCGGGCGCGCGGCACGGCGAGGCGGCGACGACTCCCGTTGCCCCGCCTGCCGCGCGCCCATCCTCCGCCAGCTCGTCGGCACCGTCGCCGCCCTCACCGTCACGGCCGAACTCCGGCCCCTTACCCCCGACGAGCAGGCGGCCGCCCGCACCCCCAACCGGCTCATCTGGTGCCTCTACCGCGCCGGCCCCCACACCCCGCCCCGCCTCCGCTGGACCGGGCCCTCCCACCCCGCCCAGTGCCCACACCCCCACGTCACCGACCACCACTGCCCCGGCCCCACACCGGCAGAGCCCGACCCCTTGACCCTGTTCTGAGGAGCCCGCCCGTGGAGAACGTCCGCCCCTTCCCGCACCAGGCGGATCACGACGGTCTCACCCGACGCGCACCCCACGACGCCGAGGCCGAGAACCTCGTGGGCGGCGTCATCATGCACGACGCCTCCGCCTACCTGGAGTGCGCCAAGGTCATCAACCGGGACGACATCTACCAGCCCGCCATCCGCCTCATCTGGGACACCGTCGGCGGGATGATCGCCGAAGGGAAAGCACTCCACCCCGTCACCGTCCGCGCCGAGATCGAGAAAGCCGGACGGCTCCGCGAAGTCGACGGCGGCAACCTCATCACCCACCTCGGGGCCGACTACATCCCCGGCAGCATGGCCCCGCACTTCGCCGACCAGATCGCCAAGAAAGCCCGGCTGCGCCGACACTTCGAGCACGCCACCGCCAAGCAAGCCGCGATCCTCACCGGCGCCGCCGACCCCGAGGTCCTCGACGAGCTCGACGACAAGCACCGCGAGTACGAGACCAGCCGCACCAGCGCCACCGGCCCCACTCACCTCACCGGAGCCCTCCTCGACTGGGGCCCGTTCTTCGCCACCGACTTCGGCGCCGTCGAGCTGATGCCCGGCCGGCTCCTCGCCCCCGGCCAGCAAATCGCCATCGTCGGCGACGGGAAGGCCGGCAAGTCCCTGTTCACCCAGGAGTGGCTGTGGCGCATGGCGTCCGGCCAGCCGTTCCTCGGCGACCGCGCCCAGAACCCGATCCCGCTGCTGTACGTCGACGCCGAGAACGGACACCAGGACATCCAGGACCGGTTCACCAGCTACGGCGCCGGGCCCGGCCGCATGGGACTGCTCTCGTACGCCTCGTTCCCGCCCATCCGGCCCCTCGACACCGCCGGCGGCGGCCAAGACCTCCTCGCCCTGGTCCGCGAGTGCGAGGCCCGCCTCGTCTGCCTCGACACCGTCAGCCGGTTCATCAGCGGCCCGGAGAACGACTCCGACACGTGGCTGAACCTCTACCGGCACACCCTCCTGCCACTCAAGCGCGCCGGCATCAGCAGCGTCCGACTCGACCACACCGGCAAGGACGCCGACCGCGGCGCCCGCGGCTCCTCCGCCAAGACCCAAGACGTCGACCACGTATGGGAACTCCGCGCCCAAGGCGGCGGGGACCTCCTCCTCCGCCGCACCTACACCCGCACCGGCATCGGCCCCGACACCTTCCACATCGTCCGCCAGGCCCGCAAGGACGGCGACCGCTACCTCCCCGGCCAGACCCGCCACGTCATCGCCACCTACGACACCGCGGAGCAGGCCCCGCCCGGCTCCGACCAGGACATCATCAGCCGCCTCGACGCCGCCGGCGTCCCCCTCGACGCGGGCAACCGCATCGTCCGCGCCAAGCTCACCGAACTCCAGATCCCGGCCGGCTCCGACAAGGTCTCCCGCATCGTCAAAGCCCGCCAGGCGAGGGCCGCGAAGCGTTCCCCGGAACGTTCCCCCGACCCCGTCCAGGAGACGTTCCCCGGGAACGTTCCCCGGAACGGGTCAAGGGACGGTAAAACCGCAGGTCAAACGTTCCCCGGTAACACGGAGGGAACGCCCGGAACGCCCCCCGTTCCCCCGTCACCCCCCTCTAGGAGGGGGGACGGGGAGGGAACGGCGCCCACAGGAACAGAAACAACCCCCCTCTGCACCGTCTGCGAAACCCCCCTCAACACCGACTGGGCCAACCGCGGATACGACACCCACCTCGGCTGCGACCCCACCACCGGCAGCCACCCCACCGACGCCGCCTGACCGCCCGCCACATCCGGATACCGCCCGCCACGCGCACAAGGAGCAGCACATGCCCGAGCAGACCACCGCCGTCGGCAACTGCCCATGCGGGTCCTGCCGAACGCCCTGCTTCGCACAGCCGGCCACCTGCCCGACGCACGGGCCCAAGTGTGAGCCGGACGACCACATCGAGCCGCCCACGGTCCACGGGGAGGCGTCGTGACCGCCGTCCTGCTGCTCGCCGCGCTGGCCGTCGGGTACACCGTCGGCCGGCTCCGCCCCTGGGACCGCCTCGACACATGGGTCTGGCGCCGCATGACGTTCATGGGCGAGTGGACCAAGTCCCGGCCGCAGCAACTGCTCACGGTCGCCGTGCACGTCCTCGTCCGGCCGCGCCTGTCCTGGAATATCTGGCGGCACCGGCACGATCCGCTGCCGCCCAAGTCCCCGCCCGTTCGGATCCGCCGCGCTCCCGAGGACGAGTCGTGACCGCCGCCCGGTGGGCGACCGCCGCGCCCCCGCTGCTCATGCTCGCCGCCGCGGTCGTCCTCATGGCGCTCCTCGCCTCCGAGGCGCGCCGCGACCGCCGCCGTGCCGCCAGGGCCGCCGAGCGCCGCGCCAGGCCCCACAGCGCCCACGTAGCCACCCGCCAGCAGGACGACGAGGAGTTGGCCGTCCGAGACCTCCGGGCCGCCCTGGACGCCCCGTGCTGCCCGTTCTGGCACGCCTCGCAGGGCATCGTCCACGGGCCCACCCGCTGCCACGCCGACAGGAGTCACCGGCCATGACCAGCCGCGCCGTTCAACGCCGCAAGGCCGCGTACCTGGCCGTCGGTGACGCCGTCACCACGGCCGGCCTGTGGATCCCGCCCGAGACCCGCGACGCCATCGCCCGCGCCGTCCTCGCCGCCATCGCACCCCACACCGAGCACTGCGTGCACGACGTCGCTGTACACCGCGCCCACCACGACCGGCCCGCGCCCGGCTGCCCCTGGTGCGCCCGCACCCCGCCCGGCGCCCGCCCGGACGCCCTGGCCGACACCACCACCGTCCCGACGGGAGACCTCCTGTGACCCGCCAGCCGATCCTCACCCTGTCCACGCGGTGCGCCGCTTGCCCCCACCCCTACAACTGGCACCGCCCCGGCAGCGGGTGCCAGGCGGGTGACGAGGAGAAGCACTGCGGCTGCATCGGGTTCGCCTCCCCCGCGCCGGCCGCGCCCCGGCACACCGCCGACACCATCACCGACGATGCCCTCGACGCCCTGTACCGCCGCATCGAGACGCTCGAACACGTCGCGGCGGGCAACAAGCGGCACGTCCAGCGCCTCATCCCGGAGTTGCAGCGCGCCGAGGCCGCCCTCGACCGCGTGCGTGCCGCCCTCGACGAGTTCTGCCACGAGCCCCACCCCGACCACGACCACGTCTGCCCCGACGACGTCCGCCGCCACGTCCTCGCCGCCCTCGACGAGCCCAAGGAGCCCCGACCGTGACCGGCTACACCCTCGCCGCAGTGATCGCCCTCTGCGTCACCGCGCTCCTCCTCGCCCTCATCTGGGCCGCCGTCCGCATCAACCAGACCAAGGGGAAATGACCATGTCGTACCTGCCGCGCCGCTTTTACCTCCAGCGTCACACCGACGTCACGGGCGTCTCCGGTACCGGACGCGTAGCCGATGGTGTCCTGTGGCCCGACGGCAGCGCCGATGTCCGCTGGCGCGGCGAACGCCCCAGCGCCGTGCACTGGGACCGCTTCGCCGACGCGGAGGCCGTACACGGCCACGGAGGCGCCACCCAGATCGTGTGGCTCGACAACGTGTCAACCGAGATCGAGGCCGACCTCCCATGCCTGCACTGCATCGACGGACACGGCAGCCCGTCACGCTGCGCTTGGGGTGTCCGCGTCGGTGACGAGCGAGACAGCGACGGCCAGCCCGTGTACCTGATCGTGCAGCCGACGGCCGGGCAGCACGTCGCGCCCGAGGACGCGGCTTGGCTGCACCGGTTGATCCAAACCGATCTGGCCTGAGCACGACGAAGGGGCGCGCCCAGACCTCCCCAGGACCATGGCGCGCCCCACCCGGTGCGATCACCGTACCGCCCCACCACCGGAGCCACGATGACCACCACACGCGCCGCCCTCCACCTCCTCACCCTCCGCTGGCACGACCTCACCGACACCCTCGGCGCCCCCACCGCCCGCGCCTGGTACGGCACCGGAATCCGCCACCACCTCGCCACCGACGAGCAGCCCGAGCCCGCCCTGTCGCTGCGGGCACTGGAGCGCGACCCGGCCCAGATCGGCGAACGCCCCATCCCCATCCGCCTCGACGTGTACGAGACCATGCGCGCCATCACCACCGACATGCGCGACACCGCCGACGTCATCGCCTCCCGGATCCAGGTCGCCCCCATGGTCGCCGAGCCCCACGGCATCACCCTCCCGCCGGCCAAGGCCGCCCGCCGGCGCGCGGCCGCCGCCCGGGACGCCGCCGACCCCCGCCGCTGGCCCATCGGCGCCGCCCTCCCCCTGGAGACCGCCGTCGACTGGCTCGTCGCGCGGGTGGAGGGCGCGCCAGGGCCGTTCCGGCTCCTCAACACCGCCGACCACGACACCATCCGGGCCAGCGTGCGCACCGCCCTGTGGCGCGCCGAGCAGGCCCTCGACCGCGGCGCGCACGCGGAACTCACCCTCGCCCTGCCGTGCCCGCGCTGCGGCGGGCAGGTCACCATGCGCGGCGGAGCAGCAGCGTGCGGCGGGTGCCGCTCCCGCTGGACCGTCGGCGGGGAGCTCACCGCCGCGTAGGTCCGGCCGGCGGCTCGGGCCACAGCCACGGGCCGCCGCCCCGCCACTCGATCAGCGGTGACTCGGCCGCCTCGTCCTCGTCCAGGTCGAGCCCGGCGCGGCGGAGGAACTCGACGACATCCCGGAGCGAGTGGGCCAGGCCGAGGATCTCCCCGTCGGCGCGCACCCGCCGGCCGCCCGTCGGCGACGGCGGGTAGACGATCACGGGCGGTCCGGCCATGGGCCCATCGTCGATCCGGACCAATCCGGACGCATCCGGACGGGGTCCGGACAGCAGCGTGCCCCCACCCACACGGGCGGGGGCACGGGCGTGCGCGGGCTACTCGGCGGGCGGGCCGTGCAGGTCCGTGCGCGCCCCGGGGCGCAGCTCCCGCCCCTCGTAGTAGGCGCGCGCCTCGCTCAGGTCCCAGACCTCGCGGGTACTGCCGGGCTGCCGCCGCGACGGGGGGAACTGGGGGTCGGTCGTCCGGAGCTTGTGCAGCCACTGCCGGGTGACGCCCAGCTCAGAGGCTAGCTGCGACAGGTTCACCAGCCTGCTCCCTTCCGTCTGGCCCGACTCTTCCTTGTCCGGCATGGGTCCCATCCTGCCTAACCTTGTTGACACTGTAAAGCAGGTTCCCTACGGTGGAGCCTGCAACGCAAAGTGGCCCCGGCCGGCGCTCGCAACGCCACATGGCCGGGGCCAGCCACCACCCTGCTGCTACCAGGAGTGATGACCATGGCAGAGCGTACCTACCTCACCCAGGCGGATGAAGCCCTCCGCCGCGCACAGGCCAACGCCAGCGAGCTGCCCCGGCTCCTCACCGGCATCGCCACCTACCTCACCCAGCACCACGCCTGGACCGACGTCGACGAGCAGACCCTCACCTGGCTCGCCAGCCACCACGCCTGGCAGCACGTCGACATCGCCACCGAGGGGATCAGCGACCAGCCCCGCGTGAACGCCCTCCGCGGCGCCCTCCTTCTCTCCATGCCCGCCCCCCGCCGGGGCGAGACCCGTGGCGAGTACGCCATCCGCCTCCGTGCCGTCGCCCGGAGCCTGTGATGGCGCCCGAGCACGACGCCCCCGAGGCGACCCAGCACACCGTCACCACGCCGCAGCCGTCGCGCCTGTTCGAGGAGCCCGCGACCGTCGCCGCCTGCCGCGCCGACTACGACGACGCCGAAGACGTCCGCGACCGCCTCGACCAGCAGGGCTGACCCATGGACGAAGAGCAGCCGGAGCAGCTCCGCGGCGGGTTCGTCACCAGCCGGCGCGACGGAGACGCCGTCGAAACCGTGGTCGTAACCGCTGATCGGGTCATCGTCCACCGGATGACCGGCCCCGGCGCCATCACCGACGACGAACTCCTCGACTGACCACCCGACCGGCCGGGCCCCGGACCACCCCCACCGGGGCCCGGCCACCACATCCGCTCCCGGAGGAGCAGCACCGTGCGCTACCGCACCGAGACTCATCACCGCTGGGTCCCCCACACCATCGACGGAATCACCGAACTGGTCCCCGAGGAGTACACCGAGCGGATCCCCATCCCGCCCCGGGACTGGGACCACATCGTTCTGACCACCGTCACCGCCGCCGTGACCGTGATCCTCGGCGCGTGCATCGTCTGGTCCACCGCCTCGATCGGCGACCTCCTCGCCCGCGCCGTGTACGCCCCCATCGCGTACACCGCCGCCGTGACGTGCAGCCTCGCCTGGGTCACGTGCATGGCACTGGAGTGGCTCGCCCGCTACGAGCCGGACCGCGCCCGCGGCCCCCGCCGTGCCGGGCACGTCGCCCTCGCCCTCGACATGGCCGCCGTGTGCGTCCACGGGCAGATGGCCGACTCCCTCCGTGTCGGGATCGCCGGCGCCGTCATCTCCGGTATCGCCAAGGGCCTGTGGAGCCTCGTCCTCGCCTTCACCGCCCGGCCACTCGACCCGCGCACCCGCGCGTGGCTCGTCCAGCGGCAAAGCGGCATCGGGGCGCGCCTCGCGCTCGCCGCCCAGCTCCGACACCTGGAGCGCATGGAGATCCGGGCCGGGGTCCGGACCGCCCCGGACACCGGTCCGGACCGGTCCACGGACGACCCGGACCGCCCGGACGACGAGCAGCCGTCCCCGATCGCCAAGCCCATGACCGTCAAGGACGCAGTCCGGACCGCCCTGGACTCTGGCACCACGGATCCGGACGCCGTCCTCCGCTACGTCCGGACCCGGGCCGACGCCAACGCCAAGCCAGCGACCGTCGACCGGTACATCCGTCTCGCGAAGCTGGCCGGCTGATGGCCGCCCTCGCCGTCATCGCCTTCGGTGTGGTCGCCATGCTCGCCGGCCTCGCCCTCGTCGCCCTGGCGCCGCCCACCGCGCGCCACGCGTACGTGCTGCCCACTGTGCGCACCGTCGCGTTCATCACCGCTGCCACGGCCGCCGTCGTCGGCCTCTTCCACCTGTAGGGACCTCTTCATGCCGTACATGGCCATCAACCTCGGCGGCGTCGCCATCGGCGTCGGCATCGTGGTCGTCTTCCTGATCCGCTGGCACCTCCGCGAGAAGCGCCGGTTCGGCGCCCTCGTACCGTTCGTGCTCTCCATGCTCTACGGGATGCTGCTCGCCCTGGCCGCGCTCGGCGCCTGGTCGCTCCTCGGCGTCACAACCTGGGTCGCCCTCTGGGCAGGCAACCTGGCCGGCTACGTGGGGCTGGTGTGGGGAGTCGGCGGCACCGCGCCCGACGTCACCCGCGCCCAGCAACTCGCCCTGACGCCCGGCGGGTACGTGATCGTCTTCCTGATCACCCTCGCGCTGGCGGCCTTCCTCTACTGGGGCCCCCGCACGTCATCCACCAAGATCCTGTTCGGGTGCCTGGCCGGGATCCTCATGGCCCTGTCCGGCAGCGTCGCCGGTGTCGCGGCCATCCCGCTCGGCAGCGGGGTGAACCTCGCTGGCAGCGCGTTCACCGAGGTGTTCGGATGACCCAGACCGACCAGACCGCCGAGCCGGAGCCGCCCGGGGGACTGAGCGAGCGGACCGCCCGCCTCATCCTGGCTGCCGTCGCGCTGCTGGCTGTGTGGGGGATCGTGACCGCCTTCCCCTGGGTCGCGTACGTCGTTCTCGGCGCACTCGGCACGGTCGGCACCCAGCGGGCCCGCGCGTGGCGCGGCCGTCGCCGCCAGGGCCCGCCCGAGAACGAGCCGACAGAGCCCGTGGACATCACCGATCACCTGCGGGCCCTCTCCGACGGCGGAACGTCCGGCGTGCTCCTCACCCAGATCCAGAAAGCCGCCGACCTCCCCGACACCCGGAACGTCCGCAACCTCCTGCACGCGGCCGACATCCGCGTCCGCGAGGGTGTCCGTACGCCCGCGGGCAACGGGCCCGGCGTCCACAAGGACGACATCCCGGCCCCTCCCCCCTCCGCCACCGACGCGGACGCCGATGGTTGTTGTTGCAGGTCAGGAGCCAACACCAACGCCAACAACGACGCCGCACCACCTCCCGGGGAGAGGTTGCGTGTAGAGGCCATCGGCCATGCGGGCACCGTCGTGCATGACCCCGCCTAGGCGCACCGGCACGAGACCATTCGCGCCCATTAGCACCCCGGGGCGGCCGCCGCCTGGCAGCTACCGGCCGCCCCGGTCCCATCCCGATCACGAGACGAGGACGCCATCATGGCACCCCTGAAGCAGCCCAAGCCCGCCGCCGACGACCCCCGCCTGAAGGGCCACGAGACCACCTACTCGGCCTCGCGCGGCGGGCACTACCCGAGCACGCCCAAGCCCGTCCCGGGCGCCCCGAAGCAACGCTGACGCTCCCCCGAGACCGGCCCCGCCGCGCGTCCCCCCGACGCGGCGGGGCCCCCGCATGTCCGACCCCCGCCGTACCGTGGAAACCGTCCCTACCCGCGCTGCTGGCTGCTGCGCGGCTGCTCGAACCCGCCCCGCCGGAACAGCGCCCGACGGGGCGGGACACTGTCCGGCCACAGATCACCCGAACCCCGCACGCCCGCACGCGCCCTGGCGGTACGGTCACCCTCCCCCACACCACAGCCACCACCACCCACGGGGAGACGCCGTGAACCAGCCCTACCCGCCCCCGCAGCAGCCCGGTTGGGGCGCCCCGTACCCGCCCCCACAGCCCCCCAAGAGGAGCCTCAGCGCGGGCGCGATCGTCGCCATCACCCTCGGGTCCGTGGTTGCCGTCCTCGTCGTCCTCGGGCTCCTCGTCGGCGACACCGACACGGACACCGGGCGACGCGACCCAGTAGCGGTACGCCCGCCCGCGCCCGACGGGAAGGCCAGCACCCGGCCGGCCGCGGCGCCGGTGACGGTGACCGCCAAGAAGACCACGTTCACGCCGAGCGTGCTCCACCGCGGCGGCGCCTACACGAGCGTGCTCGTCACGGTCACCAACCGCGGCCAGAAGACGATCGGCATCAACCCGCTCTACTTCACGATCACCGACACGGGCGGCGGCAAGCACGAGTCCGAGCTGGGCGTCGAGGAGCAGCAGATCGGCACGGTGGACCTGGCGCCCGGGGAGAAGGTCACCGGCGCGGTGACCGGGGCGGGCGCGTTCACCCCGGCGTACGTGACGTACACCGACGGGCTGATCGGTGACGGGGTCCGCGGCGACGTGTCCTGACCCTGCACTACAGCCGTAGTTGCGTTCGGTGCGATCATGCCCCATCATGGGCGCAGATCCGGCATGCCCGGACGCAGACACCAAGGCCCCGCCACGTGCGGGGCCTTCGTCATGCCGGAGGTGACCATGGCCGCGCCTCGCCCCGTCACCGACGAGGACCGCGACGAAGTACGCCGCCTGCACGGCGAGGGCCTCGGCCGCAACGAGATCGCCCGCCGCATCAATCGGTCACCCCGCACGGTGTCGCTCATCGCCGAAGACCTCCGCTTGACCTTCGACCGCACCATGACCGCAGTCGCCACTCAGGCCCGCGTCATCGACTCCAAGGCCCGCCGGGCGATCCTGGTCCAGCGCTACCTGGACCAGGCCGAGAAAATCCTCGACCGGCTCGACCGCACCGAGCACAACATGACCGAGGTCAGCCTCGGGAAGGTCGTCCGGTACAAGGCCGCCGATCTTCCCACCCAGGACGTCCGCAACCTCATCCAAGCGTCCTCCGCTGCCTCCAGCCAGGCCGCCAAGCTCGAAGCGCTCGACACCGGTAATGGCGTCGACGAGGCCAAGAGCATGCTCGGCCAGCTCGCCGCCGGCCTCACCGCCGCGTACAACGCCATGAACGAGGGGGACGGTGATGCTTCGTGACGTCCCATTGCCCCTGTCGCGGAAGCAGATCGCTTCGGTAGTCGAGTCGCGTGACGCGCCCCTGGCCCTGTGGTCGGGGGCGGTGTCGTCCGGCAAGACCATCGCCAGTCTCCTCGCGTTCCTGATCGCGCTGACAGTCGCCCCGGACCACGGGCTGATCGTCGTGGTGGGCAGGACCCTCCAGACGGTCGAGCGCAACCTCATCGATCCGTTGCAGTCCCGGCACCTGTTCGGGCCGCTCTCCGCGCACGTCCACCACACCACCGGGTCCACCACCGCGACCATCCTCGGCCGCACGGTGCACCTCGTCGGCGCGAGCGACGCCCGCGCGGAGGGCCGTATCCGAGGCGCCACCATCGCCCTGGCGTACGTGGACGAGGCGACCCTCGTCCCGCACTCGTTCTGGATGATGCTCCTGTCCCGGCTCCGCGTCGGCTCGGCGTCCCGGCTGCTGGCCACGACGAACCCGGACGGCCCGTTCCACTGGCTGCGGAAAGACTTCATCCTCCGCGGCGCCGACGTGGGCCTGGTCAACTGGCACTTCACCCTCGACGACAATCCGTCCCTTGACCCCGGGTTCGTCCGCCGCCTGAAAGCCCAATACACCGGGCTCTGGTACCGGCGGTTCATCCTCGGCGAGTGGTGCCTCGCGTCCGGGGCCGTCTACGACATGTTCGACGAGGACCGCCACGTCGTGGACCTCCTGCCGTACATGCGGCGCTGGACGTGCGTGGGCATCGACTACGGCACCGTCAACCCGTTCTCCGCCGTCCTGATCGGCGAGGGCGAGGACCGGCACCTGTACGCCGTGTCCGAGTACCGGCACGACTCGAAGACGGCGCTCCGCCAGCTCACGGACGCCGAATACAGCCATGGCGTGCGGCAGTGGCTCGCGGGGGTCCGCCGGCCGGGCGAGCAAGGCGCGGCGCGCGGCGTCCGCCCAGAATGGATCTTCGTTGATCCGTCGGCCGCCAGCTTCATGAACCAGCTCTGGACCGAGCGCGTCCCGGGCATCGCGCCGGCCGTGAACGACGTCCTCGACGGCATCCGCTCCGTATCCGTGGCGCTCGGCTCCGGACTGCTACGGATCCACCGCTCCTGCACCGGGCTCCTCGGCGAACTCCCCGGCTACGCGTGGGACGAGAAGGCCGCCGAGCGCGGCGAGGACAAGCCGCTGAAGATGGACGACCACTCGGCGGACGCCTTGCGGTACGCCCTGCACTCCACCGCGCACGAGTGGCGCGGGCTCATCGACTACGAGGAGGTGGCCGCCTGATGGCCGCAACCCTGGGCATCCCCGTCTACCTCCGCGTCGGCAACGGGGCGGAAACCCAGATCGGCGAGGTGGTCGTCTCGGTCGAACGGGACGGCACGGCAACACTCACGCTCACGGACATCGCGTCCGCGCTGCGGGCTACGGCGAACGAGATGGACGCGAGGATGCAGGAGGCCAAGCCCGATGCCTCTGCCTGAGAACAACACGCCCTGGCCGCCGAAGCAGTACGCCGACCAGCTCGCCGACATGGCCATCGAGGACGCCTGGTACAGCGGCGACCGCAAGAAGCTCGCCCGCGTGTACGGCTCCCCGGCCGGCCGGCGCGACGAGAACGGCCGTGCCTGGAGGTTCTGGGAGCGCCCGAAGCCACTCGGCATGCGGGACGGCCGGCTGCACGTTCCCCTCGCCGAGGACATCGCTGCCACGTCGGCCGCGCTGCTGTACTCCGAACCGCCCACGCTGACGTTCGAGAGCGCCGAGACGCAGACGCGGTGGGAAGAGATCGCCGAGGAGGGCGGGCTCCACAACGTGCTCCGGGAGGCCGCCGAGGTCACGTCGGCGCTCGGCGGGTCGGTGCTGCGCGCGACGTGGAACCTCGACCTGGCGTCCCGCCCGCTCATCACCGCCGCGCACGCCGACGGCGCGCTGCCGGACTTCTCGTACGGCATCCTGACCGGCGTCACCCTGTGGCGGGAGGTGCAGAACGACGGGGCGATCGTCGTCCGTCACCTGGAGCGGCACGAGCCGGGGCGGGTTCTGCACGGCCTCTACCAGGGAACCCCCGGCAACCTCGGGAGCCGCATCCCGCTGAGCGAGGCTGCCGAGCTGGAGCCGATCGCCGAGTCGCTCGACACGGACGGCCCCGGCGACATGATCACCACCGGTATCAAGGGGCTGACCGCGGTCTACATCCCGAACATCAGGCCCAACCGGAAGTGGCGCGGCTCGATGCTCGGCCGCTCCGACTGGCAGTCGGACGGCGTGCGTGACCACTTCATGAGCCTGGACCAGACGTACACGTCGTGGATGCGGGACATCCGCCTGGCGAAGTCGCGGATCATCGCCCCGGAGGGGTTTCTGACCAACCTCGGGCCGGGGGAGGGCGCGTTCTTCGACGACGATCGGGAGGTCTGGCACGGCATCAAGGCCCCGCCGACCCTCGGCGAGGGCCTGACGCTGAACCAGTTCGAGATCCGCGTCGAGCAGCACGAGCAGACGTGGAACGCGCTGACCCGGCAGGCCGTTCAGGCGTGCGGGTACTCGGCGCAGTCGTTCGGGCTCGGCGACGCGACGGCCGTCACAGCGACCGAGGTGGTTGCCCGTGAGCGGAAAAGCATGATCACGCGGGACCAGAAAGCCGGGTACCAGAAACCGGCTCTTGCGGATCTTGCCTATGCGGTGCTGGAGCTGGACCGGGCCTTGGGCTTGTCCAGGGTGGAACCGCAGCGCCCGCAGATCGAGTTCGGGGACTCCGTCAGCGAGGACCCGAAGAGTGTCGCCGAGACCATCGAGCTCCTCGCCCGCGCGCAAGCGGTGTCGACGGAGACGAAGGTGCGCCTGCGGTGGCCGGACTGGGACGACACGGCCGTCCGCGAGGAGACCGAACGCATTCTGAAGGAGACCGGTCAGCTTGTCGCCGACCCGGCGATGACCGGCGCTGAGGGGCCCGGGGCGCCCGGGTTCGGGCAGGGCGGTAGGGAGGCGGTCTGATGCCGGTCTCCCCCGCCATGGCCGAGGATCTGGCCCGGGCGGTGACGATGCTGTACGAGGACGCCGAGCTGGCCATCCTCGACCGGCTGCGGGCCGCGCTGGAGCAGGGCATCGACTCTCCCCTCTGGGCCGAGATCAAGTTGCGGTCGATCGGGGACCTCCGCGCCGCAGTCGAGCAGATCACCGACGCCCTCCAGACCGACGTGAACGGCGCCCTTGCGGAGGCGCTCGCGGAGGCGTACGGGCGCGGCCGGCAGGCGGCGGTCGCCGAGCTGGGCGCGCTGGACGTCGGCCGGGAGCTCCAGGCCCGGCGGGTCCTCCCCGGCGCGCCCGCGGTCGACCGGCTCGCGGCGTCGTTCGTCGAGGACACCCGGCCGCTGTACGTACGGATCACTCGCGCGGTGCTGGACGTCTACCGGTCGGTGGTCGCGCGGGCGTCGTCGTCGGTGCTGCTCGGCGGCCTCACCCGCCGCCAGGCATCCCAGCGGGCGCTGGACCAGTTCGCCGCCCGGGGCGTCACCGGGTTCGTCGACTCCGCCAGCCGGTCGTGGGAGCTCGCGGCCTACGCGGAGATGGCCGTTCGCAGCGTCACCGCCCGCGCGGCCGTAGAGGGGCACATCGACGCGCTCGCGGAGATCCGCGTGGGGCTGGTCATCGTGTCGGACGCGCCGCTGGAGTGCCCGCTCTGCCGCCCGTGGGAGGGGGAGGTGCTCACCCTCGGCGCCCAGTCGGGGCCGCACACGATCCGGGCCGAGCACACGATCCAACCGACCGGCCTGGCGGCCGTGTTCCGGCCGCCCGTCACGGTGGCTGTGCACGTCGCCGGCAGCCTCACCGAGGCCCGCGCAGCCGGCCTGTTCCATCCGAACTGCCGCCACTCCCTGGCCGCGTACCTGCCGGGGGTGACGACCCGGCCGCCGCACCACGCCACACCGGGCACGTCGTACGAGGACACGCAGCGTCAGCGTGCGATCGAGCGGCACATCCGCCGCTGGAAGCGGACGGCATCGGTGGCCATGGACGAGCAGGCCCGGCGCCGCGCGAACGCGAAGGTGCGCGCCTGGCAGGCGCGGCAGCGCGAGCACGTTGCCGCGCACCCGCACCTCCGCCGCAAGCCGCAGCGTGAGCAGATCGGCACGGCCCGCTGAACCGACGGGAGGAGCCCCATGGGAAAGGCGTTTGTGAACAAGCTCGCCAAGGAAGGCGCCCGCGACCCCGAGGCCCTCGCGGCGTGGATCGGGCGGAAGAAGCACGGGGCGAAGGCGTTCAAGCAACTCGCCGCAGCAGGACGCGGCAAGGCGGAGGGAACGGGCACGAGCACCGCGGCGAAACCCGGGCGCAAGCCCGATCCGCAGCCAGCCTCCCCCGCGCGTGCCACGGATGAGGGGCCCTCTCAGGAAGCCGGGTCCGGCTTCTCGGAGGCTGAGGAGCGGCAACTCGCTGCGACCACGCAGCAGACGGCCAAGATGGACATGGGCCAGCTCCAAGCCTATGAGGAAGCGTTCCGGCCGGGCAGCAGCACCAGCACTGGTCGCACGCGGGCGGACGATCTGCGACACGAAGCGGTCCGGCGAGAGATCGAGCGTCGACACGAAGCGGTCCGGAAGGGCATGGACGAGGTCCGGAAGCTGAACCAGGGAGCCCGCCAGGGCTCTTTCATGATGGGGACGCGCAACGAGGGCGTTGACGGCATGCGCCTACGTCGCATGAGCGACGAGAAGGTGAACCGGAACCTACAGCTCGTGGTCGCCCTGGCGAAGGCCGCGGAGGCGAACGGCACGCCGATGAGCAGGACCGACAGGAGCCTGCTCTACGACGTAGCGAGCGCCCTACGACGCGAGAACGACCGCCGCAAACTGCCCCCGGTCCGCTGACCGAGTTCCCACCCCGGCCCGCCTGGCGCGGGCCCTTCGTTGCCCCTGGAGGGCGCAGCATGCACAAGCACACCCTTGCCCGTCAGCGTCTCGACGGCGCCGGCTGGGCGCACCCCTACGGTCACGGCCCTTTCTCCCCCATCGTCTACGCCGACGGAGGGGACGGCGGCGGATCCGGATCCGGCAGCGGCGCGGCCGGTGACGGGGCCGGACAGTCCGGAGCGGGCGGCGCTGGCCAGGGCGGACAGCAGTCCGGACAGCCCGGACCGGCGTCCGGATCGGATCCGTGGACCGGGTTCCAGTGGGACGGCAAGGTCGACTCTCTGCCGCCCGACGTCGCCAGGGCCATCCGGGACGCCCGCGCGGAAGCAGGCAAGGAACGCACCACCGCGAAGGCGAACGCCGCCAACGAAGCGCGCGCCGAGCTGCTCACCACGATCAGCAAGGCCCTCGGCGTGGAGGGCGACAAGCCGCCGACCGCGGAGGAGCTCACCCACCAGCTCACCCAGTCGCAGAGCGCCCTGACCGCGGCGCAGGAGCAGGCGGCCTCTGCCGCCATCGAGCTGCACGTCTACAAGACCGCCCACCGACTCGGCGCGGACGCTGATGCGCTGCTCGACTCCCGCTCGTTCTGCGACAAGATCGACAACATTGACGTCTCGAAGCCCGAGGCGTTCACCAGGGAAGTCGAGGCCGCCATCACGGAGGCCCTCGACGCGAACCCGAAGCTCCGCACGGGCCAGGCGCCGCGGCGGGGCGGGGGCGACTTCGCCGGCGGGCCCGGCACCCAGCAGCGCCCCACCTCTCTGCACGCAGCCATCGCCGCCAAGCTCGGCGGCTGACCCCTAGGAGCACCACATGCCCGTCACCCTTGCGGAGGCGAAGCTGAACGCGACGGATGACGTCGACGTCCAGGTCATCGACGAGTTCGCCAAGTCCAGCGACATCCTGAACCGGATGACGTTCGACGACGTCGTCAGCCCGACCGGCGGCGACACCCTCACCTACGGATACCGGCGCCTGATCACGCAGGTGTCCGCGGACTTCCGCGCGATCAACTCCGAGTACACGCCGACCGAGGTCACGACGCAGCGGTACACCGTCGACCTGAAGCCCCTGGGTGGCTCGTTCCAGGTGGACCGCGTCGTGTCCCGGCTCGGGCCGGCCGCGTCGGGTGTCGTCGCGCTGAACATGTCCCAAAAGATCAAGGCTGCCAGGGCGAAGTTCGCCGACGCGGTGATCAACGGGGACACCGCCGTCGACTCGAACGGTTTCGACGGCCTCAGCAAGATTTTGACCGGCACGACCACCGAATACCTGCCGCTGGCCAACGGTGTCTCCACCGGCTACGTCGACTGGACGACCGTCGCCGACAAGGCCGCCGCGCTCGCCGCAATGCGTCACATCGACTCGTGGCTCGCCACCCTCGACGACACCCCGGACGTCATCTACGGCAACCGCAAGACACTCGCCCTGTTCAAGAGCCTCGCCGTGTGGACGGACCAGTACGAGAAGAGTGAGGACGCGTTCGGCCGCCCGATCCTCCGCTACAACGGGATCGACCTCGTCGACCTGAAGACGAAGGCGGGCAGCAACAACGACGTGATCCCGCTCGTGACCCGCGACACCGACGCGGGCGGCGCCGGCGGCAACATCACCAACCTCGGGGACCTGTACGCGGTCCGCTACGGGCTCGATGGTTTCCACGGCGCGTCCGTGAACGGGCCGCTCGTCGAGACGTGGCTCCCCGACTTTGCCCGCGCCGGTGCCGTCAAGACCGGCGAGGTCGAAATGGGGCCCCTGGCCGTCGTCCTGAAGGCGACCAAGGCGGCCGGGGTCTTCCGGAACATCAAGAGCGCCTGAGAGGGGCACTGACCATGGCACGCATCGAGAGCCCCGACCCGACGTACACCGGGCCCGGCCCGGCCGGCGTCCACTTCCAGGACGGCGTAGCCGAGACCGACAACCCCGCCGTCATCTCCTACTGCCAGGGCGCCGGGTACAAGGTCGACGGTCAGACCTACACCGACACCCCGCCGGCCGCCCGCGTCACCGACGTGCCCGACCCGCGGTTCGTCCAGGACGTCACCCCGCCCGCCCCGCTGCGGGACGCGGCGGTCGACCCGCGGCCGGGCGACGTCCCGCCGTCGAACGCCGGCCTGGCCAACCCCCACGGCCCGTACGTGGTGGCGCCCGGGATCGGCGCGCCGCCCGTGATGGCCGACCCGGACGGTGATGGCCTCGTCCCGGTGACCGAGGTCCAGGCGGAGCCGCCCGCGCGGTCGGCGTCCAAGTCGGCGTGGGTGGACTACGCGGTGAGCCAGGGCACGGCGCGTGAGGACGCCGAGGCGGCCACGCGTGACGAGCTCGCCGAGCGCTACACCCGGAAGGACAACGCCTGATGCCGCTGTACGAGCACACCTCGGGTGAGCGTGAGCAGACCGTCCCGGACTCCCGCCGGGACAAGACGCTGGCCGCGTCCGAAGCGTGGACGGTGGTGGAGGAGTCGGCGCCCGCCGACGAGCCGCAGCCGGCCGAGGAGGCGGCGGCCGTCGAGGCGCAGCCGGTCCGGGTCACGAAGCGGACCGCGAAGCCAGCGGCCGCCGAGGAGCCGGCCGCGCCGGCGGAGGGCTGACCGGTGGCCCGCGTCTACGCCACTCCGGAGGAGCTGGCGGCGTTCACCGGCGAGCCCGCCCCGGCGGGCGCTGCCCGGCTCCTGGCGCGGGCCTCCCGGCTGGTGGACCGCCGGATGCGGGCGGCCCTGTACGACGTGGACGCCTCCGGCTACCCGTCCGACCCGGACATCCGCGAGGGCTTCCGGGATGCGACGTGCGTCCAGGTGGAGCGGTGGGTCGACCGGGATGCGGCGGCGGCCGGCGGGGACGATCCGGCGGCGAGCCCGTGGACGTCGGTCAGCGCGGGCGGCCTGTCGTTCTCCCGCCCGGCCGAGTCGGTGCCCGTCCCGGTCCCGGACGACACCGCCCTGACGGCGGAGGCCGTCGAGATCCTGGAGGGTCTCGCGCTGGACGAGGTGGTGTGGACGTGAAGATGCCGGGGTTCCTGCTGCGGCACACGGTGGTGGTGGAGCCGTATCTCGGGTCGTCGGCGTACGGCCCGAGGTACGGCGCGCCGGTGGAGGTGCGGGGGCTGCTGGAGCAACAGACCCGCACGGTACGGGACCAGGACGGCGCCGAGGTGACGTCCACCTCGACGTTCCGGACCCGGCTGGACGGGCCGGCGATCGCGCCCGAGTCCCGCGTCACCCTGCCCGACGAGGACACCACGGTCGTCATCGCCGCGCTCCGCCACGACGGGGCGGGCCTGCCCGTGCCCGATCATCTGGAGGTGCAGCTCAGATGACGCAGTACACGAGGTTCCGGCCCGGCGAGGTGCGGCGGTTCCGCACCAGCCGCGGGCAGCGTCTCGCGGAGGAGGGCCTCCAGCGCGGCCTGGAGCACGTCCTCGGCGTCTCCAACCGGCACGTACCGCTGGAGGAGGGAACCCTCGAACGCTCCGGCCGGATCGACCGAGACGGCCTCAACGGGGCCATCTTGTACGACACCGTGTACGCCCGCCGCCAGCACGAGGAACTGACCTGGAAGCACCTCCCGGGCCGGACGGCGAAGTACCTGGAGAACGCCATGAACAGCGAGCGGGACGTGGTACTCCGGCTCATGGCGGTGCCGCTCAGGAGGTGGCTAAGTGGCTGACCTCCTCGACGGCCTCGCCCGGCACCTGGAGGCCCGCGGGCTCCTCTCGTACGACGAGACCGGCGTCACCGGCGACACGTTCATCGAGACCATGCCGTCCGGACCCGACGCGGCGGTCGTGCTGACGATCTACGGCGGCCCCGAGTCGGACTCCAAGCTGGGCTATGACGAGCCATCTGTTCAGGTCCGGGTGCGCGGCGGGACCGACCCGCGCACCTCCCGGCAGCGCTGCGCGGCGATCCGGGACGAACTCCATGGCCTCGGCCCGGTCACCCTGCCGGACGGCACCGAGCTCCTGTCGTGCATCGCCATTCAGGCCGCGCCCGCGTATCTGGCGGCCGACGAGTCCGGCCGTCACGAGCACGTCTGCAACTTCCGCACGGAGGTCCGCGCCGTGACCACGCACCGCGTGTAACCCCCCCCTCTCCCCCCTGCCCGGCGTCACGCGCGTACGGGCTCTCACCCATGCCCGAAGGAGCGCCCCATGGCGAAGTACAACGCGAGGGACTGCGTGTTCGAGATCGAATCGGCGACCCCGGCCACCTGGGTCGAGATCGGCAACATCAACACGTTCTCGAAGAGTCACGAGGAGGAGACCACCGACACCACCACGTTCGGCAGCGACGGCAACGCCGAGTCGCAGAAAATGCAGAAGGGTAAGACGCTCACCCTGGAGGGCTTCCACGACCCGACCGACGCCGGCCAGACCCGCGTAGCGGTCGTCAACGAGCTTCTCGGCGACGCCTCCCTCATCAAGATCCGGTTCCACGCCCCCGCGGACACCAACTGGGAGGTGTGGAACGCCCACGTCAACTTGGGCGACCAGGGCGGCGGCAACAACGACAAGGTCAGTTGGTCGGCGACGTTCACCCGCTCCGGCGCGAGCACCACGGCGGTGATCTCGTGAGCCAGTCGTGGGAGGCGTTCAAGCGCCAGCACCTGGAGCGCGAGACCGTCGACGTCGAGGGCGTGGCGGTCCCGGTCCCGGTGGACTTGCCGTTCGGCTTCCAGCACCGCGCGGAGCAGCTCTCCGCGTCGTCCTCGGAGGACGACGTCGCCGAGCTGGTCGGCATGCTGTTCGGCCCGGACATCTACGACCAGCTCGTCGAGGCCGGGCTCGGCGCGATCGGATTCCTGACGCTCCTCATGTGGGGCATGGCGCAGGGCTCCGGCCGGGACATGACCTTCAGCGAGGCGTACGAGATCGTCACCAGCGACGACCCGGGAAAAGCGGTGGCGCGCGCGGTGCCGCAGAACCGGGCCGCTCGCCGAGCCGCCTCGAAGCCGCGGTCTACGAGCACTGGGGCGCGGTCGTCGCGGACCTCCGCCGCGAGTACGGGATCAGCCCGGAAGACATCCCGCGCCTGACAGAGCGCACCTTCTGGGACTACGTCCTCCACCTGTCCGCAGAGGCCGTGTTCTGGCGTCTCGCGGGCGACGAGGTCCGCATCATCGACGACCCCGACCGGATCCACAACGCGCTCCACGGCTGACGAGGGGGTCTCATGGCGCTGACCATCGGCGAGCTCGTCGGCTACATCCGCGCCGACGGCCGCGACTTCGAGCAGGGCATTGCCCGGTCGCAGCTCCGGATGGCCGGTTTCCAGCTCGACACGGATGGCCGTCTGCGGGACCTCGCCGGCAACTTCGCGGACGAGGCCGCCACGATGGGCCGCGCGCTGGAGGACGGCTTCACCGACGCGGAGCGGGCCGGCACGCGGATCGTCACCGTGTACGACTCCGTCGCGGACGCCCAGTCCCGGAGCGTCCGGGCGCGGTTCCAGCGGATCGCGGAGGAGGGCCGCCGCCTCGGCGACCACCTCGGGAACGCGTTCGGCAGGGCACGGCAGGCTTTCGACAGGCTGAACTTCGACCGGCTCCGGGGCGCCGCAGGTGCCATCGGCAGCGTGGGCATGGCCGTGGGCCGGATGGGCGCCACGGTCGGCGCTGCGGTACCGGTGGTGGCCGGTCTGGGGGCGGCGGCTGCGCAGATGGCCCCGGCGGCGGGTGTGGCCGTCACCGGCATGATCGCCATGCGGCTGGCGGCGGTCGCGCTCAAGCTTGGCCTGGTCGGCGTTGAGGACGCCATATCCAGCGCCCTGGACCCGTCGAAGGCGGCCGAGTTCGAAGAGGCCGTCAAGAAGCTCGCCCCGGAGGCGCAGAAGGTCGCCAGGGGTATCAAGGCGATGGCCCCGGCGCTGAAAGAGGTCCAGCAGACCGTCCAGAACAGATTGTTCATGGGCCTGGACGGCGTGCTGAAGGGGATGGCGAAGGACACCCTGCCGGTCCTCCGCACGGGCGTTATGGACGCCGCGGACTCCCTGAACCTGATGGCCAAGGGCGTCGGGCACAGCGCGCAGAGCCTGGCCCGGAACGGGACGCTCGGCAAGGCACTGGCCGGGGCAAACGCGGGGCTGAGGAACCTCAGCCGCGTTCCGGGGCAGTTCGTCACCGCGCTGACCCAAGTCGGTGCCGCCGCCGCGCCCGCGTTCGGCCGCCTCACGGCGTCAGCGGGCAAGACCTTCGACAAGCTCTCCCAGCGCCTCACGAAGGCTTTCAAGTCCGGCGCGATGGAGAAGGCCATCGAGCAGGCCATCTCCCTGATCAAGGATCTCGCGGAGGTCGCGGGCAACGTCTTCAGCGTCATCGGTTCGATCTTCAAGGCCGCGCAGATGGAGGGCGGCGGCTTCATCGGCGTCCTGAAGGAGATCACCGGGGCACTGGCGGACGCGTTCGCGTCGCCGGAGGTTCAGGGCGGTCTCCGGGCCATCTTCTCCACCATGGCGCAGCTCGCCCGTTCGGCGGCGCCGATCCTCGTGTCGGTCCTGAAGACCGTAGCGGGCGTTTTCCAGCAGCTTGGGCCGCCAATCCAGCAGCTCATTCAGCACCTGGGCGCAGGCCTGCTGAAGATCGTTGAAGCGCTGGGCCCGGTGCTGGTGGTGGCGGCCAAGGCGGTCGGCGAGCTGGTCATCGCGGCCCTGCCGCTGATCGACGTGGCGGCAGCACTGGTGTCGGCTCTGCTGCCCGCGCTGGTGCCGCTGTTCGAGGCCCTGTCGAAGATCATTCAGGCGGCGGCCCCGTTCATCGCCGAGCTCGCGGAGGCCGCCTCGGCTCTCCTCATGCCGATCTTGAAGGCGCTCGCGGAGGAGGTCCTCCCCCGGCTGCTGCCGCCCTTCGTGGAGCTCGCCGAGAAGCTGTTTCCGCTGCTCACCGAGGTTCTCGTCGCCCTGGCGCCCGGCCTGGCGGATCTCGGCGTGGCCCTGGCGGAGATCCTCGTTGCCGCCGCGCCGCTGATCGTTCAGGTCCTCGAACTCGCCCTCGTCCTGCTGGACAAGCTGCTCCCGGCCATCCGGGTCGTGACGGTCGGTCTGGCGTACCTCGTGTCCGGCGGACTGACCGTCGTCTCGGGCGCGGTGACCCGCTACGTGATCCCGTCGCTGAAGCTCATGGCCGCGCTGATGCGCGGGGACTGGTCGGCGGCCGTCGAGCACGGCAAGACCGTGTCGGCGAACTTCTCCCGGGACGTGGGCAGGCACTTCTCGGACCTCAAGGCGTTCGTCATGCCGACGCTGCGCACCATGGGCCAGGACGTGGCGCGGCGCTGCAACGAGATGGGGGCGTCGATCTTCCGGGGATTCAACGGCGGGATCATCCGGCTGGTGGAGTACCTACGGGGCGTCCCGGCCCGGATCCGGGCCGCGTTCGGCAACGCGGCCGGGATGCTGTACAACACCGGCCAGTCCATCATCCGGGGCCTCATCCGAGGCATCGAGTCGATGCTCGGCGGCCTGGCCAACACCCTCGGCGGGATCACCGCCCGCCTGCCGGACTGGAAAGGGCCGGCCGACGTGGACGCCCGCATCCTCACCCCGGCCGGCCGCAGCGTGATCGAGGGGTTCCAGCGCGGCATTGCCGCTCAGGTCCCCGCGCTCCGCAGCCAGTTGCAGGGCCTCACCGGCGGCATGCCGGGGATGGCCCTCGGGGGTGTCGGCGGGTACCGGCCGGGCGGAGCCGGCGGCGTGCAGACCGTGCGAGTCGTCGTCGACGGCCCGGAGGCGGTGAAGAGCCTCATCCGGACGATCGTCATCGAGGACGGCGGCGGCGACGTCGCCCGTGCGTTCAACACCGTGTGAGAGGAGGGCCCGTGGCCATCCCCAAACCGTCGGTCGCCATGTACCTAGGCGGGCAGTGGGTCGACGTGAGCGCCGACCTGCTGCGCCGCGATGGCGGGATCAACCTGTCGCGCGGACGGCGGGCACGGGGCGCCCGCACCGACCCGGCCCGGGCCACGTTCACGCTGAAAGGGGAGCGGTACTCCACCCGCAACCCGTACAGCGACCTGTACGGCACTTTCGGGCGCCTGTCCCCCACCCGCATCACCGTCCCGGGCACCGAGGCGTACCTCGACCTGCCCGGCACCGCCACGGGCATGGCCACCACCCCCGACCATGCCGCGCTGGACATCGTCGGGGACCTGGACATCCGGGCGGAGGTCACCGTCGACTGGGCGGAGCCCGGCCCCCAGACACTCATCGGGAAGTGGGGCGCCGCAGGGGGCCGGTCCTACCTGCTGATGCTCGACAGCGGCTCCCTCGCGTTCCGCTGGTCCCCGGATGGGGCGACCACGCATTTCGCGTCGCTGCCCCTGCCGACGATGCCCCGGCGGGCGGCCGTACGCGCGACTCTCGACGTCGACAACGGCGCGGCGGGCCGGACGGTGCGCCTGTACTGGGCGACGTCCCTGGCGGGCCCGTGGACGCAGATCGGCGCGGACATCGTCACCGCCAGCGTGACGAGCGTCTTCAACTCGTCCTCGGCGCTGGCGCTCGGCCCGGCGGACACCACCACCAGCCCGCAGCGTCTCGCCGCCCGTGGCCGGATCCACCGGGCGGAGGTCCGCTCCGGCATCGGCGGGACGGTCGTCGCCGCGCCGGACCTCCGCGCGCTCGCCGAGGGCACCACCGGGTGGACGGACTCCGCCGGCCGGGCGTGGACGGTCGTGGACGGGGCGGAGGTGACCCGCCGGGAGTACCGGGCAGCGCTGGAGTCGACCGCGTCGTCCACCCGGTCGCACGCCTCGGGGCACGACGTGCACACCCCGGTCACCGCGTCGGGGATCCTTCAGCGGCTCAGCGAGGGGTCCCGGCCGGTGCAGTCGACGCTCCGGCGACGGATCCCGTCCGAGCCGACGCTCGTGGCGTACTGGCCGATGGAGGAGGGCGAGGACGCGGACCGGATCGTCAGCCCCCTGGCGGGTGTGCCGGACCTCCGGGTGACCGGGATGGACCTCGGTTCGGACGACTCGATGCCCGGCTCCGATGCCCTGCCGCGGCTGCGGACCCCGTCGTCGCTGCGCGGCCTGATGCCGGCGGTCGTGTCGGCCGGCTGGCAACTGGAACTGGTGTACTACCTGGACCAGATGCCCGCCTCGTCCACCGAGCTCATCCGCGTGCACGTCGCCGGTAGCGAGATGTGGCGCGCCGAGGTGCTCGTGTCGACGGCGGAGGTCCGGGTCCGGGTGGTCGCCCCGGACGGCACGATCATCGGGAACGCCGCCTACACGAACGCCGCGGCGCTCACCGATTTCGTCGGCCGCTGGAACAGATTGCAGTTGTTCACCGCGATCAGCGGCGGTACGGCGGAGGTCACCGCCTCATGGCGGGACGTCACCGGCACCACCCGCCACTACGCGACCGCCGGCTACACCGGCACCAGCGCGGGCCGGCCGACGTTCGTGGCCGGGGACTGGTCCACCAGCGCGCTGGACGGGCTCCGCCTCGGGCACGTAGCGATGTTCCAGGGCGTGAACGGCACGTTGTTCCCGGCCGCCTCCGCGCCGGTCACGATCTTCGAGGGCGCTGACGACGGGTTCGCCCGGGAGACGGCCATCAACCGGCTCGCCCGGCTGGCCGGCGAGGAGTCCGCCACGCTCGATGTGACGTGGCGCGACGGGGACGCTTCCCGGGCCTCGGAGGCCATGGGCCCGCAGCGTGTCGACACGCTCGTATCGCTGCTGGAGCAGGTCCCGGAGACCGACGGCGGGATCCTGTACGAGCGGCGTGACCGGCTCGGGCTGGAGTACCGCGACCGGGCCACCCTCTACAACCAGACGCCCACGCTCGTCCTGGACTACACGGCCAGGCACATCGCGCCGCCGCTGGAGCCTGCCGAGCGGGCCGTCGACGTCGTCAACGACGTTACCGTCCAGCGGATCGGCGGATCGGCGGGCCGGGCGGTGATCGGGACCGGCCCCCTGTCGGTACAGCCTCCGCCGGACGGCGTGGGCGTGAAAGACCAGCAGGTGTCGGTGTCGGCCGGGTCGGACGGGCAACTGGAGCAACTCGCCGCCTGGCGCGCCAGTCTGGGCACGTACGACGGGGCGCACTTCGTCCAGGTCAAAGTCCTGCTGCACGCGGCACCGGAGCTCATCCCGAGCGTCCTGGCCACGGACGTCGGGGACGTCATCCGGCTCACCAGCTTGCCGTACTACCAGTCCCCCGACTCGGTGGACCTCATCGTCGAGGGCTACACGGAGCGCTGGCCGTCTCCGCTGGAGTGGGAGATCACCTATACCTGCTCGCCGGGCGGGCCTTGGGTGGTCGGCGTGCTGGAGGATCCCGTCCTCGGGCGGCTGGACACTGACGGCGCGGTCCTCGGCGCGGCGGCGACGCAGTCGGCGACGACGCTGGAGGTGCACACTGACACGGCGGTCGGGCCCCGCTGGATCGACTCGGCGACGTACCCGACGCAGTTCCCGTTCTCGGTGCAGTTCGGCGGGGAGCGGGCGACGTGCACGGCGGTCGTCAACCGGGCCGATTCGTTCACCCGCACCCAGTCCAACGGCTGGGGCACCGCATCCAGCGGCCAGGCGTGGGCGGAGACCGCCGGTACGGCGGCGGACCGCAGCGTGAACGGCTCCCGGGGCGTGATCGTCCTCAGCCCGGCCGTCAGCACGGTGCGCTTCCAGCGGCTCGTCACGGCGGCCGTAGCTGACGCTGAGGTCCGTGTCCGCATGTCCGTGTCGGCCGTCGCCACGGGCGCCTCGGCGATCCCGGCCGTCCTGCTGCGCTACGTCGACGCCGCGACGTTCTACCGGGCGCGGGTCCATTTCGGGACCGGCGGCGGGATGTTCGTCTCGATCAGCCGCGACACCACGCAGATCGGCGGCTCGCCGGCCCTGCCGTACACGTACACGGCGGGCGCCGAGTACGAGGTGCGGGTGCGGCTGGTGGGCCACACGATCCAGATGCGGGTGTGGCCGGTCGGGCAGGCGGAGCCGCCGGTGTGGCACCACACCGAGACGGTGGTGACGAACCCGATCACCGCGGGCGGCATCGGGGTGACCGGCTCCGCGTTCGCGGGCCTGACGAACGTGGGCATGGAGCTCCGGTTCGATCAGTTCGAGGTGGTCACCCCGCAGTTGATGACCGTCACCCGCAGCGTGAACGGCATCGTCAAGCCGCACGCGGCCGGTACGCCTCTGTCTCTGTCCAACCCCATGCGCCTGGCGCTGTAGGAGGTCCCCATGCCGATCCTCGCCGGGCAGATCCTCACCGCCGGGCAGGTCGCCCGGCTCCAGCCGGTGCCGTACATCGCGCCCGCGTCGTCGCCGCTGGCGGTCGCGGGGGCGACGTACGCGGACATCCCCGGGTGCTCGATCACGCTCAACACCACGGCTGCGAACGCCAAGTACGTCGCGCAGGCCACGTTTGACTGCAACGTCCAGAACACATCGCCGACGATCCTCATGGTGGGCCGAATGTTGGTCGACGGGAACGCCGACAGCGGCATCGCCATCAAGGGGATGGTCGTCGCCGACCGCGCAACGGTGCATATGCAGTGGCAGGGCACCCTGGCCGCCACCGGCTCCCACACCCTGAAACTGCAAGGCGCGCTCACGGCCACCCTCGCCAGCGGCGGGACGTTCCAGCAGACCGACACAAAGTTGCAGGTCACGATCACGGAGGTGCCCTAGATGGCCCTGTCCACCGTCCCCGTCGTCCACCGCATCGACGCCACCGTCTACGACGGCACGAACGGCGCCGAGATCGCCGAGTGGCTGGAGGACGCCGAGCTGGTCAGCGACGACGGGACCGAGCTCGTCATCCGCACGTCGGGGTGGCCTGAGCCGGTGGAGCGCCGGATCCCGGCCGGCTGGCACGTGCTGCGGCACTGGTGCGGCATCTACAAGGAGTCGCTTGAGCCGGCCCAGTTCGCCGGCATCTGGCGGGAGGCTCCGGAGCTGGCGGCCGCGCCCGACCCGTCCGCCTGACCCCGTCCCCGACCATCCCGCCCCGCGCCGCCTGGCCGGGGCGTTTCTCATGCCCTGGAGGGCCCCATGGCCTGGTACCCCGCTGCGACCCGGATGGAGTTGCAGCCCGAGTCGGACGCCCAACCGGCGATCCGGCCCACGCAGTTCATCCTGCACAGCATCGCCGCCCCGTGGACCGCGCGCCGCATGTACGAGTACTGGCGCGACAGCTCGGCGCTGGAGTCGCATTTCGGGCTCGGGTACGCCGGCGACCTTGGGCAGTACATCGGCACCGAGACCCGCGCGGACGCCAACTACCAGGCCAACCGGCGACCGGACGGCACCGGCGCAATCAGCATCGAGACCGCGTCCAACCTTCAGCACACCGACCCCTGGACCGAGCAGCAGATCGAGGCGCTGATCCAGCTCGGCGTCTGGCTGCACCAGCGGCACGGCATCCCGCTACGGATCTGCCGAACCCACGACGACCCCGGATACGGCTACCACCGGCTCCACTCCGCATGGTCGAGCGGCGGCACGGCCTGCCCTGGGGACGCCCGGGTCCGGCAGTTCAGGGAGGTCGTCTTCCCGGAGATCGTCCGCCGGGCGACCGGCGCCGCCACCGAGCCGGACGCCGAGCAGCCCACCACCCCGACGACGCCCGCCCAGGAGGAATCCGTGGCCGTCTCCATTTCCGAATCCAACCCGCGCGCCGCGCAGCTCCCCGCCGATGGATCGTGGCTGGACATCGCCATGGCGGACGCCATCCTGGTCGGCCCCGGCGAGACGTTCAGCCTGGTGGCCGCGGTGCAGATCGACGGGCTCCAGCAGCACGCGACGGTAGCGACCCGTTTCTACTACCGCAACCAGCAGGCCGGCGACAGGTCGTACTTCCTGCCGATGACGCACGAGGTGGTGGCCGAGGCCGGCGACGACGGCGAGATCGTCGAGTTCAACACGCTCGTCGCCCACCACCCGCTCACCCACCGCGTGCCGGACGGGCACGACCTCCGGATGCAGGTCTCCGCGAAGAACCCGCGCGGCACCGCCGCGGCGTACATCCGCCACCGCACCCTTCACGGGCTGCGCGGCATCTGACCACCGCCCCTCTCACAGAACTGGAGTTCCGTCATGGCTGCACCCGTAGAGAAGAAGGTCACCGCCGCCACCACGGCCGCCTACCTGGCCAGCACCGGCCTACTGGCCGCGCTGACCGCCGTCCAGGACAACGCGGGCCTGCTCGGATGGCTGCCCAACCCGCTGGAGCCGTTCGCCCTCGCGCTCGTTCCGGCGGCCATCACGTTCGTCGGCGGCTGGGCCGCCCGGCACACACCGCGCGGGCCGGTCACGACCCGCTGACTGATCGGAGCCACCCCCCATGTCCGACGAGCCGACCCTCGGTGAGGTCGTCCGCCGGTTCGAGGACCGGTTCACGGACATCCGTGACGACATCCAGCAACTCGGCCGCCGCATGGACGAGAAGGTAGACCAACGGATCTACGACCTCCGCCATGAGGCGCTCGGCGCCCGGGTCACCGCGCTGGAGACGCTGCGAGAGAAGGACGCCGAGCGGATCGTAGCGACCAGGAGGTGGCTCATCGGGGCCATCGTGATCCCGGTCATCGGCATCCTGCTGCCGCTGATCCTGCTGCTGGTACAGGGGGCTGGCTCATGAGCCGCGCCACGTTGCGGGCGGAAGAACGACGGTGGCGCCGAGGGGACATGTTCGCTCTCCTCGGCGCCGTGCTGCTGGGCGTCGTGCTGGCCGGCGTCCTGTTCAGCATCCGCTCGCTGCAAGTCGAACTCCACAACGCCAACATCGCGCGCGACCAGCTAGCCGAGCAGGTGGAGCGGCTCGGCGCCGAGCCGGTGGCCGGCCCGCCCGGGAGCCGCGGGGAACCGACCGCGGGCGAGCCCGGCCCGCCGGGACCCTCGGGCCCCCCTGGCGAGCCGGGCCCCCCCGGGCCGCCGGGCACCGCGGGCGCGACCGGCCCGCCCGGCACTCCTGGGACGCCCGGCAAAACCGGTGCCGCTGGCCCGACCGGACCGGCCGTCACGGGCCCGCCGGGCGCGGACGGATCGGCGGGGAGCGACGGCGCCGACGGCGAGCCCGGCCCGGCCGGACCACAGGGCGAGCCAGGTCAGGCCGGTCCGCCGGGCGAGCAGGGCCCACCAGGGCCCGCCGGCCCGCCGGGCGAGGCCGGCCAGGACGGACAGAGTTGCCCGCCCGGCTACTCCTGGCAGGCGCCCCCCGGCGACCCGGACGCGCTGATCTGCCGCCGCGACGGGGCGCCGTCCCCGTCGCCCTCGCCGGGGCCGCTCGCGCTCGACCCCGCACGCCGCCAGTACCCCTGAACGATGACGCCCCCTGTCTGGCCTACGGGCCGGGCAGGGGGCGGCTTCGTCGTGTCCGAGGTCAGTCGTCCAGGTCGATGACGAATTCGACGACCGTGGTGTCTCCGCGTCGCACGATCGGGTGAGCCACCTCGACGATCCGGCCGGTGTCGGCGATGTGCCGCCGCGTGTACCGAAGGACGGGAACCCCCTGGCCGACGCGCAGCGTGGCCGCTTCCACCTCGGTGGGCATGGCAGTGGTGAACGACTCGGTGATGCGGGTGACGCGGATGCCCAGGGACGCGAGTTGTGCCCGAGTGCCGCCTGGCCATGGCTCGTTGATCGGGTCAGCCACGGGCGTGCCGGCCACGTCGGTCCAGCGGACGTAGCTGGTGCTCATCTGGGTGGGCTGGTCGTTGTCGTAGAACACGAAGTGCCTGGCCAGCAGCCGCTCGCCGGGCTCGCACTCGAACAGGCCAGCCAGCTCGGTGTCGGCGCGCACCTTCTCGAACCGCTTGTCCAGCCGGTACTCCGACCAGCTGATGCCCTGGTCTCGGGTGTACGGAGTCGACTTGGCGCCCGGCGTGGTGCGGTATCGGTCGGCGGCCATCCGGTGAATGGGCGGCCGGGGCCGGACGCGCGTTCCTGCGCGGGCCCGTGTTTCCAGCAGGCCCTCGGATGCAAGGAGACGAACCGCGCTGCGGACCGTGGTCTCTGAGACCCGGTAGTGCTCGCAGAGGGCCGGCAGCGTCGGCAGGCGGTCGCCAGGGCCGAACTCGCCGCTGGAGATGCGTCGACGGAGGTCGGCGGCGATCCGGAGGTACTCGGGTCCTGCCACTGCAACACCGCCTGTCGGGAAGATCGCGTCAATCTGAGTACACATAGTCGCTGCCCCTCTTGACCGCTGCCAACTTCGCCGACAATCTGAGTACAGATAACCACTATCCGTACTCAGATAGCTACGGGAGTCGGGGGAGAGTCATGCCTGAAACGGGTCAATCCTGGCAGCAGGCCTTCAAGGCGCTGCCCGAGGAAGCCGCCCAGGTCCGGGCATGGGTCGGCAGTCGCGTGCAGCACATCGACGCAGTGGTGGTCGCACACGAGCTGTTCGTGGCGATCCTCGGCACCCGGCCCGACGTCATCGAGATGACGCTCTCCACTGCCGGAGCACGTGCCCGCATCACTGCAAGCGGGCCCGCCGAGCTGCACGCTCTGCACACTCACGGGCCGGGCCTGGCCATCATCGCCGGGCTGTCCCGCTACTCCGGCGTTACCACCGACACACGCGGAATGTGGGCCCAGATGCAGGTAGGGCCCTGATGGACCAGCGGAGGGACGACATGCACGCGCCCGACCTGTGGGCCCCCACTCTTCAGCCCGCCATGCCCAGCCTTGAGAGCCCCGGGGCGCAGTGGCTCGCGTCGGTCATGAACCCGCCGTCCGCCGCCCTCGCGGACTGGGCGGACAGCCCCGACCACCTCGCTGAGATTCCGCTCGGCCTGCGGTTCGACGTACTGCGGGTGTCCGAGGGCCTCGCGGTGCCCGTGCTCGACGACCTGGCCAACTCCGACGTCACCCTGGGCCCGGTGCTCCATTGCCAGCGCCGCCGCTGCCTGGAGTTTCTCGTCCCCGTGGGAACCGCCGCGTCATGGGCGCCGCTGCGCGGCACGGTGTGCGCGGGCCGTGGTGGGGCCCTGTGCTGCCCGGCGCCCGGCGCGACGAGTAGGGGCCGGACGTGGCTGTACCCGCCGCTCGGTACCGGCGTGCTGACTGACCCGGGTCTGCTGCGGGCCCGGCTGGAACCGCTGACGATGCGCGGCTACCGCCTCTAAGACTCCCGCCCCGGCCGCCGATTCCCTGCAAGGACACGGCCGGAGCGGGCCGGGCCACCCACAGGACGGGACGGCCCACCGCAAGTGCACACGACGCGGAGAAGGACTCCACGTCCACAGCACCTGGAGGTCACCATGCGATACCGACTCGACGTGGTCAAGAACGGCGGCGGCGACGAGGACGACGGCCAGGGCGGCAACCCGCCCACCGGCGACTCGGACGACGGCCGCCAGTACAACCACTGACGCCCGCTGAGTGACGCAATACTGGCCCGGCACCCGGTCGTGGTGCCGGGCCACCACCCGAAGGGACCGCCGATGACCGACCTGCCGCCCCACTGGCACGCGTACTCCTGGACCGGGCACGAACGGCCGGCCGACAGCGACCGCAACAACATGGCCAGCGCCACCCCTCCGCTGGAAACGGCACACTGGCTGCGCAAGAGCGTCAAGCCCGAGGCCACCTGGCCCGTCCCGGAGGGCGCTGAACAGGCGTACGCCTGGCTGCGGGCGCAGCTCGAGGAGCACCCGCGCGCCGCGCATGACCTGCCGTACGAGCCGCAGATGGAGTACGCGGCGGACTGCCTGGCTCGCGGGGCGGACGTCGTCTGGGGGTACTACTCCGAGCGCGGTCGGTACATCTCGCGCACCCTGGTGGCCTGCCCCCGCGCTGGCGAGCGCTGCCCAGCCCCGCCGGCCTGAGCCGGCCCCTGCCTCATCCGTTGCCCTGGAAGTGCCCGGCGCTCCGCCGTTCGGGTGGGCTACCCGCCTTCGTGGCGTCCAGGTGGGGCAGGGGTCTACCTCACCAGCTCGGCGAGGGGGACCCCAATCGCGTCGGCGATCAGGATGAGGGTGTCGAGCGTGGCGGACTGATGGCCCTGCTCGATCCGGTTGTACCCCGGCCGCTCCATCTGGCAGATGTTCGCGACGGCCTCTTGCGTGAGGTTCGCGTGTAGGCGAGCGGCACGAATCTGGTCCCCGATCTGGCGCCGACGGGCAACGACCCAGTCAGGCGAGGAGGACGAGCGCGGCACCTCTCCACGCTCGCGGTCTCAAGATCGAAAAGCTGTGCAGTCAAGAATACATTGCGCGATCACATGGGTGGAGTGTACAAAGATCCGGAACCCTCCACTCCGCAGTCCGGCCACCCCGGAACCAGCCCCCCAGGCGAAACAGGGGTGGCCAACAACGCCCCCGCTCCGGCGGGGGCGTTGCCATGCGCGCGTTGCGGTAAGGGGGTTTTCTACTCAGGCCAGGCAGGGCAGCACGATCTTTCCCAGGCCTGTTCCCGCGGGAACACAACCCCACCGGCACTGGCATTCAGTGGTTCGTACTGGCATCGAAAGAGCCCCATTTGGACCTATTTTCAGCATCAGGCCAGGTCAAAGGTAGGTAACAAAACTGGTTCGAGTCCCGTTACTCACCCTTGTGGATCAGCCGGTGGCCCGTGTGACGGGTCACCGGCTGTTTCGTTGTACGCGGAAGCCCGTGAAGCCCCCTTTCGCCACCGGGCGGGAGGGGGCTTTGCTCATGGCCCGCTCAGCCGCGCGTCTCCCCCAGGGCGGTACGCAGCCAGTCGAGCCCGTTCTGGTCCAGGAGCTCGTCGGCCAGGCTCTTGGCGGTCCCGGTGACGAGCCGGCCCCGGCTGTTGTCGATCCACCGCTGGGCGTTGCCGTAGCCCTGTTCCTTGTACTCGATTCCTTGGAGCAGGCACTCCAGCTTGTCCGCGTCGCGGGCGCACACCGCCTCGGGGGATTCCTTGTCCTCGTACTCGGCAACCAGATCCCGGATCACCGAGGCCAGCGGCTCGGGCATCCCCACCGTCTGGTCCTCGGTCACCGCGCGCGGATCGGCTGCGCCGCCGTACTTCTTGCCCAGGTGGTTGACATCCCCGGTACGGGTCTCCTGTGAGTCGTGCCACACGGCCATCAGGGCCGCCCTGGCCGGGTCGGCACCTTCGAGCTGCGCGATGACCGACGCGATCAGGGACGTACGCCACGCATGCTCGGCCACACTCTCGGGATCGCGCACCCCCGCCATCCACCACCCGGTGCGGCGGGCGTGCTTGAGCGTCCCCGCCTCGAACAGGAAGCGCGCTACCGCGGACAGGTCTTCAGCCACCGTCCGTCTCCTCTCACGCCTCGGCGAGGCGGATCGCGTACCGGATGCTCTCCAGCTCTCGGCGAGCCAGCGGCGAGAGCTCCCGGCCATCCAACATCATCGGGAGGCGGGCGCGTAGGGCCTCGGCCGGTGCCGACTGCTTTCGCAACAGGTTCGGCCGGACCGTGAGCAGGGCCCACATGGTGTGCACATTGAGGTCGAAAAAGCCGTGCTCGGGCGTCAGACCGCGCACCAGGTGCTGCATGAGCCGGTCCCCGGTCCAGGGGCCGGGCCGGGACTCGGCGATGAAGTCGTCGCTCAGCTCGACGTGCGTGGTCTCGCCGACCCAGTACGCCCAGTAGTTCAGGTTGGCCGCCTCACTCGCATCGTCGTCCAGCAGCCCGCCGATGAAGTGCCCCAGACGCTCACGGTCCCCCTGTCGGGCGGCGACCGCCGCGACCGAGCGGCTGTTCAGCCAGCCGGTCAGCCAGTCGTCGGGCCGCTCGCTCCGCTGCTGGTGGTCCAGCCAGTCGGAGGTGTCCGTGGCCGTGTCGTAGCCGGCCAGGTACAGGGCCTGACGACGCAGCAGGAAGTGCTCCGCCCCTCGGGACCGTTCAGCTGTGCGGCGCATGCGGTCGAAGAAGCGGCGGCGGTCCGTGGAGCACATCTCCGGGGCGGTCGGCACCGGGCCCCGACGGGGCCGAGGCGGGGCAGGCAGCTTGCGGAGGGGCGATGGGGCGATGCCGTTCAGTGGCCAGGCGATGACTTCGACCAGGTCGCGTTGCATGACCCATGCCCCGAGTGTGCTGTCCTCCGGCGGCGTGTCCTCGTCCAGGACACCGGCCAGGAGGACGTCCGCCTCCATGGCCCGATCAAGGGCCAGCAACAGAGAGGACGCGGCACCGAGCCGCAACAAACGGTGCCGCTGCACGAGCATGTGTCCGGCCGGCACCGACGTCAACGGGCGTCGGCCCGATTCCCACCCGGCGATGGTGTCGACGGAAACCTGAAGCCGACCGGCCAGCGATTCCTGCGTCTGCCCCAGCTGCTCTCGAATCAGCCGGAACGTGTACCCCGACACCAGGCCGCCGCGCCCACGAGGGTGACTTCCCTGACCGTTGGTCAGGGTGGATCGCTGGCTGCCGAGCATGGCGCCCCCTTGCTCGCGATGGTGCGACGTCAACCGGTACCCACGGTCGGTTCAGGCCGACGCCGCCACTCTCTACCGTCGTCGTCAGTGATGAGCAGCAACTCAGCGTAGCGAAAGGGGTCTCACCATGGAGGCCATCGACCGGGCCGGGGGAACGGCGGCCGAGCGAGGACCTGCCGGGCTGCCCTTGTGCTGGGCACCCATGCCGGGGCAACCCTGCCGCTGCTGCACGCTCCGGCCGGGTCACGAGGGCGACCACTTCCACGAGTACTCCGGAGCGGGGTGGCCCCGGCTGCCGGGCAGGGCGCCCCGGCCGGGTTCGCCCCGCGCATCCTTCCGCAACCGCTGAGCCCCGTCACATCCGACGACCACTCACCCAGGAGGTAGACATGAGCGACACCACGAACGCCGACGGCGGCAAGCACGGCGGCCGGCCGTCCGACAAGCCATGGACCCCGCCCACTCCGCCGTCCCCCGGCGGCTCCGGCCCGCACAAGTACGCCGACACCGACGGGAGCTGATGTGACCGCCGCCCCACTGGGCGAGCACGCCGCGCTCGTGGAGAACCTCTACGGGCGCGGCCTGCTCGACGAGACATGGCGCGCCGTCTGGCACGCCGTCCCCCGCGCACCGTTCATCCCCCGCCAGGCCTGGCGCCAGGGCACCACGGCGTGCGAGCCGCTCATGACCGAGGACGAACGCCTGGGCCTCGTCCACTCCGACGAGCCGGTCGTCATCCAGGTCGACGACGGCGCGCCCGACGGGCCCGGCGTCGCCACCTCGTCCAACAGCCAGCCGTCGATGGTCGCCCGTATGCTCCGCCTGCTCCTGGTCGAGTCCGGGCACCGGGTGCTGGAGATCGGCACCGCGTCCGGCTACGTCGCGGCACTGCTCTGCCGCCGGGTCGGTGACTCACGGGTGTACAGCGTCGAGATCGACCCCGGCCTCGCCCACCACGCAACCGCCGTTCTCCGTGCGGCCGGGTACCGGCCGAACCTGGCGTGCGGGGACGGGGCGGGGGGCTGGCCCGACCAGGCCCCGTTCGACCGCGTCCTCGTCACCTGCGCGCTGCGGACGGTCCCGCACCGGCTCGTACGGCAACTCGTCCTGGGCGGCGTCCTCGTCGCGCCCCTGGCCCGGGACTTCTGGAGCGGCGCGGTCATCCAGCTCACCGCCGACGGCAACGGCGGCGCCGCGGGCCGGTTCCAGGGAGGCGCCTCGTACATGCCGATGCGCTCCCACCGGCCACCCGCCCTGAAGCAGGTCGACACCACCACCTGCCGGACGGCGGCCGCGCGCCTCGATCCCCGCGCGCTGCTGACGCTCGGGTTCGCGCTGTACGCCGGGACTCGGCTCCCCCGGGTGCGCATGGTCCACGCAGACCGGGCCGACGGCGCACAGGTGTGGTTGCAGGACGAGGACGGCTGCGCGGCGACGGCCGTGACCGGTGAGGACGCCTACGAGTACGGCGTACGGAGTCTCTGGCAGGAGGTCGAGCGGGTGCACGAGGAGTACCTCGCCCTCGGCTCGCTCGAGGCCCGCGACTTCGGGGTGACGGTCACGGCCCGCGGACAGCAGGTGTGGCTGCACCACCCCGAACGGATCATCGAGCCCGCGCCGGTCCACGGCCCCGCCGCATGAGACGTCCCGGCCGGCCGCTTCCCCCGTCGCGGCCGACCGGGCCCACCGCAGCGTGATCACGTAGGCGAGGAATGCAACCAGACCCGTGTCCCGTCAGGTGCCCGTACGGACCCCCTGCCCACCCGGGCGGGCAAGGCGAACCAGGCCGCCACGCCCGAAGCTCAACGGCCGCCCGCGCGGGGCGCTCGGCCGGAATACCCCGGCCGAGCGCTCGCATGAACCGCTACCGGTCCGAGGCGAGCCACGTGCCGGCCACGTGCGCTCAGTCGACCGGCCAGGTGCGCTCGGCCGCCCAGGCGCCGAAGCGCTGCCAGCCGATCTCCGGAAAGTCGCGCCGCAGCGCGTCCACGTCCACGTCGAGGCCGACCTCGGTGAAGTACCGGAACATCGCGGCGAGATCGGCGGAGAACGCCTCGACGCGGGCGATCGGCAGCCGCTCGAAGACGATCGGCCTGCCGCACACCCCGGTCAGCGCCTCCGCGATCTCGGGACAGGTCAGCTCGTCGGAGGCGATGTCGATGCGCCGGCCCGCGAACTCCTCGGGCCGCGCGAGCACATGGGCGGCAAAGGCTCCGATGTCCCGCGCGGGAATCAGTGTCAGCGGCCGGTCGGCCGGCATCGGCAGGACGAATCGGCCTTCACGCAGACCTTCCAGCGACCACTCGACCGTGTAGTTGTCCATGAACGCGGCCGGACCGAGGATCGTCCACGGCACACCCAGCCCGCGCAGGTGCCGCTCGATGCGGTACTTGCTGTCGAAGTGCGGGATGCCCGTGTCCCGGTCGGCGTGCGCGGCCGAGGTGAACACGATGTGCCCGATGCCGCGGGCGGCCTCCAGCAGGCCGATGCCCTGCCGGACTTCGGTCTCCGGGTCGGAGCCGAACGGCGTGGACATCGCGAACAACCTGTCGGCGCCCTTCAGGGCGGCCTCCAGCGACTCGCGGTCGTCGAAGTCGGCGGCGAGCACCTCGGCGCCGAGGACCCGCAGCGCCTTGGCGGCGGCCGAGTCGGGATCGCGGGTCAGGGCGCGGACCTCGAAGCCCTGGTCGAGCAGCGAGCGGGCGGCCGCGCCGCCCTGGGCACCGGTCGCTCCGGTAACGGCCACCACGGGCCGAAAGGATTCCTTCGTCATGCCTCCACTGTACGACACATTCACTGCGTGGCGCAGATATTTAGAGGTTCCATCGCCGAGCGCCGATCTCCCGCAGGAGTCCCGCCACGTGTCCGCCCGCCTCGGCCACCGGGTGTGGCTGCACTACCCGGAGCGCGTCATCGAAGCGGCCCCGGCGCCCGGCCCAGCCGTGTGACACCGCCCCGGCCGGCCGCCGCGCGCTCGCCGGTGACGGGCCGGCGCCCCGGGTGCGGCAACCTTTCCGCGCGTGGCGGCGACCTGGGGGTGACGGGTTCACGGGGGCCGGCCGGGGCGGCGACGAGGTGGGCACGGTGGCTTCCTTTCGACGGGGGGTCCGCCGTCGGACCGGGGGCAGCGCGGTCCGGGCGGGGTGACGCGTCGTGCACAAGCCTTGTACCAGTGGAAGGCCAGTGGGAGCGCTCCCACTATGGGGAGAGGGAGACGGAGGGTCAAGGGGGTTGAAGAGTCGAAGAAAATCGAAGGAGAAAATTGACGGCCCCTCTGTTCCTTGGCGGAACTTGCCGCTACGGTCTGCTCCACCAGTGGGAGCGGTTCCATTTCGGTCGGCGCACGGTCAGGTGCCCGCCCGGGTCGTACGCGGCACGGGCCAGCCGGGTTCGCTCCTCCCCCGCCCGCCCCGTCAGGGGTGGCAGCGGCGCGGAACCGTACCGCATCCCCGTTCCCCGTACGCCATTGCTCTGCGACGTCGGCACGTACCGCACATATCCGCACCATTCGTCACCGGGCCGCGCCTCCATCGAAGCGCGCCCACGACCGAGAGGTAGTACCGGACATGAGCCGCACCAGAACCGCCGCACCCCCCTCCCGCCGCCGGACCGCCCTCCTGGCCGCCTGCACCCTGCTCGCGGCGACCGGGGCCACCGCCACCGCGCTGACCACCACGGCCGGCGCCGCCGCCCCCGGCTGCCGGGTCGACTACCGGGTCACCAACCAGTGGAGCACCGGCTTCGGCGCCGACGTCACGGTCACCAACACCGGTGACCCGGTGGCGTCCTGGACGCTGGAGTGGACCTACGCGGGCAACCAGCGCGTCACCCAGGCCTGGAACGCCACGACCACCCAGTCCGGTGCCGCGGTCACCGCCAGGAACGCCCCGTACAACGGCAGCCTGGCCACCGGAGGATCGACATCCTTCGGCTTCAACGCCTCGTACAGCGGCACCAACGCCGTCCCCACGGCCTTCAAGCTCAACGGCGTCACCTGCAACGGCGGCCCCACGGACCCGACCGACCCCACGGACCCGCCCACCGACCCGCCGCCCTCCGGCAGCCGCGTCGACAACCCCTACGCGGGCGCCAAGGTGTACGTGAACCCCGAATGGTCCGCGAAGGCCGCCGCCGAGCCGGGCGGCAGCCGGGTCTCCCAGCAGCCGACCGGCGTCTGGCTCGACCGGATCGCCGCCATCGACGGCGTGAACGGCGGCATGGGCCTCCGCGACCACCTCGACGAGGCACTGCGCCAGAAGGGCACCGGCGAACTCGCCGTCCAGCTCGTCATCTACAACCTGCCGGGCCGCGACTGCGCCGCCCTCGCCTCCAACGGCGAGCTGGGCCCGACGGAGATCGACAAGTACAAGACCCGGTACATCGACCCGATCGCCGCGATCCTCGCCGACCCCAAGTACGCGGGCCTGCGGATCGTCACCACCGTGGAGATCGACTCCCTGCCCAACCTGGTCACCAATGTGACCCCCCGCCCGACCGCCACGCCCAACTGCGACGTGATGAAGGCGAACGGCAACTACATCAAGGGCGTCGGGTACGCGCTGAACAAGCTCGGCGCGATCGGCAACGTCTACAACTACGTGGACGCCGGCCACCACGGCTGGCTCGGCTGGGACGACAACTTCGGCGCGTCCGCCGAACTGTTCAAGCAGGCCGCGACCGCCGAGGGCTCGACGGTCTCCAACGTGCACGGCTTCATCGTCAACACGGCCAACTACAGCGCGCTGAAGGAGGACCACTTCAGGATCGAGGACTCCGTCAACGGCGTGTCCGTGCGCCAGTCGAAGTGGGTCGACTGGAACCGGTACACCGACGAGCTGTCGTACGCCCAGGCCATGCGCGCCAAGCTGGTGTCGCTCGGCTTCGACCAGAACGTCGGCATGCTGATCGACACCTCCCGCAACGGCTGGGGCGGTACCGCGCGCCCGGCCGGTCCGGGCGCGACGACCAGCGTCGACACGTACGTCAACGGCGGCCGCTACGACCGGCGCATCCACCTCGGCAACTGGTGCAACCAGGCCGGAGCCGGTCTCGGTGAGCGCCCGAAGGCGGCCCCGGCGGCGGGCATCGACGCGTACGTGTGGATGAAGCCGCCGGGCGAGTCGGACGGGGCGAGCCGCGAGATCCCGAACGACGAGGGCAAGGGCTTCGACCGGATGTGCGACCCCACGTACACGGGCAACCCCCGGAACAACAACAACATGTCGGGCGCTCTGCCGAACGCCCCGCTGTCGGGCCGGTGGTTCTCGGCCCAGTTCCAGGAGCTGATGAAGAACGCCCATCCGGCGCTCTGACCCCGCCCCGGACCCCGCCCCCGGTGACCGCACGGCGGCCGCCGGGGGCGGACGGGCGCGCGGGGCGTCACGTCGAGTCGCGGACCACCAGTTCGGTGGGCAGGACGACCCGGCAGGGTTCCGGGCCGGCGCCGGTGATCTCCTGGAGCAGGGCGCGGGCCATGCGGCGGCCCATCTCCTCGATCGGCTGGCGCACGCTGGTCAGCGGCGGGTCCATCAGCCGGGCCACGGCCGAGTCGTCGACCCCGATGAGGGCCACGTCGTCCGGGACGCGCCGGCCCGCCTCGCGCAGCACCCCGCGGGCACCCGCCGCCATCACGTCCGAGGCGGCGAAGACGCCGTCCACGTCCGGGCAGCGGTCCAGCAGCTCGCGCATGGCGCGGCGGCCGCCCTCCTCGGTGAAGTCGGCGGCGGCCACCAGCCGGTCGTCGGCCGGCAGCCCGGCCGCCTCGACGCCCTGGCGGTAGCCGTCGAGCCGGCAGCGCGCCACGTACATGTCCAGCGGCCCGGTGATGGTCGCGATCCGGCGGCGGCCCCGGCCGGCGAGGTGGCCGACGGCGGAGCGGCCGGCGCCCACGTTGTCGGAGTCGACGTAGGCCACGGGTTCGCCGGCGGAACGGCGGCCGTTGAGCACGGCGGGCAGGCCCAGTTCGCGCGCCAGGTCGGGCAGCGGATCGTCCGCGTGGACGGAGACGAGCAGTACGCCGTCCACCCGCTGGGCGGACAGGTACTGCTCGAACCGCTGCCGCTCCTTGCTGGACCGGATCAGGGTGAGCAGAAGCTGCATGTCCGCGTCGGCGAGCTCGGTGCTGACGCCCCGGATGATGTCGAGGAAGTACGGCTCGGCGAACAGGCGGGCCTCGGTCTCGGGGATCACCAGGGCGATGGCGTCCGTACGGGCACCGGCCAGCGCGCGGGCGGCGCGGTTGGGGACGTACCCCAGCTCGGCGATGGCCTGGCCGACCGCCTCCTTCGCCCGGTCGCTGACCCGGGGCGAGCCGTTGATCACCCGCGACACGGTGCCGCGTCCGACCCCCGCCCGGGCCGCGACCTCCTCCAGCGTGGGTCTGCCGGTCTGCCGTCCGCTCACCGCCATCGGTCTCCCATCGAACGCCGAACCCCGCAACGGGGTGGTGACTGTCGTCACCGTCAACCTAGAGGGTGCCCCTGCGCCGGGGCCAGCGGGAGTACCGGTGCGGAGAACCGGGGTGGGAGCGCTCCCACCGTAGAGGAAAGCCGCCCGCGCCGCCAGCGGCGACGATTTCCCGCCCATGTCTTGACACCCGCCCCCGCCAGGCAGCAACCTTCCGGGCATGGCGGTGTGGGAGCGCTCCCACCGCCCGGCACCGCTGTCCGACCCGGCCGCCGCCGAGCCGCTGAACGCCGACCCGGACCCCTTTTCGCGCGCACACCGGCACCACCTGGACGAGGAGAGTGGAATGCGCACTACCAGCAGTACGGGCAGACCCCGCCGCCCCGGATCCGCGGCCCTCGCGGCGCTCGTGGCCGGCGCGGCCCTGATGGCCGGATGCAGCACCGACGACGGCACCGCCGACGGAGCCGCGGGCGGCGGCAAGATCACCCTGCGCGTCGGGACCTTCGGCTCCTTCGGCTACGACGACAAGAACGGCGCCAAGCTGTACGCCGAGTACGAGCGGCTCCACCCGAACATCACGATCGTCGAGTCCAACGTCGCCGACGGCCAGAAGTACTGGGACACGCTGAAGCTGCGTCTCTCCCGCAACAGCGGCCTCGCCGACATCCAGGCCATCGAGGTCGGGTACATCGCCGAGGCGACCGGCCCCGCCATGGCGAACAAGTGGGTGGACCTGTCCAAGACCGGTGGCGCCGACACCTCCGCCTACCTGGACTGGAAGGTCAAGCAGGCGACGACCGGCAACGGCTCGGTCATCGGCCTCGGCACCGACATCGGCCCGATGGCCATCTGCTACAACAAGGACCTCTTCGCCAAGGCCAAGCTGCCCACGGACCGCGCGAAGGTCGCCGAGCTGTGGGCGGGCGACTGGGCGAAGTTCGTCGCGACCGGCAAGACGTACCAGAAGAACGCCCCGGCGGGGACGGCCTTCCACGACTCGGCCAGCGGGCTGTTCAACGCGGTGCTCTCCAGCCAGCCGCAGCAGTACGCCGACGAGGAGGGGGAGCTGGCCTACGAGGACAGCCCCGGCGTCCGCAAGGCCTGGGACCTCGCCGTCGAGGCCGCGCGGAGCGGCATCACCGCCAAGCTGCGGCAGTTCGACGAGAAGGGCACGTGGAACGCCGGGTTCAAGAACTCCCGGTTCGCCACCGTCGCCTGCCCGAGCTGGATGACGGGCATCATCAAGGACCAGGCCGGCCCCGCCAACAAGGGCAAGTGGGACATCGCCGCCCCTCCGGTCGCCGGCAACTGGGGCGGCTCCTTCCTCGCGGTGCCGAAGGCCGGCAAGCACGCCGAGGAGGCCGCGAAGCTCGCCGCGTGGCTGACGGCACCGGAGCAGCACGCCAAGGTGTTCGGGGTCAACGGCAACATCCCCTCCACCAAGGAGACGCTCGCCTCGGCGACGGTCCAGACGGCCAGGATCCCGTACTTCGGTGACACCCCCGTCGGCCGGATCTACTCGGAGGCGGCGGCCGGGATCCGCCCCGCGCCGGTCAGCCGCTATGACGGCCAGGTGAAGACCTTCATCACCGACAACGGCATCCTCGACATCGAGCAGCGCGGGACGGCGCCGGACACGGCATGGCAGAACGTCAGGAAGCTGGTCGCCGACAAGATCGACCAGTAGCCCCGGTACGCCGCCGGCCGGGCCCCGGCCCGTGGACGGAGCCCGCCATCGCCCCCGGCGGCGAGGGGACGTGGAGGGTCGTCCCCGCGGCGGACCGGCGGCGCCGGGCGTCCACCGAACCGGGTGGGCGCGCCCGCCGGCCGCGTGGGGCGACCCCGGCGGGAGACGGGCCCGGAGGGCCCCGCCCCGGCCCGCGCACCGCGCCCACCCCACCGTCCTCGCCCGTGCCCGTGCCCGTGCCCCCGCCGCGGCCCACGCACCCGCGACCACCCCACCAACCTCGCCCTCGCCCGTGCCCGCGCCTTCGCCTTCGCCTTCGCGCACGCCTCCCCCGCATCCCCGCACCCACCTGGAAGGACGCCCCCCGTGGCCACCTCCCCCCGCGCGACGGCCAACGGCACGTCGCCGCCAGGCCCCCCGGGGCCACCCGCGCCCGAGGCCGCCGGCCCGGCGGACCCGCCCGGCCCGGCGGACCCGCCCGCGACCGGGGGCCCGGGCTACCGGGACACCGGGGTCCCGGGGGCCGAGGCCCCCGCGGGCACCGGCTGGCGCAGCCGCCTCTACCGATGGGACCTGAAGGCGACCCCGTACGTCTTCGTCTCCCCCTTCTTCCTCTGCTTCGCCGCCTTCGGGCTCTTCCCCCTGATTTACACCGGCTGGCTGTCGCTGCACCGCGTGGAGCTGGGCGGGGAGGCGCAGTGGCGCGGGTTCGGCAACTACACGGGGCTGTGGGACAGCGACTTCTTCTGGAACGCGCTGGCGAACACCTTCACCATCGGGGTCATCTCCACCGTCCCGCAGCTCCTGATGGCTCTGGGCCTGGCGCACCTGCTCAACTACAAGCTGCGTGGCCGGGGGTTCTTCCGGGTCGCGGTGCTGGCCCCGTACGCGACGTCCATCGCCGCCGCGACGCTCGTCTTCGCCCAGTTGTTCAACAGCGACTACGGGCTGGTCAACACCGTCCTGGGGTGGGCCGGCGCCGGTCCGGTCGACTGGGAGTCGTCCAAGTGGCCCGCGCAGATCGCGATCTCCGTCATCGTCATCTGGCGGTGGACCGGCTACAACGCGCTGATCTACCTGGCCGCGATGCAGGCCGTCCCCCAGGACCTGTACGAGGCCGCGTCGCTGGACGGGGCGTCCCGCTGGCGCCAGTTCGTCAGCGTGACGATCCCGTCGATCCGGCCGACGATCCTGTTCACCATCGTGGTGTCGACGATCGGCGCCACCCAGCTCTTCGGTGAGCCGATGCTGTTCGGCGGCAGCCTCGGGGTGAGCGGGGGCAGCGGCAACCAGTTCCAGACGCTGAGCCTGCTGATGTACGAGAAGGGCTGGATCACCGGGGCGCTGGGACAGGCGTCCGCGATCGCCTGGGTGATGCTGCTGATCCTGCTGCTGATCGGCGGGGTGCGGCTGCTCGTCGCCCGTCTGAACAGGGAGACCACGTGAAGTTCACGCAGACGGCGGGGCGCCAGCAGCACGCGGGCCCGCTGACGTACGTCCTGCTGGGCCTGGCCGCCCTGGTCTCGCTCTTCCCGTTGTACTGGAACCTCGTCGCCGCCTCGCACACCGGCGAGCGGGTCGTGGAGGCCCCGGCGCCGCTGCTGCCCGGCCCGCGCCTGCTGGACAACCTGACGTTCGCCTGGAACCAGGTGGACATGGGCGAGGCGCTGGTGAACACCACGGTCGTGGCCGGCCTGGTGGCGGTGTCGACGGTGGTGTTCTCCACGCTCGCCGGCTTCGCCTTCGCCAAGCTGCCGTTCCGGGGCCGCAACGTCCTGCTGGCGCTCGTCGTGGCGACGATGACGATCCCGCCGCAGCTCAGCGTGATCCCGCTGTACCGGATCATCACGGACCTGGGCTGGGTGGACCAGCTCCAGTCGGTCGTGCTGCCGTCGCTGGTGGCCGCGTTCGGGGTGTTCTTCATGCGCCAGTACCTGATCGAGGCGCTGCCCGTGGAGCTGGTGGAAGCCGCCCGGATGGACGGCGCGCACAGCCTGCGGATCATCTGGCACGTGGTCTTCCCGGTCGCCCGGCCCGCCATGGCCGTCCTGGGCATGCTGGTCTTCGTCCAGGCCTGGAACGACTTCTTCTGGCCGTTCATCGCGCTCACGCCGGACGGCGACCCGACCCTCCAGGTGGCGCTCGCCGGCCTCGGGTCGGGGAACCACACCGTCGACCAGGCGGTCGTGCTGACCGGCGCGCTCATCTCCACCGTGCCGCTGCTGCTGGTGTTCGCGCTGCTCGGCAAGCACATCGTGGGCGGCATCACCTCGGGCGCGGTCAAGAGCTGACCGCCGGCACCCGATCCCTGTCTCATGACACCTCGCATCCTCCTCAGCGTTGGGAGCGCTCCCGTATGACCGCGTCCGATTCCCTGCCGCTCACCGCGACCCGCCGGTTCCCGCCCGGCTTCCTGTGGGGCGCCGCCACCGCCGCGTACCAGATCGAGGGGGCGGCGGCCGAGGACGGCCGGACCCCGTCCATCTGGGACACCTTCGCCCGCACTCCCGGGAAGGTCTTCGAGGGCCACACCGGGGACGTGGCGGTCGACCACTACCACCGGTCCGCCGACGACGTACGGCTCATGGCGGACCTGGGGCTGACCGCGTACCGCTTCTCGGTGTCCTGGTCGCGCGTGCAGCCGACCGGGCGCGGACCGGCCGTGCAGAAGGGCCTGGACTTCTACCGCCGGCTGGTGGACGACCTGCTGGCGCACGGCATCGAGCCGGTGCTGACGCTGTACCACTGGGACCTGCCGCAGGAGCTGGAGGACGCCGGGGGCTGGCCGCACCGGTCGACCGCCGGGCGGTTCGCCGAGTACGCCGCCCTCGTCGCGGAGGCGCTCGGCGACCGGGTCGGGCGCTGGACCACGCTCAACGAGCCCTGGTGCACGGCCTTCCTGGGGTACGGCTCCGGGGTGCACGCCCCCGGGCGCACCGATCCCGTCGCCGCCCTGCGGGCCGCGCACCACCTGAACCTGGGGCACGGGCTGGCGGTCCAGGCGCTGCGCGCCGCGCTGCCGCCGCGCGCGCAGGCGTCCGTGTCGCTGAACCTGCACGAGCTGCGGCCGCACACCTCGGCGCCGGAGGACCTGGACGCGGTGCGCCGGATCGACGCGGTGGGCAACCGGATCTGGCTGGGCCCCATGCTGGGCGGCGCCTATCCGGACGATTTGCTGCGGGACACCGCGCACCTCACCGACTGGTCGTTCGTCCGCCCCGGCGACCTCACCGACATCGGCCGGCCCCTGGACACCCTGGGCATCAACTACTACACGCCCACCGTGGTGGGGGCGGCCCGCGAGGGCGACGACGCCCCGCGCGCCGACGGGCACGGCGCCAGTGACCACTCGCCCTGGCCGGGGTCGGAGGACGTCGCCTTCCACCAGCCGCCCGGCGAGCGGACCGCGATGGGCTGGGCGGTCGACCCGACGGGCCTGTACGACCTGCTGCTGCGGGTGACGGGTGAGTACCCCGGCCTGCCGCTGCTGGTCACCGAGAACGGGGCGGCATTCGAGGACGAGGTCGCGGCCGACGGTTCGGTGCACGACCCCCGGCGCCTGGCGTACGTGCACGGCCATCTGGAGGCGGTGCACCGGGCCATCGAGGACGGGGCGGACGTGCGGGGCTACTGCCTCTGGTCGCTGCTGGACAATTTCGAGTGGGCGTACGGCTACGCCAAGCGGTTCGGCGCGGTGCACGTCGACTACGGGACGCAGCGGCGTACCCCCAAGTCGACCGCCCACTGGTACGCCCGGGTGGCCCGTTCCGGTGAACTGCCGCCCCTCGACGGGGCCTGACCGGCACCGGCGGGATCAGGCCGGGGCCCTGGTCCGGCGCCGGGGCCCGGGCGTGTCGGGCGGCCGCCCGCGTACACAATCGCCTCATGCGCGCACTCTTCCGCGGGTTCCGGCGACGGGTCCGGGCCCTGCTCCTCGCGGCCGTCGTGGTGCTCGTCGCCGTCCCCGCCGCCGGGTGCGGCGGGGACGGCGACGGGGTGGCCGGCCGGACCGTCCTGACGGTGGGCCTCTTCGGCTCGTTCGGTTACGCGGAGGCGGGTCTGTACGACGAGTACAGCCGGCTGCACCCGGACGTCGTCGTCCGGCAGACCTCCATCCAGCGCAACGAGAACTACTACCCGCAGCTCCTGACCCACCTGGTCAGCGACAGCGGCCTCGCCGACGTCCAGGCCGTCGAGGCCATCAACATCGCGGAGGTGACCGCCACCCAGGCGGACCGGCTGGTGGACCTGGGCGGCGTGGAGGGGGTGCGCCGGCAGGACTTCCTGCCGTGGAAGTGGCGGCAGGCGACCACCCGCGACGGCCGCACGGTCGGGCTCGGCACCGACATCGGGCCCCAGGCGGTCTGTTACCGCAAGGATCTCTTCGCGCGGGCGGGGCTGCCCACGGACCGGGAGGCGGTCGGCCGGCTGTGGGCCGGCGACTGGCGCCGGTACCTGGAGACCGGCGAGCGGTACCGGGCGAAGGCACCGGCGGGCACGGCGTTCACGGACTCGGCGTCCGGCGTCCTGTCGGCCATCACCGGCAGCAGCGCGCGGCGGTACTACGACGAGGACGGCACGGTGGTCTACCGGACGAACCCGGCCGTGCGGGAGGCGTGGGACATCGCCGCCGCGTTCGCCACCGAGGGCCTGACCGCCCGGCTCCAGCAGTTCACGCCCTCGTGGGACCAGGCGTTCGCCAACGGCACGTTCGCCACCGTCTCCTGCCCCGCCTGGATGCTCGGCTACATCGAGGACAAGGCGGGCCCGGCGGGCGAGGACCTGTGGGACGTGGCGGCCGCGCCGAAGCCGGGCAACTGGGGCGGCTCCTTCCTCGTCGTACCGAAGTCCGGGCGGCACCGCGTGGCGGCGGCCCGGCTGGCTGCCTGGCTGACGGCGCCCGCGCAGCAGGCGAGGCTGTTCCAGCGGCGCGGCAGCTTCCCCAGCGCGTCCGCCGCGCACACGCTCCCGGCCGTCGCCGGCGCCCGGCACCCGTACTTCGGCGACGCCCCCATCGGGCGGATCTACACCCGTGCCGCCCGGGACGTCCCGGTGACGATCCTCGGCCCGAAGGACCTGGTCATCGCGCAGAACCTGGCCGACGTCGGCATGCTGCGGGTGGACCAGAAGGGCCGGCGGCCCAAGGACGGCTGGGACGCGGCGGTGCGGACCATCGACAACGCACTGGACCTGTGACCGCCATGGCGAGCGACACGACGACGGCACCGGACGACGACACCCCGGACCGGCCCCGCGCCCCCCGCCCGGACCCGGCACCGCCCGGGCCGGGGTCAGGGACCGGGCCACGGAAGACGGGGGCACGGGGGAAGGGGACGCGCGGGCCGGGTCCACGGAGAACGGGGGCACGCGGATCGGGGCGACGGGGGACGGCGTCACGGGGGCCGGGGGCGCGGCGGGCGGCGCGGTGGGCCCCGTACGCCTACGTCGCGCCCTTCTTCGCCCTCTTCGGCGCCTTCGGGCTCTTCCCGCTCCTCTACACCGGCTGGGCCTCGCTGCACCGGGTGGAGCTGACGGCGCCGTCCGACATGGAGTGGGTGGGGCTGCGGAACTACTCCCGGCTGCTGACGGACGAGTTCTTCCACAACGCCCTGGGGAACACGGTGACGATCGGGGTGCTCTCCACCGTGCCGCAGCTCCTGATGGCGCTCGGCATCGCGCACCTGCTCCACCACCGGCTGCGCGGTTCGCTGTTCTTCCGGGTCGTCGCCCTCACCCCGTACGCCACGTCCGTCGCCGCCGCCACGCTGGTGTTCGTGCTGCTCTTCGGCCGGGACTACGGGCTCGTCAACTGGGTGCTGGGGCTCGCCGGCGTCGGGCCGGTCGACTGGCAGAACGGGACCTGGGCCTCGCGGATCGCCGTGTCGACGATCGTCGTCTGGCGGTGGACCGGGTACAACGCGCTGATCTACCTCGCCGCCCTCCAGGCGGTCCCCGGGGAGCTGTACGAGGCGGCGGCGCTGGACGGGGCGTCGCGGTGGCGGCAGTTCGCGCACGTCACCGTGCCGTCGCTGCGGCCGACGATCCTCTTCACGTGCGTGGTGTCGACGATCGGCGCCACCCAACTGTTCGGCGAACCGCTGCTGTACAACGGCAGCGCGGGCGCGACGGGCGGTTCGGAGCACCAGTTCCAGACGCTGGGGCTGTACCTGTACGAGCAGGGGTGGGTGAACCTGCACCTGGGCCGCGCCTCGGCCATCGCGTGGACCATGTTCCTGATCCTGGTCCTGCTCGGGACCGCCGTCGCGCTGACCGGCGCCTACCGGAGGAGGAGGGCGGGGTGACCGCTCGTGCGGGCCGGCTGACGTACGCCGCGCTCATCGTCTTCACCGTGCTGTCCCTGTTCCCGCTGGTGTGGACGGCGGTGGCGGCGTCCGGCACCGGCGGCCGGCTCGCGGCGACACCGCCGCCCCTGTGGTTCGGCGACCGCCTCGCCGGCAACCTGGCCGTCGCCTGGACGGACGGCGGGCTGGGCCTGGCGCTGGTCAACACGACGATCGTGGCGGGCAGCGTCGCGGCGGGGACGGTGCTGTTCTCCACGCTCGCCGGCTTCGCCTTCGCCAAGCTGCGGTTCCGTCTCCGGGAGCCCCTGATGCTGCTGGTGATCGGCACGATGATGGTGCCGCCGCAGCTCAGCGCGGTGCCGCTGTTCATGCTGATCGCCGAACTGTCCTGGACGGACCGGCTCCAGGCCGTCGTCCTGCCGGCGCTGGTGAGCGGCTTCGGGGTGTTCTTCATGCGCCAGTACCTGGTGACGGCGCTTCCCACCGAGCTGGTCGAGGCGGCCCGGGTGGACGGGGCGAGCGGCCCGCGGCTCGTGTGGCACGTGGTGTTCCCGGCCGCCCGGCCGGCGATGGCGGTCCTCGGCATGCTGACGTTCGTGATGGCCTGGAACGACTTCTTCTGGCCGGTCATCGCCCTCACCCAGAGCAATCCGACCGTGCAGGTGGCGCTGACGAACCTGGGCCGCGGCTACGTCCCGGACCAGGCGGTCGTCATGGCGGGCGCGCTGCTGGGCACGCTGCCGCTGCTGCTGGTGTTCGTGGTCTTCGGCCGGCAGATCGTCGGCGGCATCATGCGGGGCGCGGTGAAGGGCTGAGGACGCGCGGGGGAAACGGGGCGCGCTCCGGCCGGGTGGGGGGCGAGCCCGGCCGGAGCGCTGGAGGGGTGGCTACTTGTAGGCGGCGAACGCCTTGGTGAAGGCCAGCGGTTGCTGGAGGATCGAGCTGCACGTGGCGTCCGCGTGGTTCACGGCACCGGCCGCGCACTGCTTGTCACGGGTCGAGGACCACATGGCCAGCCATCCGAGCCCCTTGGACTTCGCGAAGTCGACGAGCTGGGTGGCGTCCTCGACCGTGAAGACCTCGGTGGTGACGTCGTTGACGCCGATCATGGGGGTGACGGCGACGGTCTTCCAGGCGGCCGCGTCCGAGAGTCCGAGCACGCCCTTGACCTGGGCCTGGGTGGCGGTCGCGGCCTGGATGGCGTACTGGCCCATGTCGCCGCTGTACGCCGGGCCGTAGTCCATCGCCATGATGTTGACGGCGTCGGTGCGTACGCCGTTCTTCCTGGCGTCGGCGAGCAGGTCCACGCCGGGCTGGGTCAGGCCTTCGGGCATGACGGGCAGCGTGAAGGAGACGTCCAGGCCGGGGTGCGACTTCTGGAGCTGCGCGATGGCCTGGGAGCGGCGGGTGTTGGCGGCGGTGTCTGGGAGGGCCGCGCCCTCGATGTCGAAGTCGACCTTGGTGAGGGCGTACTGGTCGACGACCTTGCCGTACGCCTTGGCGAGGTCGGTGGCCGTGGCGCAGTTGAGGGCCAGTTCGTGGCCGGCGGCGCCGCCGAAGGAGACGCGCACGTCACCGCCCTTGGCGCGCAGGGCGCCGATCTGGGCGGCGACCTTGTCGTCGGCCAGGGCGGTGACGCCGCCCCACAGGGGGGCGCAGGAGCCGCCGGAGGTGATGAAGGCGAGGGTGAACTCCTTGACGCCGGTCTTGGCGGCGGTGTCGAGCAGGTCGTACGCGGGGTACAGCGAGGTGTCGACGTAGGGGGCGAACCGGGCGGCCGTGCCCTGCGCGGGCGGTGGGGTGGAGGCGGTGGGGGTGGGGGTGGGGGTGGGGGTGGGGGTGGAGGCGGTGGGGGTCGGGGTGCTCGCGGTCGGGGTGGGCTTGGCGGTGGCCGTGGGGGTGGGGGTGGGCTGCTCGGTGGGGCGGCCGCTGGGCTGCGGTGTGGTGCCGCCGCCGGGCGCGCAGGCCAGGTCGTCGATCCGGCACCCGGCGGGGTCGCCCGCGGTGCCCGACGCGCCGGCGACGAAGCCGACCGTGACGGAGGCGCCGGGGGCGAGCTGCTTGTTCCAGCTCGCGGGCTTCACGGTGACGTGCTGTCCGTCGACGGTGTGGTCGCCGTTCCACAGGGAGCCGAGCTTCGTCCCGGCGGGCAGGTCGAATTCGAGGGTCCAGCCGGACCGGGTCTCGCCGGTCTCGTTGGTGACGACGTACTGACCGGTGTAGCCGCCGTTCCAGGAGCTGGTCCTGGTGTACACGGCACCCACGGCGGCCGCCTGGGCGGTGCCGGTGAGGGCGAACGCCGCGCCGCCGGCCACCGCGGCCGCCAGGAGCGCGCCGATCGCCTTGTTCCTGCCGCTGACCCTGCGCCGGTGCGTCGCCCTGCCGCCCGTGGTGTCCGTGCTGCCCATCGCGTGCCTGCCTCTGTGTTACTGGGGGGTTTGGTGGTGCGGCAGCACGCTAGCGAGACGGAAACGGACAAATGTCCACTACGGGGCGGCGGTTGGAGAACTTAGGTTCCGCTTAAGGAAGGCATGGGGGCGGATTAATGCTGGGCCGGTCCGGTCAGTGCGGGGCCCGCCGGCGGCGCCGCATCCGGTGGCCGCGGCCCCTCCCCCGCCGCTCGACCGTCCCGCCCCGGCCGTCCAGCCCGATCCAGACGCGGACCTCCGTACCGCCGAGCACCGAGCGGCCGATGCGGACGTCCCCGCCGGTCGACTCGGCGACCCGCCGCACGATGTCCAGGCCGAGCCCCGTCGACCCGTCCCGCGCCCCGCTGTTGCCGCGCTCCAGGGCGGCCTCGGGATCGGCGATGCCGGGTCCCGCGTCCGAGACCAGGATGATGACGGCGTCGTCCCCGTTGTGGACGTCGACCGAGAAGGCGGTGCCCTCCGGGGTGTGGCGGAAGACGTTCCCGAGCAGGGCGTCCAGCGCGGCGACCAGTTCGGGGCGCGCGACGGGGATGCGTACGGGCCGGTCGACGCCCGCGAGGCGGACCTTGCGGCCCTCGTCCTCGGCGAGCGCGGACCAGAAGTCCATCCGTTCCCGTACGACCCCGGAGGCGTCGCACCCGGCGCCCGGGCCGGCCGCCTGGGTCTGCGGCTTGGCCTGCCGTGCCGTTCGGATGATGGTGTCGACCTCCCGTTCGAGCTGCTCGACCGCCGCCCGGGTCTGGTCGGCGGCCGGCCCGTCGCCGAGCGAGGCGGCGTTGAGGCGCAGCACGGTCAGGGGCGTGCGCAGCCGGTGGGAGAGGTCGGCGGCCAGCTCCCGTTCGTTGGCGAGGAGCTGGACGACCTGGTCGGCCATCGAATTGAAGGCGACGGCGGCGGACTTGAGCTCCGGGGGGCCCTCCTCCGGCACCCGGGCGCCGAGCCTGCCCTCGCCCAGGTCGTGGGCGGCACGGGCGAGCCGCTGGGCGGGCTGCACCATGCGGACGCCGAGCCGGTCGGCGACGGCGACGGAGCCGATGACCAGCGCGAGGCCCACGCCGGCGAGGATCAGCCAGGCGGTGGTGAGGCCGTTGGAGACCTCCCCCTCGGGGACGTACACCTCGACGATCGCGATCTGGCCGGTGCTGATGGCGGTCGGCTGAAGGAGGGCGTAGCCGCCGGGGACCTCGGTGGTGGAGGCGCGCGGCACCCGGCGGACGGTGTCGAGGTCCTCCTCTGTGGCCCGGCCGGTGCCGATCTCCATGGCGCGGGCTCCCGGCCGGCCGGGCGGCGCCGGGATGTGGACGGCGAGCCGCCCCGCGGCGCCGGCCTGCGTGGAGGCGACGGCCCGGTCGAGCTGGCCGCGGTCGGTGGTGATGGACAGGGAGGTGCCGATGGCGGCGGCCTGCCGTTCGGCGTTGGTGAAGGCCCGGTCACGGGCCATCTCCTTGATGACGAGCCCCAGCGGCACGGCGAACGCGGCCACCACCATCACCGTGACGGCCAGCGCCACCTTGACGAGCGCCCACCTCACCGCACTCGGCTCGCTTCTCCGCCCGCGCGGCGCAGAGGTGCGGCTTTCGCGGTCGTCCGCGGCCCGGCGGCCGCCCCGCCGCGGCAGCGGCTGAGGTCACGGTCGACGCTCACTGCGGCGGCTCCAGTTTGACGCCGACACCCCGGAGGGTGTGCAGGTAGCGGGGTTTGGCGGCGGTCTCGCCCAGTTTCCGCCGCAGCCAGGAGAGGTGGACGTCGATGGTCTGGTCGTCCCCGTACGACTGCTGCCACACCTCGGCGAGCAGTTCCTTGCGCGGGACGACCACGCCGGGCCGGCCGGCGAGGAAGGCCAGCAGGTCGAACTCCCGGCGCGTCAGGTCCAGGCGTACGCCGTCCAGTTCGGCCTGGCGCCGCAGCGGGTCGACGGTCAGGCCGCCGACCTGGAGGACGCTGCTCGGCGGGGCCTCGCCGGCGGTGGCGCGGGACCGGCGCAGCACGGCGGCCATCCGCGCGGACAGGTGCTCCACGGAGAACGGTTTGGTGAGGTAGTCGTCGGCGCCGTCGTTGAGGAGCCGGACGATCTCGGTCTCGTCGTCCCGGGCGGTCGCGATGATCACCGGTACGTCGGTGATGCCGCGCAGCATCTTCAGCGCCTCCGACCCGTCCAGATCGGGCAGTCCGAGGTCGAGGATGACCACGTCGAACCGGAAATGGGCGACCTCGCGCAGCGCCTCCAGTGCCGTGCCGACGCTCCGTACGGTGTGGGAGGCCTCGGTCAGGTGCCGGATGAGGGCGGAGCGCACGAACTGGTCGTCCTCGACCACGAGCACACTTGCCATGGGCGGCACCGTACGCCATACGGCGGAATGAGGGGGACCGGTGTTGACCTCTGGGGCGTGTGGTGCAGGATGGCCCGGATGCGTAGAGGACTGGTACACGCGGTGGCGTGGTCGCTCGCCACGGGCGCGGCGGTCACCCTGTCGTGGTGGGGCGTCCACACGGTGATGGCCGGTACGGCGTACGACCCGCCGCGCGCCCTGCCGATCACGGCCGACCGTCCCGCGGCGAGCCCGAGCGGGTCGCCCCGGGTCTCGTCCACGCGCCGCCCGCAGGCATCCCCCGCCCCGAGCCGCACACCGGCCCCGGTGTCCTCCGCCGCTCCGAGCCGCCGCACGCCGCCGGTCTCGTCCTCGCCCCCGCCCCGGCGCCCGCCGTCACCGGCACCGAGCACCCCGCCCGCGAGCACGGGTGCCGTGAAGAGCTACACGGTCGACGGCGGCCGGGTGGCCTTCGACATCGGTGCCGCCTCGGCGGAGCTGGTCTCGGCGACGCCGGCGCCCGGCTGGCAGATGCAGGTGTGGAAGCAGCCGACCTACATCCGGGTGACGTTCAGCCGGGACGGCCGGGAGAACGACGTGTTCTGCACCTGGCACGACCACGCGCCGATGGTGCAGATCGACGAGCGCTAGTCCAGTCGGCCGTCGGCCCGGTACGACTTCGTCCAGGTGGCGCCGCAGCGGCAGCGGTAGTGCTCGACGAGTGCGCCGCTCCTGGTGACGCCCATGCCCTGGTGGACGCGGACGTGGACGTGCGCGGCCATGACCGTCCCCTTTCCGCCGGTGTGTTCCTCTTGGCCGATTCTCGGCTCGGCGTCCGGTTCCCGGCAAGAAGCTGTCCGATAGGCGGACGGGACCGGCCGTCGGTCACTCGAACACCGCGGCGGGCGGTACGGGTGAGTCCTTGGCGCTCGCGTCGGTGACGGCGGCCGCCCCGCCCGTGAAGTCGGCCAGCCCCCGGCCGTGCTCGACGCGCCCGGGGTGCGGGTCGGTGGCGACCCGCCGGGTCAGCTCGGCGACGGGCAGCGGTACGGCGGAGGCGAGGAGCACGGCGTTGCCGAACCGGCGGCCGCGCAGCACGGCCGGGTCGGCGGCGAGCGCCAGCTCGGGGAAGACGGCGGCGGCGGTGGCGACCTGGCCGCGCAGATGGGCCAGCGGCGGCCCGTCGGCCAGGTTCGCGGCGTAGTGCCCGCCGGGTGCGAGGACGCGCCGGACCTCCTCCAGGAACTCCGTGCTGGTGAGGTGCGCGGGGGTGCGGGCGCCGCTGAAGACGTCCGCGACGACCAGGTCCGCCCAGCCGTCCGGCACCTTGCCGAGCCCGGCGCGGGCGTCGGCGCCGCGCACCCGGACGCGGGCGCCGGGGTCGAGCGGCAGTTCGCGGCGGACGAGCTGGACGAGGGGCGCGTCCACCTCGACGACCTGCTGGGTGGAGCGGGGCCGGGTGGCGGCCACGTACCGGGCGAGGGTGAACGCACCGCCGCCGAGATGCACCACCTGGAGCGGCCTGCCGGGCGGGGCGACGAGGTCGGCGACATGACCGAGCCGCCGCTGGTACGGGAAGCTCAGCCGGGCCGGTTCGTCGAGGTCCACGTGCGACTGGGGCGCCCCGTCGATGAGCAGCGTCCAGGCCCGCGGGTGGTCCGGGTCGGGTATGAGCTCCGCGACGCCGCCGGCCACGGTCTCGACGACGGCCTCGGCCGCCGCCGCCCGCCCGCGCCGCTTGTTCCTTGCCATCCCCCCATTATCGGCGCCCGGGATCCCGCCCGACCCCGCCCCGGGACGTGTGCGCCGTCACCGGCAGTTGTCGGCGGCCTCGATCAGACGGGCGGCCTCGCCCAGCGCCTCACGGAGCACCACCGGGTCGGTGACCGGCCCGGTGTCCGCCGGCGGGAGCAGCCAGCCGGAACCGGAGACCGGGGGCTCCGGGTGGTCGCCGGCCGGCGCCGGGATCCGCAGGCCGCGCCCGTCCGTGCGCGTACAGGCACTGCCGGGCACGTCCCAGCCCGCTGCGGTGCCGGGGGGCACCAGGAAGCCCAGGGTGTCGCACGACCCGTCGTGCAGCACCGGCCCGACCGCCGGGGCGCCGCCGCGCCGCAGGATGTCGACGGCCTCGAGGCCCTGGCGGGCCGGAACGGTCACCAGGTCCCAGGGCTCGCCCTGTTCGGGCGCGGCGCTCGCGTCCGGCGCCGGCCAGTGCGGCGCGGCGCTCCGTGGCGCGCCGTCGGACCGCGGATTCACCTGCATGCCGACCTCCAACAAGGGATCCCCTCCTCGCTCGAGTCCCCGTGTGGAGACACCTGGCGTCTCTCCACATGGTTCAACGCGCATGCCCGTCAACGGCTACGGCGGCTCGCCGCCGCAAAGGATGGCAGTTCATGGCGGATCGTGGGTGAGATATCCGGTTTGTAGGCAAACACTGTGTGTCCGGCCCGTCACAGCAGGTACGTTCTTGCTCCGCCGGAACAGCGGCTGTGCGGTACGCGGGAGAGGGCTCGGCCATGGCGACGTCACGGACGGTTCCCAACCTCGCCTTCCGCCGGCTGCGCGGGCAGCGCTCCCCGGGGGAGTTCGCGGCCGCGGTCCGCCGGGCCGCCCGGGAGATCGGTGAGCAGGTGGCGTGCGACGCCCGCTACATCGGGCGCGTGGAGTCGGGCGAGATCCGCTGCCCCAACTACGCGTACGAACGGGTGTTCCTGCACATGTTCCCCGGACTGTCCCTGACCGACCTGGGGTTCGCCGCCCGGGAGCAGGTGCGCGGCCGGGCAGCGCGTGCCGCGGCCGCGCACCCGCCGGCGCCGGACACCGACACCACCATCCGGAACGATGAGGAGAGCGACGTGCTGCGTCGCGCATTCATGACGAGCGGCACCGCCACCGTGGCGGCCGCCTCGCTCGGCCTCGGCGGCATCGTCCCCGCGCCGCGCGCCGGCGGCAGGTACGGCGAGACCGAGGTGGGCGCCGTCGAGGAGGCGGTCCGGCGGATCCGGCTGCTCGACGACCGGCACGGCGCCGACCGGCTCTACCGCACGGCCGCCGAGCCGCTCCGTACCGCGTACGCGCTGCTGGACGCGGGGACCGCCGTACGGCAGTCGACCGCCGACCGGATGCACGCGGGCGCGGGCGAACTGGCGCTGTCCGTGGGCTGGCTGGCCCACGACTCGGGCCGGCCGGAGGACGCCCGCTCGCACTACGCCGAAGCCCTGGCCACCGCGCGCGTGGCGGGCGACCACGCGCTGGAGGCGCACGCGTTCTCCAACGCGTCGTTCCTGGCCAGGGACGCGGGCCGGTACCGGGAGGCGGTACGCGCCGCCCAGGCCGGCCAGCGGGCGGCCCGCCACCTGTCCTCGCCGCGGCTGCTGGCGCTGCTGTCCCTGCGGGAGGCGGGCGGCCGGGCCGGGCTGGGCGACCGGGCCGGGTGCGAGGAGGCCCTGGGGCGGGCCCACACGCTGTTCGGGCGCGGCCCGGGCGGCGCCGACCCGGAGTGGATGTCCTTCTTCGGCGAGCCGGAGCTGGAGGCGCTGGAGGCCCAGTGCTGGTCGGCGCTGGGCGACTGGGCGCGCGCCGCCCGGCACGCCCACCGGGCGACGGTCCTCCAGGACCCGCACTTCACCCGCAACCTGGCCCTGTACCGGGCCCAGCTCGCCACCGACCTGGCGCGCGCCGGCGCCCCCGAGGAGGCCGCGTCGGCCGGCGGACGGGTGCTGGACCTGCTGGACCAGGTCCAGTCGAGCCGCATCCGCGCCCTGCTGGACGAGACGGTACGGCTGCTCGCCCCGTACCCGGCCGGCGACGCGGTGTCGGCGTTCGTCGCCCGCCACGCCGCGCTCGGAGCACGCTAGGTCGTGTCCGCGAAGTCCCGCCCGGCCCGCGGTGCCCCAAACGCTCCCCAGGGGTCCGGCCCCGTCAGCCCTCCAGGTGGCCCGTGTCGTTCCAGCGCTCGATCGCGGGGTCGCCGTAGGCCCAGCCCAGGGCGGACAGGCTCGTGGGGTCGAGGCGGATCCGGGCCGCGAACGACACCGGCTCGCCCAGCCAGCGCGCGGCGATGGAGCGCAGGATGTGGCCGTGGGCGAAGACCAGGACGTCCCGGTCGGCCGAGCGGGCCCAGTCGACGATCGTGTCCGCGCGGTCGGAGAGCTGCGCCAGGGTCTCCCCCTCCGGCACGCCGTCGCGCCAGATGAACCAGTCCGGCCGGCCCGCCTTGATCTCGGCCGGCGTCATGCCCTCGTAGGCGCCGTAGTCCCACTCCATCAGCGCGTCCCAGGGCTCGGCGCGGTCGCCGAAGCCGGCCAGTTCGCAGGTCTCCCGCGCGCGCACCAGCGGGCTCGTACGGATCTCCGTGCCGTCCAGACCGTCCCAGGCCCCGCGCTGGAGCCGTTCGCCGAGCAGCTTCGCGCCCCGGCGGCCCTCCTCGAGCAGCGGTATGTCCGTCCTGCCGGTGTGCTTGCCCAGCAGTGACCACTCGGTCTGGCCGTGCCGGGCGAGCAGGATCCGCGGTGCCATGAGGGCTCTCCTGAAGTCTCGCGAGGGGTGTCCCTCCATCATCGCGCACCTGGACTCCGGGTTACGAGGCGGGCAACCCGCGCGGTACGCGGGGCGTCCCTGTGGGGGGAGCGCACAGGGGGGAGCGTCCGTATGCCGTACGCCGCGGGGGGACACCGGCCGCGCTGGTGGGCCGAGACCGCGCTGCTCGCGGTGGTGTACGCCGCCTACTCGGGGGGCCGGCTGCTCGCCCGGGGCGACGAGCGGGACGCGGTCGGGCACGGGCTGGCGATCCTGCGGCTGGAGGAGGCCCTGCACCTGGACGCGGAGCATCCGCTGAATCGTCTCTTCACCGGTACGCCGGCCCTGGGGATACCCGCGGACTTCGCGTACGCCTCGCTGCACTACCTGGTCACGCCGGCCGTCCTCGTGTGGCTGTTCCGCCGCCGCCCGGCGCACTACCGGGCCGCCCGGACCTGGCTGATGGTCTCCACCCTGCTGGGGCTGGTCGGCTTCACGCTGCTGCCGACCTGCCCGCCCCGGCTGCTCGGCGCCGGCGAGGGGTTCACGGACACGATGGCGTACTACAGCGCGTACGGCTGGTGGGGCGGCGAGGCGAGCGCCCCGCGCGGGCTGGGCGGGATGACCAACCAGTTCGCGGCGATGCCCAGCCTGCACGTCGGCTGGGCGCTGTGGTGCGGGGTGGTGCTGTTCCGGTACGGGCGGGCGCCGCTGCTGAGGGTCCTCGCCGTCGCGTACCCGGCCCTCACCGTCCTCGTCGTCATGGGCACGGCGAACCACTACCTCCTGGACGCGGTGGCGGGCGTCGCGGTCATGGGACTCGGGTGGTGGCTGACGCGGACGCCGGGCGTCCGGGCCCCGGTTGTCAGTGACGGATGCGAGACTTCCGCGGGTGAGCGAATCCCTGGGCAGCGGACCCGTCCCGCGTCCGCAGACGACACTGCGACAGCAGCTGGCTGAGCTGCGCGGTCCGACCGCCGCGCCGCGTCCGCTGGACGCCCGTGCGCTGGCGGCGCTGGCCGCCAACCCCGGCTGCCGGCGCCGGGCGCTGCTGGACGGCGCCGGTGTCGACAAGGCCGCGCTGGCCTCCGCGCTGGGCGCGCCGTCGGGCTTCGGCCAGTCGCAGTTCGCGTTCATGCGGGGCAATGCCTTCGAGGCCCGGGTGAAGGCCGACGGCGGGCGGGAGCTGATGCGGCTGCTGGGCGTGGCCGAGCCGGCGGAGGTGCGGGTGCCGGACCTGGCGGCGGCCGGGCCGGAGGGCCGTGCGGCGCGCACCGCGCTGGCGCTGCGGGAGGCGACGGAGGCCGGGGCGTGGTCGCTGCTCGACCATCCGATGCTGGCCCTGGAGGTGGCCGGTTCGCCCGCGTATCTGGAGCCGGACGCGGTGGTGGTGGGTCCGGACGGGCGGTGGACGGTCGTCGAGATCAAGTCGTTCCCGATGATCGACGGTTCCGCGGACGCGGCGAAGGTGGGCGCGGCGGCCCGGCAGGCCGCGGTGTACGTGCTGGCGCTGGAGCGGGTCGCGGCGGTGACCGGGGACGCGGAGGTGGCGCACTCGGTGCTGCTGGTGTGCCCCAGGGACTTCTCCAACGAGCCGGCCGCCTCGGCCGTCGACGTGCGCAAGCAGTTGTCGGTGACCCGGCGGCAGCTCGCCCGGCTGACCCGGATCGAGGACATCGCGGCGGCCCTGCCCGAGGGGGTCACCTTCGACATGGCGGCCTGCTCGGCGGAGCAGTTGGCGGCGGCGGTGGAGGCGGTGCCGCACGCGTACGCGCCGGAGTGCCTGGCGGCGTGCGAGCTGGCGTTCCACTGCCGCGACCGGGCCCGGGCGGCAGGGGCGGTGGAGACGCTGGGCCGTTCGGTGCGCGGTGAGCTGGGCGGGCTGACGACGGTGGGCGGGGTGCTGGCGGCGGCGCGGGGCGAGGCGGGTGATCCCGCCGATCCGGCGGTGGCGGCGCTGCGGCAGGCGGCGGCCCTGCGGGCCCAGTCCCTGGAGGCGGTGCGGGCATGTCGCTGATCTCCACGCTCGCCCGGCTGGAGGCCGTCGAGTCGGGCCGCGCCCAGCCGCTGGCGACGGTGCGGCACCGGCACGTGTCCGGGCGGCCGCTCGTCCTCGTACCGCTGACGACCGCCGGTGAGGCGGGCGCGCCGCTGGGGGCGCTGGTCGGCACCGATCCGGAGGAGCCGCGGCTGCTGGTGGTGGCCCAGCCGCGCGACCGGGACCTGCGGTTCGCGTTCCTGGCGGACCTGGCCGAGGCGGTCCTGCCGTACGTCGACGGGTTCGCGGACGACGTCGAGGCGGCCGAGCGCAACGAGACCGATCCGGAGACCGGCAGGAAGGTCAAGGTCGAGGTGGAGCTGTGCGCGGACGCGCCGCAGCTCATCGTGCCGAGCCGGGCCGGCGTGGAGTACGTGCGGCTGCTGGGCCGGTCGATGCGGTTCCGGCGCACCGCCGAGCAGGACCCGGAGACGCCGTTCCCGGCGCCGCCGCGCGTGCCGCTGCTGGGGCGGTGGCTGACGCACTACGGGGAGCGGGCCCGGGTGCCGGGCTCGTCGCTGCTGCTGGCGGCGACCGATCTGCTGAACCGGCACTGGGCGACCGGCCAGTCGTCGCTGGAGGACCAGCACCTGGGGGCGCTGCTCGCCTGGATCGACGCGCCGGAGGGCGGTTCCGGCGCCGAGGCGGCCCTGCGCGCGGAGCTGGGGCGGGACCGGGACGGTCAGCTCCTGTGCCCGCCGGCCGGTCCGGCGACCGACCCGGCGTTCGACAACCGGCTGCTGGCCCCGGCGATCGAGCGGTTCGACCGGGCCCGGCAGGCCCTGGCGTCGGCCGAGGACGGGGAGGCGGCCGACGAGCGGCTGGGCGAGCTGCACCGCGCCGAGCGCGAGGTCCGGCGGCTGGTCCTGACCCAGCTACGGCCGACGTGGCACGCCGTGTGGCGGGCGGTCGAGCTGGTGCGCGCGCTGCCGCCGGGCTCCCGGGTGACGGACCGGTGGACCCGCGACCGCTGGTCGTTCACCGGCCACCGGGACCGGGTGCGGGCGGGCGAGCCGCCGCAGCCGCGCCGGGACGACGCGGTGACGGCGGCGAACAAGCTGGCCGCCCGGGAGGGCGCCCAGGCGCAGTTGGAGGCGCAGGAGGCGCTCGACGACCCGCTGGTGATGGCGGCCCGGCGGCTGGCGGGTGAGGCGTTCGCGGCCGAGGTGGTGGACGTGACGATGGCCTGGTCGGAGTCGAAGCGGCCGGCACCGCGCCCGCTGCTGACCGTGCGGACGGACGACCGGCCGCACCTGGGCGAGGGCGTGAAGGCGTACCGGTCGCTGGACGGCAAGCCGCAGGCGGCCCAGTTCGTGCGGTACGAGGAGGACGGGTCGCTGGTGCTGCGGGTGCTGGACCGGATGGGGCGGGGCAAGGAGCCGGCCGGGGGGTCGGTGCCGGAGAAGGGCGACCGCCTGGTGTGGACGCTGTTCGAGCACGACCAGCGGGTGGGCCCGAAGCTGCCCGACCCGGAGGAGACGCCCTGGACGCACGGGGGTCCTCCCCGGGTGGACGCGGCGGAGGCCCCTGATCCCGTGACGCCGGAGGACCTGCTGTGACGTCCCTGCCCTTCGACCCTTCCGCCGAGGCGGCCCGGGCGACCCGGGGGATCCTCGCCGACACGCTGCACGGGGACGCGCGCGGCGTCGTCGTGGACTCGCCGCCCGGGGCGGGGAAGTCCACCCTCGTGGTGCGCGCCGCGCTGGAGCTCGCGGCGGCCGGCCGGCCGCTGATGGTGGTGGCGCAGACGAACGCCCAGGTGGACGACCTGGTGCTGCGGCTCGCCGAGAAGGAGCCGGAGCTGCCGGTGGGCCGGCTGCACAGCAACGACCCCGACCCGTACGACAAGGCGCTCGACGACCTGGGGAACGTGCGGAAGTCGGCCAGGGCGGCGGACCTGGCCGGGCTGGACGTGGTGATCTCGACGGCCGCGAAGTGGGCGCACGTCAAGGGCGTCGAGCCGTGGGGGCACGCCATCGTCGACGAGGCGTACCAGATGCGGTCGGACGCGCTGCTTGCGGTGGCGGGGCTGTTCGAGCGGGCGTTGTTCGTGGGCGACCCGGGGCAGCTCGACCCGTTCTCGGTGGTCGGCGCGGACCAGTGGGCGGGCCTGTCGTACGACCCGTCCGCGAGCGCGGTGTCGACGCTGCTGGCGCACAACCCGGACCTGCCGCAGCACCGGCTGCCGGTGTCCTGGCGGCTCCCGGCGTCGGCCGCGCCGCTGGTGTCGGACGCGTTCTACCCGTACACGCCGTTCCGCAGCGGCACCGGGCCGGGTGACCGGCGGCTGTCCTTCGGGGTGCCGTCGGACGGTTCGGGGCCGGACCGGGTGCTGGACGAGGCGGCCGCGTCGGGCTGGGGCCTGCTGGAGCTGCCGGCCCGGCACACCCCGCGCACGGACCCGGAGGCGGTCCGGGCGGTGGCGCTGGTGGTGCGGCGGGTGCTGGACCGGGGCGGGGCGGCCGTGTCGGAGCGGTCGGCGGACCCGGTGCCGCTCACGCCGGACCGGGTCGCGGTCGGCACCGCCCATCGCGACCAGGCGGCCGCGGTGCGGGCGGCGCTGGCCGAGCTGGGGGTGGCGGGCGTCACGGTCGACACGGCGAACCGCCTCCAGGGGCGTGAGTACGACGTGACGGTGGTCCTGCACCCGCTGTCGGGCCGCCCGGACGCCACGGCGTTCCACCTGGAGACGGGCCGGCTCTGCGTCCTGGCCTCCCGCCACCGGCACGCGTGCGTGGTGGTGTGCCGGGCGGGCGTCGCCGACCTGCTGGACGAGCACCCCTCGACGGAGCCGGTGCAGCTAGGAGTGACGGTGAAGTTCCCGGACGGCTGGGAGGCCAACCACGCGGTCCTCTCCCACCTGGCCGAACACCGCGTGACCTGGGTGCCGTAGGGCCGGGGCGGCGCGGGGAGGGGGCGTACTTGCGCCGGGCGGGAGAATGGAGGGTGGTCCATCACGACGGGGGCGTCCCCGCGGGTGGGGGAAGCGCGTCGTGCGAAGAGGAGACGTTCATGGCGGAGACCGAGCGGAGCGAGCAGCGGCGGCTGAGGCCCGCACCCCTGCTCTTCGAGCCTGCGGAGGCCGCCTCCGACCCCGAGCACTTCTTCGACCTGGAGTCGATGGAGGACCCGCGGGAGCTGCTCGCCCGGTCCACGGAGCTGGCGCTGGCTTTCCGCGCGGCGACCGACCGGGCGGTGGAGTTCCAGGCGGTGGCGGCCGCGCAGCTCGCCGATCCGCGGCGGTTCGACCGGCTGACGGCCGGGGACATCGCCGAGCGCGCCGAGTGGACCGAGGACTACGCCAAGAAGATGATCGAGTTCGGGCGTGACCTGCTGCGTGGCGGAGGCCGTCCCGGCGACGAGTAGCCGGGTGGCATATGACCGGGGCGCAAGATACTCCTCCCGGCGGAGGCCTGTCCCGGTTTCCGCCAACTCCCCGGAACCGGACCGTCACGGGCGGTACACCTTGGTGTCATGAGCGCTTGGCTGCGAAACGAATCGCCCCTGGACCACGCCACCGAGGTCACGGCGCCCGGAGCCGCCTGGCTGGCGTCGGCCGCCGCGTACCCGCGTTCCACGCTCGCCCTGTGGGAGTCCCGGCCGGCCGCGCCGGCGGTGCTGCCCTGCGGCTCCGTCTTCGACGTGGTGAGCGTCGAGTCCGTCTTCGGGCGCCGCATGCTCGACCGGCTGTGGGCGGAGGGGCCCGGTTCCGGTCCGGTCGCCGTTCACCGGGGGCGGATGCTGTTGTTCACCGCGCCCGGCACCGCCCACCGGCTGCCCTCGCTGCTCCGCTGGGAGGAGTGGGGCGAGGCCGTACCGCCCCTGCTCTGCCACAGCACCGGGGACGCGGTCACCGTCCCCGCGCTGACGCCCTCGGACGCGGCGGTGGGCGGCGCGCGGACCGGCGGCGCGCCGCGCTGGCTGGTGGCGCCGGACACCCGTCATCCCTGGCTGCCGGGGCCGGAGGTGATCCTCTGGGCCTGTGTGCGGGCGGTGCGGGCGGGGGCCGCGGCGGGCGTGCGGGTTTCGATTTTTCCTCCCGCCGATCAGGGTGCTAAGGTCTACGACGTCAGCAGGCGCCGCTAGCTCAGTTGGTTAGAGCAGCTGACTCTTAATCAGCGGGTCCGGGGTTCGAGTCCCTGGCGGCGCACAGACGGAAGAAGCCCCTCGCGAAAGCGAGGGGCTTCTTCGTTCCCGGCGCTTCTTCGTTCCCGGCGCTTCTTCGTTCCCGGCGCCTCTTCGTCCCGGCGCCTCTTCGTTTCCGGCGCTCCCCGGCCCCCGCCGCTACGGGACCGTGACCCGCACCGTCCAGGTGCCCGTCCGGGTCCGGTCGGCGACCTCGACGCGGGCGTTCTCCCCCGGCACCGTGAAGGTCTCGCCGACGCGCAGCGGCGCGTCCGCCAGTGGCGGGTAGACCGACCGGTCGTGGCAGGCGCCGGTCGAGGGGTGGGTGTCGACCACCTCGACGGGGCCGCCGCCCGACACCGCGTCCGTACGGACCCGGTAGATCAGCACACCCTCGGTGCAGGTGCCCTGGTCGTTGCCGGTCGCCCCGCGCGCCTCGATCGCCAGCGCGCTGGTGCTGCTGGTCCTGACGACGGCCAGCCGGGTGCCCACCGAGGCACCGCGCGGGGGCGCGGCCGCCAGCGGTTCCAGGGTGAAGCGGCTGTCGCCGGACTCGCCGGGCGCGCCCACGCAGTACACCTGGCGCCGGTCCAGCCAGCCCAGTTTCCACTTGTGCCAGCCGAAGGGTTCGGGCGCGAGGGCGAACTGGCTTCCCATCACGTCCCAGTCCCCCACATGGGTGTCCCAGTCGCCCTTGCCGTCCATCGGCCGGTGGTAGAGGTCCGGCAGGTCGAATACGTGTCCGGTTTCATGGGCGAGGACGTTGCGGTCCGGCGGGTGCCGTTCGAAGACGGTGACCACCCGCTTGATCGCCGTACCGTCGGCGTACAGCGGGGTGCTGAAGTTGACGACCTTCGTCGCGTCGGAGTCCACGCCGGGCGCGTCCGGGTCGGCGACCAGGTAGACGATGTCGTACCGGGAGAAGTCGACCACCGGGTCCGCGGCGGCGAGGGCGTCGCGCAGGTAGGCGGCGCGGCGCCCCGGCTCCCAGTCGCGCCGTATGGCGTACGAGGTGGAGGCGTGCGGCATCCGGAGCCACTCGGCGCGCGGGTGGGGGCGCAAGGTGAACCTGCCGTAGGAGGCCCGCTGGAAGAAGTGGCTGGTCGCGGGGAAGTAGTCGGCCGCGAGCGCGGCGGGGTCGGTCAGCGGCCGGGAGTCGGGGAACGACAGGAAGACCATCAGGGCGTCCAGCGTCCGCACGGGCCGCGGGTAGGCGGTGTTCCAGGTGTCCAGGCCGAGCGAGTGATGGGCGTCGGTGCGCGGCAGGGCGCAGGGGCCGGCCGCGGGGGCGGCGTTCGCGGGACCGGCGACGAGACCGGTGGCCGCGAGCGAAAGGAGGGCGAAGAGGCCCGCCGCGGTGGCACGCAGGCGGCGGCGCTCCACTCCGTCGGGTGGCTGCTGACCCTCCACGTCGACCTCCGGTGCGGCAATCGGGACGTCTCACTACCCTGTGACGTTTTGTGCCGTTACGCCCTGTTCCGCTGCCCCACCCGGGTGACTGGGCGACGCGCCGCACCGGTCCGCGAAGTTCACCGACAGTCACAACCGATCACGGCAGAACCGGGCGGGGCCACACCCGTGCAGAAACGATCGGCCGCCCGCGGAGGGCGGATTCCTCACAGGAACCCCACCCGTCTCATGCGGTGGCGGCGCTGGAACGGCCGCCGTTGAAGCCTCTATGATCGGCACACTTTCCTGGCCGACCCATCCCGACCACATCTGTGCGTCACAACTGCCTTGCGGGAGCGAGCCGTGAACGGAACCTCCGAAGGACCGGGAGCTGCGGCGGTCTCACCGACCGGAACCGCCCCGCGGCCGGTCACCGAGAGTAATGAAACGGCCGAGGGGCCGCGCCACCCGGCCGCCGTCGTCCGCGTCCCGGCGGAAGCGCCCGGACCGCGCGCCACGAACCTCCCGGACGACTACCGCGCCGCCTTCAACGCCGCCCACCTCGCCATGGCGGTCGTCGACCCCGAGGGGCTGGTGGTCACCGCGAACGAGTCCCTGGCCGCCCTGCTCGGCACCGACACCGCCTCCTTGCGCGAACAGGCCGCCGCCGACCTCGTCGACCTGGCCTCCGACACCCGCACCTGGCACGCGTACCGCGAGGTGCTGCGGGGCCGGCGCTCCCGCTTCCGCTGCACGCGCCGCCTCAAACACCCCGACGGGCGCTCCCTGTGGGCCGAGGTGACCGTCGCCCCGGTCACCGCCGGCCGGGGCGTCCTGCTGTCCATCGCGGACATCAGCGACCGGCGCCAGCTCCAGGCCCGGCTGCGGCACCTCCAGATGCACGACCCCGTGACCCGGCTGCCCAACCGCACCCTGTTCTTCGAGCGCCTGACCTCGGCGCTGGAGAACTCCTCGTACGACGACGGCGGCACCGGCCGCATCGGGCTGTGCTACCTGGACCTCGACGGGTTCAAGGCGGTCAACGACACCCTCGGGCACCGCGTCGGCGACCGGCTGCTGGCCGCCGTCGCCACCCGGCTCACCGAGTGCGCCGACGGCGACGGCCACACGCGCGGCGGCGGGCACCTGGTGGCCCGGCTCGGCGGGGACGAGTTCGCCATCCTGGTCGAGGACTCCACCGGTACGGAACACCTCGCCGACCTCGCCCGGTCGGTGCTCGCCGCCGTACAGAAGCCGTTCGACCTGGCCGGGCAGCGGCTGTCGGTCTCGGCGTCCATCGGGGTCGTCGAGCGGACCGCGGCCGGCACCACCGTCAACGGCCTGATGCAGGCCGCCGACACCACGCTGTACTGGGCCAAGGCCGACGGCAAGGCCCGCTGGACGCTGTTCGACCCCGAGCGCAACGCCCACCGGATGACCCGGCAGTCGCTCTCCTCCACCCTCCGCCGGGCCGTCGAGCGGGGCGAGTTCGCGCTGGAGTACCAGCCGCTGGTGGGCATGGCGGACGGGACGGTGCGGGGCGTGGAGGCCCTGGTCCGCTGGAACCACCCGCAGTTCGGCACCCTGGCGCCGAATCGGTTCATCGGAATTGCTGAAGAAGACGGCTCGATCGTGCAGCTCGGCCGCTGGGTGCTGCGCACCGCGTGCCGCCAGGCCCGGCGGTGGCAGGTCGACCACCCCGGCGAGCGCCCGCTGTTCGTGAGCGTCAACGTGGCCGTGCGCCAGGTGTGGGACTCCGACCTGGTCGCGGACGTGGCCGAGATCCTCGCGGAGACCGGCCTCGCCCCCCACCTGCTCCAGCTCGAGCTGACCGAGTCGGCGGTGATGGGCTCGGCCGGACGGCCGCTGCAAGCCCTCCAGGCGCTCAGCGACATGGGCGTACGGATCGCCATCGACGACTTCGGCACGGGCTACTCCAACCTCGCCTACCTCAGCCGCCTCCCCGTCAAGGTGCTGAAGCTGGACGGCTCCTTCGTGCGCGGGTTCCAGGACGAGGAGCACCCCAACCCGGCCGACGAGGTGATCGTCGAGGCGCTGGTGCAGCTCGCGCACCGGCTCGGGCTGACCGTCACCGCGGAGTGCGTGGAGACCTCGGGCCAGGCCGCCCGGCTGCGCCGCATCGGCTGCGACACCGGCCAGGGCTGGCTGTACTCCCGGGCGGTCGCCGCCGAGCGGATCGCCGAGCTGATCGGCGTCACCCCGGGCTGACCGGACCGGGGTCCTCCCCGCGGCTCACGGTCAGCGCGCTGCGGACGAAGTCCCGCACCACGGGCGGCACCTCGCCGCCGGACCGCCAGACGACGCCCACCTGGCTGTGGCTGACCCCGCGCACCGGCCGGTAGACCACGTCGGGGCGCTGGTAGAAGCGGGCGGTGGCCTCCGGGGTGAGGCCGATGCCGTAGCCGCTCGCGATGGCGCCCAGCCACTCGTCCGGGTTGTTCGCCACCGCGCCGACCGTCACGGGGTGCCCGTCGCGCTCGTCGACGGCCAGCCAGTAGTCGCGCCACCAGCCGGAGGCGTCCGGCGTGGTGACGAACGGCTCGTCGAGGACCTCCCGGAAGTCGATCACCTCGCGGTCCGCCAGCCGGTGCGCGGCCGGCAGGGCCAGCCAGCGGTCCTCGGTGAGCAGCACCTCCACGCCGTGCTCGTCCTGGCCGGGGAACGGCAGCCGCAGCAGCGCCACATCGGTCCCGCCGCCGGCCAGTCCGGCCGTCGGGTCCTCCCAGCCCGTCTGGACCAGCCGCACCCGCCAGCCGGGGCGGCGCCGGGCGAACTCGGCGATGATCTGCTGGGTCAGCTCGTTGGCGGCCGACGCCACGAAGCCGACCCGCAGCACCCGCTGCGCCCGCTCGGCCGCCGACTTGGTCGTGAGCAGCGCCGTCCTCCAGGCGTCGAGGACGGGGGGTACGGCGGCGGCGAGCGCGGTACCCGCGTCGGTGAGGGCCATGCCGTTGCGCGAGCGGACGAACAGCTCCACGCCCAGTTGGGCCTCCAGTTGCCTGACCTGCTTGGTCAGTGCGGGCTGGGAGATGAACAACCGCTCGGCGGCACGGGTGAGATGGCCCTCTTCGGCGACGGCGGCGAAGTAACGCAGCAGCCGGGTGTCGATGTCCATGCCACAAGGTTATGGATTCAAGCATTGGACCGGAGTGGTCGGGCGGAGGGAGGCTCGACCACACAAGGAGCCGCACACGGGGAAGGGTTGAGATGAGCAACCCCAACATCGACCTGATCAAACGTTTCTGGGCCGGGTACGCCACCGGGGACCTGGAAGGACTGCGCGAGACGGTGCTCGCGCCGGACGCGGTGTGGCACGTGCCGGGCAACCATCCGCTGGCCGGCAGCCACCGCGGGGCGGAGGGCATCACCACGTACCTGGAGGGACTGGCGACCGGGGACTTCACCGCCGACGTCTGGTACGCGGGGGCGGACGAGAGCCATGTGGTGGAGGTCCACCACTGCGTGAGCCACCGGGGGGACGGCACGGACATCGACATGGACTGGGTGCTGGTGTTCCGGATGGAGAAGGGCCGCATCGCCGAGATACGGCACTTCCCGGCGGACCAGGCCGCCGTGGACGAGTTCTTCAACGTCCTCGTCGACAACGGCTGAACGACGGGCCGCCGCCCCCCGTCGGGACGCGGGGGGCGGCGGTCGTGCGGGGGCGGCGGTGGTGTGGGAGGGCCGCCCCGGAGGGGGGTGGGATCAGCAGGCGCCGAGGTCCTGCCAGACGCCCCACTCACCGGTGGTGCCGGGCTCCTCGCCCTTCGTCCACCACTTGGCCTTCCAGGTGTGCCCCTTGTGCGCGACCTGCGCGCCACCGGTGTACTCGGTGGCCGGCGCCCAGGCCGCCGCGGAGCAGCCGGCCGGCGGGTCGGTCGGCGTCGGAGTCGGGGTGGGGGTCGGGGTGGGCGTGGGGGTCGGGGTCGTCGGGGACGAGCCGACCGCGGCCACGATGTCGTTCAGCAGCGTGGTCCGCTCGTCCAGTCCGAGCAGCGAGTACATCATCGCGCCCGCCAGGCCCCGGCTGTGGGCGTAGTCCGCGCGGGCCTGGACGGCACGCTTGTCCAGCCCGGTGAAGAACTCGCCGTCCTTGTAGAAGTACGCGGCCTTCGCCTCGTCGTCCCAGAAGGTGGTCGCCGGGTTGTCGACGATGCCGCCGAGCTCCTTGTAGTGGGCGATGCCCGCCTGCTGGCTGACCGGCCGGGCGGCGGAGGCGCCGGTCGCGGGCTGCCCGAGACCGTTCCTGGCGCCCGCCGGGACGCCCTTCCAGCCGCGGTAGTAGAACTCGTAGCCCAGGGTCAGCTTGTTCGCCGGGAAGCCGCCCGCGATGCCGTACGCCGGCTTGCCGTCGATCCAGGAGTCGATGGCGTTGTCGATCGAGTACTTCTCGGTGCCGGGCTTGACCGGGTCGGTCGGGTCACCGGCGCCGGAGTACAGCGGGGACTGGTGGTACGCGGGCCCGTCGCCGTCCCAGGCGCCGTGCATGTCGTACGTCATGATGTTCGCGTAGTCGAGATACGCGCCGATCTTGTCCGTCTCGATGTTCTTGATCTTGTCCTGGCCGGCCGGCAGCGCGGCGGTCAGCAGGTACTTCTTGCCGCCGTGGGCGGCCCCGTAGGCGTCGAGCTGCTTGCGGAACTCGGCGAGCAGCAGCGTGAAGTTCTGCTTGTCCTCGGGTCCGTAGTGGTTGCCGAGGTGGCCGTCGGGCGAGCCCGGGTACTCCCAGTCGATGTCGATGCCGTCGAAGATCCCGGCGGCGGTGCCGGGGCCGCCGTACCCGCCCTCGACGGGCAGGTCGCCGGCGATGTACTGCTTGACGCAGGAGGCCACGAACTTCTTGCGGCTCGCGTCGGTCTTCGCCGCGTCGTGGAAGTACTCGGAGTAGGTCCAGCCACCCAGCGAGATGTTGATCCTGAGCTTGGGGTACTTCGCCTTCAGCTCCTTGAACTGGTTGAAGACGCCCACGATCGGCTGGTCCCACTTGTCGGCGACCCCGTCGACGCTGTCGGCCGCCGAGAAGGAGCGCTGGTAGTCGGCGTACGAGTCGCCCGCGCCGTCACCGGCGTTGGGGTTGTTGTCGTCGCCCGCCGCCTTGTTGGCCTCGAAGCAGGTCAGCTCGGTGGGGTGGATGTTGCCGAACGAGTAGTTGATGACGTCCAGCTTGCCGGCGATCCCCCGGGTGTCCAGGTGCTTGGGGTAGAAGGCGTTGCCGTACACGCTCCACTGGTCGTAGTACGCGATCTTCACCCCGCCGGTGGAGGCGGCTGCGGGCTGGGCGGTGGCCGTGCCGCCGGCGGTGGCCAGCACACCGGCGGCGAGCGCCACGCCGGTGAGCGCGGCGATGAGGGGTTTGCGGTGGTGCACGTGCGGCCTCCGGGGTTGTACGCGGCGGTAGTTGACGAAGTGATAACCGCCGCGCGAACACCGCGTCAATGGTCCGGACCAAATGAGGACTAGACCAATCTCCGGGCAAAACCGCTCGTCACGGCCCGCGTCCGCACAGGAAGAACCGCTCGCCACCACAGGTGACGAGCGGTTTAAGCCTGCCTTAGGAACCTTGTGCGCCCGTTCCCGAGGGAGAACCATCCGGCAGGTCGTAGACGTCCGCGATCAGCTCGTACGAGCGCAGCCGCGCCTCCGCGCCGTGCGCGTTGGCCGTGATCATCAGCTCGTCGGCACCGGTCCGCTTCCGCAGGCCGTCCAGGCCGTCGCGGACCGCGTCCGGCGTGCCGTGCACGACGTTTGCCAGCCAGCCGTCGACGAAGTCCCGCTCGGCGGCGCTGAACGCGTACGCCTCCGCCTCCTCCGGCGTGGGGATCAGGCCGGGGCGCCCGGTGCGCAGCCGGACCATGGACAGGGCGCCGGTGAGCACCTGCCGCCGCGCCTCCTTCTCGTCGTCCGAGGCCAGCGCGGAGACGCCGATGAGGGTGTACGGCTCGTCGAGCACCGCGGACGGGCGGAACGAGTCCCGGTACAGCTCCAGCGCCGGGACCGTGTTGTGCGCCGAGAAGTGGTGGGCGAACGCGAACGGCAGCCCCAGCATCCCCGCGAGCCGCGCACTGAAGCCCGAGGAGCCCAGCAGCCACACGGGCGGCCGGCCCGCAGGGCCCTGCACCGGGCCCGGCACGGCGTGGATCCGGGCGTAGGGGTGGCCGTCGGGGAAGTCGTCGTCGAGGAACCGGGTGAGCTCGGCGAGCTGCTCGGGGAACTCGTCGGCGCCCTCGCTCAGCCGGTCGGTGCGGCGCAGCGCCGCGGCGGTGGCGCCGTCCGTGCCGGGGGCGCGGCCGAGGCCGAGGTCGATGCGGCCCGGGGCCATGGCCTCCAGGGTGCCGAACTGCTCGGCGATGACGAGCGGGGCGTGGTTGGGCAGCATGACGCCGCCCGAGCCGAGCCGGATGCGCTCGGTGTGGGCGGCGAGGTGCGCGAGGATCACGGCCGGGGAGGAGGAGGCCACGCCGGGCATGGAGTGGTGCTCGGCGACCCAGTGGCGGTGGTAGCCGCGGTGCTCGGCCAGCCGGGCGAGGGCGACGCTGGTACCCAGGGCCTGGGTGGCGGTGCGGCCGCTGCCCACCGTGACCAGGTCCAGTACGGACAGGGGTACGGGCGCGGTCCCCCGCGCCGTGCCTCGAATGGCGTCGTGACTCACCGGTGGGACCCTCCTGCGCGGAACGTGCGGACGACCACCGTCAACAGGAGGGCCTCTCCGGTTATTCCCCCTTGCGGGCGAACAGCGTCCCCAGGTCCGCCGACCACGCCCCGCGCCGCTCCGCCAGCCGCAGCCCTTCCCACACGGTCACCTGGTTGGCCGTGAGCACCGGTTTGCCCACCGCCGCCTCCAGTTCCGGCAGGCACGCCACCGTGTGCAGCGCCGTGCCGGGTACGAGGACGGCCTCGGCGTCCGGACGGTCGGCCGCCCGGACCAGCTCCAGCACCCGCTCCGGCCCCCAGGCGGCGGCCTCGGCGGCCGTGGCGACCCCGCTCGACCGGGCCCCGGTGACCTCGATGCCCGCCGCCCCGAGGAAGCGGACGAACAGCCGAGTGACGTCCTCCGGGTACGCGGCGGCCACCGCCACCCGCCCGGCCCCCACCTCGCGCGCCGCGTGGACGAAGCCGAACGAGGTGCTCGACGCCGGCAGCCCGGCCGTCACCGCCAGGGTGCGGATCTGCTCCTGGGCCCCGTCCCAGCCGTGCACGAACGAGCCGCTGGTGCTCGCCCACACCACGGACTCGGCGCCGGACAGCCGCAGCTCCTCCGTCCCGGCCGCCAGCCGCTCCGCGGAACCGCGGTCCAGCAGCGCGTCGACGCGGTGGGCGTCCTCACCGGGGCCGGTGTGGACGATCGGCACGTTCACGCCCGTCAGCAGCGTCTCGATCCGGGGATAGTCGTCCTCGGCGGAGTGCCCGGGATGGAGCAGGCCCACCGTCGTCATGTCACGCCCTCCTGTCCTTCGGGTCCGCCGGCACCGGGCCCGGGGCCCGCCGCCGCCCGCCGCGCCGGGTCCGCCGGCGCACGGCACGGCACCTCCCGCAGGGGGCCGGTGCGCCCCGGGGAGGCCCGCCCGTGACGGCTGCCCCCGCTCCCCGCGGATAGTCCTGCGCCGCGCCCGGCCGTCTTGTTGACGACGGTGGGTCCGGGTGCCACCGTGGTCGACCGATGACGCCGCCGACCCTGCTCGTCCTCCGGGCCGACCCGCCGCCCCGCCTCGGCCGGCTGACCGGGCGGGTCCACGTCCGATACGCCGACGGGCGCACCCTCGCCGAGGCGCTGCCCTCCGCCGACGTCCTGCTGGTGTGGGACTTCACCTCCGACGCGGTCCGCGCGGCCTGGCCCGGCGGCGGGCCCCGGCCCCGGTGGGTGCACACGCCGAGCGCGGGGGTCGACCGGCTGCTGTGTCCGGAACTGGTCGCCTCGGACACGGTGGTGACGAACGCGCGGGGCGTGTTCGAGGAGCCGATCGCCGAGTACGTGGCGGGGCTGGTTCTCGCCATGGCCAAGGACCTGCCCGGCACCCTGGAGCTGCAACGGCGCCACCACTGGCGGCACCGCGAGAGCCTGCCGGTCGCCCGGAGCCGGGCGGTGGTGGTCGGGTCCGGGCCGATCGGCCGGACGGTCGCCGGCACCCTGCGGGCGCTGGGGGTGCGGACCGCGGTCGTGGGGCGGACGGCACGGCCGCGCGTCCACGGGGCCGACGAGCTGGACCTGCTGCTGACGCGGGCGGACTGGGTGGTGTGCGCGGCACCGCTGACCGAGGAGACCCGGGGCATGTTCGACGCGCGGCGCTTCGGGCTGATGCAGCCGTCGGCCCGGTTCGTCAACGTGGGGCGCGGCGCGCTGGTGGTGGAGGACGACCTCGTGGCGGCGGTCACCAGGCGGTGGATCGCGGGGGCGGCGCTGGACGTGTTCGCCGAGGAGCCGCTGGCCGAGGACAGCCCCCTGTGGGACGTGCCCGGGCTGATCGTCTCGCCGCACATGAGCGGGGACACGGTGGGCTGGCGGGACCGTGTGGGGGAGCAGTTCGTCGACATGTTCGAGCTGTGGGCGGCCGGGCGGCCGCTGCCGAACGTGGTGGACAAGGAACGCGGGTACGTGCCCGGGCGCGACTGAGCCGGCGGCGCACGGGCGCGTGACGGCCGCTCCCCGGCCGGGGGCCGGGTGAAAATCTTCTCGAACCCGGCGCCCGCACGGGCCCGTGACCCCGTCGACGCGGTGCCCTGACCTCTCGTTACCGCCCGGAAGTTTGCCGTGGGCATATGCCCCGGTGTCCCGCCCCAGCGTATGCGCGTGGGGTGGAACAGATTCTTGTCAACAGGAGCCCACGAAACGGCTCTTGGCCGCTATCGTGGTACGGAAGCTTGCGGTCACAACCTGGTAGGGGGAAACCGTGGCGCTGAAGCCCGAGCCGACCGCGCCGTTCCATTCGGTGCAGTACGCCCTGCGTGTTCTCGAAACGATCTCCAGGCACGGTGGCGGGGTGACCGACGTCCAGATCGCACGCGAGACCGGGCTCCCGGCGGGCCACCTGACCCCGCTGCTGCTCATGCTGCGCCGCGAGGGGTACGTCGAGCAGGTCAGCGACGGCGCCTACGTCGTGGGCGACTCCCTGGTACTGGTGGGCTCCGGCGCCACCCGCCGCGAGGCCCTGGAGAGCAAGCTCCAGGAGACGCTCACCGAGCTGCGCGACTCGGTCGGCGCCGCCGTCTACATCAGCCGGTACATCGACGGCGAAGTCAAGATCACACAGATGGCGGACGGCCCGCACACCCCCAAGGTGAACGAGTGGGTGGACTTCCGTTCCGCCGCCCACGCCAGCGCCGTCGGCAAGTGCCTGCTGACCCAGCTCGATCAGAACGGCCGCCGCGACCACCTCTCCCGTCACAAGATCGCCCGGCTCACCTCCCGGACGATCACCAGCGAGAAGGTGCTGTTCTCCAAGCTGGACAGCCAGCCGCCGACCGTCCCCGTGCTCGACCTCCAGGAGTACGCGGTGGGCACGGTCTGCGCGGCGGTTCCGCTGACCGCCGGATCGGCCGTCGGCTGCCTCGCCCTCTCGCTCCCGATCGAGCACGCGCACCGGCTGCGCTCGGCGGCGGACACGCTGAACCGCAGAGCCGCGCCGGTGGTGCTCTCCCTGGCGCTCTAGGGAGTGGACACGACCCAGGGCGAAACACGCCGCTAAACCTTTCGGGCGCCGATGTGAGCCAGCTCACGGCCGAGTGGTCGGGAGCGCCGTGCGGACCGGGTAGTATTAACTCTGTCAGCAGGCGCCGCTAGCTCAGTTGGTTAGAGCAGCTGACTCTTAATCAGCGGGTCCGGGGTTCGAGTCCCTGGCGGCGCACAGACGGAAGAAGCCCCTCGCGGAAGCGGGGGGTTTCTTCGTGTCACGGCGCGCGGCGGCCGGAGCGGGATCGCCCCCGCTCGTGCCTGCTCAGGCGCGGAGGAAGGCCAGGACGGCGAGGACCCGCCGGTGGGTGTCCCCGGCCGGAGGCAGGTCCAGCTTCCCGAGGATGTTGCCGATGTGCTTGCCGACGGCCGCCTCCGTCACCGACAACCGGCGGGCGATGGCGCCGTTCGAGTGGCCTTCCGCCACCAGGGCGAGCACCTCGCGCTCCCGGGGGGTCAGCGCCGCCAGTGGATCGCGGTGACGGCGCAGGAGCTGGCGGACCACTTCGGGGTCGACGACCGTGCCGCCCGACGCGACCCGGGTCAGGGCGTCCAGGAACTCCTCGACCTGCCCGATCCGGTCCTTGAGCAGGTAGCCGACCCCGGTGCCGTCGCCGGACTCCAGCAGCTCGGCCGCGTACGCCCGCTGGACGTACTGGCTGAGGACCAGCACCGGCAGGGCGGGGCGCTCGGACCGCAGCGCCACGGCCGCCCGCAGCCCCTCGTCCCGGAAGCCGGGCGGCATCCGGACGTCGGTGACCACGACGTCCGGATCGTGCTCGACGACCGCGCCCTGCATGGCGGCGGCGTCACCGACCGCCGCGACGACCTCGTGGCCGAAGCGCTCCAGGAGCCCGGTCAGCCCCTCGCGCAGCAGCACGCCGTCCTCGGCCAGGACTATTCGCAGAGGGCTCGGCACGGGATCTCCACTCGCAGCACGGTCGGCCCGCCCGGCGGGCTGTCGAGCGCCAGTGTGCCACCGAGGACGGCGACGCGGTCGGCCAAGCCGGTCAGGCCGGTGCCCCGGGAGGCGTCGGCGCCGCCCCGGCCGTCGTCCCCGACCTCCATGCGCAGCAGGGCGCCGGAGTGCCGGGCGGTGAGCCGGGCGCGGGCCGCGCCGCTGTGCCTGCCGACGTTGGCGAGCGCCTCGCGGGCCGCGAAGTAGGCGGCGCTCTCGACGGGCGGCGGCAGGCGCGGCAGGTCCACCTCGGTGGCGACGGGGACGGCCGACCGGTCGGCGGCGTCGGTCAGGGCGGCGCCCAGGCCGTAGTCGGTGAGGACCTGCGGATGGATGCCGTGGATCAGTTCGCGCAGCTCGGTCAGGACCTGTCCCGCCTCGTCGTGCGCCCGGGCGAGCCGGTCGGCGAGCGGACCGGGCGGGGCGTCGAGCCGGGCGAGGCCCAGCGTCATGGTGAGGGCGACCAGCCGCTGCTGGGCCCCGTCGTGGAGGTCGCGCTCGATGCGGCGGCGCTCGGCCTCGAAGGCGGCGACCAGGCGGGCGCGGGAGCGGGTGACCTCGCCCACGCGGCGGCTCAGCTCGGCGTCGCGGGGCGCCAGGAGCAGCCGGGTCAGGGCGGCGCGGGCACCGGCCAGGGCGCCCAGCGGGTACAGCAGGGCGGGCAGCAGGAGCAGCCCGCACAGGGCGGCCGCGAAGGCGGCCGGGTAGGTGGTGACGAGCGGCCCCTTCAGCACCCGTACCTCCTGGCCGTCCAGCGCGAGCAGCGCCGGGGTGGCCATCAGGGCGAGCGGCGCGCCCAGGGCCACGGCGAGCGCGAGGAGTTCCAGCGGCCACAGGACGCAGCCGTGCAGCAGCGCGTACGCCAGTTCCCGCCAGGTGGCCTGCTCGCCCGCCCGCACCCGCAGCCAGGCCCGCAGGCCCGGTTCCCCGGGTGTCCGGTGCGGGTCCTCGGCCGGTTCGGTGTCGACGAGCCGCAGCCGCCGCCGCTCGACGCCGCCGAGGGCGACCCCGGCGAGCAGCAGCGGCGGCAGGCCGACGAGCACCGGCGAGGAGGCGGCCGACACCAGCAGGACGGCGGCCAGCGGGAGGCCGACGAGCACGCCGCCCGCCAGGTAGCCGGCCGACCGCCAGGGCCAGCCGCCGAGCAGGTAGTCGCCCCTGGTCAGGGCCTGCCAGGGCGTACGGGGATCCATGGGGACCACGGTAGGCGCCGGGCTCACGGCGCCACCATGGCCCCAGCGGGTGTACGCGGGGTGGGGCAGGCCCTACCGGGGGCGGAAGGAGCGTTCCTGTCCGGCCGTCAGAACTGCACGTCGGAGCAGGCGTAGAAGGCGTTCGCCGTGTCCGCGACGGTCCAGACGGCCAGGATCAGGTGCTTGCCGGTCTTCCCGGCCGGGATGGTGCCCTGGTGGCTGAGCGTGGACGGCGGCTGCTGGGCGTTGTAGGGGACGGTCAGGAACGGCTGGGGGTCCAGGGCGGCGCGGGTGAGCGGCGCCGTCCGGTTCCAGCCGTCCTTGGTGATGTAGTACCTGAAGTCGGTGGTGCGGTGCCGGGCGGTGAACTGCCAGCGGAAGGTGAAGGACTGACCGCCGGTCACCCTGGTGGCGGGCCAGTTGCCGCCGCGCGGGTCGTCGAGCTCGGCGAACTGCCCGTTGCCGCCGGCGCAGATCCGGCCGTCGGCGGGGCCGCCGGCCGGGAAGCCCTTGGGCCCCTCGACGGACTGGGGCTCCCACTGGATGTTGCCGCAGTTGGTGACGGTGCCGTTGGCACAGAGCTTCTGGCGGCTGATGGGCGAGTCGGTGTAGCCGTGGCTGCTGGCGCTGCCGGCGGTCAGCAGGGAGGCCCCGGTCACACCGAGGGCCACCACGGCCGTACCTATCTTGTGTCGCATGCTGTCGCTCCAGGTGGAGGTGGGGGACGTTCCATGAGCCGTGCTGCACGCGTGCGCGGGGATCCGGTCTAGACCAAGTCCCAATGTATGGACGCCACTTGAACATGTCCATACCAATCACGGGCCTTCGACCGGACCACTCCGCCCCGTGTAGAAGGCCACCGTCAGGTCCTTGACCAGCGCCTTGCGGTCGTAGTCGTCCAGCTCGACCAGACCACGCGTGGTCAGCCGGTGGACCATGTCGTCCACCGCGTCCACCACCGAGGTGAGCACCGTGTCCCGGTGCTTGGCGTCGATCGCCGCCACCCGGCGCCGCTGCATCGCGGCGGCGATCTCCGGCGCGTACTCGATCCGGGTCGGCTGCGCCGAGAAGACGTCGATCCCGACCGGGGCGCACTCCGCCGACAGCATCCGCGTCAGCGCCTCCCCCACCACCTCCGCGTCCCGCAGCGTCATCGGGGCGTCCTCCGGCACGGGGTTGCCCCCACCCGTGGCGGGGTCGGAGGCGGCGTCGGCGGGGAGCCGGGACAGCACCCGGGCCAGCGCCGACTCCACCTGCTCGCGCAGGTACCGCTCGTGGTCCGCCACCCCGAGCGCCGCCCGCACCGTGTCCCGGATCCGCCACACCACCAGCACCACCACCCGCAGCGCCGTGCCGTGCGCGTCGACCGCCGGGAGCGGCTCGCTGCGCCAGTGCCGCAGCCGTACGTCGACACGGCGGCGCAGCAGCAGCGGGCTCACCCACATGAGCCCCGTGCGCCGCACGCTGCCCCGGTAGTCCCCGAAGAGGGTGAGGACCCAGGCGTACCCCACCCTGCCCCGGACGAGCCCGCCGAACGCGAAGAGCACCACCAGCACGCCCAGCGCGAGCACCGCCCAGACCCCGAGCGGGATCCCGTGGTACGGGCGGGACGGCAGCCCCAGCATGCCGGTCACCGCCGGCGGCACCGCCCCCGTCCACCAGGGCACCGCCGCGCACCCGGCCAGCGCGACCGTCCCGGCCGCCACCCCGGCCCACCCGGGCAGCACCGGCCCGGGCCGCTCGGCCAGCTCGGGGTCGGCCGCCGGGGCGGACCGCCGGGCCGGCGCGGGCACCCGCACCGGGACCCGGCCGGCGGGCCGCGCCCCGGAGGCGGCCCGGTCCCGTACGACCGTGACCGGCCCGGTGGTCACCGTCCCCGGGTCCGCCTCGGTGTCGTCCCGGAACAGCAGGTGCACCGGGATCGGCCCGGTGGTCTCGTTCCCGATCACCGGGACCCGCCGCCCGGCCGTCGTCCCGCCGCCCTCCGGCGTCGCCGTACTCAACCCTGCCTCCTCGTGATCCGTCATCGGAACAGCCGCCGCCAGGTCTCGGGCCCCGGGTAGCCGTTGGCGGCGGCTCCGCGCCAGCCCTGGGCCCGCTGGAACGCCTCGACGTTCCGCCGGTCCGCCTCGCCCCAGCGCGGCCCGGGGCCGGAGCGGTAGTGGGCGCCGAAGCCGCGCTTCACCAACTGGCGCCCGAGCCGCTCGACGTGGTCGCTCGACCGCCCGGGCCTGAAGTGCGCCCGCCCCGGGAAGGGCGGCGCCGGGGCCCCCGCGCCGGAGCCGGCCGGGATGTCCCGGCCTTCCCCGGTGACCAGCAGCCGCCAGGTGTGCGGCCCGGGCAGCCCGTCCGCGTCCCGCCCGATCCAGCCCTGCGCCCGCTGGAAGGCCCGGGTCGCCCTCCGGTCGGCCTCGCTCCACCGCGGTCCCGGCCCGGACCGGTAGAACCGCTTGCCGCCCCGCTCCACGAGCATCCGTCCGAGCCGGGTGACGTAGCGGTTGTCCGCCCCCGGCCCGAAGGAGCCCGGGCCCGGGTAGGCGACCGACGCGCCGGGGCTGCCCGGGTTGCCGAGGGCGCCGCCGCTCAGGCCCTTGTAGCGGTAGGCGACGTACCGGCCGGCGTTCGTCCAGTACGCCATGGGGGTGGCCAGCCGGCGGGCGTGCGGCCGGGTCTGCTCGTAGGCCGTGTAGGAGGTGTGCGTGTAGTCGGTCCAGCCGCCGAAGAGGGTGACGTGCGAGCCCCGGTTGGGGTCGGCCGGGTTGTGGAAGAGCAGGATGTCGCCGGGCTGGAGTTCGGAGTGGTCCAGCCGGACGCCGAACCGGTCGAGGGAGCCGGTCCATTCGTTGCCGGCGAGGTTCCAGGCCATCGAGACGAAGCCCGAGCAGTCCTGGCGGTACCCGTCCGTCCAGTACTTCTCCATCGAGTACGGGACCTTCGCGGCGACCCAGCGCTTGGCGCGGTTGATGATCTCGGTCCGGGTGGACGCGCGCAGGGCGGGGGCGGAGACGTGCCCGCTCGCCGGCCCCGCGTGCGGTCTCCCGTGCAGCGGCCCGGCGCCGCCCTGCGGGGTCGGGGTGTCCGGTTCGTCCCGGTCTCGCACGGGCCCGGCGGCACCGGCCCCCAGGGGTCCCGCGGGACCGGCCGGGTGGGTGACGGCGGCCGCGCCGCCCGCCCCGGCCCCGCCGCCCAGGGCCACCCCGGCGGCGGTGAACAGGACCAGGGCGCGGCGGGCACCGTGTGCGGCGGGGTGGCCGCCGGCCCGCACGGCCAGGCGGAGGGCCGTCTCGCGGCGCTGCCGGGCGCAGCCGGCGCAGGGACAGTCGGCGGCGGGTTCGTACTCCTCGAAGACCGGTACGGCTGCCATGCAGGTCCCCTCCAGGTTCTTCCGGTACTGCGGTACGGGCGCCAGTGTCGCAACTGTCCCGACATGTCGCATTTTGACGGTTGAAAGGGAAAAAGCTGCCAGCCGACAGGCCGGGCGCGGCCCGGCGATCGGGCCCCGCCGGGGCCCGCCGGGACCCGGCGGTCCGGACCACCCCCGGACATCGGGTAAAGTTGTGCAGGTCAGCAGGCGCCGCTAGCTCAGTTGGTTAGAGCAGCTGACTCTTAATCAGCGGGTCCGGGGTTCGAGTCCCTGGCGGCGCACGCGAGGCCGAGGCCCCCTCACCACGAGTGAGGGGGCCTCAGTCGTGCTCTCGCTGCCATACGGCACCCGAAGCACGCATATGCCCGGTAAGCGGTCCTTTTCACCCTTGCGATCAAGCGGGGCGGCCGTAGACCCTATCCTGGAACCGGTGCGCCTCAATGGGGCATGTGGTTCGTGCAGTTGGCGGCAGTCGCGGGGGGATGCCCCGGTTGCGGGGACCGCAGGGCGGGGGCCCCGTTCACGCACGCGGTGCCGTGACAGGCATCATGCAACCGGAAGGTCGTCGTTCCATGTCTTCACGGACGGCGGCCTGCCACTGACACGTCAGGACGCGCCGGTCCAGGGGGGACCGCGCTCCGGACGAAGGAACACGACCAAACACGCAGCCAGTATGCGTGCGGGGGGAAGACTCATGACGTCGACGCCGAGCGGCGCCCGGCAGGACAACGACCCGTCCCACACCACCCAGCTCCGGGTTCCCCCGCAGCTCCGGAGCGGCGGGGCCCGGCAGCGCGCCGCCGCCAAGCCGCTGCCGCGCTACGACTACGAGCACTACAGCCGGCTCGCCGGACCCCTCACCCAGCCGGACCCGAACAAGCCGTACACGGTGCAGTACCGCTCCCTGATCTCGCAGGAGCCGCACCGCATACGCGTCGCGCTGATGCTCGCCGCCGCCCCGGTGCTGTCGCTGGTCCTGCTGGTCTGGCTGCTCCAGCCGTCGCACTGGACCGAGCGCGACTACCCCGCGTTCGACTGGCTGCCGGCCCTCGACATCGTGATGCTCGTCTCGATCGGCCTGATCGAGTTCTTCCGGTGCATGAACGTCCTGTCGAACGCGCACGCGACGCTGGTCGCCCGCGACCCCGTCCCGGTCGTGCCGGAGTCCGGCACCCGGGTCGCCTTCCTCACCTCCTTCGTCCCGGGCAAGGAGCCCCTGGAGATGGTGACGAAGACGCTGGAGGCCGCCGTCAGGATCCGGCACCGCGGCCTGATGCACGTCTGGCTGCTCGACGAGGGCAACGACCCGGAGGTCAAGGCCGTCTGCGAGCGCCTGGGCGTGCACCACTTCTCCCGCAAGGGCATCGACAAGTGGAACCAGCCCACCGGCCCCCACCGCGCCAAGACCAAGCACGGCAACTACAACGCCTGGCTGGACGCGCACGGTGACAAGTACGACTTCTTCGCCTCCGTCGACACCGACCACGTGCCGCTGCCCAACTACCTGGAGCGCATGCTGGGCTTCTTCCGGGACCCGGACATCGGCTTCGTCATCGGCCCGCAGGTCTACGGCAACTACGACAACTTCGTCACCAAGGCCGCCGAGTCGCAGCAGTTCCTCTTCCACGCCCTGATCCAGCGCGCCGGCAACCGCTACGGCGCGCCCATGTTCGTCGGCACGTCGAACGCGGTGCGCATCACGGCGCTCAAGCAGATCGGCGGCCTGTACGACTCGATCACCGAGGACATGGCGACCGGCTTCGAGATCCACCGCCACAAGAACCCGGCGACGGGCAACAAGTGGCGCTCGGTCTACACCCCGGACGTGCTCGCGGTCGGCGAGGGCCCCAGCGCCTGGACGGACTTCTTCACCCAGCAGATGCGCTGGTCGCGGGGTACGTACGAGACGATCCTCAAGCAGTACTGGAAGGGCTGGTACTCGCTGCCGCCGAGCAAGCTCTTCAACTACACGATGATGATCATCTTCTATCCGATGTCCGCCCTGAACTGGATCCTCGCCGCTCTCAGTTGCGCGCTGTTCCTGGGCCTGGGCGCCTCCGGCGTGAACATCGACCCCACCGTGTGGCTGATGCTCTACGGCAACGCCTCCGCGCTCCAGATCGGCCTCTACGTCTGGAACCGCCGGCACAACGTCTCCCCGCACGAGCCGGAGGGCTCCGGCGGTGTCGCGGGCATGCTCATGTCCGCGCTGTCCGCGCCCCTCTACGCCAAGGCGCTGATCGACTCCGCCCTCCGCCGCAAGAGCAAGTTCGTGGTCACCCCCAAGGGCGACTCGGCGAGCCCCGACAGGTGGTTCGGGACCTTCCGCTACCACTGGTACTTCATCGGGATCTTCGGCGCCTCCATCACCGCCGGCTTCGTCTTCGGGCACTCCCACCCCGCGATGATCATCTGGGCGACCTTCGCCACCCTGATCACCGCGACGCCGATCTTCGTCTGGCGGCACATGCTGCGACAGGAGAAGAAGAAGCGCCCCGCCCGGCACGGAGCGGGCCGGCCGCCGCAGCCGCCCACCCCGGCCGTGGACCCCGCGCAGCCGCCCACCCCGGCCGTGGACCCCGCGCAGCCGGCCGGCCCGAGCTGGGCCGAGCAGAACGACACCATGCAGATCGCCCTTGGGGGACGTAACAAATGAGCAGCCTGCCCGTCCGGCCGAACCACCGGAGGAACCGCGCCCGTCGCATCCTGATAGGCACGGCGGTGGTTGCGGTGGTCGCCGGGTTCAACGGGCCGGCCCTGTACCGGTACGGCTCGGAGAAGTACCACGACTACACGATCAACAAGCCGGAGTACAAAGCGGCCAACGGCCACTGGGACTTCCTCGACGTCCCCTCCGAGTTCCGGATCAACACCATCCACGCGGCACTGCTGCACACCGGCAAGGTGCTGCTCGTGGCGGGCTCCGGCAACAACCAGAAGAACTTCGACGCGAACAAGTTCGAGTCGGTCCTGTGGGACCCGAAGACCAACGGGTTCAAGAAGATCCCCACGCCCAAGGACATGTTCTGCTCCGGGCACACCCAGCTCCCCGACGGCAAGCTGCTGATCGCCGGCGGCACCAAGCGGTACGAGAAGCTCCAGGGCGACGTGACGAAGGCCGGCGGCCTGATGATCGTCCACAACGAGGACCCGGACAAGCCGATCACCCTGCCCGCCGGTACCCGGTTCACCGGCAAGGCCAACGGCAAGACGTTCGTCTCCAAGGACCCGGTCCTGGTGGAGAAGGCCGAGAAGATCTTCGACAAGACCACCGGCCGCTTCCAGCGCACCCAGCCCGGACTGGGCCGGATCTACGTCGAGGCCGAGGAGTCCGGCAAGGAGTTCGAGACCGGCACCGAGGACAACTACAAGGTCGAGGGCCTGACCGGCAAGGACGCCCGCAACGTCTACGGCATGGCGCAGAAGCTCGCCCTCGACAAGAAGGACTTCCAGGGCATCCGCGACGCCTTCGAGTTCGACCCGGTCGCCGAGAAGTACGTCAAGGTCGACCCGATGAACGAGGCGCGCTGGTACCCGACGCTGACCACGCTCAAGGACGGCAAGGTCCTCGCCCTGTCCGGCCTCGACGAGATCGGGCAGATCGTCCCCGGCAAGGACGAGATCTACGACCCGAAGACCAAGACGTGGAAGTACACCGGCTTCGAGCGCCGCTTCCCCACCTACCCGGCCATCTTCCTGATGGACAACGGCAAGCTGTTCTACTCCGGCTCCAACGCCGGGTACGGCCCGGCCGACATCGGCCGTGACCCGGGCGTCTGGGACCTGGGGAAGAACACGTTCGAGAAGATCCCCGGCCTGAGCGACGCCGACAAGATGGAGACCTCGGCCACCGTCATGCTGCCGCCCGCCCAGGACCAGCGGTTCATGGTCATCGGCGGCGGCGGGGTCGGCGAGTCGGAGAAGTCCAGCGAGAAGTCCCGCCTGGTCGACCTCAAGGACCCGAAGCCGCGCTTCAAGGACGGCGCCTCCCTCGACCGGGGCACCCGCTACCCGAGCGCCTCGCTGATGCCGGACGACACCGTCCTGGTCACCGGCGGGTCGGAGGACTACCGGGGCCGCGGCGACTCCAACGTGCTGGAGGCCCGCACCTACGACCCGAAGTCGGGGACGTACACGCGGGTCGCCGACCCGCGGGTCGGGCGCAACTACCACTCCGGCTCCGTGCTGCTGCCCGACGGCCGGGTGATGATCTTCGGTTCGGACTCGCTCTTCGCCGACAAGGCCAACACCAAGCCGGGCGTCTTCGAGCAGCGCATCGAGATCTACACCCCGCCCTACCTCTACCGGGACGCCAAGCCCAAGGTCACCGGCGGCCCGGCGAAGATCAAGCGCGGCGGCAGCGGGGTCTTCACCACCCCGGACGCCGCCAGGATCAAGACGGCCAAGCTGATGCGGCCCAGCGCCGTCACCCACGTCACCGACGTGGACCAGCGCTCCATAGCCCTGGAGGTGAAGAAGACCGCCGGCGGCATCGAGGTCAAGGTCCCCAAGAACCGCGCCCTGGTCCCCTCCGGCTGGTACATGCTCTTCGTCACCGACGACAAGGGCACGCCGTCCGAGGCGGTCTGGGTCGAGGTCCCGTAGGTCCCCGGGTCCCGGCGGGACCCGCGGCAGGCATGAGGAAGGGGCGCCCCCGGCGGGGGCGCCCCTTCCTCATGCGGGTCCTACTTGGTGTTGCGGGCCAGTTCGAGGGCGTACTCCGGGAACCAGTCGCCCGCCTTCGGGCCGCCCTTGCAGTCGCCGTCCGACTCGCCGGGGCGCTTGATCCACAGGTACGCGTCGACCAGCGGGTCGCCCGTTTCGGTGGTGGGCGTCTCGCCGAGGGCCCGGCCCGGCGGGTTGCACCAGTTCTCGGCGGGGTCGCCCTTGGTGTAGGGGCCGTTGCCGTTGCGGCTGGTGTCGATGACGAACGGCTTGCCGCCGACCTTCGCCGACACCTTCTTGCCGTACACCTTGCTGGCCTCGGTCGTCTGGAAGTTGGCCACGTTCACCGCGAAGCCGTCGGCCTTCTCGACGCCCGCCCACTTCAACGGCTCGAATATCTGGTCGGGCTTGCCCCAGCCGGCGTTGCCCGCGTCCAGGTACACCTTGGTGTTCGGCAGCTTCTTCAGCCGCTGGACGGCGCCCTTGAGCAGGTCGTACCGCTCCTCGTGGTACTGGTCCTCGGTGCAGCCGTCCACCATGTGCATCACCGCGTCCGGCTCCACGATCACCGTGGCCCGCCGGTCGCCGATGCCGTCGGCGACCTTGTCCAGCCAGGCCCGGTACGCGTCACCGTCGGCGGCACCGCCCGCGGAGTGCTGCCCGCAGTCGCGGTGCGGGATGTTGTAGAGGACCAGCACGGCGTCCCGGTCGGCCTTCGTGGCGGCCTCGGTGAAGCCGCGGGCGTCCTCCTCCGGCTGCTCCGTACCGACCCACTCGCCCACCGGCTGGGACGCTATCTTCTTGATGAGCTCGGCGTCCGCCTTCTTGCCGTCCCGCAGGTAACTGCCCACCTGCTGGGCCGCCTTGCTGCCGGGGTTGACCCAGAACGGGTCGGTCGCCTTCGGCTGCTGCCCCAGGCTGGGCCCCGCCTCCGGCTCCTTGCCGGCGCCGGCGTCGGGGGAGGTGCAGCCCGCCAGCAGCAACGCCGCCGCCGCGCCCACCCCCAGCGCGACCGCCCTCACGCGGGCACGCCCGGTGCAACTGCCGTACATCCACTCCCCCTCGGGTGCGCTCTGCGCGGGGCCACCCCCCAGGCGCCCCTCTCCCGGACAACCCGGTCCAATCCATCCTGACACACCGGTCCTGACGGCTACGAGGGCGGCCGCCCCCGGTCGCTCCCGGTGCGCGGGCGGCCGCCCCCGGGTGGTGCCCGGTGTGGGGGTGCCCGGTGCGGGGGCGCCCGGTGCGGGGGCGCCCGGTGCGGGGGCGCCCGTCATCCGCGGCGGGGTGCGTCACCCGCGCCCGTCAGGTACGCGGAGACCACGACGTTCGCCGTGTAGGCGCCGGCCTCCTGGTCGAAGGTGCCGCCGCAGGTGATCAGGCGCAGTTCGGCGCGGCCCTCCCGGCGCTGCCCGTAGGCCTTCCTCGGGTCGAACTCGTGGCGGGCGAAGACCTGGACGTCGTCGATGGTGAACTCGGCGACCGAGCCGTCCGCCCGGGTCACCTCGACCCGCTCGCCCGGCCGGGCGGAGCTCAGCCCGTAGAAGACGGCCGGCTCGGTCTCGGTGTCGACGTGCCCGACGAGGAGCGCGGCCCCGTCGCTGCCCGGCTTCGTACCGTCGCGGTACCAGCCGACGGTGTCCGCCGTCCCGTACGGCGGCGGGTCTATCGCGCCGGCCCCGTCCAGGCCCCTCGGGACGACGGGCGCGGTGATGCCCAGCGACGGGATCTCCAGGCGCTCGGGCTCGGCCGGCGCCAGCGGCGGGCGGGCCGGCGGCAACGGCACGCCCAGGGGGCGGCCGACGGCGGCGACGTCACCGGTGGTCGGGGCGGACAGGCCGCCGGGGCCGGCCGCGATGTCCTTGCCCCACAGCCACAGGCCCAGCAGCAACAGGGCCCAGGCCACGCCGGTGAGCAGCCGCCCGTGACCGGCGGCGCGCGGTGCGGTGGACACGGTCAGTCCGCGCCGCTGCGGCGACGGCGGCGGGTGCTGCGGAACGCGACGGCGACCGCCGCGACCCCCGCCAGCACCAGGCCGACCACGGTGTGCGAGGTGCTCGGCCCCTGCTCCCCGGTGACGCCCCGGGGCGCGTCGGCGGCCATGACCGCGGCGCCCCCGCCGCCGGCCCGGACCGGGGCGATCGGGCTGGGCGGGGCGTGCCGGGCGACGTGGATGGTGCCGACGTCGTGGTGGTCGCGCCCGTCGCAGTGCACGGTGACCGGGTACGTACCGGAGTCGAGGTGGGACTTGACGGTGGCGCCGCCCTTCAGCGGCCGGCCCTTGCCCTCGTGTCCGGACAGCTCGGCGTCCGCGACGAACGCCCGGGACCTGACCCAGCCGTGTCCGCCGTGGCAGCCGTGGACCTGGACGTCCACGTCCCCGCCGGGCTCGCTGGTGGCCGGGACGACCAGGACCGTCACCCTCTCCCGGTGCTTCCCGCCGTCCCGGTGCTCGTCGCCGTCACCTGCGTGGGCGGGCCCCGCGGCCAGCGTCAGGACGGTGGCCGTCACGGCGGCCGTCCCCGCGGCACGGAGAGCAAACAAAGCTGAACGCATCGTGAACCTCCTGCACAGAAGATTCACCCGGTTCGGTACTTCCCGCATCCGCAGGGATCGGCGTTCACCCGGTCAGACGGCTGGTGACCTGGGCCGATGGGCGCGGACGAGGCTCAGACACGATCGACCAGATCGGCGATCGAGTCGACGATCGTGGAGGGCCGGAAGGGATAGCGGTCCACGTCGGCGGGGGTGGTGAGGCCGGTGAGGACGAGGAACGTCTCCATACCCGCTTCGAGGCCCGCCAGCACGTCCGTGTCCATCCGGTCGCCGATCATGGCGCTGGTCTCGGAGTGGGCGCCGATGGCGTTCAGCCCGGTGCGCATCATCAGGGGGTTCGGCTTGCCCGCGAAGTAGGGGTCCTTGCCGGTGGCCTTGGTGATCAGCGCGGCGACCGAGCCGGTGGCGGGCAGCGGGCCCTCGGTGGACGGGCCGGTCTCGTCGGGGTTGGTGCAGATGAACCGGGCACCTGCGTTGATGAGGCGGATCGCCTTGGTGAGGGACTCGAAGCTGTAGGTGCGGGTCTCGCCCAGGACCACGTAGTCGGGGTCGTGGTCGGTGAGGATGTAGCCGATGTCGTGCAGGGCGGTGGTGAGCCCCGCCTCACCGATCACGTACGCCGTGCCGCCGGGCCGCTGGTCGTCGAGGAAGCGGGCGGTGGCCAGGGCGGAGGTCCAGATGTTCTCCACCGGCACGTCCAGGCCCATCCGGGCGAGGCGCGCGTGCAGGTCGCGCGCGGTGTAGATGGAGTTGTTGGTGAGGACCAGGAAGGGCCTCCCCTCGTCCCGCAGCCTCTTGATGAAGGCGTCGGCGCCGGGGATCGGTACGCCCTCGTGGATGAGGACGCCGTCCATGTCGGTGAGCCAGGATTCGATCGGCTTGCGCTCTGCCATGGGGCGGGACTCCTGCCGTACAGGTACATGCATGCGTGCTGGGGACGCCGCGACAGCGCTGTGGCGACGCCCCCAGCCTAATCAGGATGTCGCCGTCTTCACCCGGTCGATCATGCGGTACCGGTCGCCGGGCGGCGCGGGGCCGGGTCGGGTGCCGCGTATGACCCGCCGTCAGCCGCACGGGCGGGGTCCTGGCGGCCCGTCAGTCCTTGCGGTCGCGGAGACGGCCCGCCAGGGCGAGGGTGCCGGCGCCGAGGAGGAAGGCGAGCACCGAGGCGCCGGCGACGATCAGGACGTTGCGTCCGGTGCGGGGCAGTTCCTCGGCGAACTCGCTGGCGGGCTCCTCGTCCACGAGGGAGAACCGGTAGTCGGCGGAGTCGCCCACCCAGTCGCCGTCGCCGCCGCGCCGCTGGACGATCGCGGCGTTGACGGTGATGGTGTCGGGCCGGGCGTCGGAGGTGAAGGCGAGCCGGACGGGCACGGTGACGGTCCGGCCGGGCGGCACGGCGAACCCGCGGAAGGGGGCGGCCCCGCCGCGCGCCGGGGGCCGGGCGGGGCCGCGGGTGCCGTCGTCGAGGACGCCGACGAGTTCGCTCTCGTCGGTCCGCTCGACGGTCACGGGGTACTGGCGGCCGCTTCCGCCGTCCTCGTAGAACTCGAGCTGGATCTGACCGGGCTCAAGGGTGCGGGCGCGGTCGGTGAAGACGATGACGGGGTGGATGTTGGCGCAGGGCTCGGCGGTGGTGTTGGTCAGCTCCACGTTCCAGGTCCGGAACCCGCCGCCGGGCCGGTAGGCGGCGGGGCCGCCGGTGATGCGGGTGCGGATGGGGAAGTCGGCGGCGGTGGGGCTGCCGCAGGTCGGCTGCCGGTCGGGAACGGCGGCCTCGAAGGTCACGGTGCCGTCCCTCCAGGGAGCCGTCCGGGCCGGTGCCGCCGCGGTGAGCGCGAGGACGGCGACGGCGACGGCGGCGACGGGGGCGGAGACGTTGCGCAGTCGCATGGGGAACCTCTGGCGGCCGGCGGACGGTCGTACGCCGAGAACCTCCCACGCCGCCCCGCCGCCGCACCCCTGCCCGGGCAACGTCCCGCCGTACGGCGGCAGCCATGCCCCCGATCGGCCCAGCGCCCGCGCCCGGCACGGGGCGGGCGGTGCCGGCGGACGGGGCCGGGAGTCCCCCACCCGCCGGGCAGGCCGGACCGGGAGTCCCGCGCATCCGCCGGGTGTGACCGACCGGGGGTGGCGGCCGGACCGGGCCGCGACGACGCGTCGGCGGGGGTCAGCGGCCGAAGAGGGGGGCCAGGACGAGCTGGGCCGCGCCCTCGGCGACCGGGTGGGCCGAGCCGTCGGCCAGGGCCACCGGGACCACCGGTTCGCCGGCGCGCTCGCCGAGCTCCGCCAGCACCGCGCTCACGCCCCGGACGAACGGTTCCGCCGCCCCCGTCACCACCCGGCCGCCCAGCAGGACGCGGTCGATGTCCAGGAGCTTGACGAGGTTGGCGGCCCCGGCGCCCAGCACCCGGGCGGCCCTGGCGTGGTCGCCCCGGGCGACGGCGGCCAGGCACAGGGCCTCCAGGCAGCCGCGCCCGCCGCAGCCGCAGGCCGGGCCGTCGAGCTGGATGGTCTGGTGCCCGAACTCGCCCGCCCCGGTCCGCGCCCCCCGGTACACGGTGCCGCCGAGCACCAGGCCGGCGCCCAGCCCCGTACCGAGGTGGAGGTACGCGAACGAGTCCCCGCCCGCCCCGTCCAGCGCGATGCCCAGGGCGGCGGCGTTGGTGTCCTTGTCGAGCACCACGGGCAGCCCGAGCCGCCGGGCGAGCGCGGCGCGCAGCGGGAAGCCGTCCCATTCGGGGAAGCCGGTCACGCGGTGCGGGACGCCCGCGGCGTGGTCCAGCGGCCCGGGCATGGCGACGCCGACGCCCAGCAGCGGCCGGGAGGTGAGCGCGGCGACCTCGCCGGCGGCGACCTCGATGACCACCTCCGCCCCCGACCCCAGGTCCAGCGGGACGACGCTCGACGCCACGACGACGCCCGACAGGTCGACCAGGACCGCGGTGAGCTCGTCCCGGTCCAGGTGCAGGCCCACGGCGTGGGCGGCGCCGGGGACGAGCCGCAGCACGGAGGCCGGCTTGCCGCCCGTGGAGGCGCGGCGCCCCGCGTCGGCGGCGAGCCCCTCGTCCCGCAGCCTCGCGGTGATCTTGCTGACCGCCTGCGGGGTGAGCCCGGTCCGCTCGGCGAGCTCCGGGCGGCTGGCTCCCCGCTCGCCGGCCGTGCGCAGCAGGTCGAGCACGAGCGCGGCGTTGTGGCTCCGGAGGGCCGGCAGGTTCACACCCGTATCGCTGTTCACCGGTCCATTGTCGCGCCCGCTTGCACTTTGGCAACAGCGTTGCTTAAGTGGCGGGCATGACTGGTCGACCGCTGCGCGTCGGACTCGTCGGCTACGGCCTGGCGGGGTCCGTCTTCCACGCCCCGCTGATCGCCGCGACCGAGGGCCTCGTGCTCGACACGGTCGTCACCTCCAGCCAGGAGCGGCGGCAGCAGGCCCGTGACGCGTACCCGGACGTCCGGTTCGCCGCGTCGCCGGACGAGCTGTGGGCGCGGGCCGGCGAGCTGGACCTGATCGTCATCGCCTCCCCCAACAAGACGCACGTCCCGCTGGCCACCGCCGCGCTCCGGGCCGGGCTGCCGGTCGTCGTCGACAAGCCGGTGGCGGGCACGGCGGCGGAGGCCCGCGACCTCGCCGCCCTCGCCGAGGAGCGCGGACTGCTCCTCTCCGTCTTCCAGAACCGCCGCTGGGACAGCGACTTCCTGACCCTCCGCGGCCTGATCGAGCGCGGCGAGCTCGGCGACGTACAGCGCTTCGAGTCCCGCTTCGAGCGGTGGCGGCCCCGGCTCAAGGGCGGCTGGCGCGAGTCGGGGGCGCCGGAGGAGTTCGGCGGACTGCTGTACGACCTGGGCAGTCACGTCGTCGACCAGGCGCTGGTGCTGTTCGGCCCGGCCACGCGGGTGTACGCCGAGGCGGACGTGCGCCGTGAGGGCGCCGAGGCGGACGACGACACGTTCATCGCGCTCACCCACGCCGGGGGCGTCCGCTCCCACCTGTACGTGAGCGCCACCGCCGCCCAGCTCGGCCCCCGCTTCCGGGTGCTGGGCTCGCGGGCCGGGTTCGTCACCCACGGCCTGGACCCGCAGGAGGCGGCGCTGCGCGAGGGCCGGCGCCCCGGCCCCGGCTGGGGCGCGGAACCCGAGGCGCTGTGGGGCCGGATCGGCGCGGGCGAGTCCCCGCCGACCGGCGGCGGCACCCCGGTGCCGAGCGTCCCCGGCGACTACCCGGCCTACTACGCCGCCGTCGCCGCCGCGCTGCGCGACGGTACGCCCCCGCCGGTCACCGCCCGGGAGGCCGCGGCCGCGCTGGACGTCCTGGAGGCCGCGCGCCGGTCGGCCCGCGACGGTGTGACGGTGACCCTGTGAGCGCCGGCACCCCCGCACCGGACTCCCCCACCGTGGCGGAGCTGGAGGCCGAACAGGCCCGCCTGACGCTGCCGCGCTTCACGTACGACGACGCCTGGACGCTCGGCACGCTGCTGGTCGACCTCGCCCGCGAGCGCCGCGCCCCGGTCGCGGTCGACGTCCGGCGCGGCGGGCAGCAGTTGTTCCACGCCGCCCTGCCGGGTTCGAGCGCGGACAACGACGCCTGGATCGACCGCAAGCGCCGGGTGGTCGAGCGGTACGCCGAGAGCTCCCTGCTCGTCGGCACCCGCTTCCGCGCCAGGGGCAAGTCCTTCGACACGGACTCGCGCCTGGACCCGGACCGCTACGCGGCCCACGGCGGCTCGTTCCCGATCACGGTCGCGGGCGCGGGCGTCATCGGCACGGTCACCGTCTCGGGCCTGCCGCAGCTTGAGGACCACGCGCTGGTGGTCGAGGCACTGGAACGCCTCACCGGCGCCCGATGAACCGGCCGGTCACCCCCGCCCCATGAGCCGGCGGGCCACCCCCCTCCCCCGAGGGGTGGCCCGCCTTCCCTTTCCGTACGGCCCCGTACGCCCCTCCTGGGGCGGCCGCGGTCAGGCGTCCTTGAGTTGCTGCCGCTGCCGCCCGAGCCCCTCGATCTCCAGCTCCACGACGTCCCCGGCCCGCAGGTACGGCTTCGGCTCCGGCTGCCCCATGGCCACCCCGGCGGGCGTGCCGGTGTTGATGACGTCACCCGGGTACAGGGTCATGAACCGGCTGACGTAGCGCACGACCTCCGCCACGGGGAAGATCTGGTCGGACGTCGAACCGTCCTGCCGCAGCTCGCCGTTGACCCACAGCCTCAGCGACAGCGCCTGCGGGTCGGGCACCTCGTCCGCCGTCACCAGCCAGGGGCCGAGCGGGTTGAACGTCTCGCAGTTCTTGCCCTTGTCCCAGGTGCCGCCGCGCTCGATCTGGAACTCCCGCTCCGAGACGTCGTGCGCGACCGCGTACCCGGCGACATGGGCGAGCGCGGACTCCGCGGAGTCCAGGTAGCGGGCGGTACGTCCGATGACCACCGCGAGCTCGACCTCCCAGTCGGTCTTGCGGCTGCCGCGCGGCACGAGCACGGTGTCGTCCGGCCCGACGACCGTGTCGGCCGCCTTGAGGAACACCACCGGCTCGGCGGGGGTGGCCTGGCCGGTCTCGGCGGCGTGGTCGTGGTAGTTCAGCCCGATGCACACGACCTTGCCGACGCGCGCCACCGGCGGACCGATCCGCAGCCCCGTCGGGTCCAGCGCGGGCAGCATTCCCGCACCCGCCGCGGCCCGGACCCGGTCGAGCGCGGACGCGTCGGAGAGCAGGGCTCCGTCGATGTCCGGGACGATCGCGGACAGGTCCCGGAGGACCCCGTCCCGGTCGAGCAGCGCGGGACGCTCGGCCCCCGCCGTACCGACGCGCAGCAGCTTCATGGTCTTCTCCCTGTGGTCGAGGTAGGCCCCGGCCGATGGGGTGCGGCCATCGGAGGATTGGCCGATCCTCCAAGACATCGGATCACCCCGCAAGACCCCGTTCACCCACTGGACGCGTCACGGAACAGGTAGGCCCGCTCGGCGGCGGTCCACGCGGTGCTCGTGACGACGTAGAGCGCGGCGGCGAGCGGCACGACGGCGACCGTGATGAGCGTGCCGAAGGACAGCAGCGGCATGACCTTCCCCAGCCCGGCCCCCATGCCCCCGGCCATGCCCTCGCCGAGCTCCACCATCTGCCCCTTGGCCCGCCGGTAGCCGTACGTGGCGATGGCGGCGACGATCACGAACAGGGCCACGTACACGAGCCCGGCGGGGCCGAGGACGCCGCCGTCCCGGAGGGCGTCCGCCCAGCGGCCGCCGAGCGGTGCGGCCAGCAGGGTGTGCCCGCTCATGCCGCCGCCCGAGAAAAGGTGGTACATCAGCAGGAACGCGGGCGCCTGGAGCAGGCTCGGCAGGCAGCCGGCCAGCGGCGACACCTTCTCCTCGGCGTGCAGCTCCAGCACCGCCCGCTGGAGCCGCTCGGGGTCCTTGCCGTGCTTCTTGCGCAGCTCGGCGACCCGCGGGGCCAGCCGCGTCCGCGCCTTCTGCCCGCGCGCGGCGGCCCGGGACAGCGGGTGCACGGCGAGCCGTACGAGCAGGGTGAAGACGACGATGGCGGCGGCGGTGGCGGAACCGTGGAACAGGGGCTGGAGCAGCGCCGCGAGCTGCTCGACCAGCGAGGCGAAAACGGACATGGGAAGGAGCCCTCCGGGGGTCTCGTCGTACCGGGGATCTGGATCTCGGCATGACGGAACCGCGCGGGGAGGTAGCGCGAAGCGCCCGGAGTACCGGGGAGTCGGTGGTGCGTACCCCTACGCGGCCGTCGGGAGGGGACGGCCGGGTGCTCGGGGCCGCCGGCGCCCGGAGGCGTCGGGATCGCGCTGGGGAAGGAACGCGGTGCGTTGCTCACGGTCGCGGATGGCCGTGCGCACCCGGGTCGGGGGCACGGCGGGCACGGACCGGGCGGCGAGGACGGCGCACGCGACCAGCCCGGAGGCCACGGCGGCGAGCGCGACGGCCGCGGAGAGGGTGCCGCCCTCGGCGTACAGACCCTCGGCGCAGAGGAACAGCAGGAAGCCGAGCAGACCGCAGCGGGCCAGCCGTGCGACGAGACCGCTCATGACCGCTCCCCCCTTCCTCTCCTGCCTCTCCTGCTGACGCATCGGCGGGAGTTTCCCCCACACGACGAGCCGGTACGCAGCACTGTACTCGGGAGTGCACGAGGTGAGGGTCCGACCGTGACCACGGTCTCGGCCGCGACCCGCAGCCCCCGGGACCACCGTCACGCCCCGTCGTCGCCGTACCACCACCGGTGTCCGCCCGCGTGCGGCGGCACCCTGGGTGGTCGCCCGTCAACCCACCGGAGCCGCGCCGCACGGCAGTACGGTGTCACCCATGCGCCCCGACACGCCTGCCGATCACATCACCGAAGCCGAGCGTCTGCTGCGCACCGCGGCGCAGTACCCCGAGGACCGCGAACCGCTGCTCCTCCGGGCGGCCGCCCATCTGGAGCTGGCCGGCGACCGCGCTCGGGCGACGACGCTGTACGACGACCTCCTGGCCGCGACGCCGCCGCCGGAGGACCCGCACCTGGTGAAGGCCCTGAAGGCGGCCAACCTCTGGGAGTACGGGCACGAGGCCGAGGCCCGGGCCATCATCGACGGCCTCCGGGCGACCCCCGTGAGCGACGCCGCCGCGTGGGAGATCGTCGCCGAGACGCTGGAGGCCCACGACGAGCTGCCGGCCTCCGAGGCGACCTTCACCACGGCGGTGACGGCGCTCATCCCGTCCCCGGACGACGAGGTGCCGTACGCGCACCAGTCGCTCCTCATGGGCCGCCACCGCGTGCGCCGCCTGCTCGGGCTGCGCCACGACGACTGGGACGTCCTGGCGGACCGCCTGCACACCGGCTCGGTGCCGCTGGACGAGCTCCACGACCCCAAGCGCCTGTGGTCCCTCGGCTCCTCGGACCCGGCCGAGCTCCAGGCCGAGATCGCCCGTCTGCGCAGTGAGCTCGGCTCGTACCGCACGGCCCTGTCGCGCCCCTTCCCGGTCGCGGTCCTCCTCTGGCCGGCCGACGAGCTGGACGAGCTGCTGGCCGCCTACCCGGAGCTGGAGTCGGAGTACCCGACCCACGAGGCCCACCTCACCGATCTGGAGGCCTCCCTCCGCGAACTCGCGGCGGCGGGCACCCCGAACCTGGGCGTGGTGCAGGGCACGGTCCCCTCGTACGAGGCTTTCGCCGCCTCCGAGTCCACGTCCCCTTCCAACGCCGCGCTCCTCCCCCAGTACGCCACCACCCTCGCCGCCCGCGGCCGCGCCACCCCCTGGCCCCCCTCCCGCACGGCCCCGTGCTGGTGCGGCTCGGGCACGAAGTACGGCGACTGCCACGGGACGGCGCGGATCTGACCGGCAGGCAATCGGACCGTTCCCCTCCGCCGGTCCCTGTCCATGCAGTAATTTCGCCCTCAACTACTGCATCGACTGGCCCCTGTTCCCCCACACAGCTCCAGTCCCTGTGTGCGAGGGAGACGTGTCCCATGACCAACGCGTACCAGCAGCCCGCCGCCCGCCCCCTGTCCCGCATGAAGCGCGTCTGGGGGGGGCGGCCTCCTGCTCCTCCTGATCGGCACCGGCTGCGGCGCCGTGACCGCCGAGGACGCCGCCAAGCCCACCACCAAGGCCGCCCCCGCCCCCACGGTCACCATCACCGCCACGACCACCGCGACACCGGCCCCCGCCCCGGCGGTCACCGTCACCGAAACGGTCACGGCGACGGCGACGATCACCCACCAGGCCCCGGCAGCCACCCAGGACGACCCCGCCACCACCGACTCGGGCTCCGACAGCGGGGGCGACGTCTACTACGCCAACTGCGCCGCCGCCCGCGCCGTCGGCGCCACCCCCGTCCACCGCGGCGACCCGGGCTACGCCCGCCACCTCGACCGCGACAACGACGGCGTCGGCTGCGACAACGGCTGAACTGATCCGATGCGAACGGCTGGCGATCGCCGCGGCGTCGGTGCTTACGCCTGGGAGGCCGAGCCGGGGCCAGCCGCGAGCGAACGGTGATCACAGGGCCTCGGTCACCCCTTACGATCAGTCAGCGAAGGACTATGGCATCAAGCGATCACCCCCGAAAGGCAGGCGTACATGCCAGCACCGGAGTGGTTCCACAACCTGCTTGCGTGGAAGGCCGCCTCTAATCAAAAGGTGCAAGAGGTCTGCGGGGAGAGCTGGGCTCCGAACATCTCCGACGTGGACAACAAGACCAGCATCCGCATAGCAAAGGCCGTCCTCGATGAGCTGGGCATCACGCGGAAGGTGTCGGCAAATTCGGCCGACGCAAAGGAGGAAAGCCGGGGCGCGGCGCTGGAGAACGCCATTACGGCTGAACTAATCTCAAAGCTTCCACTCCTGCGGCCCGAACTGCAGTGGCTGGTTGAACGCGGCGAAGATGTGCGCAGCTTTGAGCAGTACAAACACTTGGCTGGCCTGCGTGAACTTCTTTCCGCAAATCCGAGCCTACGGGTCACACTCGGGACGGATTACCAGATTGCCCCTGACGTCACGGTCTCCCTCGGGGCACCCGGCAACCCGCTGCACGCAGTAGTGTCCTGCAAGTGGACGTTGCGTTCAGACCGGGCTCAGAATGTTAGGCATGAGTTCAACCTGCTCGTTCGCTCCCGTCGAGGCCGCGCTCCGCACTTGGTAGCTGTAACAGCAGAACCATTGCCCAGCCGACTAGCGTCACTTACCCGCGGGACTGGCGAAATTGATGCCGTCTATCACCTTGCCTTTGAGGAAACCGGGGCTGCGGTACAGGAGCACGGAGCAATCCGGCACAGGAAGAGCGAGCCCTCCCAACTGGAATTGTGGCAAGAGATGACCGAGCAGAACCGGCTCAAGGATTATAACGAATTGCCGAAGGACCTCGTAAGGTACTGACATTGAGTTTCAATAACCAAACAGAGAATGCAACCTTTGCCCCGGACCGCGACACGAAGATTGACGGCTGTCCGTCTGCCGCCCGTGAGTGCATCCGGCTTCTGGAGAGGCAGTGAGCCCGGGGCGGCCGTGAAGGACGATGAAGTGATAGACACGCCGGGACTACGAAGTACCCAGGCGCAAGAGCACCATGAGGCGAGCTGATGTCAGACGAGTGGCACCCTCCTGCCGGGTCATGGGCGTCGTCTGCCGCACGACGTCGCAACATGCAGGCGATCCGCAGCAGAGACACGAAACCTGAGCAGCTGATCCGGCGGCTGGTCCATGCTCAGGGACTGCGGTACAGGGTCGCAGCCAAGCCCCTGCCAGACCTTCGCCGGACGGCTGACATGGTCTTCCGCCCGGCGAAGGTAGCTGTCTTCATCGATGGCTGCTATTGGCACGGGTGCCCTGAGCACTACGTCCCGCCTCGAACGAACCCTGGTTACTGGTCAGACAAAGTGGCTCGCAACATTGCGCGCGACCGCGACACTGACAGGCGCCTCCAGGAAGCAGGGTGGCTTGTCCTGCGATTCTGGGAACACATGCCGGCTGGCGAGTGCGTAACTGAAATCACCCGCGTCGTGAAAGAGCGGCGACGCGATGGCACTCAGAGCAGCGTCGGCAGGACAGCCTGAGATGCCTCCCAGGTCGTCCCATCCGGCTCAAGGTCACCGATGGGGGGCTCGAGTACGTCGCCGTCTCTCTGCAGCGCCTCTGCAATGGCTCGGCCAACAGCCTCAGCCACCGGCGGGGGAAAGGCATTACCGACCTGTCGGTAGCGGGCCGTCTTTCGGCCGGAGAACTTCCAGTTCTGACTGTCGGGAAATCCCTGGATAATAGCAGCCTGCTCAACCGTGAGCATGGGCCACTTTCCATCCCCTGGGTTGCCTAGATCCCGGGCAAGGTCGACTTCATGCTCGTCATTGGCAACACCCATGCCATTCACACCGAGCGCCGCCCAGGCCCTCTTAGCCCGCGTGGGACCCAGGTCTGCTCCGCCGTGCTTCTTTGAGCCTCCCACCAGGGTGGGCGCAACGCCGCCCTTGAGGGCCTCTTCCCACCAGCGTTCAAACCAGTCGGCTCGCCCTGCCTCCACAAAGCGGCGCTTCATCGTCTCTTCCAGGGCTTCCGCCACACTGCGCCGCCGACCATTCGGAGCAGGCCACGTGAATCCCCGGTAATGCTCCTTCTTGATAGCCACGAGAATAGCGCGCGGCCGCAATTGAGGGACCCCATAGTCTGCGGCCTCCAGGAGTCTCCAGCCGCAAATCACGTAACCAGAATCCCGAAGCTCCTGCTTAATTTCTTCCCGGTACCCGAAGAACTTGTCGCGGGGCTTAACCAGTCCCGCCACGTTCTCAATCATGACGGCACGAGGCTTTAGCGCATCAGCCAGCTCAAGCATAGTGGGGAAAAGGTCACGTTCGTCATCACGCCCCAGCTGCTTTCCAGCCACGGAGAAAGGAGGGCATGGGACGCCCCCTGCGAGAAGGTCGAGATCACCCTCCTCGATAGGGCGCTTCATCCGGGAATTGAATTTCGTCAGGTGTTCGACGGGATCGAAGTCTTTGACATCCATGTGAAGGACATCGCATTCTTCAGCAGCGGTCTTCCCCCACCGCTTTTCCTCAAGGACATTCAGTTCCAGCGTCGCGGCCGCATGTGCGTCGATCTCCACAAGCGCGAGATGGCGGAAACCGGCGTTGTGAAGACCGACGGCCTGCCCTCCCGCGCCTGCGCAGATCTCAATCGAGGTCAGCGGCTGACCGCTGGAACCCATGAGGACCCTCCTGGTGGTGCGACTACGCATGGCGATGAATCAGTCACAGAGAACCGCGACTGACAGCAGATATGCAAGTGTCGCATCTGACCGCCGTCTAGACCTCCACACCCACCGCATCCCCTGAATCAGCTGCGCATGAGGGCTTCCAGGTCGTGCTCCAGCTCTTCGCGGACGGCAGCAGACATCTGCCGGTACATGCCCCACGCCTTCTCCGCGGCACTTAGCGGTCGGCGGTCGGCTTTCATCCAGGCCAGCAGCTCACGCTTGCCCTGGACCGGCAGCTCCTTCATCTGGTCCCAGACCTGCTCCTTGGTCATCTGCACACCCGTAAGATGCCTCACCGTCTCATTGCAGCGGGCGCACTCGGTGATCAGGTCCTCTGCGTTCGCCCCGCTGCCCGACTTGTGCGGATTCACGTGACCGAGGGTCAGCCGCGCCCGAGTACCCGGCTCGTCTGCGTACCCCTCACCTGCAGTGACCCCGCAGCGTCGGCACATATGACCATCGCGCTCGTACACATAACGCCGGATCTTGGCACTGATCTGACGAAGGCCTGCCGCCCGGTGTTCGGGCTCCCAGACCGGGAGTCCGATCTTCTCCAGATAGAGCTGGTCAGGCAGGAGGCTCGGCTTGTCCCGATACGTCGAGATCACCCAACCTGCCGGACGCAGGTCCCGCATGCGGCGGTCCACTTGCTCAGCACCCTTGATCGCCTCACGGAGCCGGGCCTTGGAGAAGGTTCCGCCCTCACCCACTTCCTCGCGCAACCACAGGGCCACGCGGATGCGAGCACCAAGCGACTCATTTCTCCAGGTCATCCCCAGTTCGGACACAGTCCCGCCAATCGCTCACTTATTCGCAAGCTAGCCTCTTCGGGTGAAAAGACTAGCTTGCCGCCACTTGCCGCGGCAAGTGGCGGCAAGCTCCTGAGCATTCATCCGGCCTGTGAACGGAGCCCCTCGCATGCCCATTCCTCACCCCTCTCCTGGCCTCAGCGCCCCGGCCTGCGTGGAGCTCTGTGCTGGCGCCGGAGGTCAAGCTCTCGGCCTGGAAAGGGCTGGCTTCGCTCACACGCTGCTCGTCGAACTGGATGCTGACGCCTGCTGCACTCTCCTCATAAACCGGCCTGCCTGGAACGTCCTGCGGGCAGATATCCGGGCCGTGCGGCCAGAAGCCCTGCTTACCGACAGGCTGGAGGCCCCGGACCTCCTTGCCGCCGGCGTGCCCTGCCCACCGTTCTCGCTAGCGGGCAAGCAACTGGGTTGCGATGACGAGCGGGACCTCTTCCCCGCCGCGCTTGCACTCGCCCAGGAGCTCAAGCCGCGGGCAATCCTCATCGAAAACGTGAAGGGACTGATGCAGGAGAAGTTCCGGGAGTACCGGTCCGGCATCCTTCAGCAACTGAGAGACTGCGGTTACACCGCTGAATGGCGCTTGCTGAACGCCTGCGACTTCGGCGTGGCCCAGCTCCGCCCCCGTGCCGTGCTCGTCGCACTGCCGCCGAACACCTTCCCCCATTTCAGGTGGCCCGAGCCGAGCCCGCCTGCGGGCACCGCCCCGCTTGTCGGTGACGTCCTCCGCGCATCCATGGCGTCTGGCGGCTGGGAGCTCGCAGAATCGTGGGCTGTACAGGCACAACGGATCGCCCCCACACTGTGCGGCGGTTCCAGGAAGCATGGCGGGCCTGACCTCGGGCCATCCCGCGCGAGGCGTGTCTGGGCCGAGATGGGGGTGAACGGTGCCGGCGTCGCGGACGCCCCGCCGTCACCTGGGGATGCGCTGCCAGTCAAGCTCACCATTGCCCAGATGGCCCTGCTCCAGGGGTTCCCTCCGGACTGGGTCTTCGAGGGCCGCAAGACATCCGCCTACCGGCAAGTGGGCAACGCTTTCCCGCCGCCTGTGGCCCAGGCCGTAGGCAGAAGCATCATGGAGGCGTTGCTGCGGGCAGACGGTGTCCCCTCCGCCCGCACATCAGAGCATGCTCAACTCAGCGACGCAGGTGTCCCTATGTGACTAAGCAGCGCCTCCATGTCACTCGGCGCCAGTCCAGCCGCTACCGACGGCTCTTCCTCGAGGTCTGCGAGCTGCTGCACCGACGGATCATCGAGAATTTTTCCCATGAACTCGAGCTTCTGCTCTAGCCGGACCTTGACCACCTCGTCAATGGTGTTCCGGGCGACGAGCACAGTGGCCGTAGTATCCGTATCCGGAGCAAGTCCCAAGCGATGAATACGGTCCATGCTCTGGAGGAATCGACCAGCCATAAAGTCACGATCCACGTAGACCGCGTCATGGCACACCTGGTGGAGACTGATTCCCTCACCCAGGGTGGCAGGGTTGGAAATCAGCACCATGCAGTCGGGGTCTTCACGGAAGCGGCGCAACTGCTCTTCCCTATCCGGTGTCCCCCCGTAGACAACTGCGGGGCCAAACTTGCCGAACAGCTTCTCCAGAGTGGTAAGGCTTCTCACGAACGTGGTCCAGACGAGCGTTTTGCGGCCCCGCCCCGCGTTCTCCGCAACGATCAGGGCTGCCTCTTGGTATTTCGGAGACATCTCATGATCTGGCAGATTCTGCATGAGCGTGTACAGCGAGTTTCCCTCGGGGACATCCAGCGGCGGTAGCTGGTAGGCCAGCGGGTCGTGCCGGTTCGCTCCCTCAACGAGGAGCGCCGGACACACCGCAGCCATCAACAAGCGCAGGGCGGTCCTGCCCAGGGAACTGAGGTCCTCCCGGGCCGTACCGCTGCCTTCGCCACCGACCAACGAGGTGTAGATCTCCTCATGCAGGGGCGGCAGATCCACATAGCGCATCTGGATCGACATCGGCGGCAGTCCCAGTTCTTGCTTGGTGGTCCGCGTGAACAACGGCCGCAAGACGGAGCTGGCGTAGGCGAGGTCACCGCCAGCCACAGCCCTGGAGACGGTCCTCTGGCCGTGCCCAGGCCAGACGAAGCCGAGGAGATTCTCCAGGTCTTTGGCTCCGTTCGGGGCAGGCGTCCCTGTAAGAATCAGGCGTCGCCTTGCGAGTGGTCCGAGCGCCATACACGCGGCACCGTACGTCCCACGCGCACCGAGCTTCATACGGTGAGCCTCATCAAGGATGATCATCGATGTGCCGGCCTGGAGCCAGGCCGACAGCATTGTGAGCGACCGGTCCAACCGCTCATAGTTGACGATCAGGACCTCGGCCCACTGATCGTATGACCTATCCAGAACATCTGGCCGCAGAGGGTGCCTGAAGCACACAGCGCTCTCGTACTGCCACGACTCGTAGGCCGACTTGGGGCACACAACGAGCAGTCGGCTGACCTCTCCCCTCGCTTTCTGCGCGGCATAGAGCGCCAGGCCCACGCGAGTTTTGCCCGCACCGGGGACGCTGAAGTTGGCTCCATGCCGAAGTGACAGCAGTTTGGCGAGGTCTCGCCTCTGGAAGTCGCTGAGGTCGCCCTTCCACTCCTCGCCGAGCAAGAAGGGCACATCGTCAGGCGAAATCTCTCCGTGGTGCTCTGGTGAGCTCAGTCGCTGCTCAACAACCTGAGCGTCCTGTGACACACCCATGACGAGCTCTTGCAGCGACGCAGACCACTCCACGCTCTGTGGTTGCGGCCAGGCCAGGAGGGCACTCAGCCCGCCTAGCAGGTCGTTCAGCTCAACGACTGCAACAAGACGGCCAAGCTGCCCGCCCGAACGGAACCGGGCGGCCAACTGCACGAGGTCGTTGCTGTACCTATCCGTTGTCCGAAGGACCACCTTCGTACGCGTCTCGTCGAAGTCCAGGCGAAGCGAGGGCTCCTGGTACGCCTCTGTCATCAGGACGCCTCCAGGGCGACGGCCTCAAGCAGCCAGGCAACGCCGTCGCCATGGTGCGCCGATCCACGGCCAGCCTGCTGAGCAAGCCGGCGAAGGCTCTCCCGGAGCTTCAGCACAGCCTCGTCAAAGGTCTCCTCGTCAAGGCTCCGCGATGCACGGGCCTGCACGAGCTCGACAACACACTGGTCGATGTCGGCACATGCGTCAGCGAGCCGGGCAGGTGCCATCTGCTTGCGCTTCCTCAGACGGGCGTCACGACCAGCAGCGTCGATCGCCTTGTCAAACGCCTCCTTAGCGCCATGGAAGACGTTCTGGGCCTCGCGCTTGTCCTGCTCTGCAACCGCTGGGCCGACGGCTACGGCCGTAGCTTTGGCCCGGAGCACTCGGTCGTTGAGTGCGCGAGCAGCCGCTACGGATGACGTGGTCCCTGGGATCGTCACCCCTACGAGTCCCGGCACAGCTACAACCTCTGGCTCCACCGTCGGCGCACTCAGGCCCTCGGGAAGGCTGCGTGCCAGGTACTCGTCATGGAAGCCTTCGTCGACGTGACGAACGTCAGTCTTTGAAAAGCCGAGGACGATCGCGGCCATGCGAAGCTCCTTCAGCACGTCCGCCCGGTCGGGCTCGACAGCTGCGAGTTTCTCGTACGCCCGGTGCAGTTCCTTGAGCTTCTCCTGGTGGTCCTCAAAGTCCACCAGTCGGAGCTCGACACCTCCGCCGCTCTTGCTGCGATTGATCTGATCGCGGATCGTGCTGAGAATCCAGCGCTCCTGGTGATACGTCGCCTCCCGGATGCGGAAGTCCTTCGCGATGGCGGCAGGAGTGCGTCCGAGAGCCGCTTGCTCTTCCATGGCGAGCAGACGGTTGATGTACGAGTAGCCACGGCGATGGTCGAGGCGAAGCTGAAGGGCAAGCTCAACTGCGTTGATGTCCGACCACGTGAACGACTCGGGCAGGACAGCCACACGCATCGTCTGCTGGCCGAGCTCGCGAAAGGCTGCCCGCCGCGTGTTCCCGTTCACCAGGATCCCCTGATGAGTGATCAGCCCTGGATCGTTCTGCCCGAACTGGTGCAGGCTTTCCTTCAGCTTGTCGAAGGCCGGATCCCGCCGATCGGGGTTGGCTGGGTCGCCCTGGAGCAGATGCTGAAGGTACTCCTGGCTCTCGCTATCCCACGGGTCCTTGCTGAGGATCTCGTCCTTGGCGGGGTTGAGGCTGCGCTGCGCTCTGACGCGATGGGTTCCCGGGTTGTAGTAGAGAGACGCGACTGGGAAGTCGATCACTTCGCAGTGGAGCGGCTGGCCGTTCCAGTCAACAGTCACGGTCTCCCTGGTGCCACCAGAGGTCCTCACGTCATCCAGGCGCCGCTTCACCAGCTCGCTGAACTCGTCAGCGCGCGGCGGAGGTGGGTACTCCTGCATCATCGGTCTCTGCATCTCCTCGTCAGCTGCTGGGTTGCTGGTTCTCGCCGTACACGGCGTCCCGGATGGTGCTGCGGCTTTCCTCGGGCAGCGTGCGGTACAGACCCCAGAGCCTTTCGAGTGGGCTCGGCTCACGGCGATCAGCCTTCAGCCAGCCGGCGAACACCTCGCGCTCCAGGTCCGAGAGCTTCTCGAGAGTGCTCAGAAATCCGGCCAGGTCAACGGTGTGTCCCTTGCTGCCATTCCGGCACCGGCTGCACTCGGTGACGAGCTTGGTCTGCGTCGTACCATCAGGCATGAGGACCTGGCGCCGCGCCACCTCAAGCTGGGCGCCCTGACCGCCGTCTGCGTATGACTCGCCGGCGCCGACACCACACGACCGGCAGAGAAAACCGTCGTCGAACATCACCTTGCTGCGTTGGGCATCGGTGAGGCTCGCCTTCTCCTTGGGAGCCTTCGAATGGCCAGGAATCCACACCGGGGCGCCGATCTTCACGAGCCGCTGTTCATCTGCGTTGAGCGTCGGGTCGTGGCGGTTGGTGTCGATCTGCCAGCCGCGGTCACGAAGATCTCGTACGCGCCGGTCGATCTGTGCCACGTTGGGGAAGGCTGCACGCAGTTCTGCCTTCGTGAACTTGCCCCCTACGCCCACGTTGTCTCGCAGCCACAGCCCTGCCCGGACCATACTCCCCGGCTCCCTTGCCACCGTGTGACCTCCACTCAATGCATGCAGTACACGCCATGGACAACGCGTACGGGAGCCGCGCGAAGGCACCCGCCGCATGGCACGCCCCGGTGATTCCGGGGGTGGTGATCCATTGAGCGCAGGTGAGGTGGCTGGGGTCTACCCGAATCGCATCTTGCGCACGATGTAGTCAACCGCCCATGAGGCACAATGATGTGACTGCACATCACAGGAGCGGTCATGACAGCAAAGGCCCTGGAAGGGCGGATCAGCGCGGAGCTTCCACCAGGGCGGCGTGACCTTGCCGTCGCGCTCTCGACGCTCTACCGGCTCGTGTCCGTGGCTACGCTCGAGGAGGCTGCAGAGCTCCTCGCCAGCAAGGAATGGCGCAAGGATCCAAGCGAAATCTCTCGGTACTGCCGGGGCAGGCGGGTGCCGCCCTGGGGCTTCATCGAGGCGCTTCACTCTCTGGCCGTCGAAAGGGCGGGGTCTCAGGCAGTCGCGTACACGCTGGTGCAACTGCGAGCGCTTCATCATGCCGCGGAGCCAAGGATCTGCGGCACATGCACTCCCATGAGGCGGGAACTCGAACGGCTACGGCACGAGAACAGCCGGCTCCTTGCCAGCGTGCCGTCCCCATTAGGTCGAGCGGCGGGCGGCACCGGAGCGAGTGCGCCTCTGTTGCCGGTCCCCCTCCCGGCGGGGGACCGGCAACAGACTGCGCGAGACATAGCTGCGGCCCGGCAGCTTGCCGCCACGGCCCTTGACCTTCTCGGCAAAGGCCAGATCAGCCACGCACTCTCGTGGCTCCAGGACGCATCATCGGCATTAAGCCCTCTGGAGAGCGCGGCTTCCATCGCGCTTCTCCGCGAGGAGCAGGAGCAACTCGCCAATGCGGCCATCAGCATTCACGGGCGTCGACGGAACACTGAAGAGATCATCCGCATAGCGCTGCAGCTGCACGAGTACGGCCTGCCTGATGACGCCGGCGCTCTGTTGCGTGCGGCAGCCGGATAGGCGCCGACGAGGCCCCCACCAGGCCTCGTCGGCTATGCCGCCTCGTTCTCTGCGTCGAAGTGCATCTGCGCGCGGTCGAGGATGTCGTCCGGGTCGCCGCCTTGCGCCGCCAGCCAGTGAAGAAGGTCCGCAATGATGTCAGTAGCCGACTCCTCCAGTACGGCATAGGTGGGGACGACCGCTGAGCCCGGTACCCGCAACCCTCCGGTATTCATCCAGCAGCACTGCGGCCCGCTGAACCCTGAGGCATTGGCGAGCCTGCACCAGGGAGATCTCACACCACACCGCCTTGCCTGTGGCCGTGAGCAGCGTGCCCCAGTCGAGGCTCATTTCCGACAGCAGGTGAAGGCCGCGACCACACTCTGCGAGACCACCGCCCAGCTCAGTCGTGAGAGTGGGCACCGCGTGGCTCGTGTCATGGAGTTCCACGCGCAGCCGGTCATTACGCGGCTCCAGGATGAGGGTCGCCGGCACACCTAGGCCCACATGTTTGAGCACGTTGGTCGCGAGTTCCGTCACAACTAGTTCCGCCTCTTCAGCCACCGCGGGCACTCCCCAGTGTTCAAGCATCGTGCGCACACTGCGCCGCAGCGGCGGCAGTTCCGCGGGCACAGCCTCGAAGGGCAGTACGCAGCGAAGCCCAGTTCCGCTGTCCTCGTAGAAGGTCATAGCGAGACTCCTCCCCTGGCCACGACAGCGCTTGACTCACCGTTTCCGAACGGCCACGCTGCGTAGCGTCCTGTGAAGCGAGTATGGCGTGAGAACTCTCACCGTGTAACTTCTCAGAGCGAACCGTTCGGGTGAACCCGTCGAGACACTGCCGAGTGGCTGCATAGCCTGGTGCCATCGCCGTTAGCGACTACGAAACGGAGCGCCGCCGCCTTGCCATCGAGGACCACCACCCGTCGTCGGCAACTCGGTGTCACGATGCGCAAGTTGCGCGCTCGCGCCGGGATGACCTTGGAAGACGCTGGCCGACTGGTCGGTGTATCGAAGGCCACCGTCAGCCGATACGAGACACAAGCTGGGCCAGTGAAGTGGCCTATCGTGGATGCCCTATGCCGCGAGTACGGAGCAAATGAGGCGGAACGGCACGCCGTTGTATCGCTGGCCAAGGACGCTAAGCAGCAAGGCTGGTGGAGTTCCTTCGCCGATTCCATCCCGGAGACCATGAACCTGCTGCTTACGCTGGAGGACGAGGCCGTACGGGAGGACCACTTCGCATGTGTGTACGTACCCGGCCTTCTCCAGACTCGTAGCTACAGCACCGCGCTGCAGCAGGCCAACGAGCTGAGACTGGAACAAGATGAGGTCAACCGGCTCGTCAACATCCGGATGAAGCGCCAGGAACTCCTGACAGGCCCCAGGCCTCCGCACCTGTGGGCAATTCTCGATGAGTCGGTCCTACGCCGCGTCGTCGGCTCAGCCGAAATCATGAAGGACCAGCTCGGCCGTCTCCTAGAGGCCAACGAGTCACCGCACATCACCCTGCAGGTGCTGCCCTTCTCCAAGGGCGCACACGCAGCGGCTCTCGGTAGCTTTGTGATCCTCGGCGCCTCTGAGCCGTCGCTCGATGTCGTGTACGTCGACCTCCATACGGGCTCACTGCTCATGGAAACTGAGGAGGAACTGAGCCGATACCGACTTGCGTTCGACTACCTTCGCGCTCAAGCGTTGGATATGGAGACCTCTTCTTCCGTGATCCGCCGCATCCGCAAGGAGCTTTAATGCCTGCATACCGGCCGCTCGCCTCGGACGACGCCTGGTTCAAGTCGTCGTACAGCGGTGCCAACACCACTGAGTGCGTCGAGTGCGCCCGAGCAATCGACGCCACTCTCGTCCGCGACTCGACGCGTCCGGACGGTCCCGTTATTTCCATAAGCAACAGCACATGGCGGGAGTTTTTGGGCGTCCTCAAAGACCACTGAAGCGCATCGGCGACGGCAGAGGCAGCCGCACGGAGTCCGCTGAGTCACGTGTTCCAGCGAGAGTGCTTGACCTGGGGGAAAGTCACTCCTCGTGAGGGTTCAAGTGCATCCAGCGGCCTCCGCCCTGACTCCTCATCTCCGCACCCTCATAGGGTTGCTGGCGAGGAGGTGCTTCGGCCGAGCGAGTTTTGATACTGGTCACCACAACAGCTTGAGGGTGCACCTCGTAGCTGACAGCTAGCCGGTACCGATCATCGGACCGCCAGACCCCGTGCCGAACGGCGTCTTGGGCCACGCTCAGCATGGCGCTGCCCACTTGGGCCTTGCAGCCTTTGGACAGGGCATCGAACTGGGCACGAGCGGTCTCTTTAAAAATCAGATCTCGGATCACGCAATCCCCCACACACGCGGCATGCGCCCAGTGAAGGGCGCAAGTGAACGATAATGCAAGAAACCTCCCTATGTGGCCGAATGGCTCAGGACGTCTGGGAATGCGCGCCGTCAGGGCAAGAGCCCGAAACTCGCTGCATGAGACTTTAGAGAGCGTCAGGGACTTCAGAGACACCCCACCCTCACCCAAGCCGCAGCTCCCACCGCCGCCTGAACGTCGGTCGGCCCGGGTGACGAAGGGCATCGGCCGGCCAGTGAGGGTGGGCGGCGGCGAGCTTGGTGGCGAGTTCGTGGGACAGGGTGGCGCGCTTGGCCGCACCCCGGCCCAGCTCCGGCTGGTCCAGCTGGAACGCGCGGAGCCAGGCTGGCCGGCATCGGGAGTCCGTCGATCCGGGTCGTGCGGATCACGGCCTCCCAGTCCTTGTCGTACGCCGCCCAGGACAAAGGCTCCCGGCTGGCCAAAACGGTCAGTCCGCCGTGGAGCTGGCCCAACAGGTCGCGCAGCCAGACGTCGGACCCGTAGCCGCGACCGCCCGGCAAGGGGGTGGTGAGCATGGCCTCGTAGGCGTCGACGAAGAGGACGTAGGGTCGCTCCTCGGCCGATTGGCGCAACTCCTCCGCGAACAGGTACGACACCGCGTGCCCCAGCTCGGCGTTCGACAGGCCGTCCAGCTCTTGGAGCGTGGGGTCGGTCTCGATCCGCTGGCGGCGCCGGCGGTTGGCCACCGCCCGGCCGGTGAGCCGGACCAGCCCGGCGGCCGTCCCGAAGACCGGTACCCCCATGGCCTCGTCGAGGATCTTCGACAGCACCTCGCTGTCCTCGGCGAAGGGCGTGTTCTTCCGGTCCATCTGGAGTTGTGGGTGGACGCGCTGCCAGAGGACGGCGTAGGCGATGTCGAACCGGTCGAACCGCACACCCTGCGCCCCGAACTCCGTACGGAGGACGGCCAATGCGTCCTCCTGCTGCCGCAGCGTGGGGAGTTGCAGGTCGAGGCGGGCGGTGCGGCACGTGTCCGGGGTACGGTCGCGCAGTTCCTGGAGAAGGCGCGACTTGCCGATGCCCCCGACCCCGACGACGTTCAGGATCCTCAGCCGGTCCGTGATGTCGCGTAATTCCTCGTCGTACAGGGCGAGTAACCCTTCACGATTGAAGAACTGCCGCTGCAACGCGGACACTCGCCGGTATCGCGGCCTGATCGGCATGGCGGCTCCCCCTGGTACCCCGACGCCACGAGCCGAGGCTGCCCATCGGGACGGCGGGCCGCGAGGGGGATCAGTCGGCGGCGGCTTGTAAGAGGGCGAGTACGACCGGGGTGTGGGGGAGTTGGGCCGCGGTGATTTCGGTGCGGAGGTCGGCGGGGCGGCAGAGGGCGTGGTGGGCGAGGTCGGTGACCAGGGTGGTGGCGGTGTCGGGGGTGAGGTGCGGGACGGCGTCGGTGACGGCTCGGGCCGGGGGTGCGCAGGCCAGGCCGTCGACGGGGACGCGGCGGGTGGGGCGGTGGGTGGGGCGGACGCGGGTGTAGGCGTGGCCCCGGGGGGCCGTGCGGTGGGTGACCAGGACGTCGACCTCGGCGGTGGCGGGGGCCGACGGCAGGCCGTACAGGGCGAGGGCGGCCGGGCCGGTGAGGAGGGCGTCGGGGCCGGCGTACAGGAGGGCGCCGCGGAGGCGTTGGCGGGGGGTGGGGGCGGTGGTCTGGAGCGTGACCACCCGGGGCAGGAGGCGGCGCCAGGGGCCGGCGGGGCGGCAGTGGGCGGCGATCACGGAGGAGGCGCAGCCCAGGTCCATGAGCTGGTGGACGGTGGCGACGCCGTCCTGGGCGACCACGAGCGGGTCGGTGGCGAGGAGCTGCGGCGGGATGGGGGTCGGCATGCGCGGTTCGTGCCCGCGGGGGGCGGGTGGCTACCCGCGGGACGGCCGTCCGTTACGGGATGGTGGCAGGAAGGGTCCTGCACATCCGGCGGTACGCCGGCCCCGCGGCCGTGTCGGCGGGGCGGCGCGCGCGTTGGAGCACGGCGGCGGGGTGTGCGTGCGCCGCCCCGCAGCCACGAACATCACCGAACGACAGGTGGACACCCCATGATCCGTCCGACGGGCCCGCTGCTGATCGGCCTCCTGTGCTCCGTCGCCGGGGCGCTGCTCGTGAGGGGCGTGACGCTGCTCCTCCCCGACGTACCGGAAGGGGCCGCCCTCGGCATGGTGCTCGGGGTCTCCGTCGCCCTGGGCTGCGGGGTGTACGCGCGCACCCGCCGCGGCCGTCCCCGGCCGCCGCGTTAGCCTCGGGCGGAGGCATGTCGTACGACGAAGGGCAGGCGACGGAGATGGCAAGGGTTCCGGCAACGGTGGTGGCGGCGGGCGGGCTCGTCGGCGGGTACGCCGTGGCGCGGTGGACGAAGAAGCGGCCGCTCGGCGGGGTGGCGCTGGCGGCGGCCGGCGCCGTGGCCGCGCGGGAGTGGAAGCAGCGCAGCGGCGGGAAGGCCGCGGCGGGGCTCACCGCGGCGTACGTGGCGGCCTTCGCCGGCTCGCACCCGCTGGCCAAGAAGGTGGGGGCGTGGCCCGCGGTGTTCTCGGTGGCCGGGGGCATGGCGGCGGCGTCCTGGGCGGTCAGCCGGAAGAGCGGTTGAACACCCGCGCCCCGGCGCACGTATAGAACAGCACCTCCCCACAGTGGCTGGGCGGGTGACCGGTCGGGCAGGGGCCGGTCCCCCGCCCGGCACGTCCCCCACGAGCGGGGGAGGGACGCGCCCGGGCCGGACGGCCGGCGGGGTCAGCCGCCCAGGGCGTGCGACACGGTGTAGATCAGCAGGCCGGCCAGGGCGCCGACGACCGTGCCGTTGATGCGGATGAACTGGAGGTCGCGGCCGATGTGCGCCTCGATCTTCTTCGACGTCTGGTCGGCGTCCCAGCTCGCGACCGTGTCGCTGATCAGCGAGGTGATCTCGGCGCGGTAGGTGGTGACCACGTACACCGCCGCGTCCTCGACCCAGCCGTCGACCTTGGCCTGGAGGCGGCCGTCGGTGGCCAGCCGGTTGCCGAGCTTGAGGAGGGAGGCGCGGGCGCGCAGGCGCAGCTCGCTGCGCTCGTCCTCGGCCGCCGAGATGATCATGGCGCGTACGGAGGCCCACGCCGAGGCGATGATGTCCTGCACCTCCGGCCGGGCCACCAGGTCGGACTTGAGGCGCTCCACCCGGCTCCGGGTGTCCGTGTCGCCCTGGAGGTCGGCCGAGAAGTCCGTGAGGAACCGGTCGAGGGCGCCGCGCGCCGGGTGGCCGGGCATGTCCCGCATCTCGGTGACGAACCGCAGCAGCTCCTTGTAGACGCGCTCGCCGACTTTCCGGTCCACGAACCGTGGCGTCCAGCCGGGCGCCCCGCCCTGCACCGCCTCCATGATCGAGTCGGCGTGCAGGACGAGCCAGTCGTGGGCCCGGTTGCAGACCAGGTCGACCGCCCCGCGGTGGGCCCCGTCGGCGACGACCCGTTCCAGGGCCTTGCCGAGCCCGGGGGCGATCTCCGCCGCCTCGGCCCTCCGGGTGACGGCCTCGCCCACCACCGCCTGGACGTCCGCGTCCCGGAGGACGGTCAGCGCGCCGCGCAGCGCTGTCGACAGCTCGGCGGTGACCCGGTCGGCGTGTTCGGGCTCGGCCAGCCAGGCGCCGAGGCGGCTGCTGATGCCGAGGGCGTGGAGCCGGCCGCGGACGACGCCCTCGGAGAGGAAGTTCTCGCCGACGAAGGAGCCGAGCGAGGCGCCGAGCTGGTCCTTCTTGGTGGGGATGATCGCCGTGTGCGGGATGGGCAGGCCCATGGGGCGGCGGAACAGCGCGGTCACCGCGAACCAGTCCGCCAGCGCGCCCACCATGCCGGCCTCCGCGGCGGCGGCGACGTAACCGGGCCAGCCGGTGACGCCGGAGTTCCCGGCCCAGGTGGCCAGGACGTAGATCAGCGCGACCAGCAGCAGCAGGCTGGTCGCCGTGATCTTCATCCGGCGCACGCCCCTGCGCTTCTCCTCGTCCGCGGCCGTGTACGAGAAGGCGACCAGCGGCGTCTTCGTATGGTTCATCCGGTTCCACCCGTCCCCGCGCATGCGTACCTCAGTCCCTACCTCAGGTACTCCTCAGCCGCACGGCGAGTTCCCGCCCGCACGGGCCGGCACACCCGGACGGTCACGCCCCTGACGACACACCGGGCCCTGGAGGGCGGGTGGCCGGGCCGCTGCGGGCGGGTTGGCTGGGCGGCCTGCCGGGCCGCTGCGGGCGGGGGCCGGGGCCGCTGGCGGAAGCCGGGCCCCGGCCGGGATGCGGGCCGAGACCGGCGGGAGCCCGGCGCGCCGGGCCGAGACCCGCCGGGACCCCGGCGCGGCGGGTGGACCGGCCAGGAGCCCGGCCATGAGCCCCCGCCGGTCACTTCCCGAGCTGCTTGCGGGCCGCCTTCCGCTCCTTGCGCTTCACGTCCACCCCGCCCATCAGCGCGAACCCGGTGACCCGGACGCGCGGCGAGCCGGGCGTGCCCCCGCCCGAGCCCCGGTCGTCGAAGCCGCCCATGAAGCCGAAGCCGGTGACCTCCACGTGCAGCTCGGGCGGGACGACCACCTGGATGCCCCCCATGACGGCGAAGCAGCGGATGACGACCTCCCGGTCCTCGAAGTCCGCCTCCCGCAGGTCGATGTCGCCGCCGGCCTGGAGGACGGCCGCGGTGAAGCGGCGCGCGACGGTCCACCTGCCGCGGCGCCCGAAGCCGCTCCAGAAGGCGAAGGCACCCCTGGAGGTGGCGGGCTTCCCGATCCGGGCCGGCCAGTTCCCGTCCGAGGCCCCGGCACGGGTCGCCCCGTCCCCGACCGCCTGCGGCAGGTCGCGCACGAGCGGGACCAACTCGCCGTGCGTACGCGCCTTGTACGCCAGGTCGAGACGCTCCTCGAACTCCGCCATGTCCAGGCGGCCCTCCGCCACCGCGTCCCGCAGCCGCTCCGCGATCCGCTCGCGGTCGGCGTCCGAGGCCCGCATCTCGGGCAGTTCGCTCGTCATACGAACAGACTAGTGCGGGGTGCGGTCACCGGCCCGTTGATCGTTCGGCATACATCTTGGCGATCACCGTCTCGATGTCCGGCTCCCGCACCGACAGGTCCACCAGCGGGTACTCGGCGGCGATCCGCGCCACCAGCGGGGCGGCCGAGCGGGCGGCGGGGAAGGCCAGCCACTGACGCGGGCCGTCCACCCTCACCACCCGGGCGCCGTCGGCGGAGATGGGGGGCAGCTCCCGCTCCAGGTCCACGACCAGGGTGCGCTCGCTCTCGCCCACCTCGTGCAGCCCGCCCAGGGGCCCGTCGTACATCAGCCGCCCGTGGTCGATGACCATCACGCGCTTGCAGAGCTGCTCGATGTCGGTGAGGTCGTGCGTGGTGAGGAGCACCGTCGTGCCGCGCTCGGCGTTCAGGTCCCGGAGGAAGTCACGCACCTTGGCCTTGGAGATGACGTCCAGGCCGATCGTCGGCTCGTCCAGGTAGAGGACCTCGGGGTCGTGCAGCAGCGCGGCCGCGATGTCGCCCCGCATCCGCTGCCCCAGGGAGAGCTGACGGACCGGCACCTCCAGCAGGTCGGCCAGGTCGAGCAGTTCGACGCACCGCTCCAGGTTCTCCCGGAAGCGGGCGTCGGGGATCTGGTACATCCGGTGGACCAGACGGTACGAGTCCCGCAGCGGCAGGTCCCACCACAGCGTCGTCCGCTGCCCGAACACCACCCCGATGCGGCGCGCCAGCCGGGTCCTGTCCCGGGAGGGGTCGATGCCGGCCACCCGCAGCCGGCCGCCGCTGGGGGTGAGGATGCCGGTCAGCATCTTGATGGTGGTCGACTTGCCGGCCCCGTTGGGCCCGATGTAGCCCACCATCTCGCCGCGCGGCACCCGGAAGCTGATTCCGTCGACCGCGCGGACCCGGTGCCGCTCCCGTCGGAAGCGGCCGGCCTTGCGGCGTACGTCGAAGACCTTCTCGACGCCGTCCAGTGCGATGAAGTCCTGCATCCCTGCTCAGCTCCCCGTGCTCCGGTACGAACGAACCCCCACCCGCCACGCCAGCCCCGCCACCACCCAGAACACCGCCGCCACCAGCGGCGAGGCGAACACCGCCCACACCGGCAGGCCCGCCGGTGCCTCGCGCCCCAGCACGTACAGTGCCGGGACCCAGTTCACGAAGGCGAGCGGCACCACGTACACCACGCCCCGGACCAGGTCCTGGGCGAAGATCACCGGCGGGAACTGGAGCAGGTTGTTGCCCCCGTAGGTGAAGGCGTTGGCGACCTCCGAGGCGTCCTGCGCCCAGAACTGGAACGCCGCGCCCATCACCATCACCGCCGAGAAGATCAGCCATCCGCTCAGCACCATCAGGGGCACCAGGGCCACCCGTGCCGGGGTCCAGGCCACGTCGAGGAGGACCAGCGACCACACCAGCACCATCAGCCCCTGCGCCACCCGCCCCAGGCGCCGCAGCGCGAACCGGTCCGCCGCCACCTGCGCCAGCACGGGCGCCGGCCGCACCAGCAGCGTGTCCAGCGTCCCGTCCCGCACCCGCCGCCCCAGCCGCTGCACCTGACCGAGCACCAGATCCGCCAGTCCGAAGGCCGTGCCGGTCGTCCCGTACAGGAAGGCCACCTCGGCGAACGAGAAGCCGCCCAGCCCGCGGACCTGGCTGAACATCAGCAGGATGACCACGAAGTCGAAGCCGGTGGCCACGAAGTTCGACAGCAGCGTCATCGCGAAGGAGAAGCGGTACGTCATGGTGGACCGCACCCACATCGCGGCGATCAGCCCGTACGCGCGCAGCCCCGCGCCCGCCTCAGCCACCCTGGACCACCACCCGCCGGGTCGCCGCCGCCTGGAGCACCCGGCCCGCCGCCAGCAGCACCAGCGCCCAGCCGGCCTGGAACGCGTACGCCCCCATCAGCCCCCATCCCGTCCGCTTCTCCAGGAACACGTCCGCCGGGACCTGGAGAAGCGACGCCCACGGCAGCGCCCGCGCCACCTCGCCCAGTGCCCCGGGGAAAACCGTCAGCGGCAGCAGCATCCCCGAGAAGAACATCCCCGACAGCCAGGCCACCTGCACCACCCCGGCCCCGTCCATCAGCCAGAACGCGCTCAGCGCCACCAGGAACCAGACGGCGAAGCTCACCACCACACCCAGCGCCACCGACACCAGGAAGGCGAGCCAGGTCCACGGGTGTTCCGGCAGGGCCAGGTCGAAGACGAGCGCGCCGACCGCCATCGGCGCCACCCCCCGGCCCAGCAGTTGGAAGCCGGCCCGGCCCAGGGAGACCGACAGCCACCAGAGCTGGAGGTCCGCCGGGCGGTAGAGGTCGACGGCGATGTCGCCCGTCTTGACCCGCTCCATCAGCTCGTCCTCGAACCCGCCGCCCATCAGCCCGCAGGTCGCCAGCAGGGCCTGGCCGATCCACACGTAGGCCAGCGCCTCGGCCATGTCGTACCCGCCGAGACCGGGTCGCTCGTCCCACAGGGCGATGTAGGTGTACGTCAGGATGAAGCCGAAGACGGTGTTGGTGAACACCCCGGCGGCGGTCGCCACCCGGTACGTCGCGTAGCGCCGGAACCCGCCCGCCGCCACGGCCGCGTACAGCCGCATCCCCTGCTCCCTCCCGCGTCCCCGGTACGGCCGCGTCCGGTACGCGTGCGTCGGGTCCGCCCCCGTCCGGTACGCGCCGCGTACGCGTCCGGCACATACCTGCCCACGTCCCGGCACGCGCCAAAGCCGAGGAGCCTAATGGGCCCCGATGCATGTCCGCGAGCGGTTTTCGGCTGCCGTTGCCGGGGTTGGGCGGGTGGGCCGTGCACTATGAAGGGACTGCGCAAATCGCCCCATAATCGACTAAACAGGCCGGAGACCATGAGCGACGAGCCACCGCAGCCGGGCTGGGAGCCCCGCGACCCGACCGTTCCCGGGCGAGGCCCCGACACCCCCGCCCGGCCGGCCGGGCAGACCGACCACGGCGACGGGAGCACCCCGGACGCGCGGAACGCCCGGAAAGCCACGGGCTCAGCAGGACCCACCGGGGCGGCGGGAGCCGACGACACGCAGGGGGCCGAGGGTGCCCGGGCGGCCGAGGCGGCCGGCACCAGGAGCGCCGCGAGGGACGGGAAGCCCGGCACCAAGGGCGCCGCGCGGTCCGGCAGAACCGCGCGATCCGGCAGAACCGCGCGGTCCGGGAAGAACGCACCGGACGGGAAGGCCGGCACCGCCGCACCGGGCGGCAGGACCGCACCGGACGGGAAGCCCGGGAAGACCGCGCCGGGCGGGAAGCCGGGGAAGAACGGGAAGGCGGCGCGGAGGAAGCGCACCGGCTGGCGCCGCCTCCTGCCGACCTGGCGGATGGTCCTGGGCGCCTCGCTCATCACCGCCGTCCTGCTGCTCGGCGGCTTCTTCGCCGGCTACCACCTCGTCGACATCCCGCCCGCCAACGCCGCCGCCACGGCCCAGTCGAACGTGTTCCTCTACCGCGACGGCACCCCGCTCGCCCAGAAGGGTGACGTGAACCGCGAGAACGTACGCCTCTCGCAGGTCCCCGCCACCGTGCGGCACGCCGTACTCGCCGCCGAGGACCGCGACTTCTACTCCCAGCCCGGCGTCGACCCCGAGGCGATGCTCCGCGCCGCCTGGAACACCCTCACCGGCAAGGGCACCCAGGGCGGTTCCACCATCACCCAGCAGTACGTCAAGAACTACTACCTCGGCCAGGAACAGACCCTCGTCCGGAAGGTGAAGGAGTTCTTCATCTCCATCAAGCTCGACCGGGAGAAGAGCAAGGACGCCATCTTCCAGGGCTACCTCAACACCAGCTTCTACGGCCGCAACGCCTACGGGATCCAGGCCGCCGCCCGCGCCTACTACGGCAAGGACGCCCAGGAACTGACGACCGCCCAGGGCGCGTACCTCGCCGTCCTGCTCAACGCGCCCAGCGCCTACGACGTCGACGGCCGGCCCGAGAACCGCGCCAAGGCGGTCCGCCGCTGGAACTACGTCCTGGACGCCATGGTCGAGGAGAAGTGGCTCAGCCCCGCCGCGCGCGGCGCCACCGACTTCCCCGACCCGGAGGAGGTCACCGCCACGACCGGCCTGTCCGGCCAGCGCGGCTACATCGTGCAGGCCGTCGAGGACTACCTCACCGCCCGCCACGTCATCGACCGCAAGACCCTGGCCCAGGGCGGCTACCGCATCACCACCACCCTGGAGCAGGACAAGCAGGAGTCCCTCGCGGCGGCCGTCGACGAACAGGTCGTGGCCCGCCTCGACACCTCCAACGAGACGGACCGCTACGTACGGGTCGGCGGGGTGTCCATCGAGCCCGCCGCCGGCGAGGTCGTCGCCATGTACGGCGGCATCGACTACACCCAGCAGTTCGTGAACAACGCGACCCGCCGCGACTACCAGGTCGGCTCCACCTTCAAGCCGTTCGTCTTCGCCGCCGCCGTCGACCACTCCTCCGTCACCCAGGACGGCGACCCCATCACCCCCAACACCCGGTACGACGGCACCAACAAACGCCGGGTGCAGGGCTGGAGCGGCGGCCCGTACGCGCCGGCCAACGAGGACGACGTCGACTACGGTCCCATCAGCGTCCGCACCGCCACCGACAAGTCCGTCAACGCCGTCTACGCGCAGCTCGCCGTGGACGTCGGCCCGGCCAAGGTGGAACAGACCGCCATCGACCTGGGCCTGCCCGCCGACACGCCCGACCTCAACCCGTCCCCCTCCATCGCGCTCGGCCCCGCCACCGCGAGCGTGCTGGACATGGCGCAGGCGTACGCGACCCTCGCCAACCACGGCAAGCACGGCGCGTACGTGCTCGTGCGGAAGATCGAGAAGGACGGGCGGGAGCTGCCGCTGCCGTCCTCCGGCAGCAAGCAGGTGATCAGCAGGGAGGCCGCCGACACGACCACGGCCATGCTGCGCAGCGTCATCGACGGCGGCACCGGCACCGCCGCGCAGGCGGCCGGGCGGCCGGCCGCGGGCAAGACCGGGACGGCGGAGGACGACAAGGCCGCCTGGTTCGCCGGCTACACCCCGGACCTGGCGACGGTGGTCACCGTGATGGGCCAGGACCCGGACACCGGGGCGCAGAAGCCGCTGTACGGGGCGCTGGGGCTGGAACGGATGAACGGGGGCGGGGCGCCCGCGGAGATCTGGGGCCAGTACACGCGGGCGGCACTGGAGGGCAGTCCGGTACGGGACTTCGACCTGGTCCTGGCCAAGGGCGCGGACGAGGAACCGGAGGAGGAGCCCTGGTCCTCGGAGCCGGGCGACCCCGAGGAGGTACGGGACGCGAACGGCCGGGAGGCGGGCCGGGGCCGGGAGGAGGAGGACGGGTACGACGGGTACGAGGGGTACGAGGGCCCCGGCGCGCCGGGCGGCGACCGGGGCGCGGCGCGGGGCACCGGCGGGCCGGGCCCCGCGCGGAGCGGCGCGGCGGTGAGCACCGGCCCGGCACCCGGCACGAACGCCGCCGCCGTGGACCCGGCCCCCGCCCCGGTCACCCCCGCCGGTCCCCCGGGCGGTCCGGGCGCCGCACCCCCCGCCCGCTGAGCCCCCGGGCCCGGCGGGCACCGGGGCACCGGTTCCGCGCCGGCCCGGGACGGCCATGCGCCCGGGGCCGCCCGGGAAGGGCTTGCGGACATGACCTAGTGCCCCGACGTCGCCTTCAGGCCCACGACGGCGACGAGCAGCAGGCAGACGAAGAAGATCCGCGCGGCGGTGACCGGCTCGCCCAGCACCACCATGCCGACGACCGCCGCGCCGGCCGCGCCGATGCCGACCCAGACGCCGTAGGCGGTGCCGATCGGCAGCGTTCTGGCGGCCTGGGACAGCAGGGCCATGCTGGCCACGATGGCGGCGCCGGTGAGCAGGCTGGGCCACAGCCGGGTGAATCCGTCGGTGAACTTCATTCCGATCGACCAGCCCACCTCGAGCAGGCCGGCGACGATCAGCAGGACCCATGCCATGACGGCACCTCCGGGACGCGAAGACGTACGGACAACGGGGTGCGTCGTCCTTGCGTGACCCGGTACGGCGCGTCTCGTCGGGGGTCCCTCCATGCTGGCACAGCGCATGCACAAAGGCCTGGTGACGTCCGCCACCAGGCCTTTTCCGCACGCGCGTGTCGAACGCCGCCCTACAGGTACAGGCCGGTCGAGTCCTCCGAGCCCCCGAAACGGTCCGCCGCGACCGCGTGCAGGTCGCGTTCCCTCATCAGTACGTACGCCACGCCCCGCACCTCGACCTCGGCACGGTCCTCGGGGTCGTACAGCACCCGGTCGCCGGTCTCCACGGTCCGTACGTTCTGTCCGACCGCGACGACCTCGGCCCAGGCGAGCCGGCGGCCGACGGCGGCGGTCGCGGGGATCAGGATGCCGCCGCCCGAACGCCTCTCGCCCTCGGGCGTGTCGGTGCGGACCAGCACCCGGTCGTGCAGCATCCGGATGGGCAGCTTGTCGTGGGTGTTCTCGCTCACGCCACGAACCTACCTGCCCGGCCCCGTCCCGCACGCCGGTGGGTCACGACTCGCGTCAGCCCTTGCGCCTGCGGGCGGACAGGGCGAGCAGCCCGACCACACCGACGGCGAGCAGCGCCACCGGTACGACCCGTTCCAGCCGGGGCGCGCCGTCCTCCGAGACGAACCGTCCCTTCACATCGGTGACGACGCGGTTGACGGTGACGAAGGCGCGTCCGGCGGTCTGGTCGACCGTCGACGCCACCCTGGCCTTCGCGTCCCCGATGATCGTCTTCGGGTGCATGCGCACGCCGATCTCGTCGAGAGTGACGGCGAGCTGCTCGCGTCGGCGGACGATGTCCGCCTCGATCTGCGCAGGGGTCCTGGCTTCCGACACCGCGCTGCCTCCGTAGGTCCGGCCGAATCCGTGGTGGACAGTCTGTCAGCTCGGGACCCGGATGACTGTCGCAGACCCCCATTAGGCTCTGAACGCGTACGAGCATCCCCTCTCCCGAGGAGCCAGAAGCCATGAGCGAGCGACTCCAGCCCGGCGACACCGCCCCCGCCTTCACCCTGCCCGACGCGGACGGCAAGGACGTGTCGCTCGCGGACTACCGCGGCCGCAAGGTCATCGTCTACTTCTACCCGGCCGCGCTGACGCCCGGCTGCACCAAGCAGGCGTGCGACTTCACCGACAACCTCGACGTGCTCGCGGCCGCGGGCTACGACGTGATCGGCGTCTCGCCGGACAAGCCGGAGAAGCTGGCGAAGTTCCGGGAGAAGGAGGACCTGCGGGTCACGCTGGTCGGCGACCCGTCGAAGGAGACGCTGGCCGCGTACGGCGCCTTCGGCGAGAAGAAGCTGTACGGCAAGACGGTCACGGGCGTCATCCGCTCGACGGTCGTCGTCGCCGAGGACGGCACGGTGGAGCGCGCGCTGTACAACGTGAAGGCGACCGGCCATGTCGCCAAGATCATCAAGGACCTGGGCATCTGATCGGGCGCCCGGTCCGCCCTTTGGGCCCGCCCGTCGTCGTGTGACCGAAGTCCCATTCCCGTCCCCCGGGACTTCGGTTTGCGAACGCTATGCCCGAGCAGGTGTCCCCCTTGGATTCTCCCCACCCGAAGTCCAGGAAAGGACCCCTGCCCATGGCGGCCACGGCCGATCCAGCGGCGGTCAGGCGCCACCGCACCCTGTTCCGCACGATCCAGCAGCGGAAGAACCCGAAGCTCCGTCGGTGCGACATCACCGTCACCGACCAGGCGGCGGTGAAGCGGGCCGTGAAGGCGGCCTCACTGGGCAACGCCATGGAGTGGTTCGACTTCGGCATCTACAGCTATCTGGCCGTCACCATCGGCCATGTCTTCTTCCCGCCCGGGAACGGCACGGCGCAGTTGCTGTCGTCCTTCGCGACCTTCGCCGTCGCCTTCCTGATCCGGCCGCTGGGCGGCATGGTGTTCGGTCCCATGGGCGACCGGATCGGCCGCAAGAGGGTCCTCGCGCTGACGATGATCCTGATGGCGGTCGGTACGTTCGCGATCGGCCTGATCCCCTCGTACGCGTCGATCGGCTTCTGGGCGCCGGTGCTGCTGATCCTGTTCCGGCTGGTCCAGGGGTTCTCCACGGGCGGTGAGTACGGCGGTGCCTCGACCTTCATCGCCGAGTACGCCCCGGACAAGCGGCGCGGTTTCTTCGGCAGCTTCCTGGAGTTCGGCACGCTGGCCGGGTACGTCGGGGCGGCGGGTCTGGTCACGGTGCTGACGGCGGTCCTGGGCGACGCGTCCATGGAGGCCTGGGGCTGGCGGATCCCGTTCCTGGTGGCCGGCCCGCTCGGGCTGGTGGGGCTGTACCTGCGGCTGAGGCTGGACGAGACCCCGGCCTTCCAGAAGCTGGAGTCGGAGAGCGCCTCGGCGTCCGAGGCGGCCGATCCGGTGGAGACCTCGGTGAAGGGCGACCTCGCCACGATCTTCCGCGACCACTGGCCGACGCTGATCCTGTGCGTGGCACTGGTGGGCGCGTACAACGTCACCGACTACATGCTGCTGTCGTACATGCCGACGTACCTCTCCGACGAGCTCGGCTACGGCGCGACGCACGGTCTGCTGATCCTGCTGGCCGTGATGGCGTTCCTGATGCTGATCATCACCCAGGTGGGCCGCCTCAGTGACCGCTTCGGGCGCAAGCCGCTGCTGATGGCGGGCATGCTGGGCTTCCTGCTGCTGTCGGCCCCGGCCTTCCTGCTGATCGGCCTCGGCGGCGTCGTCGCCATCACGGCGGGGATGCTGATGCTCGGTCTGTCGCTGGTCTGCCTGCTGGGCACCATGTCGGCGGCGCTCCCGGCGCTGTTCCCCACCCAGGTGCGCTACGGCTCCCTGTCGGTGGGCTACAACCTGTCCGCCTCCCTGTTCGGCGGCACCACCCCGCTGGTCATCACGGCCCTCATCAGCCTCACCGGCAGCACCCTGATGCCGGCGTACTACGCGATGGCGGCGGCCCTGGTCGGTGTCGTGGCGGTGGCCTGCATGAAGGAGACGGCCCGTCAGCCCCTCGCCGGTTCCCCGCCGTCGGTCTGCACCAAGGAGGAGGCGGCCGCACTCGTCCAGTCCCGCGCCCCGGAGCCGCGGTTCTGACGGTGGCGCCGAGCGGCGGCGGGCCGCCCACTACGATGGTGGCGCGCACGCGGCCGTGGTGGAACTGGCAGTCACGCTGGGTTTAGGTCCCAGTGGGGTAACACCCGTGAGGGTTCGAGTCCCTCCGGCCGCACGTACGGCGAAGGGCCGCCTCCCGGTGGGGGGGCGGCCCTTCGGTGCGTCCGCGGGCCGCGGGCCCGGCCGGCGCGGGCTGCTCAGCCGACGAGTTCGCGGATCACCGGGACCAGGGCGCGGAAGGCCTGTCCGCGGTGGCTGATGGCGTTCTTCTCCTCGGCGGTCAGCTCGGCGCACGTACGGCTGTCGCCGTCGGGCTGGAGGACCGGGTCGTAGCCGAAGCCGCCGGTGCCGGCCGGAGCGCGGCGGAGGGTGCCGCCGAGGCGGCCCTCGACGACGCGCTGGGTGCCGTCGGGGAGGGCCAGGGCGGCGGCGCAGGCGAAGTGGGCGCCGCGGTGGGCGTCGTCGATGTCCGAGAGCTGGGCCAGCAGGAGCCGGAGGTTGGCCTCGTCGTCGCCATGCCGGCCCGACCAGCGGGCCGAGAAGATGCCGGGGGCGCCGCCGAGGACGTCGACGCACAGGCCGGAGTCGTCGGCGATGGCGGGCAGGCCGGTGGCGCGGGCGAGGGTGTGGGCCTTGAGGAGGGCGTTCTCGGCGAAGGTGACGCCGGTTTCCTTGACGTCGGGGACCTCCGGGTAGGCGTCCGCGCCGACGAGTTCGTGGTGCAGTCCTGCGTCGGCGAGGATCGCGTGCAGTTCGGTGATCTTCCCGGCGTTGCGGGTGGCGAGGATCAGGCGGGTCATGTCCCCAGTATCTACGGGGTGCAGATCTTGCCGATCTCGGTGGCGGCGTCGGTGACGGGGGTGATGTCGGGGGTGGCGTCGCCGTTGTTGACGGCGGTGCGGACGCTGTCGACGCCCCTGCCGAGGTCGTCGACGGCCTTGGAGAGGTCGGCGTTGTCGGTCTTGTCCTTGAGGCCGTCGAGTTCCTTGTCGATCTTGTCGAGGGACTCGTTGAGCCGGGTGGGGTCGTCGGCGGCGGACGAGACGGCACGGCCCAGTTCGTCGACGCTGGTGGCGATGGAGTCGGCGGCCTGGACGCAGTCCATGGCCTTGTCCAGCGCGCCGCAGCCGGCCGCTCCGGTGACGGCGAGGAGCGCGGTGGCGGCGGCGAGAGCGGCGGTACGGCGACGTCGCATGGAACGGGTCCTCCCCAGGGGCTGCGGACGGGCGTACGGTTCGGCCCGTACGCCCGTACCGGTAGGGACGCCGGCGGGGCGTCCGCGGTTGCTACAGGGTGATGCCGAGGGCGTCGCGCTGGAGGGCGGCGAGGTCGGCGCAGCCTCCGGTGGCGAGGTCGAGGAGCGCGTTGAGCTCCTTGCGGTCGAAGGGCTCGGCCTCGGCGGTGCCCTGGACCTCGACGAAGCGGCCGTCACCGGTGCAGACGACGTTCATGTCGGTCTCGGCGCGGACGTCCTCCTCGTAGCGGAGGTCCAGCAGGGGGGTGCCGTCGACGATGCCGACGGAGATGGCGGCGACGGTGCCGGTGAGGGGCTTGCGGCCGGCCTTGACGAGCTTCTTGCCCTGCGCCCAGGCGACGGCGTCGGCGAGGGCGACGTACGCGCCGGTGATGGCGGCGGTGCGGGTGCCGCCGTCGGCCTGGAGGACGTCGCAGTCGAGGACGATGGTGTTCTCGCCGAGGGCCTTGTAGTCGATGACGGCCCGCAGGGAGCGGCCGATGAGCCGGCTGATCTCGTGCGTGCGGCCGCCGATCCTGCCGCGCACGGACTCGCGGTCGCCGCGGGTGTTGGTGGAGCGCGGGAGCATCGAGTACTCGGCGGTGACCCATCCTTCGCCGCTGCCCTTGCGCCAGCGGGGGACGCCCTCGGTGACCGAGGCGGTGCAGAAGACCTTGGTGTCGCCGAAGGAGATGAGGACGGAGCCCTCGGCGTGCTTGCTCCATCCGCGTTCGATGGTGACCGGGCGGAGCTGTTCGGGGGTGCGGCCGTCGATTCGAGACATGGGGTCGAGCCTAGCCGCCGACGTGCGAGGGGCCCGTTCCGGTACCGGAACGGGCCCCTCACGGGTGAGCGGTCGGCTCACATCATGTCTTCGATCTCGGCGGCGATCGGGTCGGCGTCGGTGCCGATGACGACCTGGATCGCGGAGCCCATCTTGACGACGCCGTGGGCGCCGGCGGCCTTCAGCGCGGCCTCGTCGACCAGGGCGGGGTCGGCGACCTCGGTGCGCAGGCGGGTGATGCAGCCCTCGACCTCTTCGATGTTGTCGATGCCACCGAGCCCGGCGACGATCTTCTCAGCCTTGCTGGCCATGTCTTTCTCCCTGCGTCCAAGAGCCGTTTCGGAGCACTGAGCGCTGCTCGGCCCACCTAGGTCTTTCGTCACGGTAACGCACGGTTGGCCCATCTTCGCGGGCGCATTACCCGGTTGTACCGAAGGATGACGATCACCAGCGCCTACGATATCGCAACTGGTCTACACCAGTCTTCAGGAGGACGCCGATGAGCGCCGAGAGCGCGGCCGGATCGCGGTCCGCACCGAAGCCGAAACGGTGGGCCGGTGCCTTCCAGGGGCTCCAGAAGATGGGCCGCAGCCTCCAGCTCCCCATCGCCGTGCTGCCCGCGGCCGGCATCCTCAACCGGCTCGGCCAGCCGGACGTGTTCGGCGCGGACGGGCTCGGCTGGAACGACGTCGCCAGGGTGATGGCCGGCGCGGGCGGGGCCCTTCTCGACGCCGACCTGGGTCTTCCGCTGCTCTTCTGCGTGGGCGTCGCGATCGGGATGGCCAAGAAGGCGGACGGCTCCACCGCGCTCGCCGCCGTCACCGGCTTCCTGGTCTACCGGGGCGTGCTGCGCGCCTTTCCCAAGGACTGCCCGGCGGACACCACGGACGTCAACGGCGGCTGCCTGGCCTCGGACGACACCTTCGTGGCGTACACGTACCAGAACCCGGGCGTCTTCGGCGGCATCGTCATGGGCCTGCTCACGGCGTACGTCTGGCAGCGGTACCACCGGACGAAGCTGGTCGACTGGCTGGGCTTCTTCAACGGCCGCCGGCTCGTGCCGATCCTCATGTCGTTCCTCGCGATCGCGTTCGCGGTGGTGTGCCTCTTCGTGTGGCCGCCGGTCGGTGACGCCCTGGAGAGCTTCAGCGACTGGCTGGTGGGGCTGAGCTCCTGGGGCGCCGGCATCTTCGGCGTGGCCAACCGCGCGCTGCTGGTCATCGGACTGCACCAGTTCCTGAACGTGCCCGTGTGGTTCCAGTTCGGCTCGTACACCAAGCCGGACGGAACGGTGGTGCACGGCGACATCAGCATGTTCCTGGCGGGCGACCCCGACGCGGGCCAGTTCACCACCGGCTTCTTCCCGATCATGATGTTCGCGCTGCCGGCCGCCGCGCTGGCCATCACCCACTGCGCCAAGCCGCACCGGCGCAAGGAGGTCGGCGGCCTGATGCTCTCGGTGGCCCTCACCTCGTTCGTCACGGGCATCACCGAGCCGATCGAGTACTCCTTCCTCTTCATCGCCCCGCTGCTGTATGTGGTCCACGCCCTGCTGACGGGTGTGTCGATGGCCGTGACCTGGGCCTTCGGCGTGAAGGACGGCTTCAGTTTCTCGGCGGGCCTGATCGACTACGTGATCAACTGGGGGCTGGCGACCAAACCGTGGCTGATCATTCCCATCGGTCTCGCTTTCGCCGTCGTCTATTACGCGATCTTCCGTTTCGCGATCACCACGTTCGACCTGAAGACCCCGGGCCGGGAGCCCGAGGACGCGGAGACGGACGTCACCAAGCCGTAGCCACCGGACGCGCGAAGGGCCCCGGACCAGCTCTGGTCCGGGGCCCTTTCGGCGTTATCAAATCGCAAGTTCCTTATCTAACCCTCACCGTGCTACAACAGGTCTACACCAGTTAATGGTGTAGACCACGCGGCGTCGCGCCGCGTTTTCCGAGACGCCGCCGTCCCCCGTGAACCATGTCCCCGGGCGGCGCCTTGCCCACCTGGAGGAACTTGATGTCCACCGCCACCGCCCCCGCGGCGGAGAAGAAGAAGGGCGCCGGCGTGATGGCCGTCATGCAGCGCATCGGCCGCAGCCTCATGCTGCCGGTCGCCGTGCTGCCGGCCGCCGCGCTCCTGGTGCGATTCGGTCAGCCCGACATGCTGGGCCGGGAGTCCTTCCCGACCTTCATCACCAAGATCGCAGGCTACATGGCCGCCGGTGGCGGGGCCCTGCTCGACAACATGGCGCTGCTCTTCGCCGTCGGCATCGCGATCGGCTTCGCGAAGAAGTCGGACGGCTCCACCGCGCTGGCCGCGGTGGTCGGTTACCTCGTCTTCAAGAGCGTGCTGGGCACCTTCACGGACAGCAGCCTGCCGAAGAAGCAGGCCATCGTCGACGGCAAGATCGTCATGGTCGAACAGGCGGTCGACGCCAAGGTGCTCGGCGGTGTGGTCATGGGCATCATCGTGGCGCTGCTCTACCAGCGCTTCTACCGCACCAAGCTGCCGGACTGGGCGGGCTTCTTCGGCGGCCGCCGTCTCGTCCCGATCCTGTCCGCCTTCGCGGGTCTGCTCGCCGGCATCGTGTTCGGCCTGATCTGGCCGTGGCTCGGCGCGGGTCTGCACTGGTTCGGCGAGAGCCTGGTCGGCTCCGGCGCCGTCGGTGCGGGTGTCTTCGGTGTCGCCAACCGCGCCCTGATCCCGGTCGGCATGCACCACCTGCTGAACTCCTTCCCGTGGCTCCAGGCCGGTGAGTACAACGGCAAGACCGGCGACATCGCCCGCTTCCTCGCCGGCGACCCGACCGCCGGACAGTTCATGACCGGCTTCTTCCCGATCATGATGTTCGCCCTCCCCGCGGCCTGCCTCGCGATCGTGCACTGCGCCCGCCCCGAGCGCCGCAAGGTCGTCGGCGGCATGATGTTCTCGCTCGCGCTGACCTCCTTCGTCACCGGTGTCACCGAGCCGATCGAGTTCACCTTCATGTTCATCGCCCCGGTGCTGTACGCCCTCCACGCGGTGCTGACCGGTGTCTCCATGGCACTGACCTGGGCGCTCGGCATGAAGGACGGCTTCGGCTTCTCCGCCGGCGCGATCGACTTCTTCCTCAACCTGGGCATCGCGTCCAACCCGTGGGGCCTGGCCTTGGTGGGCCTGTGCTTCGCGGCGGTCTACTACGTGGTCTTCCGCTTCGCGATCACCAGGTTCAACCTCCCGACGCCGGGCCGTGAGTCCGACGAGGAGCTCGCCGAGCTCCAGAAGGCCGAGGCCAAGTAAGCACGCCGAAGGCCCCCGGAACCACTCGGTTCCGGGGGCCTTCCGCATGCCGTCACACCTCGTAGACCGCGCCCGCGTACGCCAGCTCCGACGGGCCGTCGTAGACCGCCCGCGCGTCCGCCAGGTTGCGCTCGCCGTCCGTCCACGGCGGGATGTGCGTGAGGACCAGCCGGCCCGCCCCGGCCCGGGCGGCGTGCGCCCCCGCCTCCCTGCCGTTCAGGTGCAGTCCGGGGATGTCCTCCTTGCCGTACGTGAACGACGCCTCGCACAGGAACAGGTCGGCCCCCGCGGCGAGCGTGTCCAGCTCCTCGCAGACACCCGTGTCGCCCGAGTACACGAGGGACTTCCCGCCGTGCTCCACCCGGATCCCGTAGGCCTCCACGGGGTGGCACACCTTCTCCGTCCGCACCCGGAACGGGCCGAGGTCGAACGAGCCGGTCTTCAGCGTGTGGAAGTCGAACACCTCGCTCATCGACGTGTCGGACGGGGTGTCCGCGTACGCCGTCGTCAGGCGCTGCTCCGCGCCGTCCGGCGCGTACACGGGGATGGCGGGGCAGCGGCCGCCCTCATGGCGGTAGTAGCGCGCGACGAAGTACCCGCACATGTCGATGCAGTGATCGGCGTGCAGGTGGCTGAGGAAGATCGCGTCGAGGTCGTACAGACCGATGTGGCGCTGCAACTCGCCCAGGGCGCCGTTGCCCATGTCGAGGAGCAGCCGGAAGCCGTCGGCCTCTACGAGGTAGCTCGAACAGGCCGATTCCGCGGACGGGAACGACCCCGAGCAGCCGACGACGGTGAGCTTCATGGAGCGTGAACCTCCGAGGACGGGAGCCGGGCAGGCGCTGACAGGGGAGGTCGTGCGGTTTACCGAGCGTAAGGCGCGGCGCGCCGGGTCGCTCCTCCGCAGTGGCCCCTTGTGGTCGAACTCACCCGCGCTGTCACCGGTTCGGGCGGGTAGCGTCCGTTCCATGGACACGTCCTGGTGGCTGGCGCTCGGCGCCGTCGTGGTGCTCGCGCTGGTGGCGGCGGTGTCCGACGCGACCGGTCGGCGGCGCCGGCGTCGCCGTCCGGGAGGCCGTACCCGCCCGCCGGGCCGGCCCGGCGCGCGCGGGGCGCGGCCCCGGCCGGGCGAGATCTGGTGGGCGGACGTCCCCTACGAGGACGGCCCCGGCTCCAAGGACCGCCCCTGTCTGGTGCTGACGGTACGCGGCGGTACGGCGCTGGTCGCGAAGATCACCAGCCGCTACCGGGACGACCGGCCGGGCGTGATCGCGCTGCGGCCGGGCGCGGTGGGCGACGCGCGGGGGCGGCCGAGCTTCCTGGAGACGGACGAGCTGCGGGACGTGCCGCTGGCGGGGTTCCGGCGGCGCGCGAGTGACGTGGACCCGCTGGTGTGGGACCGCGTGCGGCACCTGGCCACCTGACGGTCCGCAACCCCGTGCCCCCACCGGGGCCGCCCCCGCGGCGGCGCCGCCCCGGTTCCGCGGCGCCCGGGGGGTCAGGCCCAGAGCTGGCCGTGGAGGGTCTCGATGGCCGCTTCCGTGGTCGGGGCCGTGTAGACGCCCGTCGACAGGTACTTCCAGCCCCCGTCCGCGACGACGAACACGATGTCCGCGCTCTCGCCCGCCTTGACCGCCTTCTTCCCGACCCCGATCGCCGCGTGCAGCGCCGCACCCGTCGAGACGCCCGCGAAGATGCCCTCCTGCTGGAGGAGTTCCCGGGTGCGGGTGACCGCGTCGGCCGAGCCGACCGAGAAGCGGGTGGTGAGCACGGAGGCGTCGTACAGCTCGGGGACGAAGCCCTCGTCGAGGTTGCGCAGCCCGTACACGAGGTCGTCGTACCGCGGCTCGGCGGCGACGATCTTCACGTCCGGCTTGTGCTCCCGGAGGAAGCGGCCGACGCCCATCAGGGTGCCGGTGGTGCCGAGGCCCGCCACGAAGTGCGTGACGGACGGCAGGTCGGCCAGGATCTCGGGGCCCGTGGTGGCGTAGTGGGCGCCCGCGTTGTCGGGGTTGCCGTACTGGTAGAGCATCACCCAGTCGGGGTGCTCGGCGGCGAGTTCCTTCGCCACCCGTACCGCCGTGTTGGAGCCGCCCGCCGCGGGGGACGAGATGATCTCGGCGCCCCACATGGCGAGCAGGTCACGCCGCTCCTGGGAGGTGTTCTCGGGCATCACGCACACGATGCGGTAGCCCTTGAGGCGGGCCGCCATCGCGAGCGAGATGCCCGTGTTGCCGCTGGTCGGTTCGAGGATGGTGCAGCCGGGCGTGAGCCGGCCGTCCTTCTCCGCCTGCTCGATCATGTGCAGGGCGGGGCGGTCCTTGACCGAGCCGGTCGGGTTGCGGTCCTCCAGCTTGGCCCAGATGCGCACGTCCTCCGAGGGGGACAGGCGCGGCAGGCGGACGAGCGGGGTGTTGCCGACCGCGGCGAGGGGCGAGTCGTAGCGCATCAGCGCATGCCGCCGGCCACGGCCGGGAGGATCGTGACGTTGTCGCCGTCCGACAGCTTGGTGTTGATGCCCTCGAGGAAGCGGACGTCCTCGTCGTTCAGGTAGACGTTCACGAAGCGGCGCAGCTCGCCGCCCTCGACGATGCGCTCCTGGATGCCGGCGTACCGGCTCTCGAGGTCGGCGAAGAGGTCGGCGAGGGTGTCCCCGCTGCCCTCGACGGCCTTGGCGCCACCGGTGTGGGTACGGAGGATGGTCGGGATGCGGACCTCGATGGCCATGGCGTGGGCTCCTGTCGAATGGCGTCGGATGGCGTCGGACGGCTGGTCGGGCTCTGAAGTCTGGGCGACGGCCCGGTCGGCCGGGAGGCTGGTGCGGGACGTGCTGCGTGCGCGCACGGGGACGGCCGCGCGGTGGTGCGGGTGGTGCCGGTACAGCCGGGTGGTGCGCGCTCCGCGCGGCGCCGTACGGCTCAGACGGCGGGGGCGCGGCGCGGACAGATGGCGCTGGCGAGACGGCACAGATCGACGTGCAGCCGCGCCACGAGCAGCACGGTGCCCGGCGTCTGTTCGCTCACGTCGAGGGAAACCATGCGGTCATCGTATCGATTCCCGGTCCGGCATTCGGAGTGTGATATCGCATGGTGGACGTTTTGCGACCATCATGCGAGACCGGAGGTCAGTAGGCCTCGACGACCTGGACCTCTTCCTCCGTGATCTCGCCGTCCACGATGCGGTACGACCGGAACTGGAACGGTCCGGCGCCGTCCGCGTCGGCGGTCGAGACGAGCACGTAGTGGGCCTCGGGCTCGTTGGCGTAGGACACGTCCGTGCGGGACGGGTAGGCCTCGGTCGCGGTGTGCGAGTGGTAGATGACCACCGGCTCCTCGTCGCGGTCGTCCATCTCGCGGTACAGCTTGAGCAGGTCACCCGAGTCGAACTCGTAGAACGTGGGCGAGCGGGCGGCGTTGAGCATCGGGACGAAGCGCTCCGGGCGTCCGGAGCCGGCCGGGCCCGCGACGACGCCGCACGCCTCGTCCGGGTGGTCCTCGCGCGCGTGCGCGACGATCTGGTCGTACAGGGCCCGTGTGATGGTCAGCATGGGCATCAGGATAAGCAGAGGGAACAAGCGAACGGGCCCGTTCGTACCAACATCCGGTACGAACGGGCCCACATGCTGAGAGCGGAGCCGATCAGCGGCGCTTGAAGGCGGCGTTCTCGGGGTTCCGGTTCTTCAGGACCAGGAAGGAGACGCCCAGCAGCAGGGCCCACAGCGGGGCGCAGTACAGGGAGACCCGCGCGCCCTCGTCGATGCCCATCATCACGATGACCATGCCGATGAACAGCAGGGCGAACCAGCTCGTGAAGGGGGCGCCGGGGGCCTTGAACTCCGATTCCGGAAGCTCGCCGCGGCCGACGGCCGCCCGGTAGCGGATCTGGCAGACCAGGATCATGATCCAGGCCCACATGCCGGAGATGGTCGCGAAGGAGACGACGTACTCGAAGGCCTTGCCGGGGGCGACGTAGTTGATCCAGACGCCGACCAGCATCAGCGCCGCCGAGAAGGTGGTGCCGACCAGCGGGGTGCCGGACTTCGTCAGCTTGGTGAAGACCTTCGGGCCCTGGCCGTTGAGCGCGAGGTCACGCAGCATGCGGCCGGTGGAGTACATGCCCGAGTTGCAGGAGGACAGGGCGGCGGTGAGCACCACGAAGTTGACGATCGCGGCGCCGATGCCGAGGCCCATCTGCTCGAAGGCCGCGACGAAGGGCGAGACGCCCGGCTCGAAGTGCGTCCACGGCACGACCGACAGGATCATGATGAGCGCGCCGACGTAGAAGACGGCGATGCGCCACGGGACGGTGTTGATGGCCTTCGGCAGCGTGACCTTCGGGTCCTTGGACTCGCCGGCGGTGACGCCGACCAGCTCGACCGCGAGGAAGGCGAACATCACGATCTGGAGGGTCATCAGCGTGCCGCCGATGCCCTTGGGGAAGAAGCCGCCCTCGGACCAGAGCATGGTCACGGACGCGGTGTCGGCGGCGTCGGAGAAGCCGATGGTGAGGATGCCGGCGCAGATCAGGATCATGCCGATGATGGCGGTGACCTTGATCATCGAGAACCAGAACTCCAGCTCGCCGAAGAGCTTCACGGAGATGAGGTTCGCGCCGTACAGGATGATCGTGAAGACGAGGGCGGACACCCACTGCGGGATGTTCCACCAGTACGTCATATAGGTGGCCGCCGCGGTCACCTCGGTGATGCCGGTGACGACCCAGAAGAGCCAGTACGTCCAGCCGGTGACGAAGCCCATGAAGGGGCCGACGAACTCACGGGCGTACTCCGAGAAGGAGCCCGAGACGGGGCGGTACATGAGCAGCTCGCCCAGCGCCCGCATGATGAAGAAGATGACGAGGCCGGCGATGGCGTACGCGAGGATGAGGCTCGGTCCCGCCTTGGAGATGGCCTTGCCCGCGCCGAGGAAGAGCCCGGTGCCGATGGCTCCGCCGATCGCGATCATCTGGATCTGACGGGCTCCGAGGCCTCGCTGGTAGCCCTCGCCGGACGCGGACTCCGCGGCCTCACTGCCGTCGTGCTGCTTGTCGACCTGCACTGAGGTCATGGTTGGTGCGCCTTTCTCCACGCTGATCCGCGTCGCTCGCACTGGACTGCGCGTGACCGCGGATCAGGTCCTGATCCCCCCGGATATGGATGGAGTGCCACCGGCGGTCTGCCGGTCGAAGCGCACCCGGGAACAGGGGTGGCGTCCCCGGGCGGTCGTGAAGATTTATCACGGCCGCAACAGTGATCGACGAGCCGGATTGTGGCGCACCGCACAGGAAGAAGCGGACAAACGGAGGAAATGCCTACAAGGTGGGGCGGGCTGGTAATCCGATCGTTATGCGGATTTGAGCGTCCGCTGAGCGAACGGAGGTCACATGAGGGTCTCGACGAGCGTCTCCTGAAGGGCGCCCAGCCACAGGTACGCCATGACCATCGGCTTGCGCGGGTCGGAGTCGGGCAGCCGGTACAGCGCCTCGTTCTCGTCGTCGTCCCTGACCTCCAGCCGGGTGCCGATGGTCAGCCGCAGGTCGTTGAGCGCGCCCAGCCAGTGGCGGGCCTCCTCGCCCGTCAGCTCCAGGACCGCGCCGCCGCCGCCCGCCACGTCCAGCAGGTCCAGGCTGCGGACGACGGCGAGGGCGTCCTCCCGCTTGCGGGCGCGCAGGTCGTTCTCGGTGAAGCGGCGGAACTCGGCGGACGCGGCCCGCAGCTCCTCGTCGGCGTCCTCGTAGGCGTTCGGGAAGAGCCGGGCCAGCGCGGGGTCGGCCGGCGGCTCGGTGGGGCCGTCGCGGAACAGCTCGGCCAGCGGGTCCTCGCCCATGGGCGGCGCCTCGCCGGGGCCGATCAGCTCCAGGAGCTGGACGGCCAGGGAGCGGAGGATGGAGATCTCGACCTCGTCGAGCGGGACGGCCGCGCCGCCGCCGGGCAGCGCCTCGAAGTGGCCGCTCATCAGCCGCGGTCCTGGGAGAGGGTCGCCCACAGTCCGTAACCGTGCATCGCCTGCACGTCGCGTTCCATCTCCTCGCGGGTGCCGCTGGAGACCACGGCCCGGCCCTTGTGGTGGACGTCCAGCATCAGCTTGTGCGCCTTGTCCTTGGAGTAGCCGAAGTACGCCTGGAAGACGTAGGTGACGTAGCTCATGAGGTTGACCGGGTCGTTGTGGACGATCGTCACCCAGGGCACGTCGGGTTCGGTGACGGCGAAACCCTCTTCGGCCGCTTCGGTGCGTTCGATCTCTGCGGGAGCAACACTCACTCACCCAATGCTGCCACTCGGGGTGGGCAGCCGCACAAACGGGTCCTAGAAATCGTCAGAGTGACGAGTATTCGGGGGTAGCATCGTCCTATGAATGCTGCGGATCTTGGGCTGCCGGTGGACGTGCCGTCTACCGCGCTCTTCACCGACCAGTACGAGCTGACCATGCTCCAGGCGGCACTGCGGGGCGGCACCGCCGACCGGCGGTCGGTCTTCGAGGTGTTCACCCGCCGGCTGCCCGAGGGGCGGCGCTACGGCGTGGTGGCCGGCACCGGCCGGGTGCTGGACGCCGTGGAGAACTTCCGCTTCGACGCCGGTGTGCTCGGCTTCCTGCGGGAGCGCGGGATCGTCGACGAGCCCACCCTCGCCTGGCTCGCGGACTACCGCTTCGGCGGCGACGTCTGGGGCTACCCCGAGGGCGAGGTGTACTTCCCCGGCTCGCCGATCCTCCGCGTGGAGGGCTCCTTCGCGGAGTGCGTGCTGCTGGAGACCGTGATCCTGTCCATCCTCAACCACGACTCGGCCATCGCGGCCGCCGCCTCGCGGATGTCGGCCGCGGCCGGTGACCGGCGGCTGATCGAGATGGGCGCCCGGCGCACCCACGAGCTGTCCGCGGTCGCAGCCGCCCGCGCCGCGTACGTGGGCGGCTTCTCCTCCACCTCCGACCTGGCGGCGGGCTTCCGCTACGGCATCCCGACGGTCGGCACCTCCGCGCACGCGTTCACCCTGCTCCACGACACGGAGCGGGACGCCTTCCGCGCCCAGGTGGAGTCCCTGGGCCGCGGTACGACGCTGCTGGTCGACACCTACGACGTGGCCGAGGCGGTGCGCACCGCCGTGGAGATCGCCGGCCCCGAGCTGGGCGCGGTGCGCATCGACTCCGGGGACCTGCTGCTGGTGGCGCACCGGGTGCGCCAGCAGCTCGACGACCTGGGGGCCCACGACACCCGGATCGTGGTCACCTCCGACCTGGACGAGTACGCCATCGCGTCGCTGGCGGCGGCGCCGGTGGACGCGTACGGGGTGGGCACCCAGCTCGTGACCGGCAGCGGCCACCCGACCTGCTCCATGGTCTACAAGCTGGTCGCCCGTTCCGAGTCGGCGGACCCGAAGGCGCCGCTGCGGTCGGTGGCCAAGAAGTCGCTGGGCGGCAAGATGTCCGTCGGCGGCCGCAAATGGGCGGCGCGCCGGGTGGACGCGGACGGGGTGGCCGAGGCCGAGGTCATCGGCACCGGGCCGGTGCCGGCGGAGCTCGCGGACCGGCAGCTCCTGGTCGAGCTGGTCAAGGGCGGCGAGGTGGTGGCGCGCGAGCCGCTGGACGCGGCGCGCGAGCGGCACATGGCGGCGCTGGCGGGGCTGCCGATGTCGGCGATCCAGCTCTCCCGGGGCGAGGCCGTCATCCCCACGGAGTACCTCTGAGATCACCCGGAGCGTGCGGACGACCGGGCCCGGGCGGGTGGGACGCCCCCTCCCGCCGGACCGGAGGAGTCTCTAGGCTCGGTCCCATCCCCCGTGACCACCCGCTCGAACGGCCGGCCGACCGGTCCCCCACCGAAGGACTACCGTCATGCACCGCGCACTGATCGTCGTCGACGTCCAGAACGACTTCTGCGAGGGCGGCAGCCTCGCGGTGACGGGCGGCGCGGACGTCGCCGCCGCCATCACCGACCTGGTCGGCGAGGCCGCCGGAGCCGTCTATCAGCACGTGGTGGCCACCCGGGACCACCACGTCGACCCGGGGGACCACTTCTCCGACCGGCCCGACTTCGTGAACTCCTGGCCGAGGCACTGCGTGGCCGGAACGGAGGGGGTGGGCTTCCACCCGAACTTCGCGCCGGCGGTCGCGTCGGGCGCGATCGACGCGGTGTTCGACAAGGGGGCGTACGCGGCGGCGTACAGCGGCTTCGAGGGCACCGACGAGAACGACGTCCGGCTGGCCGACTGGCTGCGGGAGCGGGAGGTCACCGAGGTGGACGTGGTGGGCATCGCCACCGACCACTGCGTGCGCGCCACCGCGCTGGACGCGGCCCGGGCGGGCTTCCGCACCCAGGTGCTGCTGGACCTGACCGCCGGTGTCGCCGCGGAGACCACGGAGCGGGCCCTGAGGGACCTGCGGGCCGCGGGCGTCGAGCTGACCGGCAAGCCGGTCGTCTGAACCCCCGACGGCCCCCCGACGGCCCCGCGGCGGCCCCATGGAGGTCCTACGGCGTGCCTCCGGGCCACGAGGCGCCCGTGGGCGCGCCCCAGGCCCTCGGCCGCGGGAGCAGCGCGCGGATGGGGTGCCACAGCTCGGTGCGGGACTCCGGGACCGTGCGCCAGAGCAGGCCGTCGGGGTGGTGGAGCACCGCGGTGACCTCGTCCGGCGTGGGCGGGTGGGTGTTGCCCCGGAGGTAGACCGCGCGAAGGCCCAGGTTCCGCAGCCGGGTCAGGGCGCGGGCGCGGTTGGCCGCGTGGACCAGGACGCGGACCGTGGAGCCGTCGCCGACCGGGTTGGGCAGGCTGAGCGCGACCACGACCTTGCCGCCGGGCAACTTGGTGAAACCTCCACCGGGCATGCTGGACCACTCCCCCGTGAGATGGTGTGTCAATAAGAATGGGTCACCACGCACCTAAACAGAATCGGCCGCCGCCCGCTAGGGGGCGACGGCCGATCATGCTCTGACCTGCGACGACAGGGTTTACTTCGTCGAGGGGCCCACCTGGACCGTGATCGTCTGGCCGTTCTTCGGCTGCTTGACGATGGCGATCTTGGTGTTGGTGTCAGTTACCTTGACGCCCGCGCGCGGGTTCGAGTCGTAGTAGTAGACGCCCTTGCGGTCGTCGAACGCCGGGACACCGGCCTGCGAAGCGATCTTGGTCGCCACGCCCGCCTTGTGCAGCGTGATGCCGGTGGTCCGGTACAGGCTGAACGGCGAGTCGTAGGCCTGGATGCGGTTGCGGGTCAGCGTCCCGTCCGCCCACTTGGTGGGCGTGGCGTGGGCGTCGACCGGCAGGATCAGGCCCTGGCCGGGGTGGACGGCGGTGTTGTTGTCCTTCTGGGAGGTGTCCCACTGCCAGACCAGCAGACCGGTCTGGTACGGGTAGTGCTCCACCCAGCTGTCCATCGGCGCCGCGAAGCCGAAGTTGTACGGGCCGACCTTGAGGGTCTTGTCGTACGAGACGTACTGGCGGTTCTCGGCGATGTAGTACTGGTCGTACTCGTCGGTGAGCGAGTCACCGATCCGCGAGAAGCCCTTCGGCGTCCAGCCGTTGTCGTCGCCCTCGGCGTTGTCCGAGAACACCGGCGCGCCGTCGGCCGTCAGGGTGATGGCGTCGGCCGTAAAGCCCTTGCCGCCCGCGCCGCCGTCGGTCTGGTAGCGGAAGCGGAGGTCGAACTTCTTGCCCGCGTAGGCGTCGAGCGGGAACGCCAGCTTCTGCCAGGTGCCGGAGACACCGGTCAGCGACGGGGCGCCGCTGGCGTCGGCCGGGATGGCCTTGCCGTCGGCGGTACCGGCCAGGGCGGTCCACTGCTTGCCGCCGTCGGTGGAGACCTCGGCGTACAGGTAGTCGTAGTCCTGCTCGATGTCCCACCACCCGTCGAGCGTCAGCGCGGCCTTGGTCTTGCCGGTGAGGTCGACGGAGCGCGTGAGGGTGTTCTTGAGGTCGTCACCCATGTCGCTCCACCACTGCTTGGAGCCCTCGGCCGGCTTGACGACCGGGGTGGTGACCTTCTTCTTCGGCAGGTCGACGACGAGCGCCTGCGGGTTCTTGGTGTTGTACTCCGCGACGCCCAGCGTGTGCTTGGACTTCGTCGCCGCCTTGGCCTTCTCGTAGTTGAGCCAGCCGAGCTGGAGCTTGTCCCAGGCGGTCATGTCGCCGGGCAGGTCGCCGATCTCGTTCTTGCCGGTGCCGAGCCAGGAGCCGGAGGACATCAGGGACCAGAAGCCGGTCGAGTTCTCGGCGCCCGCCTTGCCCGAGGTGTCGTACAGGTCGGGCAGGCCCAGGTCGTGGCCGTACTCGTGGGCGAAGACACCGAGGCCGCCGTTCTCGGGCTGCATGGTGTAGTCGCCGACCCAGATGCCGGAGTCGCCGATCTGCGTGCCGCCGGCCTTGTTGTTCGCCGGGCCGGTCTTGCCGGCGTCGGTGCCGTAGGCGTACCAGCGGTGGGCCCACAGCGCGTCGGTGCCCTGTGCGCCGCCGCCCGCGGACTCGTCCTCACCGGCGTGGACGATCTGGAAGTGGTCGATGTAGCCGTCGGCCTCGTTGAAGTTGCCGTCGGCGTCGAAGTCGTAGCGGTCCCACTGGTCGTACTGGGCGAGCTGCGCCTTGATCTGGGCGTCGGTCTTGCCGGCCGCCTTCTGCTGCGCGGTCCACGCGGTCACACCGTCGCGGACGGCGTCCCACACGTTGGCGCAGTTGGTGTTGCCGCAGTAGTTCGAGCCGTAGCGGGCCTCGTTGTACTCGACCTTGACCCAGTCGGAGACCGCGCCGTCGACCGAGTAGCGGCCGGAGGAGGTCTTCTCGTAGTAGGTCTTCAGGGACTGCTTCTGCTGACCGGTCTTCTTGTCCTTGCCGGTGCCGAAGTACAGGTCCTGGAAGTGCTGCTGGTTGTAGTCCTTCTGCCAGGCCGTCGAGTTGTCCTTCGAACGGTCCGGCTCCGCTATCGCGTTGTGCAGCGGGCCGGCCGCGCCGCCGAACTTCGGCTTCAGCGTGTGGTCGTCGCCGTCGTCCGCGCGGTCGATCAGCGTCGTGTTGTCGACCTTGTCGCCGAACTCGACCAGGATCGTGAAGATCTTGTCGGTCTTCTCGCGGCCCAGCTCGACGTACTTCTTGTCGTCGAGCTTGACGACCTTGGAGGCACCCCTGCGCTCCACCTTGCGGTCGCCTGCCAGCACCTGCTCCAGCGCGGCCTCGCGCGCCTGGGCCTGCTGCTTGCTGAACGGGCCGTCGAGGTCGTGGTCGACCTTGGCGGCGTTGTCGCGCCCCGGAGCCCCGTGCGCACCCGGAGCCGGGTCATGACGCTCGATGCCCTCGGTGGGGCGGTTGTCGGCCTGGGCCGTGGTGAAGGCCGAGGCCGTAGCGGCGGTGGCGGCCAGCGCCACGATCACCGCGGACGCTCTGAACGCCCGTCGTCTGCTGGTCACTTAGATCTTGTCCTCCCCGCGCCCGCGCCCGCGGATGGGGGGTCGATGTGTTATCCGCGTGCGGTGTCGCGCCACAAGTGACGACATTCGACCGGAGAATGACGCGAAAAGACAGATCTTGACTTGCACAGGCCAAGTGCTCTATGTGAACAGCCCGACCCGCATTGCGAACAGCCGCCCCGCCGGGGCTCCGGCGGGGCGGCGGCGGGGAACCGGCCTGGTCACCCGCCCGACGGGCCCACCTCCACGGTCACCGACGAGCCGCCCGGCGACTGGCCCGCGAGGGCGATCCGGGTGCCGGTGTCCGTGGTCCGCACCCCGCCGAACCGGTTCTCGGCGTACCAGTACACCCCCTTGTGGTCATCGAAGACGGAGTTGCCCGCATGCGGGGGGATCCGCTGCGGTACGCCCTTCCTGTGCAGGGTGAAACCGGGCACCGGGTACCGGCTGAACGCCGCGTCGTACGGGGCGATCTTGTTGGACATGAGGGTGCCGTCGTCCCAGGTCATCGGCTGCGGGTGGGCGTCCACCGGCAGCAGCAGCCCCTCGCCGGGGTGGTCGGTGACGTTGTTGTCCCGCTGCGAGGTGTCCCACTGCCAGATCATCACCCCCGGCCGGTAGGCGTAGTGCTCCACCCAGTCGCCCCGCGGCTCGGGGAAGCCGAAGTGGTACGGGCCGGTCGCCAGCGTCCGGTCGTACGACACGTACTGCCGGTTCTCCACGACGTAGTACTGCGGGTAGTCGCCCGTGACCGACTCCCCCACCCGCGCGAACCCCCGCGCCGTCCAGCCCGCGGCGCCCTCCCCCTCCGCGTCGTCCGCGAACAGCGTCACGCCGTCCGCCCGCACGGTGACGTTGTCCGCCGCGAAGCCCTTGCCCGCCACCCCGCCGTCCGTCTTGTAGCGGAACCGGACGACGATCCGCTTGCCGGCGTACGCGTCCAGCGGGTACACCAGCCGGCGGTACCTCTCCGAGACGCCCGTCAGGGCCGGCTTGTCACCGCCGTCCCGGGTGATGGCCTCCCCGTCGGCCGTGCCGTCCACCGCCTTCCAGCTCTCCCCGCCGTCCGTGGAGACCTGGGTGTACAGGTGGTCGTAGTCCTTCTCGATGTCCCACCAGCCGTCGAGTTCCAGCGCGGCGGAGGAACGGCCCGTCAGGTCGACGGTCCGGGCCAGCGTGTGCGACAGGTTGTCGCCGTGGTCGCTCCACCACTGCCCCGCGCCCCCGGCCGGCCGCACCACCGGGGTGGTGACCCGCTTCGTCGGCAGCTCCACGACCAGCCCCTGCGGCAGGTCGGTGTTGTACGCCGACACGCCCAGCGTGTGCTCCGACGCGACCGCGGCCCGGGCCCGCTCGTAGTTCAGCCAGCCGAGCTGGAGCTTGTCCCAGGCGGTCATGTCCCCCGGCAGGTCGCCGATCGCCTCCTTGCCCGTGCCCAGCCACGAACCGGACGACATCAGCGACCAGAAGCCGACCGAGTTCTCCACGCCCGCCACGTTGTTGGTGTCGTACAGGTCCGGCAGGCCGAGGTCGTGCGCGTACTCGTGGGCGAAGACGCCCAGCCCGCCGTTCTCCGGCTGCATCGTGTAGTCGCCCACCCAGACACCGGTGTTCCCGATCGCCACGCCCCCCGCGCGGAACCCCGCCGGACCGGTGTCGCCGTCGTCCCGGCCGTAGGCGTACCCCCGGTGCGCCCACAGCGCGTCCGGCCCCTGGGCGCCGCCGCCCGCCGAGCCGTCCTCGCCCGCGTGCACGATCTGGAAGTGGTCGATGTAGCCGTCCGGCTCGTTGAAGTCGCCGTCGTTGTCGTGGTCCGTACGGTCCCACTCGTCGAACCGCGCCACCTGGGCCCTGATCTGCTCGTCCGTCCTGCCCCCGGCCCGCTGCCCGGCGACCCACGCGGCCACCCCGTCGTGGACCAGGTCCTCGGCGTTGGGGCAGTTGTTGCCGCCGCAGTAGTTCGAGCCGTACCGCGCCTCGTTGTACGCGACCCTCACCCAGTCCGAGACCTCGCCCTCCACCGAGTACCGGCCCGAGGAGGTCTTCTCGTAGTACGTCTTCAGCGACTCCACCCCCTCCCCCTCGCCGAAGTACAGCCGCCGGTAGTGCTCGCGGTCGTAGTCGGCGCGCCAGGCCGTGGAGTTGTCCCGCGTCCGGTCGGGCTCGGGGATCCGGTTGTGCAGCGGCCCCGGCGTGCCCCCGTACTTGATGACGGGCGGCTTCGGGCCGCCCGGCCCGTCCGGGTCGTACGTGGTGGTGTCGTCGATCTCGTCCCCGAACTCGACCAGGATGGTGAAGATCTTGTCCGTACGCTCCCGGCCCAGCTCGACGTACTTGCGGTCGGCGAGCTTGACCACCCGCGAACCGCCCCGGCGCTCCACCTCCGCCCGCCCGCTCAGCACCTGCTCCAGCGCCACCTGCCGCTGCTGCCGCTGGCGGGCGCTGAAGGGGCCGTCGATGACGTGCCCGTCGTGCTTCCCCTCGGCGGACCCGCGCGAGACGTCGTCGTCGACGGGGGCGGTGGTGGCCGGGACCGCCGCGGCCGCCGCGGCGGGCGGAGCCGCCCGGGCGTCCGGCGCGGTGGTGACGAAGGGCGCGGCCAGCGCGACGACGATGATCGACGCGGCTCCGATGTACCTCACTTACTGCGGTCCTCCCCTGCCGATCGCGACAACGGGCGCCGAATTCGGGCCATTTGGCATAGGCCGTGATTCTGTGCGCCCCCCATACACCGGTACCGTGGGTTAGGTCACGCTTACTACCGGTTCCTCTCGGGCATCCACCGTCGTAGAGTCAAAGAACAGTGCGACCGAGTTGCGTGACCCCCATCCGGTGCTCCACTGCTTCGAGGACGGAACCCGCCATGCCGCGTCCGACCGCCGCACAGCTCGCCTACGGTTCGGCCACCGTCGTCTTCGCGACCGTCGCCATGCTGCTCGTGTCCCGCACCACCACCGGACTGGGTGTCGCGCTGATCGGCGTCGCCGCCCTGGCGCTCGGCCTGCTGGTCGCGATGACCCTGCCGGCGTCCGCCGGCCGCCGCGCGGCCCCCGACGCCGCGCGACCGCCGGTCCCGGCCCGGCGCAGGGAGCACTCACTGCGTCGTTGACACGACGACGGTCTTGGCCGCCTTGTCGTGCAGGCCCTGTTTGTACGGCTTGTCGACGAGGATCAGGATCAGGAGCAACAACGGCCACAGACAGGCGCAGCAGATCAGCGCGGGCAGCCACAGCACCACCGCCCGGATCAGCGCGGCGTTCGTGTTCGGCACGCTGCCGTCGTTGAGCATCGCCACGCGCATGCCCATCAGCCGTTTGCCGATGGTCTGGCCGTGCCGCTTGCTCGTCATGAGGGTGTCGTAGGAGACGTACGCCACGATGGTGATGAGCTGGAACACCCACTGCGTGGTGTCGTTGGCCTGCCACACGTCCGCGACGTCCGCGTCGTCCCCCACCTTGGCGTAGAGGTCGAACGGGATGCCGAGGAGGGCGAGCGGTACGACGATGATCGCCCAGTCGATGAGCCGGGCCAGGACGCGCCTGCCCGAGTCGGCGAGCGGCGGCATCCCCGCCAGCGGATCCGCCCCGCCGTAGCCGTACGGACCGCCGCCGCCATAGGGGCCGCCGCCTCCGCCGTAAGGGCCACCCCCGCCGCCGTCGTACGGCCCGCCCGGACCGCCCTCGTACGGCCCGCCGCCGCCGTACGGTCCCTGCCCGCCGTACGGACCACCACCGCCCGGCGGAGGGGGCGGCGCGGGCGGCGGCTCGGCGCCCTCCTCGTGCGGCGGCCTCTTGCGGAACGGGTCGTCCTCGGGGGGCTGCTGACCGGGCGGCGGTGGTTCGTTGCTCATGGGGGCAGTGCACCCCGGCCGGCGGGGCCCCGCAAACGATCACCGGCCGTTCGGGCTACCGCCCGGCGACGAAGGTGTGGGCGGCCTTGTCGTGCCAGCACTGGCGCCAGGGGCGGTCGAACAGCGCCCACAGGACGTTGACCACCCCGACCACCAGGATCCCCAGCACCGAGTAGACCAGCCAGCGGCGCAGCGCAGCGCCGAACGCCGGGGGCTCGTGCGACTCGATGTCCCGCACGTCGAGGCCCATCAGCTTCTTGCCGAGCGTACGGCCCCACTTGGCGGTGGGCACCGCCTCGTACAGCGCGCCCAGCACCAGCAGGGCGGCCAGCGTGATGCCGAAGTACGTCGCGGTGGTGCCGTCCAGGAGCCAGACGGTGACCGTCTCACCGGACCGGCGGGCCTGCTCGATCTTGCCGTCGATGTGGTCGAGCGCCTTGGAGACGAACGGTACGGCGACGGCGCCGACGGCCGCCCCCAGCACCAGGGTGTCGATCAGCCGGGCCGCGAACCGCTTGCCCAGACCGGCCGGGCGGGCGGCCGCCTGGGCCTGCGCGGCCGCCAGGAACGGGTCGTCGACCGGGGGCTTCCAGGGCAGGACGGGCTGCTGCGACCGGGCCTCCGGCACGCCGGGCGCAGGTGCCTGGGCCTCGGCGCGGCCGGGCTGGGCGAGCTGGTGCACCTGCTGCGCCCAGGACGCGGCGCCGCCGCCGGGTCCGTGGGTGACCGGCGCGGCGGGCGCCGCGGGGGTGGCGGGCGTCGTCGGGGCCGGGGCCGGTGCCTGGGCCTGGGCAGGGGCAGGAGCGGGGGCGGCCGGCTGTGCGGGGGCCGGTCCCTGGGCGGGGGCGGCCGGCTGGGCGGGGAGCCGGGAGCCGCTCGGGGCGTCCGGCGTGAACGCCCGGATGGTCATCGTGCCGTCGGCGGGCTGCCCGGGCGCGGGCTGCGGGGCCTGCGGCTGGGGCTGGGGCTGCGGCTGGGGCTGCGGGGGCTTGACCGCCCGGATGGTGACGGTGCCCTCCGGGGCGGCCGCCTTCGCCGGCTCCGGTTCCACGTTCCGCACGCCGGGCAGGGCGCCGCCCGTCGGGTCGGGGGCCGGGCGGCGCGGGTCCTGGCCGGCCTCGGCGCCCCAGGAGACCCGGTGGTCACGGTCGCCCCCGAACCCGGTCTGGCGCGAGGCGTCCGCCTGCCACACGGACGCGGGCTCCGGCTCGGGCGGGGCGACCGGCTCCTCGTCGAAGAAGACCGGGCCGGTCTCCTCCACCGAGGACACCGAGGACACCGAGGACACCGAGGGCGTCGGTGCCGGCGCCGGGGACGGCCGGTCCGGCGGCGTGGGCAGCGCCTCGCCGTCCTGCGGGGCGGGGCGGCTCGTCCCCGGCACCCAGGCGCCACCGTTCCAGAACCGGATATATCCCGGGATGGACGGATCGGGGTAGTAGCCAGGCGTGGGGCTGCCGTCGCCGGTTGCCGGGGTTGGGGCGCTCATCACCGTGGTCCCGTATCTCCTCGAGGCCTCAATTCAAGGCACCACATCTACCAGACCGCCGAGCGGACCCGGACCGGTCCGTCCACAACGGCCACGATCAGGTCACACCTGTGTTACGGGAAACGAGGACGACCCCACCCCGGGAAGTCCCCCGCCGAAGTCGCGTAATGACGGACGGCGAAGCGCCTCTCATCCGGTACGGCCCCCTCCAGGGCCCGTACCGGAGAGAAGGGAACCGTCCCATGCGGCACACCGTCGTCGAACGCGAACTGGAGCTCACCCTCGTGCTGTCGCCCGAGCGCGGCGTCCCCGTCCCCGCCCGGCTGGCCTACCGCACGGACGACCCGTACGCCGTGCACATCACCTTCCACGTCGGCACCGACCACCCGGTGCACTGGACCTTCGCCCGCGAGCTGCTGGTCGAGGGCGTCTTCCGCCCGTGCGGCCACGGCGACGTGCGGATCCGGCCCACCACCCTGGACGGCCGGGCCGTCGTGCTGATCGCGCTGTCGTCGCCGGACGGGGACGCGCTGCTGGAGGCCCCCTCCCCGCAGGTGTCCGCCTGGCTGGAGCTGGCGCTGACGGTGGTGCCGCCCGGCTCGGAGTCGGAGCAGCTCGGCCTGGACGACGGACTGGCCGAGCTGCTCGCCTGACGGCCCGGTCAGCCGGTCACGTACGTGTGCGTGATGAATTCGATCGAGTGGCCGTCGGGGTCGTCGATGTACACACCGCGGCCCCCGTGGTGGTGGTTGATCCGCTGGGGTTCGCGGTGGTACGGGTCGGCCCAGTACGGCAGTTCGCGCTCCTGGATCCTCCCGAAGATCTGGTCGAACTCGTCCTCCGGGACGAGGAACGCGAGGTGCTGCGGGACGATCCGGGGCGCGTCGTCGTCGAGGTAGTCGAGGGTGACGCCGCCCTCCAGCGGGACGCTCGCGAACGGGCCGAAGGGCTTGGGCTCGGGCGCGTCGATCAGCTCCGTGAGGAAACGGGCGGCGGCGAACCGGTCGCGGCTGCGGACGATGGTGTAGTCAAGGCGTGCGGGCACGGCTCCTCCTTCATCGGTCCCTCCACGCTATGCGGGCGGCCGGGCCCGGACCATCGGACATCGGCCCTAGGTCCTGTCCGCGAAGTCTCGCCGGAGTCTCAGAAGACCTTGCCGGGGTTGAGGATGCCGAGCGGATCGAAGGTCGCCTTGATGCCCCTCTGCAACTCCAGTCCCACCGGGCCCAGTTCGCGGGCCAGCCACTCCTTCTTCAGTACGCCGACGCCGTGTTCGCCCGTGATGGTGCCGCCGAGCTCCAGGCCGAGGACCATGATCGCGTCGAACGACTCGCGGGCCCGGCGCGACTCGTCGGGGTCGTGGTGGTCGAAGCAGACGACGGGATGGGTGTTGCCGTCACCCGCGTGCGCGCAGACGCCGATCGTCAGGCCGTACGCGGAGGCGATGGCGGCCGTGCCGTCGAGCATCTCGGCGAGCCGGGAGCGCGGCACGCACACGTCGTCGATCATCGTCGCCGTGCTGACCGCCTCCAGCGCAGTCAGCGCCATCCGGCGGGCCTTCAGCAGCATCTCCGACTCGGCCGCGTCCTCGGCCGGGACGACCCCGGTGGCCCCGGCGGCGCTGCACAGCTCCCCCACGGCGGCGAGGTCGGCGGCCGGGTCGGGGGTGTCGAACGCGGCGAGCAGCAGCGCCTCGGTGGTCTCGGGCAGGCCCATCCGGCCGAGCCGGTTGACCGCCCGTACGGTGGTGCGGTCCATCAGCTCCAGCAACGACGGCGCGTGGCCCCGCTCCATGACCGCGCACACGGCGTCGCAGGCGGCCGCCGCCGACGGGAACTCGGCGGCCAGCACGAGCTGTCGCGGCGGCCGCGGGCGCAGCGCCAGGACGGCCCGTACGACGACGCCGAGGGTGCCCTCGGAGCCGACGAAGAGCCGGGTGAGGTCGTACCCGGCCACGCCCTTGGCCGTGCGGCGGCCGGTGGACAGCAGACGGCCGTCGGCGAGGACGACGTCCAGGCCGAGCACGTACTCCGCCGTCACCCCGTACTTGACGCAGCACAGGCCCCCGGACGCGGTGCCGATGTTCCCGCCGATGGTGCAGGTCTCCCAGCTCGACGGGTCCGGCGGGTAGTACAGCCCGTGCTCACCAACCGCGCGGGACAGCACGGCGTTGACCACGCCGGGCTCCACGACCGCGACGCGGTCGACCGGGTTGATCTCCAGGATCCGGTCCATCCTGGTCAGCGACAGCACGATGCAGCCGTCGGAGGCGTTCGCCGCGCCCGACAGGCCCGTGCGGGCGCCCTGCGGGACAACCGGCACCCGCAGCTCGGTCGCGGTGCGCATGACGTGCCGCACCTCGTCGACGGTGCCCGGCAGGGCGACCACCGCCGGGGTGCCGGCGTCGCAGAAGCTCGCCATGTCACGGGCGTAGGAGGTGGTGACGTCCGGGTCGGTGAGGACGGCCTCCGCCGGGAGGCCGGCCCGCAGGCGGGTCAGCAGCTCGTCCATGATCCCAGCCTGGCACCCGGGGCCATCGGTGTGAACCCGTCGGGGGTTCGGCGCGGGGTGCGCCGGGTGGCTCGCCGTACCGGCGGGGCGTTTGCCGCACAGTGACGGCATGACAACGGAACGGGTCCCGCGGATCGTCCTGGGTGTGGGCGCGGCCATGGTGCTGGCCGGCATGGTCGCCGTGCTCGTGCCGGTGGGCCTCGGCGGGGGTGCTCCGGCACCCGCGCCCGGCGCCGTCGCGCGGGCCGTGTCGGCGGCGCACGCCGGGGCACAGGCGTCGCTTCCCGAGCTGGCCGCGCTGATCGGCGATCGTGAGCGGTGGCTGCGCGCCCACCCGCGGGACGACGCCTCGTGGGCGGAGCTGGGCGCCGCGTACGTGGAGCGCGGGACGCGCAGCGGCGACACCGCCGCGTACGTACGGGCCGAGAGGGCGCTGGAGCGGTCCCTGGAGCTGCTGCCCGCGGCCCGGGGCAACACCGACGCGCAGCTCGGCATGGGCGCGCTCGCCAACGCCCGGGGCGACTTCCGGGCGGCGCGGAAGTGGGGCGAGGCGGTGCGCGACCGCGCCCCGAGGCGGTGGCAGGTGTACGCGGTTCTGATCGACGCGTACGGCGGGCTCGGCGACCAGGTGTCCGCGGGGCGGGCCATGGAGCGGCTGCGGGCGCTGCGGGCCGGGGCGCCGGCGCTGTCCCGGGCCTCGCTGGTGTACCGGGACAGGGGGTGGCGCGAGGACGCCGCCGCGCTGGCGCACGACGCGGTGGCGCTGGCCGCCACCCCGGCGGAGAAGGCCGCGTGCCTGGCGCGGCTGGGCGACCTGGCGTGGGAGCGGGGCGAGCCCGCCGAGGCCCTCACGTCCTACGGGCCGGCGCTGCGGCTGGTGCCCGGCCACGCCCCGTCGCTGGCCGGCCGGGCCCGGGCGCTGGCGGCGCTCGGGCGGACCGGCGAGGCGCTGCGGGACTACTCGGCCGCCCTGGAGGCGCTGCCGCTGCCGCAGTACGCCCTGGAGGCGGGCGAGTTGTACGAGTCGCTGGGGCTCGAAGGGGACGCCCGCACGCAGTACGAGGTGCTCCGGGCGCGGGCCACCGAGGCGGGCACCCACGGGGTCGACGGGACGCTGGTGCTGGCCCGGTACGAGGCCGACCACGGGGACCCGGACGCCGCCGTGGCGCGGCTGCGCGCCGCGTGGGCGAGGGGGCACCGGTCCGTGCACGTCGCCGACGCGCTCGGCTGGGCGCTGTACCGGGCGGGTGACGCCGAGGAGGCGCTGCCGTACGCCCGGCGGGCCACGGACCAGGGCCTGCGGAGCGCGCTGTTCGCGTACCACCGGGGGCGGATCGAACAGGAGCTGGGGAAGTGGGGGCCGGCGCGCCGACACATCGAGGAGGCGCTGCGGATCAACCCGTCCTTCTCGCCCCTGCTGGCGCCGAAGGCCCGCCGGGCGCTGGCCTCGCTGGGCGAACCGCCGGAGGGCGGCCCGCGGAACGTCCCCGGCGGCGCCGGCTCCCCGGCGCCCGACCGGTCGCCCGCCCGTGACCGCGCCCGCCCGTCGCCGTCGCCATCGCCGTCGCTGTCACCGTCGCCGTCGTCGTCGCGGGGCCGCTGAGGCGGGTTCGGGGCGACGAACGTGGACGCCCGCCGCGGTCGTCGGATCGACCCCGCACGGCTCCGCCCGGCCGTCCCGCGGCCGCGGGACGCGGGACGAGAAGGCCGCGGCCGGCCGCCCGGCCCCCCGTACCGGGCGGCCGGTGTTCCGGTGCGCGCGTGCGGCCCGGACGCGGACGCCCGGGCCGGGGGGTGCCGCCGGGCGCGGACCGCCCGGGCGGGGGTGTCAGAGGTTGCCGCGCTTGGCCTGCTCGCGCTCGATCGCCTCGAACAGCGCCTTGAAGTTGCCCTTGCCGAAGCCCATCGACCCGTGCCGCTCGATCATCTCGAAGAACACCGTCGGACGGTCCTGGACCGGCTTGGTGAAGATCTGCAGCAGGTAGCCGTCCTCGTCGCGGTCGACCAGGATCTTCAGCTCGCGCAGGGTCTCCACCGGCACGCGGGTCTCGCCGGCCCACTCGCCGAGGGTGTCGTAGTACGAGTCGGGGGTGTCGAGGAACTGGACGCCCGCGGCCCGCATCGTGCGGACGGTGTGCACGATGTCGTTCGTGGCGAGCGCGATGTGCTGGACGCCCGCGCCGCCGTAGAACTCGAGGTACTCGTCGATCTGCGACTTCTTCTTCGCGATCGCCGGCTCGTTGATCGGGAACTTCACCTTGAGCGTGCCGTCGGCGACGACCTTCGACATCAGCGCCGAGTACTCGGTCGCGATGTCGTCGCCCACGAACTCCTTCATGTTCGTGAAGCCCATGACCTTGTTGTAGAAGGCCACCCAGTCGTTCATCTTCCCGAGCTCGACGTTGCCCACGCAGTGGTCGATGGCCTGGAAGGTGCGCTTGGCCGGCGGCTCGACGACCGGGGACGCGGTGACGAAGCCGGGCAGGTAGGGGCCGTCGTAGCCGGAGCGGTCCACGAGGGTGTGGCGGGTCTTGCCGTACGTGGCGATCGCGGCGAGGACGACCGTGCCGTGCTCGTCCTTGATCTCGTACGGCTCGGTGAGGCCGGTGGCGCCCTGCTCGACGGCGTACGCGTACGCCTTGCGGGCGTCCGGCACCTCGATGGCGAGGTCGATGACGCCGTCGCCGTGCTCGGCGACGTGGTCGGCGAGGAAGCGGCCCCAGTCGGTGGACGCCTTGATGACGGAGGTGAACACGAAGCGCGCGGCGCCGTTCGTCAGGACGTAACTGGCGGTCTCGCGGCTGCCGTTCTCCGGTCCGGAGTAGGCGACCAGCTTCATGCCGAAGGCCGTGGAGTAGAAGTGGGCGGCCTGCTTGGCGTTGCCGACGGCGAAGACGACCGCGTCCATTCCCTTCACCGGGAAGGGGTCGGCCTGCCGGGCGGTGTCGGGCGTGTGCTGGATGGTCTCAGTCATGGCGGCAGGCTCTCTCCGTTTGGCAAGGTGCGCAATAGTTGTGATGGACGCTGGTCATTTTGACCAGCGGGTGGGCAGGATGAGCGGACGTTCTGTACAGGGTGACCATTCGGGAGCGGCTGTGGCGATCGATCATCTGGACGGCAGGCTCATCGCCCTGCTGGCGAAGGAGCCGCGGATAGGCGTGCTGGAGGCTTCGCGCAGGCTGGGCGTGGCACGCGGCACGGTGCAGGCCCGGCTGGACCGGCTCCAGTCGAACGGAGTCATCCGGGGCTTCGGCCCGGAGGTGGACCCGGCGGCGCTGGGGTACCCGGTGACCGCCTTCGCGACCCTGGAGATCAAACAGGGGCAAGGGGCCGATGTGCGGGAGCACCTGGCCGGGGTCCCCGAGGTGCTGGAGCTGCACACCACGACCGGCCACGGGGACATGCTGTGCCGGCTGGTGGCCCGGTCGAACGCGGATCTCCAGCGGGTGATCGACCGGGTCGTCGGTTTCGACGGCATCGTGCGGGCCTCGACGGCGATCGTCATGGAGAACCCCGTGCCCCTGCGGATCATCCCACTGGTGGAGCAGGCCGCGTCGGAGGAGTGAGCCGCATGCGTGCCAAGAAGTCTGTGCAAAGAAGTCCTTGCACAGACTTCTTTGCAACTCTAGGCTGAGGGCATGCCCGAGCCCGAGAAGAACGACCAAGGGGCCCGCCCGGTCCGGCAGTTGGACCCACGCTCGCTGCGCGGACTGGCCCACCCCCTGCGGATCCGGTTGCTGGCCGCCCTCCGCCACCACGGCCCCGCCACCGCCTCCCAACTGGCCGACCGGCTGGGCGAGTCGAGCGGCGCCACCAGCTACCACCTCCGCCAGCTCGCCTCCTACGGCTTCACCGAGGACGCGCCCGAGCGCGGCAAGGGGCGCGAGCGCTGGTGGCAGGCCGTGCACCAGGGCACGGCCTGGGACTCCTCGCTGTTCGACGACGAGGACCCGCAGACGCGCGGGGCGGTCAACGTCCTGCTGCACGAGATCGCCACCCTCCACGGCCAGGAACTGTCGACGTGGATCGGCACCATGCGCGACTGGCCCGCCGAGTGGGTCAGGAACGCCGACCTCAGCGACTTCACCCTGCGCCTCGGCCCCCGGCAGCTCCACGACCTCGGCGAGGAACTGCACGCGGTGATCGACCGCTACCGCGCGGCGGCACCCGACGCCGACGCCACCCAGGTCCGCGTCCACCTGCACGCCTTCCCCCAGCAGAACGACTGAAGGGACCGACCACCGCCATGCACCCCGACATACACCTGCGGATGCACGAGCTGCGCGCCGCCGCCCTGCGGGACGCCGCTCCCCCGCGCCCGGCCCGCCGGCGCCCGCTGCGGGCCCAACTGGGCTGGATGCTGGTCGAACTGGGCCTCCGCCTGGTCACCCCGCCGGCCCGCACCGCCCGTATGGCATGAGCGGCCGGAGCCGGCGTCCGCTGGCCACCGTGCTGGCCGCCAACGCCATATCCATCAGCGGCAACGCACTGACCCTCATCGGCGTCCCGTGGTTCGCGCTCCAGACCACCGGGAGCCCCGGCAAGGCGGGGCTCGTCGCCTTCTGCGCCACCCTGCCCGTCGTCGTCTCGGCCCTCGTCGGCGGACCGGTCATCGACCGGATCGGCCGCCGGCGTGTCAGCATCGCCTCGGACCTCGTCTGCGGCCTCGCGCTCGCCGCCATCCCGCTCCTGCACCGCGCCGGGCGGCTCGACTTCTGGGTGCTGTGCGCCCTGATGGCCGTCACCGGCCTGTTCCACGCGCCCGGCGAGACGGCGCGGCACGTCCTGGTCCCCGACCTCGCCGGGCGGGCCGGGACCACGCTCGCCCGGGCGGCCAGTCTCTTCGACGCGGTGTCGCGCGGCGCCCGGATGACCGGCGCCGCCCTCGCGGGCGTGCTGATCGCCCTGGTCGGGGCGGAGACGGTGCTGCTGCTGGACGCCGCGACCTTCGGGCTCTCCGCGCTGCTGGTCTCCGCCGGCCTGCGCGGGGTGGCCGCCGCGGAGCCGCGCCGGGACGCCGAGCCCGTCTCGCCGGCGCGGTACCGGGCGGAGCTGCGCGAGGGGTACGCCTTCGTGATCGGCTCCCGGCTGCTGCTGGGCATCACCCTGATGGTGATGGTCACCAACGGCCTGAGCCAGAGCTGGAGCGCGGTGCTCCTGCCGGTGCACGCCCAGCGGAACCTGGGCGGGGCGGCCGCGATCGGCCTGCTCATGGCGGTGTGGGGTGGGTGCGCGCTGCTGGGCGCCCTGCTCTACGCGATGGTGGGGCACCGCTGCCGGCGCCGGACGGTGTTCACGCTGGCGTTCCTGGTCAGCGGGGCGCCGCCGTTCCTCATGGCGGCGGCGACGGACGGCGTGTGGCCGCTGGTGGTGACCGCGGCCGCCGGCGGGCTGGGCTCCGGGACGCTCAACCCGATCCTGACGACGGTGATGTACGAGCGGGTCCCGGACGCGCTGCGCAGCCGGGTGGCCGGGGTGACGACCGCCGGGGCGCTGATGGCCATGCCGCTGGGCGCGGTCGGGGCGGGCTACCTGGTGGAGCGGGCGGGGCTGGTACCGACGCTGCTGACGGTCGGCGGGCTGTACTTCCTGACCACGCTGACCCCGGCGCTCTTCCCGAGCTGGCGGGAGATGGACGCCCCGGGGCCGGTCAGCAGCTCGGGACCTTCCCGCCCCGCTCCAGGGCGCGCAGCGACGACACCGCGTCCTTGAGCGTGGTGACGGGGACGAGCCGCAGCCCCTCGGGCTTCTCGGCCTGGGCGTCCGCGCACTCGTCCTTCGGTACGAGGAAGACGGTCGCCCCGTCGCGGTGCGCGGCCTGCGTCTTGAGGGACACCCCGCCGACGGCGCCGACCGTGCCGTCGGCGGCGACCGTGCCCGTACCGGCGATCGTGCGGCCGCCGGTGAGGTCGCCGCCCGAGCCGTCGCCCTCGATCTTGTCGACGATCCCCAGCGCGAAGAACAGCCCGGCGCTGGGGCCGCCGACGTCGGCGAGCTCCAGGTCGACCTTCACCTGCTCGGGGCTCTTGCCGAGGTAGCCGAGGGCGGCCCGGACGGCGCTGTTCTGGGACTCGCGCATCTGGCCGATGTTGCGCTTCTCGATCTCGGCGTCGGACTTGCCCGGCGGGTAGACCGAGTCGCGCGGCAGGACGGCCCGGTCGCCGCGGAACCAGCTTTCCACGACGTCCCCGAGGTCGACGTCGGCACGCGGCCCGGTGGCCACGATGGTCGTCATGCGCAGCTCGCCCGTGGTCGGGCGGACGGGCACGCCGGAGACGGTGATGACCTGCCGGCCCTTGTGCTCCCCCAGGACGTCGCTGGTCGACCCCGGCTGCGCCAGGGTGAAGGGCAGCGGCGCGGCCCCTGCGACCACGAGCAGGGCGACGACGGGCAGGGCGCACAGGGCGAGGGCGCGGGGGCGCGTGAGACTGGAGAGCACGGTGCCAATCTATCGGCCGCCCCGCGGCCGCCGGCCGGCGGCGGGCATGCGGCGGACCCGCGTCAGCGGAGGGCGTCGGCGACCTCGCGGGCGGCGTCGACCACCCGGGGGCCCACCCGCTCCGGCACGGCGTCCGCCAGCATGACCACCCCGACGCTGCCCTCGATGCCGGTCACCCCGACCAGCGGGGCCGCCGCGCCGCTGGCGCCCGCCTCCAGTTCGCCGTGCGTGAGCGTGTAGCCCGGCTCGTTCAGGGCGCCCTGCCGGGCGGCGAGTATCGCGCGGCCGGCCGCGCCCCGGTCCAGCGGGTGGCGGAACCCGGCCCGGTAGGCCACGTGGTAGTCCGTCCAGGTCGGCTCGACGACCGCGACGGCGAGCGCCTCCGCCCCGTCGACCAGCGTCAGATGGGCGGTGGCGCCGATGTCCTCGGCCAGCGATCGCAGCGCGGGCAGCGCGGCCTCGCGCACCAGCGGGTGCACCTGACGGCCCAGCCGGAGCACCCCGAGGCCCACCCGGGCGCGGCCGCCCAGGTCACGGCGTACCAGGGCGTGCTGTTCGAGCGTGGCGAGCAGGCGGTAGACGACGGTGCGGTTGACGCCGAGCTTGGTGGACAGCTCGGTGACGGTCAGCCCGTGGTCGGTGTCGGCGAGCAGCTTGAGGACGCGCAGTCCCCGGTCGAGCGTCTGGGAGGTTTCCGCGGTCACGACGCCCTCTCCTTCGGAGTGAGTGACGGCGGACACTCTCAAAGGCGGACGCGGCACCGGTCCCATCGGCGACGCACGGAGAGGCCGCCGGCAGGCCATGGCACACCGGCTGCGCTCCGCGGCGGCGCTGCCACGGGGCGTTTGCATTGCGATTGCCGGGGACAGTAGCGAGGGACTCCGCTCAGCGGAAGCCCTCGTCCAGAATCCGGGCGAAAGCGTTTTCGGTACGCAGTCTTCGCCCCGGTATGTGCCGATGGGCCGACGCCCGCCGCCCCGGGCTCAGCGCATGCGGGTGGCCCACTCCTGGACCTTCTTGATGCGCTCCCGGATCTGCCCCGCCGTCGCCTCCGCGCTCGGCGGCCCGCCGCACACCCGGCGCAGCTCGGTGTGGATGACGCCGTGCGGCTTGCCGCTCTGGTGGACGTAGGCGCCGACCATCGTGTTGAGCTGCTTGCGCAGCTCCAGCAGCTCCTTGTGCGACACCACCGGACGCCGTTCGGCCGGCAGTTCCAGCAGGTCGGCCTCATCGGCCGGCTTCTGCCGGCTGTGCGCGATCTGCCGTGCCTGCCGCTTGCGCAGCAGGAGCTGCACCTGGTCGGGCTCCAGCAGGCCGGGGATGCCGAGGTAGTCCTGCTCCTCCTCGCTGCCGGGGTGGGCCTGCATGCCGAACTCGGCGCCGTCGTAGAGGACCCGGTCGAAGACGGCGTCGGACTCCAGCGCCTCGAAGGGCAGCGTGTCCTGCTCGCCGGTGTCCTCGTCCTGCTCCTTGTTCGCCTCGTCCATCTCCTTCTCGGACTCGGCGTAGGGGTCCTCCTCGCCCTCCTTCCTGGGCTTGTCGAGGGCGTGGTCGCGCTCGACCTCCATCTCGTTGGCGAAGGTCAGGAGGTTGGGGATGGTGGGGAGGAACACCGACGCGGTCTCGCCGCGCCTGCGGGACCGTACGAAACGGCCCACGGCCTGCGCGAAGAACAGCGGCGTGGAGATGGTCGTCGCGTAGACGCCGACGGCCAGGCGCGGGACGTCGACGCCTTCCGACACCATGCGGACGGCGACCATCCAGCGGTCGTGGCTCTCACTGAACTCGTCGATCCGCTTGGACGCCCCCGCGTCGTCGGACAGCACGACGGTCGCCTTGGTGCCGGTGATCTCGCGGATCAGTTTGGCGTACGCGCGCGCCGAGTCCTGGTCGGAGGCGATGACCAGGCCGCCCGCGTCGGGGATGCCCTTCCTGACCTCGGTGAGCCGCTGGTCGGCGGCGCGCAGCACGTTGGGCATCCAGTCGCCGCGCGGGTCGAGCGCGGTGCGCCAGGCCTGCGAGATCGCGTCCTTGGTCATCGGCTCGCCGAGCTTGGCCGCGACCTCGTCACCGGCCTTGGTGCGCCAGCGCATGTTGCCGCTGTAGCTGAGGAAGATCACCGGGCGGACGACGCCGTCGCCGAGCGCGTTGCCGTATCCGTACGTGTAGTCGGCGGACGACCGCCGGATGCCGTCGTTGCCCTCCTCGTACGTGACGAACGGGATGGGGTTGGTGTCGGACCGGAAGGGCGTACCGGTGAGGGCGAGGCGCCGCGTGGCGGGCTCGAACGCCTCCAGGCACGCCTCGCCCCACGACTTGGAGTCACCGGCGTGGTGGATCTCGTCGAGGATGACCAGCGTCTTGCGCTGCTCGCTGCGGTTGCGGTGCAGCATGGGCCGGACGCCGACACCGGCGTAGGTGACCGCGACCCCGTGGTACTCCTTGCTCAGCGGCCCGGCGCTGTAGTCCGGGTCCAGCTTGATCCCTATCCGCGCGGCGGCCGCCGCCCACTGCTTCTTCAGGTGCTCGGTCGGCGCGACCACGGTGACCTGCTGCACGACGTGGTGGTGCAGCAGCCAGGACGCGAGCGTGAGCGCGAAGGTGGTCTTGCCGGCGCCGGGCGTCGCGACGGCCAGGAAGTCACGCGGCTGCTCCTGGACGTACTTCTCCATCGCGGCCTGCTGCCAGGCACGGAGCTTGTTCGCGGTACCCCAGGGGGCGCGGCCGGGGAAGGCGGGTGAGAGGTGATGGGAGGCGGTAGTGGTCACGGTCTCCGACTCGGTCTCTCGGCGGTACGTACGACAACCGGGCCACCCTACCGGTGGCCCGGCGCCGTCCCCGCCGGGACGGCGCCGTGACCTCGCCGAGTGCGACGCGGCTCACACCGCCGCGGGCCCGGCCGGCCCGGCGTCACCGCGCGGGGTGGCAGGCTTGCCGAGCCGCGTCGCCACCCACGCCCCCACCAGCGCCACCAGGGCCATCGGCAGGAACACCGCCGCGAAGGCCGCCGGGTGCGAGCCGCCGCCCGTCGTCGCGTGGCCGGCCGGGGAGCCGCCGCCCAGGGCCGCGAAGGCGGCGCCGCCCACGGTGAGCAGCACCGCGTTGGAGAGCCCGTCCGAGATCTGGAGGGCCGCCGAGTTGGCGCCCGCCTCCTCCGGCGCCGACAGCTTCAGCAGCAGCACGCTGGTCGAGGCGATGACCAGCCCCATGCCGAGGCAGCCGAACCCCCAGGCGACGCCCACGGTCCACACCGGTACGGAGGCGATCAGCACGCTCGGGGCGGTCGCGACGGCCGCCGCGACCAGCAGCATCCCCAGCACCATCAGCCGCTCGCGGTACGGCTCCGCCCGGGGCCGCGACTGGATGTACGAGCCCAGCGCCCAGGTCGCGCCGCCCACCGCCAGGGACAGCCCCGCCAGGGTGGGGCTCAGGCCCCGTTCGCTGACCAGCATCAGCGGCACGAACGATTCGGCGGAGATGAACGCCCCCGCCGCCAGCCCCCGCAGCAGCACCACCGACGGCAGGCCGCGCGCGGCCCGGTGGATGCCGCGCGGCAGCAGCCTGCGCGCGGACGGCACGAGCAGCGCGGCTCCGGCCGCCGCCGGCGCGAGCGACAGCCACCGGAGGTCCTGGCCCGCGTACTGGAGCAGTCCGGCGCCCAGGGAGATGCCGAGCGCCGACCGGACGCGCCGCCCGTCGAACGGCACCGCCGTCGCCTCCGCGCCCGCCGGTCCGGACGCCGTCCGCCGTATCGCCGGCAGGGCGAGCGCCAGCGGCAGGACGATCAGCACCGGGATGCCGGTGAACACCCACCGCCAGCCCAGCCGTTCGGTGACCGTGCCGGCGGCGAGCGGCCCGACGATCGAGGGGACGACCCACCCGGCGGCGAACGCCGCCATGATGGCCGGCCGCAGCCGTTCCTCGTACGCCCGGCTGACGACCACGTACAGCGCGACGATCACCATCCCGCCGCCCAGTCCCTGCACGGCCCGCCCGAGGATGAACAGCCACATGGCCGTGGCCGTCCCCGAGGTCAGCAGCCCGGCCGCGAAGGCGCCGATGCCGGTGGCGAGCGGCGCGAGCGGTCCCGCGCGGTCGCACCACTGCCCGGACAGCACCATGGCGAACAGGCTGGTGGTGAAGTACGCGGAGAAGGCGAACGCGTACAGCGGGACGCCGTGCAGTTCCCGTGCGGCGACCGGCATCGCCGTACCGACGGCGGTCGCCTCGAAGGCGATGAGCATCACCACCGAGACGATGCCGACGCTCAGCGCGCGGTGGTCCCGGCCGAGGACACCGCCGGGCCGGTGCCCCCCGGCGGTGGGGGTGCCTGTGCGGAGGCGTTCCGAAGCGGTCATCCCCTCACCGTAAGAGGCGTGGGACACGGTGGCGCCTGTCGGGGGCGGGGAACGTCCCGTCCGCCGGCCCTCCGTCCATGAACGGCGTGTGGCAGTCCTGTTGCGGCCGCCCCGCCGTCCTTCCCGACGGGGCGGCCGCCGCCCTACGGTCGTACCTGAGCACCTCACGACCGTGTGCCCGAGAGGCTGAGGGGCCGGACTGCAACTCCGGTGACGCGGGTTCGAATCCCGCCACGGTCTCCAGCGCCAGGGCCTGTCTTCCGGATCAGGCCGGATCAGGCCGGATCAGGGAGGAGCCACTGCGGAGCAGTGGCGACCGACGACAACGCGGCAGACGCGCGTGCCAAATCACGCGAGCCCGGCAAGATCCGGAAGACAGGCCCTGAGGGCGCGGTCCCCGTCCACCGGGGCCGCGCCCTTCGCGCGTGCGTGACCGGGCGCCCCGGTTACGGCGCGGCGACCGCCGCCTGGGGGCGGATGGGCAGGCGGTTGACGGGGCGGCCGGTGGCGGAGCGGACGGCGGAGGCCACGGCGGCGGGCGAGGTGACCACCGGCACCGCGCTGGCGGCCTTGGCGCCGAACGGGGCGACGACGTCCCGTTCCTCGACGAGCTTGACGATGCGGATGTCCGGGGCGTCCAGGGACGTCGGCAGGGCGTAGCCGGTGAGGTCGGGGTGGCGGACCAGGCCGCGGGCGGTGCGGAGGTTCTCGGTGAGGGCGGCGCCGACGCCCTGGGTGACGCCCGCCTCGATGCGGGTGGCGAGCTGGGCCGGGTTCAGCACCCGGCCCACGTCCTGGGCGACGGCCATCTCCACCACCCGGACCGAGCCGAGTTCGATGTCGACGTCCACCACCGCGCGCACGGCGCAGAAGGCGAGGCCGACGAAGGCGTCGCCCTGGCCGGCGTCGTCGAGGGGCTCGGTGGGATGGGGACGGCACTGGGCGGTGGCCCAGAGCTCCTTGCCCTCCAGCGCCTCCATGACGGTGGTCGACAGGACGCCGTCGTAGGAGGTGATCTTGCCGTCGGTGATCTGGAGCAGCTCGGTGGACATGCCGAACTTGTGGGCCAGCGGCTGGAGGAGCTGGGTGCGCACCATCTTGGCCGCCCGCTCCACCGCACCGCCCGACACCCAGGTGTGGCGGCCGTGGGTGGCGGGGCCGGCGGGGGGCTGGTCGGTGTCGACGGGGGCGACGTGGACCTCGTCGATACCGAGGGTGTCCTGCACGATCTGGCGGGCCAGGGTGGTGAAGCCCTGACCGGTCTCGACGGCCGCGCAGATGACGGTGGCGACGCCGTCGTGGACCTTGACCGTGGCGGTGGAGACCTCGTCGGTGCCCTCCGCCCCGAGCATGTGGACCATGCCCAGCGCGTAGCCGACGCCCCGGCGGACGGCTCCGGGCTCGCCGGCGCCCTCGGGGCCGCCGGGGAGGAGCCAGTCGTCCTCCGGGCCGTCCTTGGGAAGGGCGGGGAGCGGGAAGTCGCGGACGGCCTGGAGGAGTTCGGCCACCGGGGCCGGGCAGGTGACCGTCTGGCCGGTGGGGAGGATGTCGCCGGTGGCGAGCGCATTGCGCAGCCGCAGTTCGGCGGGGTCCAGGCCCAGGCGTCCGGCGAGCTTGTCCATCTGGGCCTCGTAGGCGGCGCACACCTGCATCGCGCCCTCGCCGCGCACATGGCCGGAGGGCGGGTTGTTGGTGCGTACGGCCCAGCCCTCGACGAAGGCGTGCGGAACGACGTAGGGGCCGCAGGCGAAGGCGACGGCGGCGGCCAGCGATTCGGAGGAGGACTCGGCGTAGGCGCCGGCGTCCAGCAGGATCTGCGCCTCGACCTTGACCAGGCGGCCCTCGGCGTCCGCGTGGTGGCGGTAGCGCAGCAGGGTGGGGTGGCGGTGCGGGTGGCCGAGGAAGGACTCCTCGCGGGTGGCGGCCAGTTTGACGGGGCAGCCGGTGCGGAGGGCGAGGAGGCCGAGCGGGATCTGGAAGCCGGGGTCCTCGCGGTCGCCGGTGGCGCCCGGGACACCGGTGACGACCACCTTGACCTGGTCCGGGCGGAGTCCGAAGCAGGCGGCGGCGAGGTCGCGGTCGGTGTGCGGGTCGGTGGAGGCGGTGTAGATGTCCACGCCGCCGTCCGGGCGGGGCACGGCCAGTCCGGCCTCGGCCCCGATCGGCGCGGGGTCCTGGCGGCCGATGCGGTAGAGGCCCTCCACGATGACCTCGCCCGTGGCGTCCGGGTCGCCGTAGCGCAGCGGGATGTGGCGGATCAGGTTGCCGTCGGGGTGGAGGGGCGGGGCGGCGAACGCCTTCTCGGGGTCGGTGACCGGGTCGAGGACCTCGTACTCGACGGCGATGGCGGCGGCGGCGAGGCGGGCGGTGTCCGGGTGGTCGGCGGCGACGGCGGCGATGGCCTCGCCGTGGTGGCGCACCAGGTCGGAGGCGAAGACGGGCCGGTCGGCGACGGTGCGGCCGTAGGTGGCGTCGCCGGGGACGTCGGCGTGGGTCACCACGACCCGGACGCCCGGCATCTCGGCGGCGGCCGTCGTGTCGATCGAGACCACGCGCGCGTGCGCGTGCGGGGAGCGGAGGACGGCCGCCCACAGCAGGCCCTCGGCCCACAGGTCGGAGGCGTAGGGGAAGGTGCCCTCGGTCTTGGCGCGGGCGTCGGCGGGCGGAAGGGACGCGCCCAGGCCGTGGGCCGGCGTCTCCTGCTGGGGCCCCTGGGGGGCGTCGACCGCCGGGATGGCGGTGGCCGCGTCGTTGCTCACGCCGTGCCTCCGTCGTGCGGGTGGGGGATCTGGTGCGGGATACGGGCCTGCGCGCCGCCCCCGGGTCCGTCGGCGCCCGGGGCGGGGCCGGGCGTCTCGGCCGCGGCGGCCGCGGCGGCGGTGCGTTCGTCGACGACCTGCCGTACGGCGTCGAGGACGCCCCGGTAGCCCGTGCAGCGGCAGAGGTTGCCGCAGAGCGCCTGGCGGGTCTCCAGCTCGGTCGGGGCGTGGTTGCCCTCGAGGAGGTCGTGCACGGTCATGGCCATGCCGGGGATGCAGAAGCCGCACTGGACGGCTCCGCAGCCGGCGAGGGCGCGCTGTACGTCGGAGGGCTCGCCGTCGGTGGCGAGTCCCTCGACCGTGCGGACCTCGCTGCCGGCCGCGGTGGCCGCCGGGACCAGGCAGGAGGCGACGAGCCGGCCGTCGACCTGGACGTTGCAGGCGCCGCACTCCCCCTGCGAGCAGCCGTCCTTGGCGCCCGCGAGGCCGAGCCGCTCGCGCAGCACGTAGAGCAGGGACTCGCCGATCCACGCCTCGGTGACGGGGCGGTCGCTGCCGTTGACGCGCAGCACGTACGAGACGTGCGGGTGCTCCTCGCTGCCCGTGACCTGGGTGGGGGCCGGTGCGGCGTCCCGCTGCGACTCGTGGCCGGCCGCCTCGTGGTGGGGCTCCCGGTGGACCTCGGTGCCGCTCTCCGGGTGGGCCTCCCGGGGGGCTCCGGCGTCGGCGTCCGGGTCGTGGGCCGGGGCGTGCGGGTCGGGCGCCCGGTCGTGGTGCGGGTCCGGGTGCGGCTCGTCGGCCGGGGCGTGGTGCGGGTCGTGGGCCGGGGCGTGGTGCGGGTCCGGGTGCGGCTCGTCGGCCGGGGCGTGGTGCGGGTCGTGGGCCGGGGCGTGGTGCGGGTCGTGGGCCGGAACGGGTTCGGGGTGCGCCGCGGGGTCCGCGGCGGCCGGGGCGCCGCCCTGGGCGGTCTCCGGGGCCCGCGGGGCCGGTTCCCCGGCGCCGTGCGGCTCCGGCGTCGCCCACGGGGCGGCGGCGCCGCCCGGGAGGGTGGCCGGCGGGTTGCCGCCGGTCCACTGCGAGGCGAGCGCCGAGGTGGTGAACTCGCCCGACTCGTCCGGGATGTCCCCCTGGGCGACCGGGATGGTCCACTGTCCGGTCAGCTCCGTGGGCGCGGGCGCCGGGTAGCTCCACTGGGACGTCGCGTTCGGGTCGTGCGGCGCCCAAGCCTCCGGCGGCACGTAGCCGTGGCCGGGGGCCTCCAGCGGGGCGCCGGACGCCATGTCCGGCGGGAGCTGCACGAAGGCGGTCGCGTCGCTGTCGTACTCGCCCTGGGGCGTCGGCTGCCAGCCGCCCCGCCCCTGCCGGTCGTCGTTCTCGTCGGTGGTCACGACAGCGCCCTCCCCAGTGCCCGTCGGGCCAGTGCGGCGACCGTGCGCCGCAGATGCAGTACGGCGGGCGGCAACTGCTCCTCGCCCGGCGGGTCCGGGATGCAGGCGGCCGCCACGTACTCGCCGAACGCCGTGAGGGCCTCCGGAGCGAGGCCCCGGTCGCCGTCCCAGTCGATCAGCGACGCGATCCAGCGCTCCGCCTCCAGCGGCCGCAGCGGCATCGGGGCGATCGCCCCGATCGCGCAGCGCACCCCGCGCCGCGCCGGGTCCAGGACGACCGCGACGGACGCGGTGGCGCGCCCGGGGCCGGTCCGGCCGGTGGCCTTCAGGAACACCTGGGGGGCGTGCAGGAGGGGTACGCGGACGAAACCGATCAGCTCGGCGGGGCCGAGCAGTTCCCGGCCCGCCAGCAGGTGCGTGACCGGGACCTCGCGCGTGCCGCCGGGGCCCGCGACGACCAGGTCCGCCTCCAGGGCGGCCAGGACGGGCAGCGAGTCGCCGGTGGGCGCGGCGGTGACGATGTTGCCGCCCAGGGTGCCCGCGTTGCGGATCTGGGGCGGGCCGGCCGCGCGGGCGGCGGCGGCGAGGGCGGGGATGAGGGCCGCGAAGTCCGGGCGGCCCATGCGCGCGTGGGTGAGGCCGGCGCCCAGCAGGGCGTGGCCGTCCTGGTACTGCCAGCCCCGGATCTCGTTGATGCGGCCGAGGCCGACGAGGCCGGCGGGCCGCAACTGGCCCTTGTTCACGGCGGCCATCAAGTCCGTACCGCCCGCCACGGGCACGGCGGCGGGCATGGCGCTGAGCGCCGCCACGGCCTCGCCGAGCGTGGCCGGCAGCGTCACGGACTGCGCCGCCTGCGGTGCGTGCGTGGTCAACCCAGCTGCCCCTTCCCGGTGTCCCGGCTGTCCCGGCTGTCCCGCCTGTGTTGCCGTACCGTACGTGCTCACAGCCCCGACGTGGCAACTCTGGCACATCTTCCGGGCCGCTCGACGCGAGGGTCCGCGACGCACGCATCCGCCCCGGACATCCCGTGACCTGCGAGATGGACCGGTTTGCCACGCCATTGGCGGCAGGCACGGATTGCCACTTCTCGGCGACCTTGTACGACTTTTGCCGGGCGGGCCTTACGGTCCCAGGTGCCGGACGCGGACGGGTGCGGCTTCCGGCCGCCCTCACACGTTCGGGGGCGCTCCCTCGATCGGGCGTCCGACCACCCCGGGGCGCTTCTGCCACGGCAGGGGGCCGCCGGGCGGGCGGTAGCCGACGCCGAGCGCGTCGAGGCGGCGGTAGTGGACGGTCATCCGGCGGGCGAAGTCCGCGAAGTCGCGTGCGGCGGGGTCGGCCGGGAGGCGGGTGGACCAGGCGACCTCGGCGAAGGCGGCGAGGCGCGGGAAGACCTGGTAGTCGACGCGGGCGCGGGAGTCCAGCACCTCGGACCAGACGTTGGCCTGGGTGCCGATGACGTGCGCGGCGGCTTCGGGGGACAGCCCGGGCGGTACGGGTTCGAAGCGGTAGACGTCCTCCAGGGTGCGTACGTAGCCGATGGGCACCGGCTCGTCGGGGCCCTCGTCCTGGCGGTGGTCCAGGTAGACGTGCTGTTCGGGGCACATCACGACGTCGTGGCCCGCCTCGGCGGCGGCGATCCCGCCGGCGTACCCGCGCCAGGACGACACGGCGGCGCCGGGCGCCAGGCCCAACGATGTCGTCTCGCCTCCGGCCGCTCGTACCCCCTCTCGACGTTCCTCGTCGCACGGTCGTTCGTTCCTCACTCCCTCCTCCTCGTCGCTTTCGACAGGGGCGCGCCCTTCGGCTCGACTCCCGCCCTCCAGGATCTCGTCCCACCCGATCAGGCGGCGGCCCCGGTCGGCCAGCCAGCGGTCGAAGTGGCGGACGAACCAGGCCTGGAGCCCGTCCTCGTCCGCCAGCCCGAGTTCGGCGATCCGGGCCTGTGCGGCCGGGGAGGCCCGCCACTGGTCCTTGGGGCACTCGTCCCCGCCGAGGTGGACGAAGGGCGACGGGAACAGCTCCAGGACCTCCTCCAGGACGTCCTCGTAGAAGCGGAGGGTGTGGTCGGTGGGGGCGAGGACGTTGCGGTTGACGCCCCAGGTGTCCCAGACGGGGAGGGCGGCGGGGCCGGTGACGTCGGTGTTGCCGAGCTCCGGGTAGGCGGCGATGGCGGCCTGCGAGTGGCCGGGGACGTCGATCTCGGGAACGACGCTCACGTGCCGGTCGGCGGCGTACACGACGATCTCCCGGATGTCGTCCTGGGTGTAGTGGCCGCCGTGCGGCGTGTCGTCCCAGAGCGCGGAGGCGCGGTGCCCCCGCTTCGTGCGCGCCCGCCAGGCGCCCACCTCGGTGAGGCGGGGGTACTTCCTGATCTCCAGGCGCCAGCCCTGGTCGTCGGTGAGGTGGAGGTGCAGCACGTTCAGCTTGTGGGCGGCGAGCAGGTCGACGTACCGGAGGACGTCGTCCTTGGGGAGGAAGTGGCGGGCCACGTCCAGCATGAGGCCGCGCCAGGGGAAGCGGGGCGCGTCCTCGACGACGACCGTGGGGACGGCCCATTCCCGGCCGGGCGGCCCGACAGGAGCCCGGCGGTGTGCGTCGGGGCCCAGGAGCTGGCGGTAGGTCTGGGCGCCCCGGAACACACCCGCGGCGCTGCCGCCGCTGATGCGCTGGGCGTACCCGTCGATGACGATGCGGTAGCCCTCGGGCGCCAGTTCGGGGTCGATGCTCAGCACGATGCGGTTGTCGGCGTCGTCGCCGTCCGGGAACGGCAGCCCGGTGGCGGCCCCGACAGTGGCCCGGAACCACCGTGCGACGCCTTCCGTGCCCGGCCGGGCGTCCAGCATCGTCTCGTCGTCGATGGGGTCGTACCCGGCGGGCGGCACCCACCGGAAGAGGGACGGGGCGGGGATCAGGTCCATGGGGTCCATCGGGTCGTCAGTCCTTGACCGCGCCGCCGAGCCCGGACACCAGGCGGCGCTGTACGAGTACGAAGAAGACCAGCACCGGGATGGTCATCACGGTCGACGCGGCCATGATGCCGCCCCAGTCGTTCTCGTCGGGCTTGAAGAAGACGAGCAGCGCCATGGGCAGGGTCGACCGTGAGGTGTCGCTGATGATGAACGACTTCGCGAACAGGAAGTCGTTCCAGGTGGAGATGAAGGAGAAGACGCTCGTCGCGACGAGCCCCGGGAGCACCAGCGGGAACAGGATCCGCCACAGGAACCGGGAGCGGCTCGCGCCGTCGATGTACGCGGCCTCCTCCAGGGCCTCGGGGACCGCCTTGACGAAACCGCGCAGCATCCAGATCGCGAAGGGCAGGGAGAACGCGAGGTGCGGCAGGATCAGCGAGCCGAGGGAGTTGAGCTGGCCGAGGTCCCGCATGAGGAAGAACAGCGGGATGGTCAGCGCCTCGACCGGCACCATCTGCGCGATCAGGAACATCACCAGCAGGGTGGTGCGGAAGCGGAAGCGGAAGCGCGTGACCGCCGTCGCCGCGAGGAAGGCGATGAGCGCGGAGGCGAGGACCACGGTGCCGGCGACCAGCAGGCTGTTGAGGAAGTAGCGGCCGAAGTCCTGCTGGGCGAAGACGCGGCGGAAGGAGTCCAGGGACGGTTCGAGGGTCCAGGGCCGGGGGTGCGCCGACTGGATCTCGCCCGCCGGTTTGAAGGCGGAGAGGACCATCCAGTACAGGGGGAAGGCGACCGCGGCCGCCACCAGGAGGGCGCTGGCCTCGGCGGCGAGGCGCCACGGCCGGCGCGCCGGCGTCACAGTTCCTCTCCCCCGCGTCGTACGAGACGGAGGTGGACCAGGGTGACGGCGAGCAGGATCAGCAGCATGACGACGCCGATCGCCGAGCCCAGTCCGTACTGGGAGGACGCGAAGGCCTTCTGGTACGCGTAGACGTTCAGGACGAGGTTCTGGCCGGCGATGCCGCCGCCGCCCGTCATCACGTAGATCTGGGTGAACACCTTGAAGTCCCAGATCACCGACTGGATGGTGACGACGAGGAGGATGGGCCGCAGCATCGGGGCGGTGACCGAGCGCCAGGTCCGCCACGAGGAGGCGCCGTCGAGCGCCGCGGCCTCCAGGACCTCGGCCGGGACGGCCCTGATACCGGCGTAGACGGTGACCATCACGAACGGGAACGAGCACCAGACGATCTCGCCCAGGACGAGCGCGAAGGCGCTGTAGCGGCCGTACGTCCAGGAGAAGTCGCCCAGTCCGAGCACCCTGTTGACGGGGCCGAGGTCCGGGTCGAAGAGGAACACCCAGACGGTGGACCCCGTGACGGCGGGTGTCGCCCACGCGCCGAGCGCGGCGAGCATCAGCGCGAGGCGGGGGACGGCCCGCACCCGGGTGAGGAGGACGGCCAGGGCGCACCCGACGGCCAGGGTGGCGACGACGCACACGGCGGCGAACAGCACGGTGGCGAGGAGGACCTGCCGGAACTGCGGGTCGCGGACGAGGGTGCCGTAGTTGTCCAGGCCCCGGAAACCGGTGGGCCGGCCGCCGCTGACCTGCGCCTGGGTGTACTCCAGCAGGGAGATGAGGCCGAGTTGCTGGAGCGGGAACAGCAGCAGGGCGCCCAGGACGGCGAGCGCGGGCGCGAGGTACAGCCACGGGGTCCAGGCCTCGTGGCGCCGGCCGCGGCGCGGCGCCGGTGCACCGGGCGCGCCGGGCGCACCGCCCAGGGGCGCGCGGGTGCCCGGTGCGCGGGTGCCGCGCACGGGCCGGGTGCCGGCGGCGTGGTGCGTCATGGCCGGCCCGCCGCGGCGAACGCCGCGTTCATCTTCGCGGCCGCGTCGCGGGAGGCCGCCGCCACGTCCTTGCGGCCGCTGATGACCTCCTGGAACATCGTCGGCAGGACCAGCGAGGCGTCGATCTCGCCCCAGGCGGGGGACGCGGGGACGAACCTGGTCCCGGCGGACAGTGTGTCGGTGAACGGCTTGACGAACGGCCGCTTCCTCGCCGCCTCCGCCCGCACGTCGGTGAAGGTCGGCAGGAACCCCATGGCGTCGAACAGTTCGCGCTGCGCCCGCTTGCCCGCCAGCGTCTTCACCAGGTCCACGGCGAGGGTGCGGTGCGAACTGCCGCGCAGGACGCCGAGGTTGTTGCCGCCCGCAAAGGCCGGGGCGATGGATCCGGGTGTCGCCCCGGGCAGCGGGACGACCGCGTACCGGCCCTTCACGGCGCCCGCCTCCACCGCCGCACGGCTGAAGTCGCCGCCGATCGCCATGGCCGCCTTGCCCGAGGCGAAGGCCGTGACGGTCGCGTTGCCGCCCATGGAGGCGCAGGTGGCGGCCGGGCAGTTGTCGTCGCCGAACAGGGAGGTGTAGTCGGTGATGCCCTTGCGGGCGGCCGCGCCGTCGACGGTGGCGGTGTAGCCGCCGTCGCGCTCCGTGGCGAGGTCGCCGCCGGCCGCCCAGAGGAACGGCAGCGCGCCGTAGGTGTACGCGCCGCCGACGGCGATCCCGTACAGCCCGGGTTTCTCCTGGCGTATCCGCTTCGCGGTCGCGATCAGTTCGGTCTGCGTCCTGGGCGGGGTGAGGCCCAGTTCGCCGAACACGTCGGTGCGGTAGTACAGGGCCCGTACGCCGACGAACAGCGGGGCGCCGTACACCTTGCCGTCCACCGTGACGGAGGCCCGTGCGGTGGGGTCGGTGTCCCCGGCCTCGTCCCACGCGCCGAACTCGGCGCCGATGTCGGCGAGTCCGCCGTCCCGGACGTGGCCGGCGGTGTCGGTGTTGCCGTACTCCATGACGTCCGGGGCGCTGGCCGGGTCGTTGAAGGCGGCCCTGACGCGCTGTGCGCGGGTGTCGACGGGGATGTACTCGACGCGTACGCCGACCCCGGGGTGCCGTTTCTCGAACGCGGCGACGGCCCGGTCGACGACCCGTTCCTTGGGCCCGTTGGCGACCTCCTGGAAGAGCCAGACGCGCAGCGTGCCGGTGGTGGCGTCCTCCGTGGCCGTGGTGTCGGAGGTCCGCGGGGCGCAGGCGGCGGCCAGGAGGACGGCGGCGACGGGGGCGACGAGCCGGGCGAACAGGCGGAACGACGGGCGGGCGGACGGCCGGGCAGGAAGCTTCAAGGCGGATCCCCTCCGATCGCGTTGCAACATACGCAACGGGCGTTTCACGCTGCACAACATAGAGGAGACTAGAGCCGGCCCGCGACGCCCACAAGAGGTCTCGACCACACCGCGATCACATGACGAAGGCCCCCGGGGCGCGTACGTGTGTACGCGTCCCGGGGGCCTCTGCCCGGCGGGTCCGGAAGGTTACTTCTTGTCCTTGCCGCCCTTGTCCTTGTCGCCACCGGCGCCCATGGACTCGTAGATCTCCTTGCACATCGGGCAGACCGGGTACTTCTTCGGGTCGCGGCCCGGCACCCAGACCTTCCCGCACAGCGCCACCACGGGAGTGCCGTCGAGGGCACTCGCCATGATCTTGTCCTTCTGGACGTAGTGGGCGTAGCGCTCGTGGTCGCCGTCGCCGTGCGACACCTGTGGCGTCGGCTCTACGAGGGTCCCCGTACCTGCCCCGCGCTCGGGCTCAAGAGTGCTCATGAGCTCCAAGGGTACTCACGCCGGAGCCGTCCCGGGAGCGAGGCCCCGCGGGCCCGCCGCCCCGGAAGCGCGGCCGCGGTGTGAAGCCCGTCACCCGGCGGGCGCTGCGCGTCCGGTCCGGGCGGGTGGCCGAAACCCGCCGTACCGCCCCGTCTGCCCCGGAGGCTCAGTTCAGCGAGGGATCGTCCGGATACGTGGCGATCATGGCGAGCTCGCCGCGCTGGCGCCGCAGCACCTCGCGCCACAGGCTCTCGGGACGCGGCGACGAGACGTCCCCCGGTTCGGAGTCCACGACGAACCAGGCGCCCTCGGCGAGCTCGTCCTCGAGCTGGCCCGGCCCCCACCCCGCGTACCCGGCGAAGATCCGCAGGCTGCCCAGCGCGGCGGCGAGGAGTTCCGGCGGGGTCTCCAGGTCCACGAGCCCGATCGCCCCGTACACCCGCCGCCAGCCCAGGGGGCCCTCGTCACCTGGGATCACGGCGATCCCGAGGGCGGCGTCGAGGGAGACGGGGCCGCCCTGGAACACCACGCCCGGTTCACCCGTCAGTGGCGCCCAGCCCTCCAGGACGTCACCGACACCGACCGGCGTCGGGCGGTTGAGGACCACGCCAAGGGAGCCCTCGTCGTCGTGGTCGAGCAGCAGCACCACCGCGCGGTCGAAGTTCGGGTCCGCCAGCGCGGGGGTGGCGACGAGCAGCCGTCCGGTGAGCGAGGACACCTCGGTCATGCCAGACATGATCCCGCATCCCGGCCGTCCGTGGGGGGTCGGCGGCCGGACGGGCGCCACGGCCCCGCGCCCCGGGCGCCCCGGGAGCGCTCTGGCCGAAAGCGGACGGTAACCGTCCGCAAGGGCCGGGGAACGGAGGGTGCTGTGCCGAATTCATTACATCTGAGTGGCGTCCACGGGCTACCAAGAAGGCCACTCCGCCCCCTTACCCTTTTCCCTGGCCCCCTGCCCGACCTCCCACCGGAACGCGAGATTCATGACCGGCACAGACGATGTACTGCTTGTCCACGGCGGAACCCCGCTGGAGGGCGAGATCCGCGTCCGCGGCGCGAAGAACCTCGTGCCCAAGGCGATGGTCGCAGCCCTGCTCGGCAGCGGGCCGAGCCGGCTGCGCAATGTGCCCGACATCCGTGACGTCCGCGTCGTGCGCGGGCTGCTCCAGCTTCACGGCGTGACCGTCCGCCCCGGCGAGGAGCCGGGCGAACTGGTCCTGGACCCGACGCACGTCGAGTCCGCCAACGTGGCCGACATCGACGCCCACGCCGGCTCGTCGCGCATCCCCATCCTGTTCTGCGGCCCGCTGCTGCACCGCCTCGGCCACGCCTTCATCCCGGGCCTGGGCGGCTGCGACATCGGCGGCCGGCCGATCGACTTCCACTTCGACGTGCTGCGCCAGTTCGGCGCGACGATCGAGAAGCGCGCCGACGGCCAGTACCTGGAGGCCCCGCAGCGGCTGCGCGGCACGAAGATCCGGCTGCCGTACCCCTCGGTCGGCTCGACCGAGCAGGTGCTGCTGACGGCCGTGCTGGCGGAGGGCGTCACGGAGCTGTCCAACGCGGCGGTGGAGCCGGAGATCGAGGACCTGATCTGCGTGCTCCAGAAGATGGGCGCGATCATCTCCATGGACACCGACCGGACCATCCGGATCACCGGTGTCGACAAGCTCGGCGGCTACACCCACCGCGCCCTCCCGGACCGCCTGGAGGCGGCCTCCTGGGCGAGCGCGGCGCTGGCGACCGAGGGCAACATCTACGTGCGCGGCGCGCAGCAGCGCTCGATGATGACGTTCCTGAACACCTACCGGAAGGTGGGCGGTGCCTTCGAGATCGACGACGAGGGCATCCGCTTCTGGCACCCCGGCGGCGCGCTGAACGCGATCGCCCTGGAGACCGACGTGCACCCCGGTTTCCAGACGGACTGGCAGCAGCCCCTGGTGGTGGCGCTCACGCAGGCGGCGGGCCTGTCCATCGTCCACGAGACGGTGTACGAGTCGCGGCTGGGCTTCACCTCCGCGCTGAACCAGATGGGCGCGCACATCCAGCTCTACCGGGAGTGCCTGGGCGGCTCGGACTGCCGCTTCGGCCAGCGCAACTTCCTGCACTCGGCGGTCGTCTCGGGCCCGACGAAGCTCCAGGGCGCCGATCTGGTCATCCCCGACCTGCGCGGCGGCTTCTCGTACCTGATCGCGGCCCTGGCGGCGCAGGGCACCTCGCGGGTGCACGGCATCGACCTGATCAACCGCGGCTACGAGAACTTCATGGAGAAGCTCGTGGAACTCGGCGCGAAGGTCGAACTCCCGGGCAGCGCGATCGTCTGACGCCCCGTGAGCCACTCCGACGGCCCCTCGCCCCGTGCGAGGGGCCGTCGGCCGTTCCGGGCCCCGCACAGCCCCTCACAGGCCCCGCACCGGGCGAGTGAGCCGAAGGGGCGCGGCGGGCGCCGAAAGGGCGGAGGCCCCCGAGAAACGGGGCGAGTGAGCCGAAGGGGCGCGGCGGGTGTCGAAAGGGAGAACGCGCGGAGGCCCCCGAGGAACGAGGGGGTCGAGCACGATCGACCGTCGACACACGCTTGAGCGCCCCGGAGGCGAACCGAGCCGGGAGAAAAACCGAGCACGATCGACCGTCGACACCCGCTTGAGCGCCCCGGAGGCGAACCGAGCCCAAAAAAAGGGCGAGCGCCCCGGAGGCGAACCGAGCCCAAAAAACGAAGGGCGGCCACCCCTCCGGGGGGTGGCCGCCCTTCTCAACGCGCCAGGGGGGCTTACTTGCCCTTGGCGGCTTCCTTGAGCTTGGAGCCCGCGGAGACCTTCACGCTGTAGCCGGCCGGGATGTTGATCGGGTCGCCGGTCTGCGGGTTACGAGCGGTGCGAGCGGCACGGTGGGTGCGCTCGAAGGTCAGGAAGCCGGGGATGGTGACCTTCTCGTCGCCCTTGGCGACGACCTCACCGACGGTCTCGGCGAGCGCGGCCAGCACGGCGTCGGCGTCCTTGCGGGTCACCTCGGCGCGGTCGGCCAGGGCGGCCACCAGCTCACTGCGGTTCATGTTGTACTCCCGTGTTCTTCTTGCTGTTGAGGCGTGCCACGCGGCGAAGCCGCATATTGGGCACAGCGAAGCCGATGCTGCCAGGGCCCTCGGACAGTCCCCGGACCCGGGTCTGCTGTCAGACCCTCGCGCCCGAATACGCATCCTGCCCCCACCAGCGGCGGGAAAGCCAATCCGGCACCCTCCGGAGTCACACGAAAAGCGCCACGGGCCCGCCGTGGTGACGTTCGGTCGACTCCTCCGAGACTCTCCGAGACTTCCCGGGGCCGAACCGCCACCCTAAAGGCGGTTTTACGGCCCCGGGACACGCGACGCGCCGGAGGTCAGACGGACGTGGGCGCCGTCACACCGGCGCCGGCGGCCTTGGCGGCGTCGCGCACCGCGCCCGCGACGGCGCCCGCGACCTTGTCGTTGAAGACGGACGGGATGATGTAGTTCGGGTTCAGCTCGTCCTCGGTGACGACGTCCGCGAGGGCGGCGGCCGCCGCGAGCATCATGTCCGTGTTGACCGTGCGCGACTGTGCGTCGAGCAGGCCGCGGAACACGCCCGGGAAGACCAGGACGTTGTTGATCTGGTTGGGGAAGTCGGACCGTCCGGTGGCCACAACTGCCGCCGTCTGGCGGGCGATTGCAGGCTCGACCTCGGGGTCCGGGTTCGCGAGCGCGAACACGATGGCGCCGTCCGCCATGGCCGCCACGTCGTCGCCGGACAGGACGTTCGGGGCGGAGACGCCGATGAAGACGTCGGCGTCGCGCACGGCCTCCTTGAGGGTGCCGGTGACGCCCTCGGGGTTGGTGTTGTCGGCGATCCAGCGCAGCGGCGACTCGGGGTCGGCGGAGACGAGGTCCTCGCGGCCCGCGTGCACCACGCCGTGGATGTCGGCGACGACGGCGTGCTTGACGCCCGCCGCGATGAGCAGCTTGAGGATGGCCGTGCCGGCCGCTCCGGCGCCGGACATGACGACCCGCACGTCCCCCATGGCCTTGCCCACCACGCGCAGGGCGTTGGTGAGGGCGGCCAGGACGACGATCGCGGTGCCGTGCTGGTCGTCGTGGAAGACGGGGATGTCGAGGGCCTCGCGCAGCCGTGCCTCGATCTCGAAGCAGCGGGGCGCGGAGATGTCCTCCAGGTTGATGCCGGCGAAGCCGGGGGCGATGGCCTTGACGATCTCGACGATGGCGTCGGAGTCCTGGGTGTCCAGGCAGATGGGCCAGGCGTCGATGCCGGCGAACCGCTTGAACAGGGCCGCCTTGCCCTCCATGACCGGCAGCGCGGCCTTGGGGCCGATGTTGCCGAGGCCCAGCACGGCGGAGCCGTCCGTCACGACTGCGACGGAGTTGCGCTTGATGGTGAGACGGCGGGCGTCCTCGGGGTTCTCGGCGATCGCCATGCAGACGCGGGCCACGCCGGGGGTGTAGATCATGGAGAGGTCGTCACGGTTGCGGATGGGGTGCTTGGACGCCATCTCGATCTTGCCGCCGAGGTGCATCAGGAACGTACGGTCGGAGACCTTGCCGAGGACGACGCCCTCGATGCCGCGCAGCTTCCCGACGATCTCGTCGGCGTGGGAGGTGGAGCTGGCGGCGATGGTGACGTCGATCCGCAGTTTCTCGTGGCCGGAGGCGGTCACGTCGAGGCCGGTGACCGAGCCGCCCGAGGATTCCACAACCGTGGTGAGCTGGGAGACCGCTGTTCCGCTCGCGGGCACCTCCAGCCGGACCGTCATCGAGTACGAGACGCTGGGCGCCGTTGCCATGGCCGTGTTCCTCTGCTTTCCCTGGTTCGTTGCCGCGCCGCGCCGGCGGTGACCGGGCGGAGCCCTCCGATGGTCGCACCTACCTGCGAGTAGCAGGTAATAGCGGTCGTTTCGGTCGTACAGCTTTCGGAAACTGTTTTCCACCATACGAGAGATCAGGGTGCCGGCGGAAGTCCTGGCGGACGAAACGACAGCAGGTCCGTGCCATCGGACGATGACACGGACCTGCTGTGTACGACTTGAGTGGCACCGACCCGCCATGCTCGCCTCGCGGCAAGTGGTCGCTCGTAGCGACGAAGGTTGGGCCCGGGGGCTTGGATCGAGCCGGTGCCACACCCAGGCTAACAAACCGCCCCGGTAAGTGATTCCCCCCGCGCCGATCCGTTCCCCGACCGGCCCCGCGACGGTTCCGGTCCGGTCCCGCTCCGAGGGCCCGGGCTCAGTCCCGGAGCAGGTCCGGGACGCCCTCCGCGTCCGGGTCGTCCCGGCGCCCCGAGACCACCGTCAACTGCTGGGTCGCACGGGTGAGGGCCACGTACAGCACCCGCAGCCCGGCCGGGGACTCGTCGGCGATCTCGGCGGGCGAGACGACCACCGTCGCGTCGTACTCCAGGCCCTTCGCCTCCAGGCTGCCCAGGGCCACCACCCGGTCGCCCAGGTCCGCCAGCCAGCGCGCCGCCTGCTCGCGCCGGTTCATCGCCACCACGACGCCCACCGTGCCGTCCACGCGGTCCAGCAGCCGCCGCGCCTCCTCGCGCGCCACCTCGGCGAGGTCCCCGCCCGCCACGGCCACGAAGCGGGGCTCCACGCCCGTGGAGCGCACCGCCCGGGGCGCCTCCATGCCCGGCATGGCCAGGGCCAGCACCTTGGCGGCGAGCTCCGCGATCTCGGCCGGGTTCCGGTAGTTCACGGTCAGCTCGAAGCGCCGGCGCGGCCGGCTGCCCAGCGCCTCGTCCCGTGCCTCGGCCGCCTCGTCCGGCACCGACCAGGACGACTGGGCCGGGTCGCCCACCACCGTCCAGGTGGCGTGCCGCCCGCGCCGGCCGACCATCCGCCACTGCATGGGCGTGAGGTCCTGCGCCTCGTCCACGATGACGTGGGCGTACTCGGTGCGCTCCTGCGCCAGCCGCTCCGCCCGCTCCCACTGCGACTCCTCGCGCACCGGCATCAGCTCCTCCAGCCCGGTGAGCTGGTCCAGCGGGTCGAGCTCCCGCTTCCTGCGCGGGCGCGCCGGGGCACCCAGCAGCGTCTGGAGCTCGTCCAGCAGCGCCACGTCGTGCACGGAGTACCCGTCGCGCCGCAGCGAGCGGGCCAGGCGCCGCACCTCGCCCTGGTTGAGCACCCGGCGCGCCCAGCGGCCCAGCCGCTTCTCGTCGGCCATCGCCTCCAGGACGCGCCGGGGCGTGAGCTCGGGCCACCAGGCGTCCAGGAACGCGAGGAAGCTGTCCTCGGTGGTCACGTCCTCGTCGAAGGAGGAGCGCAGTTCGGCGGCCAGCTCCGGGTCGCCCGGGTGCCGGGAGCCCGCGCCCGTCTTGACGTACAGGGCGTCCAGCAGCAGTTTGCGGGCCCGGGGGCGCAGCAGGTTGACCGGCGCGGTGCCGCCGAGCGCGGCGTGCCGGATCCGGGTGAGCTCCTCGCCCTCCAGCTCCAGGCGCCGGCCGAAGGCCACCACCCGCAGCCGCTCGGGCGCGTCGCCCAGTTCGAGGGCGCCCCGCACGGCCTTGCGCAGCACCGCCCGCATCCGGGAGGAACCCTTGACGCGGGCGACCGCCGGCTCGTCGTACACCGTGGCCTCCACCCCGTCGACCAGGCTGCCGACCGCGCGGATCGCCACCTGGCCCTCCTCGCCCAGCGACGGCAGGACGCCCTCGGTGTAGGCGACCAGCAGCGGGGTGGGCGAGACGATGAGGATGCCGCCCGCGTATCTGCGCCGGTCCTGGTAGAGCAGGTAGGCGGCGCGGTGCAGCGCGACGGCGGTCTTCCCGGTGCCGGGGCCGCCCTCGACGTACGTCACGGAGGCGGCGGGGGCCCGGATGACCAGGTCCTGCTCCGCCTGGATGGACGAGACGATGTCGCGCATGGTGTGGCTGCGGGCCTGGCCGAGCGCGGCCATCAGGGCGCCGTCGCCGAGCACGGCCAGCTCCTCGCCGCCGAGCCGGGCCTTCAGCTCCGGGCGCATCAGGTCGTCCTCGACGCCGAGGACCTTGCGGCCCCGGGAGCGGATGACCCGGCGGCGCACCACCCGTCCCGGTTCCACGGGCGTGGAGCGGTAGAAGGGGGCGGCGGCCGGGGCGCGCCAGTCGATCACGAGCGGCGCGTAGTCGGAGTCGAGGACGCCGATGCGGCCGATGTGGAGGGTCTCGCCGATGTCGGCGGTGCCGTCCGGCCGTACGGCGTCGTCGGCGGGCTCGACGGAGGTGTACGCGCCGTCGGGGCCCTTCTTGCCGTCCTTGCCGTACAGCAGGTCGATCCGGCCGAAGAGGAAGTCCTCGTACTCGTTGTTGAGCCGGTTGAGGTGGATACCGGCCCGGAACACCTGGGCGTCGCGCTCGGCGAGCGCGCCGGGCGTGCCGACCTGACCCCTCTTGGCGGCGTCGTTCATCAGGAACTCCGCCTCGTGGATCTTCTCCTCGAGGCGGCGGTACACCTGGTCCAGGTGGTCCTGTTCGATCCCGAGCTCGCGGTCCCGGATCGTATCGACACCACGGTCGGCTTCCTGCGCGGCCACCGAGGCCCCCTTCTGACGTGCTGGGCAGCCGTCGAGCGTACGCCACAGGAGGGGCATATGTCAGGCGGTGGCCGCGGGGACCTCCACCAGGCGCTCTCCGTCGAAGGTGCGGACCTCGAAGTGGTCGATGTCGTTCCGGTCCATGGCGGCGCCGCCGTGCACGTACAGCGGGTTCTTGCCCGTCTCATGGGTGCTGCCCGGGATGCCGTACCCCCACTTGGGCACGGCCCACGACGTGACGACCTCCTCCTCGCCGGTCTTGGAGACGGCGATCAGGTTGCACTTGAGCGGACCCTTGACGTTCTTCAGCTCCAGGACCGTGTGGGTGCCCCAGGCCTTCTTCTCCATGCCGACGGTGGCGCTGACCTTGGTGCCGGCGTCGGTGTGCTGGACCTTCTCGTCCATGTGGTGGAAGAAGGCGTCCTCGGCGGGGCTCGTCGGGTGCGGGTCGATCGCCTGGTTGGTCCGGTTGGTCTCCCCGCCGCCGGAGGAGGTGGCGACGAACGCCGCCGCGGGACCGGCGATGATCAGCGCGGCAGCCGCCGCGACCAGGAAACGGCTGCGGCGGCGGCGCTGGGCGCGTTTGACGGCCACCTCGTCGACGAGGCGGTCGAGCATCGGCGCCGGTGGTCCGCCGGGGGCGCCGCGGGCGCCGGGCCGCTCCGGCATCGGGAGGACGACCGGCCGCTCCGCGGGGCCGGGGGCCTCGGCGAGCATGGCCAGCATCGGTTCCATCCCGGAGAACTCCTCCAGGTGGTGGGCGCACAGGTCGCAGCCCGCCAGATGCGCCTCGAAGGCGGTGGCTTCGGCGTCGTCCAGAATGCCGAGCACATACGCGCCGACTGCGTCGTGCACCGACTCGTTCCCCTGTGGAGCGTGGTGCGACGTCATGCCGAGATCCCCCTCTCCTCCAGCGCGAGCTTCATCGAACGCAGTGCGTAGAACACGCGGGACCGGACGGTCCCGCTGGGTATGCCGAGGATCTCGGCCGCCTCGTTGACCGTACGCCCCTTGAAATATGTCTCGACCAAGACTTCCCGGTGGGCCGGGGTCAAATCGTCGAGCGCATCAGAGAGCGTCATCAGCCACAACGCCTTGTCGATCTCGTCCTCCGCGGGCATGACCTCGAGCGGCGACGGATCGACCTCCTGCGGCCGGGCCTGCCGGCTGCGGTGGCCGTCGATGACGATACGCCGGGCGACCGTCACCAGCCAGGGTCGGACAGAGCCGGTCGCCCGATTGAGCTGACCGGCGTTCTTCCAGGCACGGATGAGCGTCTCTTGTACGACGTCCTCGGCGCGCTGGCGGTCGCCGGCGACGAGGCGCAGTACATAGGCGAGCAGGGGCCCGGCGTGTTCACGGTAGAGAGCACGCATCAACTCTTCGTCCGGGACGTCCGGTTGGGTGCGTGCGGGCACCGCTCGATGCCGGGCACGATGCGTCCCCCGACGGTCATCGGCCACGGCGGCATCCTTGCGCACCTGGAACCTCCCGGTCGAGACCTTGATCTGACTCGCTGTCCCCCATCACTACGTGGGGGGCGGGGGGGTTTGCTCAACGCGCGGAGATTTTTTTCCAGGAAGTTTCACAACTGGCCGTGTGTGCGCGCACGGTGGCGCGCCACACGCTCCCGGTTGCCGCACGTCGCACTGGAACACCAGCGGCGCCGGCGCCCGCGCGATGTGTCGAGATACACACGGCGGCAGGCCTCTCCCTCGCACTGGCGCAGCCGCGCGCGGGTCGCCGGGTCGGTCAGGAGGTCGACCGCGTCCCGGGCGACGGCCGCGAGGAGGGCCCGGCAACCGGGCGGCACGGCCAGCGCCCGGACGAGGCGGCCCCCCTCGCCGGGCACGGCCCGGGGCGCCGGAGGCGGGGCGGCGGCGAGGGCGTTGAGGCGGTCGAGGCGGGAACCGGGGTGCCCGCCCCGGCCGTCGAGCTCGTCCCGGACCAACCGGTCGATGTCCCGGGCCAGTTCGGCGAACCGTTCCGCCCAGTGCTCGTCCACCCCGTCGAGCGGCGTCCCGGCCGGTACGAGTCCGGCGGTGACGAGCCAGTGCGCGAGCCGCCCGGGGTCGGACGGCGGCTCGGCCATGAGGTCCAGGCAGAGCCGCCCGGAGTGGAACCGCCATGCCACCATGCGCCCCAGAGTGCCCGCCCGGGACGGCGACCGGTACCCCGCCTGCGCGGCGGGCGGGCGACATGGGCCGTATCGCGGCGGGCGGGCGACACGGACCGTACGGCGGCGCCGGCGCGACCCCGCCCTCGGTGAGCCCCCGCTGATTCCTACCCGTCGGCGTACTTGGCGTCCGCGCCCGGGTCCAGGGCCAGCCGGTAGCCCCGCTTGACGACCGTCTGGATGAGCTTGGGGGCGCCCAGTGCCGAGCGGAGGCGGGCCATCGCGGTCTCCACGGCGTGCTCGTCGCGGCCCGCCCCGGGCAGGGCGCGCAGCAGGTCGGCGCGGGAGACGACCCAGCCGGGGCGGCGGGCCAGCGAGTGGAGCAGGGACATGCCGGCCGGAGGCACCGGGCGCAGGTCCCCGTCGACCAGAACGGCGTGGCCCCGGATCTCGATGCGGCGCCCGGCGACCGGAAGGGTGCGTGCCCGCGCGGGCAGCTCCTGGCACAGCAGTTGCACCAGGGGGCCCAGGCGGAAGCGGGCCGGCTGGACGGTGTCGATGCCGTGGGCCTGGAGCGGCAGGGCGGTGACCGGCCCGACGCAGGCGGCCAGCACGTCGTGGCGCAGCGCGTCCAGCAGTTCGGGCAGCAGGCCCCGGTCCTGGGCACGGGCCAGCATCGACGCGCCGGCCGGGGCGCTGGTGAACGTCACCGCGTCCAGCGACCGGGCCACGGTCGCGTCGACGAGCCGGTCCAGGGGGGCCAGGTCCTCGGGCGGCATCCACCGGTAGACGGGGACGACCACGACCTCGGCGCCCGCGTCGCGCAGCGCCTCGACGAAGCCGGGCAGCGGCTCGCCGTGCAACTGGAGCGCGATGCGGCGCCCGGTGACGTCCTGTTCCAGCAGCCGGTCCAGTACCTCGGCCATGGAGTCCGAGGCGGGCGACCACTCCTCGGTCAGTCCGGCCGCCCGTACCGCGCCCTTGACCTTGGGGCCGCGGGCGAGGACCTGCGCGCCGCGCAGTCTGTCGAGGAGCTCCTCGCCGTACCCCCAGCCGTCGGCCGCCTCCAGCCAGCCCCGGAAGCCGATCGCGGTCGTGGCGACCACGATGTCCGGGGCCCGGCCGATGAGGGCCTTGGTGGCGTCGAGGAGCTCGGCGTCGTCGGCGAGCGGCACGATCCGCAGGGCCGGGGCGTGCGCGACCGCCGCGCCCCGGCGCTCCAGCAGCGCGCCCAGTTCGTCCGCGCGGCGGGCCGCGGTGACACCGACGGTGAACCCGGCCAGCGGGCCGTGGGAACCATGCTCTTGCTCGTGCATGACACCAGAGACTGGCAAGGATCCGTGTCGGTCTCGGTTCACCGGGGTTTCTCCCCCGTTACGTACGGCGTGGTGGAGTGCCACCTCCGTCACACCTCGGAGTAGCTGAGCTGCCGCTTGGCGGGGGCCTCCACCGGGCGGCGAAGGTATACCGCCCAGGTGACGGTGAGGCACGCGGCGTAGAAGAGGAGGAAGGCGACGAAGGCGGCGGTGCCGGTGCCTGCGGTCTGGAAGGACTGCCGGAAGGCCAGGTTGATGGCGAGCCCGCCGATGGCGCCGACGGCGCCGATCAGCCCGATCGCGGCGCCGGACAGCCGCCGCCCGTACGCCTCGGCCTCCTCGCCCTCCAGCCCGGAGGCGTACGCCTTGGCCTGGAAGATGGCGGGGATCATCTTGAACGTGGAGCCGTTGCCGAGCCCGCTGAGGATGAACAGGGCGATGAAGCCGACGAGGAACACGGTGAGCGACTCGATGACGGAGGCGTAGACGACCACACCCGTGGCGGCGGCCATGGCGATGAAGGTCCCCAGGGTGATCCGGGCGCCGCCGTGCCGGTCGGCGAGGGAGCCGCCGAGCGGGCGGATCAGGGAGCCGAGCAGCGGCCCGATGAAGGTGAGGGACGCGGCCTGGAGCGGCGTACGCCCGAACTGGGTCTGGAGCACCAGGCCGAAGGCGAAGCTGTAGCCGATGAACGAGCCGAAGGTGCCGATGTAGAGGAACGCCATGATCCAGGTGTGGGCGTCCCTGACGGCCTCCCTGACGGCGCCGGTGTCGTTCTTCACGGGCGCCAGGTTGTCCATGTACAGCGCTGCGCACACGGCGGCGACCACGATCAGCGGAAGGTAGATCCCGAGCACGACCCGGGGCTGGGCCGCGCCGGCCGTTCCGATGACGAGCAGGCCGGTGAGCTGGACGACGGGGACGCCGATGTTGCCGCCGCCCGCGTTGAGGCCGAGGGCCCAGCCCTTCTTGTGGAGCGGGAAGAAGGCGTTGATGTTCGTCATCGACGAGGCGAAGTTGCCGCCGCCGACCCCGGTGAGCGCGGCGACCAGCAGGAAGGTGGTGTACGACGTGCCCGGCTCCATCACGGCGTACGCGGCGCCGGTCGGCAGCAGGAGCATCAGCGCGCTGAAGATGGTCCAGTTGCGGCCGCCGAAGCGGGCGACGGCGAAGGTGTACGGGACGCGGATGACGGCCCCGACGAGCGTCGCCACCGCGATGAGGGAGAACTTGCCGGCCGGGTCGATGCCGTACTCCGGGCCCATGAACAGCACCATCACGGACCACAGCGACCAGATGGAGAAGCCGATGTGCTCGGAGAGCACCGAGAAGAGCAGGTTGCGCTTGGCGATCCGCTCCCCCGTCTCCCGCCAGAAGGTCTCGTCCTCGGGTTCCCACCGCTCGATCCACCGGCCGCCCATCGGGTACCTCCGCTGCTTCAGGTCCGTCGTTCCCGTCAGGACCCGACGTTAGGGAGGATGCGTTTCAGCCCGGTCATGTGAGGTGACCGGGCTGAAACCTTGCTCTCACCCGGCGCGCGGGCGGACTGTGAGCGCCGGGCGGGCGCCGATACTTTCCGGAGACTCCCCTAGGCGCGTGCCTTCTTCTTGGCACCGTTCGGCCAGAGCCGGGGCTTGCGCTTGGCGGCGACGTCCTCCAGCCAGCCCACGGCCATGATCATCAGGCCGATCAGCGGGAACACCACGATCAGCATGAGCACGGTGTACGCGCTCTCGATGTAGCCGGAGTAGGTGGGCCAGACGCCCGGGATCTGGAACAGCAGGTCGATGACCGGGATGGTGGCCATGATCAGCAGGTTGTGCCAGAGGTAGATGGTCACGGCCCGGTTGTTCGCCAGGGTCACCAGGGTGTCCCAGCCGGCGAGCTTGCCCGGCAGTTCCTTCCAGGACGGCGAGTACTGGAGCAGGATCACGCAGAAGCCGAACGACCAGGTGGCCTGGGCCAGCGGGATGTCGTTGAGGTCCCAGCCGTCCGGGCCCAGGTGGCCGGACGCCCACCACAGACCGAAGGCCATGATCAGCGCGGACACGGAGACCGAGACGTACCTCGGGACCTTCTGGAACAGGCCCTCGTTGTGCGCGAAGCCCAGCACCCAGCAGGAGCCGTAGCAGGCGAAGTCGGTGATCGCGTTGCCGGTCTCGCCGGGGATCTTGATCAGGCCGGAGCCGACGATCGCGGTGAGGCCGAGCGGCGCGAGCAGCGTCACCCACGGCAGCTTGCGGAACGCCCGCAGCAGCAGCGGCGAGGCGATCACGAACCACAGGTAGGCGCGGATGTACCAGAGCGGTCCCGCGGCCTGGACGGCCCAGGTGTCCTCCAGCAGACCGGCCTTGTCACCGCTGTGCCAGGGGTACGGCGGGGCGCCGATCGGGAAGACGTAGGTGGCCAGCTTGGCGAACCACCACAGGCCTTCTTCCTTCAGCGGCTTCCAGCCGAAGTAGAACATGATCGGTACGACGGTGAGCGAGAACGCCCACATGGGCGGCAGCAGCCGCCGGATACGTCCGCGGATCACGCCCCAGGCGGGCCGCGACAGCGAGCGCGCCATCAGCGAGCCGGCGAGCGCGAACATCACGCCCATGGAGGGGAAGAGGACGGTCAGCCAGGCCCAGCCGAAGATGTGGTAGACGATCACGCGGACCAGCGCGACGGCGCGCAGCAGGTCCAGGTAGCGGTCACGGCCGGGCCGCGCGGCCGCCGGGGCGGGGCCGCCCGCCACGGGCGCCTTGTGCTTGGCGCGCGGGACGCCGTCGGTCGTCTCCGGGACGGTCATCGTGCCGGTGCCGGCGAGGGCGGCGGCGCCGTGGGCGTCGGTCCCGTCGGCGGCCGGGGCGCCGGGCCCGTGGGCCGGGGCCGGGGCGCCGAAGGGGTCGCCGGGGCCGTCGCCGAAGACGTCGTCGTACGCCGTCGGGGCGGGGCCGTGGGCGTCGGGGCCGGGCTGCCGGGGGACGTCGCCGAACGGGTCGGTGGCGAACGGGTCGGTGGCGAAGGCACCGTCACCGAACGGGTCGGCGCCGGGCCGGCCGGACCCGCCGCCTGAGGCGGCCGGGGTGCCAAACCACTCGGAACCGTCACCGGTCGGGCGGCTCGTGGGGGTCGTCATGCGACAGGACTCCGATCGTCACCGCTGCGCCGCTGGCTCGGTATGGAGCCGGGCGCCTCCACCACACCGGTCCGGCGCAGCTTCTGCCAGCGCAGCCGGCCGCCGGTGAGAGCGGTGATCCAGGACTGGAGCAGCACCACGTACATGAGCTGCCGGTACAGGAGCTGCTGGAGAGGCAGCGAGATGAGGTGGACCATGCGCTCGCGGTCGAGCCGGAAGGCGTACGCGGCGCACACGGCCTGGATGGCGAGGACGCCGAGCCAGGCGACGACGGTCTGCCCGGTGGGGCCGAAGATCAGCCCGTAGAGCAGGAAGACGTCGATGAGCGGGGCCAGCAGCGGGAACAGCACCATGAACAGCGACACCAGCGGCAGGCCCACGCGGCCGAAGCGGCCGGACGGACCGCTCTCGATCAGCGCGCGGCGGTGCTTCCAGATGGCCTGCATCGTGCCGTAGGACCAGCGGTAGCGCTGGGACCAGAGCTGCTGGACGGACTCCGGCGCCTCGGTCCAGGCGCGGGCCTTCTCGGCGTAGACCACGCGCCAGCCGTCGCGGTGCATGGCCATGGTGATGTCGGTGTCCTCGGCGAGGGTGTCCTCGCTCATGCCGCCGACCCGGTCCAGGGCCTCGCGGCGGAAGGCGCCGACCGCGCCCGGGATGGTGGGCATGCAGCCGAGCAGGTCGTACATGCGGCGGTCGAGGTTGAAGCCCATCACGTACTCGATGTGCTGCCAGGCCCCGATGAGCGAGTCGCGGTTGCCGACCTTGGCGTTGCCCGCGACGGCGCCGACGCGCGGGTCGCCGAAGGGCTGCACCAGCTCGCGGACGGTGGACGGTTCGAAGACCGTGTCGCCGTCCATCATCACGATGATGTCGTACCGCGCGTGCCGGATGCCGTTGTTGAGCGCCTCGGGCTTGCCCGAGTTGACCTGCCGCACCACCCGGACGTTGGGCAGCCACATGTTCTCGACGATGTCGGCTGTCCCGTCCGAGGAGCCGTCGTCGATGACGATGACCTCGATGGGATGGTCGCTGGCCATCAGCGAGCGCACCGTGTTCTCGATGCACTCCTTCTCGTTGTACGCCGGGACCAGCACCGTCACCGGCTCGGTGACGGGCGCGCCCCAGCGGAAGCCGCGCCTGCGCACCTTGCGGGCGTGCGCGAACGACAGCACGAGCATCAGGCCGAAGCGGGCGATGACCAGCACGCCGATGATGGCGAGGCCGCCGACCAGCACCGAGGTGGTGCTCTCGGAGACGGCGACGGCGGTGACCCAGGCCCTGCCCTTCCACAGCTCGAAGCCGGTGACGGGGGTGTGGGCGCTGGGGGCGCCGAGCGCCTCGGTGAGCACGGTGAACTCGTACCCGCGCTTCTGCATCTGCGGCAGGAAGCGGTCGAGGGCCTCGACGGTCTGGGAGCGGTCACCGCCGGAGTCGTGCATCAGCACGATGGAGCCCTGGGTGCCCTTGGGCGTGGCGCGCTTGATGATCGCGTCGGCGCCCGGTCGCTTCCAGTCCTCGGAGTCGGTGTTGTTGAAGGCGGTGATGTAGCCGCGGGTGCCGATGTACTGGGTGACCGGCCAGGACTCGTTGTCCAGGGCGTCGGAGAACGAGGAGTACGGCGGGCGGAACAGCGAGGTGCGCACCCCGGCGGCGCCGGCGATGGCGAGCTGGTTCTGAGACAGCTCCCAGTCGATGCGGTTCTTGGTCTGGAACGACAGGTCGGGGTGGTTGAAGGTGTGCAGGCCGACCTCGTGGCCCTCCTTCACCATCCGCTCGACCAGGTCGGGGTAGCGCGAGGCCATGGTGCCGGTGACGAAGAAGACGCCGTGCGCGTCGTACTCCTTGAGCTTGTCCAGCACGCGCGGCGTCCAGACCGGGTCCGGGCCGTCGTCGAAGGTCAGGACGAGCTTCTTGTCGGGCACGCTCAGCGCCTTGGGGGCGTTGGCGTCGCGGGCGTCGATGACCGGGCCGCCCTTGAGGATGTCCTCGGGCACCTGGTCGTAGGCGACCGGGGGGCGGACGCGGTGGTCGGCGAGGATCTCGCTGTGGACGTAGCCGCGCAGCATGAGCATGGCGAGGAGCGCGACCAGGAAGAGGGAAGGCAGCAGATAGCGCATGGGCAGCCTGCGCCGGCGGACACGCCTCTGCTTCTGGGCGCGCCGCCTGCCGGGGGAAGTCATTTACTGTGCGCCTTCCGCGGCCATCTGCTGGCCGCCGCTCTCTCCGACCGGCGGGTCGGTGGGTTCTTCCGTCGGGGTCGTCGGGGTGTCCGTGGGATCCGGGTCCGGCGTCTGGGGCGGGGTCACGGGAGGCGGCTGCTCGACGGAGCCACCGTCGGTGGGCCGGGGCGGGGTGGGATCGATGTCCGGCTTGCCGGCGTCCGTGCCGCCGCCGGGCCTCTTGCTCGGCGTGGTGCCCGGATCCGACGACGTGCCGGGGCGGGGGGTGGCGGGAACGCCCTGGGAACCGCCGTCGGCGGGCTGCGGGATGACCGCGCCCGTGGAGTCGGTGGGCGCCGGGGCGCCGGGGACGGCGCCGGGGGTGGCGCCGCGGGGCGCGTCGCTGGTGGTGGGCGCGGGGACGACCTGGGTGGTGTCGGTCTTCTTCTCGTCGGCGGGGCCGGGTATGAGGAGCCAGGGCGCGGAGGAGTTGCCGCCGATGACGGACACGACGAGCGTGATGGCGTAGACCGCGCAGGCGGTCGCGAGGACCCAGCCGAGCCGGCGGAACTTCTTGCTGCGGCGGCCGCTCTCGTCGACGAACACGGGCCCGTCGGAGGGCTCCTGGTCCGTCGGCGACGAAGCGGCGGAGGATATGGACGCGGTCGCGCCCGCGGCCGCGGCGACCGTCACGGCGGGCAGCTCGACGGTCAGCGGCGCGGAGTCCCCGGCGTCCGGGCCGGGCCCGTCGGCCCGGTGGGCGAGGGTCTCGTCCCGGTAGGCGAGGGTCTCGTCCGGGTAGGGGGCGGTGTCATAGCCGTGGTCGTGGTGACCGGACTGGTGGAACGGGCCGTCCGCCGCGTACCCGGCGGGATCGGGCGCGTAACCGGTGCCGTCCTGCGCGTGGCCGGGACCGGCGGGCCGGTAGCCGTGGGCCTCGGGCTGGAGCGCGGCGCCACCGCCGCGGCTGCCGAAGGCGTCGAATTCGCTGAGACTGTCGAGCTGGACCGTGCTGTCCTGTGGCTCGTTCTGGTGCCCGTTCCAGGCACTTTCTCGCCAGTTGTCCACTTTTGTACGCACATCCCCCACTGAACGGACCAAGGGTGCGCGTACGGACCACCTGGGTACGGCACCGGACCGGGCCCCCACCCTGCCGGAGCGACCCCACCACACTGCACCCGGACCATGAATGTAGCGCACGCGTGTGACAACAGGCCTTATGGTTCATTGATTCGGGCACATGTGCGTCAAATCACCCTCCGGAAGCCACGCTCCGGCCGGTTTCGTCAGCCACCCCTCACGCTCCGCGAGCTCGGCCGCCGCCGCCCGCAACGCCTCGACGCCCGGATGCTTCAGCCCCTTGCGCCAGACCAGCGACACCGGTGACAGCGGCACGGGGTCGACCAGGGGCCGCAGGACGCTCCCGGGCACGGCCGGGAAGTCCACGGCGGCCAGGACGGGGGTGCGAGTTTTGGCCATGACCCGGCGGAACTCCTCGAACCCGATCGCCACCGGCGCCGGCGCGGCCACCCGGATCCCGCGCCCGGCGAACAGCCGCTCGGCCAGATCGGTCCACTCCCCGGTGGCGGGGTTGCCGGCGCCCGCGTACACGGCCTCCCGCGCGAGCGCGTCCAGCTCCACCACAGGCCGGCCCGCCAGCCGGTGGCCCTCCGGCAGCAGCACGGCCATCGGCTCGTACCGTACGGGCTGCGCCGACAGCCGGGCGCGGACGGCGGGCGCCAGTCCCGCGAACCGCCCGAAGGACACATCGAGCCGCCCGGCCAGGATCTCGGCGGCCGCACCGGTCAGCCCGCTCTGGTAGCGGGCCATCAGCTCGCAGTCGGGCACCAGCTCCCGGGCCCGCGCCAGCACCCGGCCGCTGATCATGCCGTCGGTGTTGAGGTCCACGAGCAGCGGCCGCGCCGGGTCGGCGAAGGCGGCGGCCAGCTCGTCGTGGGCCGCCAGCACGCCCTGCGCGTACGGCAGCAGCCGCTCCCCGTCCGCCGTGAGCGCCACCTGCCGGGTGGTCCGGACGAACAGCTCGGTGCCCAGCTCCCGCTCCAGGCGCCGGATGTCCCGGCTGAGCGCCTGCTGCGCCACGTAGAGCCGGGCGGCGGCGCGCGTGAAGTGCAGTTCGCCGGCGACGGCCACGAAGGCGCGGAGGAGCCGGGGTTCTATGTCATGGGCCACGCGGCGAAATTTACAACGCGAGTGCGTCAATGGGGTCTCGTCAGGTGTTGGACCCCGGCAGCGGTGCCCGGCGAGGGTGGGGCCATGCCGCAGACGAAGAACGCGCCCCTGCTCGCCCTCACCTCCGAGTCCCTCGTCCTCACCCCGCGCTACCGCGAGCCCCGCCACGAGGAGCCCCGCCACCAGGACCCCCGCCATGAGGAGCCGCGCGCCCCGCGGCGCCGCGCCCCCGAGTCCCGGCACGGACCGCGGGGAGCGCTCGCCGCCTATCGCCGCCTCTTCGCGACGCGGGGCGCCCGGGCCTTCACCGCCGGGAACCTCGTGGCCCGGCTCCCCATGGGGATGTTCAGCGTCAGCGCGGTCATCATGATCGCCGGCGCGTACGGCTCGTACGCCCTCGCCGGTGCCGTCACCGCCGCCGGGCTGGGCGCCACCGCGCTGGTGGCGCCGTTCACGGCACGGCTGGTCGACCGGTACGGGCAGGCGCGGGTGGCCGTGCCCGCCACCGTGGTGGCCGTCCTGGGGTCGCTGGCCCTGCTGCTGTGCGTGCACCACCACGCGCCCGCGTGGACCCTGTTCGCCGCGTACGCCGCGACCGCCACGACGCCCAACACCGGGGGCATGTCCCGCGCCCGCTGGGCCCACCTGTACCGCGACGACCCCGCCGCCGTGCACACCGCCAACGCCTTCGAACAGGCCGTCGACGAACTGTGCTTCATGCTGGGCCCGGTGCTCGCCGCGTTCCTGTGCGCCGCGCTGTTCCCGGAGGCCGGCACCCTGACCGGCGCCGTCCTGCTGCTCACCGGTGTGCTGGTGTTCGCGGCGCAGCGGGCCACAGAGCCCCCGGTCTCGCCCCGGGCCGGCCGGGCGCGCACCCCGCTCCGGAACCCCGGCATGCCCGCGCTGCTCGCGGTGTTCCTGGCGACGGGCGCGGTCTTCGGCTCGCTGGAGGTCGTCACCCTGGCGTACGTGGACGGCCCGGCGGCCGGTCCGCTGCTGGCGCTCCAGGCGGCCGGGTCGTGCGTGGCCGGCCTGGTGTACGGGTCGGTGCGGCCCGCCCGCCGGGTGGGCGTCCGGCTGCTGGGCTGCCTCGCCGCGATGACCGCCCTGATGGCGCTGCCGCTGCTCGCGGCGACGGCCGCCACCGGTTCGCTCCTGGCCCTGGCGGCCGCCCTGCTCCCGGCCGGGATGGCGACCGCGCCGACCATGGTGACGGGCATGACGCTGGTCCAGCGGCTGACGCCGGTGGCGCAGCTCAACGAGGGCATGACGCTCGCCGTCACCGCCCTGCTCGGCGGCATCGCGGTGGGGTCGGCGACCGGCGGCTGGACGGTCGAGCACGCGGGCGCCGCGACCGGCTACGCCGTACCGGTCACCGCGGCGGCACTCGCCCTGGCCCTGGCGGCGGCGAGCATGACGAAGGCCCGGCTGCCGTGAGGGCTGCCGGGCCTTGCGTCCACATGGGGTGACGGGTCCGGGGGCATGCCCCCGGAGGTACCGCTCGTGGAGATGGCGGGAATCGAACCCGCGTCCAACGGTGCAGAATCAGGGCTTCTCCGTGTGCAGTCCGCTGCGATTTTCTCGGCCCCGGAGATCACGCGGACAAGTCTCCGACGGGCTCAGTCACTGTTTGATTTCCCTCTACACCCCGTGACCGGGCCTAGAGGTTTAGTTCCCTAGCTGATGCCAGGATCCGGGTCGGGAACAGCCCCGGGCTGACACTTCGCAAGCTCGCTACTTAGGCAGCGAGGGCGAAGGAATCGCGCTTGGTGTTGGCGATTATTTTTTGCGACATATGGTTTACGAGATCATTGCCGCTTCCTCGACACGCTTCCCCTGCTTCGACATCCGCTGTCGAAACCGATCATCCCCATGTTGATTTTTCAAACCGTGCCCCCGAGGGGGCTCGCCCCCGCTGTGAGGGGCAGGTGCCATCGTACGTGACCAACGCCCGACGGTGCCAGCCTATTCCGGGTGACCGGGGCGGGCGGGCGGCGCGGCGGACGGGTGTCAGGCCCGTTCCCGGCGCTTCACCGCCGAGATGACCCGCTCCGCCTCACGGCGGTCCTGCTTCTCCCGGAGCGTCTGCCGCTTGTCGTACTCCTTCTTACCCTTCGCCAGGGCGATCTCGACCTTGGCCCGGCCGTCCTTGAAGTACAGCGACAGGGGCACGATGGTGTGGCCCGTCTCCTGGGACTTGGACTCCAGCTTGTCGATCTCGTGCCGGTGCATGAGCAGCTTCCGCTTGCGCCGGGCGCTGTGGTTGGTCCACGTGCCCTGCGCGTACTCCGGTACGTGCACGTTGTGCAGCCAGGCCTCGTTGCCGTCGATCTGGACGAACCCGTCCACCAGGGAGGCCCGCCCCTGGCGCAGCGACTTCACCTCGGTGCCGGTCAGCACCAGCCCGCACTCGTAGGTGTCGATGATGGTGTAGTCGTGCCGCGCCTTCTTGTTCTGCGCGATCAGCTTGCGCCCGGTGTTCTTTTCCTTTGCCATAGTGCGGCCATTTTCGCACTACGAGTGGCCCCCGAGGCCACTCAATACCGTGCGGGCCCGCTCCTCGGCGCGCTCGTCGGCCACCAGGTCGGGGGTGATGCCCCGGCCGTCGACGCTGTGACCGGCGGGGGTGCGGTAGTGGCCCACGGTCAGCTCGGCGACCGACCCGTCGGGCAGCCGGCTCGGCATCTGGACCGACCCCTTGCCGAACGTCCTGCTACCGACGGTGACCGCCCTGCCCCGGTCCTTGAGGGCCCCGGCGAGCAGCTCGGCGGCGCTCATGGTGCCGCCGTCCACCAGCGCCACCAGGGGCCGGCCGGTGTCGCCGCCGGGCTGGGCGTGCAGCGCCCGCTCGCTGCCGTGCACGTCGTACGTGGCGACCAGGCCGCCGTCCAGGAACGCGGACGCCGCCGTGACGGCCTCGGTGACCAGCCCGCCGCCGTTGCCGCGCAGGTCCAGCAGCACCCCGGCGTGCGCGGGGGCGCGCCGGACGGCGTCCCGCACCCGCTCCCCCGTGCCCCGGGTGAACGCCGCCACCCGGATCCGCAGCGCGCCGCCGGCCAGCCGCTGGACGGTCACGTCCTCGGTGGCGAGCCGGGTCCGCCGCAGTGTCTCGCTCCACGCGCGCGTGCCGCGCCCCATGCCCACGGTGACCGCCGAGCCGGGCGGGGCCCCCTCCCCGCGCAGCAGGGCGACGACCTCGGCGGCGGAGCGGCCGTCCACGGGCCGGCCGTCGACCGTGCGGATCCGGTCGCCGGCCCGGAGGCCCGCCCGGTCCGCCGGCCCACCGCCGAGGACGCGGGCCACCTCGATGCGGCCGTCGGCGGTGCGGCGGGCGGCCAGGCCCACGCCCGTGTACCGCCCGTCCAGGGCCTGTTCGAACTCCTCGTACTCGCGCCGGTCGTAGACGGCGCCCCAGCGGTCGCCGCTGCGGCTGACGACCTCACGGGCCGCCTTGGCGCCGGACTTGCCGTCGGCCACGGCGGCTTCGGCGGCGCGGGCCAGTTCCCGCTGGTCCACCGCGCCCCGCCCGGCACCGGGGCCCGGGGCGGCGGCCCGGGCGGCGGGCCGCTCCGGCGGCCCGGCGCCGTCCCGGGGAAGGCAGTTGGTCACCGCGGCGGCGACCAGGACGGAGGCGAAGACGAAGGTCAGGGCCGCCCCGCGGCGGCGAACGCCACGGGGCCGGGTACAGAACTCGGGGCCCAACATGTCGCCCACTCTAGGACAAACGAAAGGCGCCGTACGGTGGTTGACCGTACGGCGCCAAGGGCGATCGTCACACTTTCAGGTACTTGCGCAACGCGATGGCAGCGGCAAGGGAGGGCATCAGCAGGCCGATCACCACGACGAGCGGCAGCACCGTCACCACCGCGTCCCAGCCGATGAAGTTCACCAGCGGCATGCTCTCGGCGAGGTTGAGCCCGGCGTCGATCATGAAGTAGCGGCCGACCAGCAGCATTCCGCAGGCCACCACACCGCCCAGCAGGCCCGCCACGGCGGCCTCCATGATGAACGGCATCTGGATGTAGAAGCTCGACGCCCCGACCAGCCGCATGATGCCGGTCTCCCGCCGCCGGCTGAACGCCGACACCCGCACGGTGTTGACGATCAGCATCAGCGCGATGACGAGCATCAGCGCCATGACGCACAGCGCGGCGACGTTCATCCCGCGCATCATCTGGAAGAGGTTCTCCAGCGTCTGGCGCTGGTCCTGCACGGAGTGCACACCGGCCCGTCCCGCGAACGCGGTCGCCACGACCTTGTACTTCTCCGGGTCCTTCAGCTTGACCCGGTACGACTCCTGCATCTGGTCGGGCGTGATGATGCTGGCGATGGCGGTGTCGCCGTACTGCTCCTTGTAGTGCTTGTACGCCTCGTCGGCCGACTCGTGGTGGACCTTCTCCACGATGGTGTCGAGCTTCTTGAGGTCGGCCTCGATCTCCTTCTTCTGCTGGGCGGTGACCGCGCCCTTGTTGCACGTGCCGCCCGCCGCGGCGTCGTTCTTGTTGCAGAGGTAGATGGTGACGTTGACCTTGTCGTACCAGAAGTCCTTCATCACGCTGACCTGCTCGCGCATGAGCAGCGCACCGCCGAAGAGGGCGAGTGACAGAGCCACGGAGACGATGACGGCGAAGGTCATCGTGAGATTGCGACGGAGGCCGACACCGATCTCCGACAGTACGAACTGGGCGCGCATCGCGTGCGTTCAGCCTTTCTTGCTGCGGGGTGCTGCGGGTGCTGCTGCTCAGTGCTGGTAGCCGTAGACGCCGCGCGCCTGGTCGCGTACGAGACGGCCCTTCTCCAGCTCGATGACCCGCTTGCGCATCTGGTCGACGATGTTCTGGTCGTGCGTCGCCATGATGACGGTGGTGCCGGTGCGGTTGATCCGGTCCAGCAGCTTCATGATGCCGACGGAGGTCTGGGGGTCCAGGTTGCCCGTCGGTTCGTCGGCGATCAGCAGCATCGGGCGGTTGACGAACGCGCGGGCGATGGCCACCCGCTGCTGCTCACCGCCGGACAGCTCGCCGGGCATCCGGTCCTCCTTGCCGCCGAGGCCGACGAGGTCGAGGACCTGGGGAACCGCCTTGCGGATCTCGCCGCGCGGCTTGCCGATGACCTCCTGCGCGAACGCCACGTTCTGCGCGACGGTCTTGTTGGGCAGCAGGCGGAAGTCCTGGAAGACGGTGCCGAGCTGGCGGCGCATGTGCGGCACCTTCCAGTTGGACAGCCGGGCGAGGTCCTTGCCCAGAACGTGCACCGTGCCGTGGCTGGCGCGCTCCTCGCGCAGGACCAGCCGCAGGAAGGTGGACTTTCCGGAGCCGGAGGACCCCACCAGGAAGACGAACTCGCCCTTCTCGATCTCAAGGGAGACGTCCCTCAGCGCGGGGCGGTTCTGCTTCGGGTAGGTCTTGGAGACGTTGTCGAATCGGATCACGGGTGCACCACGGTCGGCAGGGAGTAGGTGTGCGTGACCATACGCGACTGGGCCTGTCACGTGCAGTCGCCGTCCTGCCTTGCGCCATTTGTCCGGGTGGGGTAGAAGCTCGAACCGGGGGGAATCCGGCGGGGCGCGCCTAAACTCTCCGGAGCTGGCACAGTGGTAGGGGGAACGGATGCGTTTCCCTGAGCGTTGTGCGGAGAGAACCGTAGAACCGTGTGCGGTCCGCGTCGGTGCACGGTCCGCGTCTGCGGCTCCGCCGCGCGGGAGGAGGAGAGCGCATGACCTATGACCGATTGGTGTGCGCCAACTGCGCGGCCCCCGTCAACGAGGGCCGGTGCCCCGTGTGCCGGGCGAACCGGGAGCGCCTCCAGCAGGAGGGTCCGTTCGGCGGACTGAACCCGGTGGCCCTGCTGACGCTCCTGCTGATCCTGGTCGCGGCGCTGGCCCTGCTGGCCCACCAGACCGTGTAGCCCACCGGACCGCGCAGCCCCCGCCGCGCCGTCCCGCTGCCCGCACGCTCCGGTTCTCCCCGCGATCCGCCGTACGCCCCCCGTACGCGCCGTACGCACGGGAAGGGCCCGGGCGGCCGATCCCGGCCCGCCCGGGCCCTTCCGTCGTTCCGCTGCCCTTAGGCGACCGTGCGGCCACCGCCGACGAGGCGCGGCAGCATCCGGAAGCCGATGCCGCCGGCGATCATCGTCGCGGCACCGATGAGCAGGAACGAGGTCTCGGCGGCGCCGGTCTCGGCGAGCTCCTCCTTGGCCTCGCCCTGCTCGACCGGCTTGGAGCCGGCCGAGTCGGTGTCGGTGTTGTCCGCGCACTCGGCGCCGTCGAGGTCGACGGTGCAGGTGCCGGCGTCGCCGCCGCCGGTGGTGGCGGAGCCGGACGTGGCGGAGCCGCCCGTGGTCCCGCCCTGGTCGCCGCCGCCGGTGGTGCCGCCGTTGCCGCCGGTGCCGCCGGAGGTGCCGCCGTTACCGCCGGTCGTGCCGCCGTTGCCGCCGGTGGCACCGTTGTTGCCGCCGGAGGTGCCGCCGTTGCCGCCGGAGGTGCCGTTGCCGCCGTTGCCGCCGTTGCCGCCACCGGTGGTGCCGGGGTCGCCGGTGGTGGCGCCCGTGGTGCCCGGGTCGCCGGTCGTGGCGCCCGTGGTGCCCGGGTCGCCGGTCGTGGCGCCCGTGGTACCGGGGTCGCCCGTGGTGGCGCCCGTGGTGCCCGGGTCGCCCGTGGTGGCGCCCGTGGTGCCCGGGTCGCCGGTCGTGGCACCCGTGGTGCCCGGGTCGCCGGTGGTGGCACCCGTGGTGCCCGGGTCGCCCGTGGTGGCGCCGGTCGTGCCCGGGTCGCCGGTCGTGGCACCCGTGGTGCCCGGGTCGCCGGACGTGCCGCCGTTGTCGACACCGCCCGGGTCGCCGTCGTTGATGCCGAGGCCGGCCTCCACGCCGCCCTCGTTCACCTCGGCGTTGACGCCGATACCGGCGACGTTGACGTCGATGCCGACCGCCGAGGCGGCGCCCGCCGCGGTCAGGGACGCTCCGGCCGCGATCACCGCACCGGCTGCGATCCGCGCCACGCGGACCCGCGTCTTCTTGGTCATCTGGCTGCTACCCCCAGTAGCTCATTCATCAGTGGAGCAGCGCTCGGGGCAGCGGACGCTGGGGGATCCTGCTCAGTCGCCCCCGATCACACACGCCCCAGTCATGCGCATGCCGCGCGTCAGCTTTCCCAGTTTTCGTACAAGCGTCAAGGCGGTTGCGCGTGCGATGCCCGGAATGATCACACTTGCCAGGGGTGCAACGATGCAACTGTGACGTAAAAGGCGAACTCTCGCCGGTGGCTGCCCAGTTTCCTTGTCGACAAAGCGAGTTCGGGTATGGCAGGGAGCTTGCGCCAGCGAATCGGCGCCCCACGCGAGCGGCGCCGGACCCCCCGCCGAGCGGGTGGTCCGGCGCCGCAGGGCCCGGTGGGGTCGCGGAGTTACTTGTCCTGCTGCTTGCGCCAGCGGATGCCGGCCTCCAGGAAGCCGTCGATCTCGCCGTCCAGCACCGCCTGCGGGTTGCCGACCTCGAACTCGGTCCGGAGGTCCTTCACCATCTGGTAGGGGTGCAGGACGTACGAACGCATCTGGTTGCCCCAGGAGTTGCCGCCGTCGCCCTTGAGGGCGTCCATCTTGGCCTGCTCCTCCTGGCGGCGGCGCTCCAGCAGCTTGGCCTGGAGCACGTTCATGGCGCTGGCCTTGTTCTGGATCTGCGAGCGCTCGTTCTGGCAGGAGACCACGATGCCCGTCGGAAGGTGCGTGATGCGCACCGCCGAGTCGGTGGTGTTGACGCCCTGGCCGCCGGGGCCCGAGGCGCGGTAGACGTCCACGCGCAGCTCGGACTCGTCGATCTCGACGTGGTCGGACGACTCGACGACCGGGAGCACCTCGACGCCGGCGAAGGACGTCTGGCGGCGGCCCTGGTTGTCGAACGGGGAGATGCGGACCAGGCGGTGCGTGCCCTGCTCGACGGAGAGCGTGCCGTAGGCGTACGGCGCCTTGACGACGAAGGTGGTCGACTTGATGCCGGCCTCTTCCGCGTACGACGTCTCGTAGACCTCCGTGGAGTACCCGTGGCGCTCGGCCCAGCGCAGGTACATGCGCTGGAGGCGCTCGGCGAAGTCGGAGGCGTCGACGCCACCGGCCTCCGCGCGGATGTTGACCAGCGCCTCGCGCTCGTCGTACTCGCCGGAGAGAAGGGTGCGGACCTCCATCTCGTCGAGCGCCTTGCGGACGGAGACCAGCTCCGCCTCGGCCTCGGCGAGGGTGTCCGAGTCGTCCATCTCCTCGGCGAGCTCGAAGAGGACCGCGAGGTCGTCGATGCGACCGCGCAGCGCCTCGGCCTTGCGGACCTCGGCCTGGAGGTGCGAAAGCTTGCTCGTGATCTTCTGCGCCGCCTCCGGGTCGTCCCACAGGGACGGGGCCGCGGCCTGCTCCTCGAGCACGGCGATGTCTGCCCTCAGCCTGTCCAGGTCAAGGACGGCCTCGATCGACCCCATGGTCGAGGAGAGGGACTTCAGCTCTTCGGATACATCGACGACTGCCACGACACCAGCGTAACGGCTGCGTGCGACAGCCCGGGCCCCCAGGCGGGCCCGGGGCCGGCCTAGGGCTGCGAGGGCGCCGACCGCTGGGAGTCCTGGGGCGGGGTGCCGGGGTCGTCGTCGCTGGTCGCCACGTACCCGCCGACCCCGGCGGCGGCCACCAGGGCGAGGGCGGCTATACCGAGCGTGAGGCGGCGCTTGCGGACGGCCGCCGACTTGTGGCGGGCGGATCCGGGGCGGCGGCCGCCGGCCGGGCGGGGGGCGCGGGCGGTGCCGTGGGGGCCGCCGGAGAGCTCGTCCGGGGCCGGCACGCGCATCGAGGTGTGGGTGTCCCGGTTGGAGTCGGTGGCGGAACCCGGGACCAGCGGCACGGCGGCCCGGCGGGGGGCGTTGGGGAGCGTCGGGTACGGGTCGTCCTCGTAGCCGTCGGCGGCGGGCTCGGTGTCCGGCTCGTCCACGTCGAGCGGCGGCATGCCCGCGACGAGCGGCAGGAGGTCGTGCAGCCGGGCGGCCAGCTCGGAGGCGCGCAGCCGGGACGCCGGGGCCTTGGCGAGGCACTGGACGATGAGCTGCCACAGCTCGTCCGGGATCCCGGGGAGCGGGACGACGGTCTCGGTGACATGGCGGCGCAGGACGGCGCCGGGGTGGCCGCCGCCGAAGGGTGTGAAGCCGGCCAGCAGCTCGTAGAGCACGGTCGCCAGCGCGTAGATGTCGACGGCCGCGCGGGGCGGGAGGCCCTCGACGATCTCGGGGGCCACGTAGTCGGGCGTGCCGATGACGCGGGTGGACTTGGTGCGGCCGGGGGTGTCGATCAGCTTGGCCACGCCGAAGTCGGTGAGCAGCGCGGGGTGGGCGCCGCCGGGGCCGAGCGGGCCCTCCATGTCGAGCAGGATGTTCTCCGGCTTGACGTCGCGGTGGACGATGCCGGCCGCGTGCGCGGCGGCCAGGCCCTCGGCGACGTCCGCGACGATGGAGACGGCCGCCGCGGGCGCCAGCCGGCGCTCGCGGTCCAGCCGGGTGCGCAGGTCGGTGCCCCGGACGAGGTCCATGACGAGGGCGAGGTCGTTGCCGTCGACCACCAGGTCGCGGACGGCGACCACGCGCGCGTGGTCCAGCCCGAGCAGGGCGGTGCGCTCCTGGACGAAGCGTCCGACGAGTTCCTGGTCGGAGGCCAGGTCCTCACGCAACAGCTTGATGGCGACGGGGCCCTCCGGGCCCTCGCCGAGCCACACCGTTCCGGCACTGCCCCGCCCCAGGATCTGGTGGGCGGTGTACCGGCTGCCGATCTTCCGTGCCAAGACTGCTCCCTCAGCGGCTGGCGTTCCCGACCAAGTTACGCGGGCCCGGCCGCCGGTATTCACCTCCGGGGGGAAATCACCCCCCGGAAGTCGACAAATCGGCAGAGTTACTGCCCGGAGGGCGTGGTGCCGGTGGAGCCGGAGCCGCTGCTGAGCCCCGAGATCCAGTCGGACACGGCCGAGACGCCGTCGCTGATGGCCTGCCAGTAGCCCTTGCCGTCGGCGATCCAGTCCTGGAGGGGGGTCAGCTCCCAGATGAGCCAGCCCGCCACGATGAACAGGAGGATCGTGAACAGGCAGCCCTTGAGGCAGCCCAGGCCCGGGATGCGCATCGGGTTGGCGCTGCGCTGCCGGGGCGGCCGCGGCTCGCGGGGCGGGCGCGGGGCCGGCTGCTGGGGCTGCTGCGGCTGGTGGTGCTGCGGCGGGTGCGGCTGGTGGTGCTGGGGCGCGTACTGCTGCGGCGGGGGCGGCGGGGGCGCGTACTGCCTGCGCTGCGGCGGCTGCTGCGGGCGCTGGTGCTGCGGCGGGTACTGCTGGGGCTGCGGGCGCTGCTGGTGCTGCGGCGGCTGCTGCGGGGGCGCCTGGCGCTGCGGGCGGCGGCGCAGGGGGTCCTGGCTCGGGTCGAGGTACTGGACCTGGGTCTGCTCGTTGCGGTCCCGGGCGGCGCGGAGCTGGCTCTGCCACGGGTGCGGCTCCTCCGGCTGCGGCGAGCCGTCGGAGCGCGGGGGCACGGGCGGCATGACCGCGGTGGGGTCGGCGGCACCGTGGCCGCCCTGTCCGGCGGCTCCGCCGGTGGGCAGCACGCTGGTGGGGGCGCCCGGGTCGTACTGGCCGGCGCCGCTCGGCAGGACCTGGGTCGGGTCGGCGGCCCCGGGGGTCTCGGGGACGGACGCCGGCGCCGGGTCGGGGGCGAGCAGCGCGCCCACGCCGTCGGCCGCCTCGATCTGGGCGGGCGTGGCGTGCACGCCGATACCGGCGGCGACGGTACGCAGTCCGCGCGCCAGGTTCTCGGCGCTGGGCCGGCGCTCCGGGGCCTTGCTGAGGCAGCGCTCGATGACGGTCCACAGGGGGCCGGGGACAGTGGAGGGCCGGCGGGGCTCCTCGCTGAGGTGGCGGTGCAGCACCTCGAGCGCGGTGCCGCCGGCGAACGGCGGGCGGCCGGTGACCAGCTCGTAGAGCAGGATGCCGGCGCCGTAGACGTCCACGGCGGAGGTCTGCGGGCGGCCTTCGGCCGACTCGGGCGCCACGTACGCGGGCGTGCCGACGAATTCGTGCGTACGGGTGAGGCCGGGGCTGTCCGCGAGGCGCGCGATGCCGAAGTCGGTGAGCATCGGGTGCATCTGGCCGTCCCGCTCGGCGAGCAGCACGTTGGCGGGCTTCAGGTCGCGGTGGACCACCCCGTCGGCGTGGCTGGCGGCGAGGGCGTCGGCGATCTGGGCCGTGAGGAGCGAGGCGGCGACCGGGCTGAGGGGGCCGTTCTCGCGGAGGTAGCGGTGCAGGTCCGGGCCGTCGACCAGGTCCATGACGAGGGCGAGGAGGTCGCCCTCCACGACGAGGTCGCGGGTGCGCACGATGTTCGGGTGGGTGAGGCGGAGCAGGACGGAGCGCTCCCGGAGGAACCGCATCACCACGTCCGCGTCGTTCGCGAGCTCCTCCTTGAGGACCTTGATCGCGACGGTCTCGCCGGGCTGGCCGGCCACGGCCGCCTCGGCGCCCGCGGTCTCACGCTGGCGGGCTCGCCAGACGGTGCCCGTGGCGCCGCGCCCGAGCGGCTCCTCGAGCAGGTACTTGCTGCCTACCGGCCGCACGTCATGCGCTCCCTGCGATCGTGGTCCTTGCCTGCCCGGGCCGCCCGCTGGGGCCCGCCCGGGTGTCCGACCCACTGTAGTGCCGGACGGTGGCACACCGGCGGGTCGTCTTCCGGTCCGGTTCGACCCTGCAAGACGCGGGCGAACGGGACACGGTTGCCAGGGTGACACGACTCGCACCGGCCCACACGATCGCAAGACGCACGCAAGCAGGCCTTTTCGTGATCGCCTCCGATCGGTCAAGATCATTTCTTGCCGGTCCGGCGCCGCGCTGTCGGTCCCAGGTGGGAGGATGCCTCCAGCACGGCGCATCGCGGGGTCGGGAGCCCCGTGGTCCGTGCCGACCTGACCGGACGACGCGTCCGTGGCGGGTGGGGGGAGATCGAGACGGGCCATTCCCTCCCCTGCCGGGCGCGCCGCGCAGAAGGGACCGCTGACGGCGATGCAGATCCGGCTGACCGTCCTCGCGGCGCCGACCGGCGGCCAGGCCGCGGGGCGCGCCTGTGACGTGCTTGTCACCGCCCCGGCCGGGACCGCGCTGGCCGCCGTCGCCTCCGGGCTGGCCGCCGCCGTGTCGGGCACCGACCCCTCCGGCACGGTGGTGCTGTACGCGGGCGGGGAGCGGCTGGACGCGCAGCGCCGCGTCCTGGGCGAACCGCCCCTGGTGGACGGCGCGGTGCTGTCCCTCCAGGTGCCGGGCGAGGACCACGCGCCCCTGGACGGCGCGGCCGCGCGGCTGCACGTGGTGGCCGGCCCGGACGCGGGCGGGGTCCACCTGTTGCATCCGGGACGGATCAGTATCGGCCGTTCCGCGGACGCCGACGTCCCGCTGGACGACCCGGACGTGTCCCGCCTGCACTGCGCGGTGACCGTCACGGACGGCGGCCGGGTGACGGTCGCGGACCTGGGCTCCACCAACGGCACGACCCTGGACGGCTCCGAGGTCGGCTCCCGCCCGGTCCGCCTGTCGCCGGGGGCGCTGCTGCGGCTGGGTGAGTCGTCGCTGCGGCTGACGGCGGGGCCGCCCCCGGCTGACGGGACCCCGCTGCCCACCGCTCCCGACGGCGAGGGCCACCTCCGGGTGTCCCCCGCGGGCGCGGCGCCCTGGGTGGCGGAGGACGGGCCGGCGGCCTCGTCCGGCGACCGGCCGGTGCCGCGCCAGGCGTCCCGCCCGGCCCCGGGCGGAGCCGGACCGTCGGGCCCGGGCGGTGCCGTGGCCGTCGGCGGCCCGGTGACGGCCGGCCCGCGCGGCGGGGCCGGCGCCCCCGGCGCGGACGGCACCCGGCAGGCCACGCCCCCGCGCGGCACCCCCGTGGGCGGCGCCCATACGGGCCCGGGCACTCCCGGCGCCCATACGGAGCCCGGCACTCCCGGCGCCCACGGCACCCCGGCGGGATCCGCCACCCCGGGCGCCCCCGCCCTCCCCGGGTCGCCCGCCGACACCGCCGTACCGCCGCGCAGGCGGGGCATAGGCGCCTGGGCGCGGCGGCTGGCGGGCGGGCGCGCCGACGGGCAGACCGGGGCGCCGGGCGGGCAGGGCCCCACGGCCCTCGCGCGCGGCACCGGCCAGGAGACCTGGCCCGACCCCGCCGCCGTGCTGCTCACCGCGCTCGGGCCCGGGCCGCGCCTGTGGGAGCGGGGCCCCGGTCACCCGGAGGCGCTGGTCGTGCGGCTGGGCACCACCGACCGGGCCGAGCTGGCCGCCGTGCCGGTCACGGTGGGCCTGCACGAGGCCGGTTCGCTCGGCCTCGCCGGGCCCCGGCCGCGGCTGCTGGGCCTGACCCGTTCCGTCGTCGCGCAGCTCGCCGCGCTGCACCCGCCCACCGACCTGGAGATCGTGCTGATCAGCGGGGCGGGCCGCAAGCGCGAGTGGAGCTGGCTCGGCTGGCTGCCGCACGTGCGCCCGGCCCACGGCCAGGACTGCCGGCTGCTCCTCGCGTACGACCGGGAGCAGGCCGACGCCCGGACGGCCGAGCTCACCCGGCGGCTGGACGACGGGCCGCTCGGGCCCGGCTGGGCGAGCGCCGACCGCGCGTCCGTCGCCGAGGCCGCCCGGCGGCACCGCGCGGAGGACGGGAGGTGCACGGTGGTGATCGTGGACGGTGACCCCGGTTCCGCCGCGCTGCGCGAGACGACCGCGCGGCTGGCCGGGGCGGGGCCGGCCGCCGGTATCCACCTCGTCTGCCTGGCCGAGACCCCGGCGGCCTCACCCGTGTCCCCGGTCATGGAGACGTACGAGACGGCGTGCGCCGCGTCGCCGGCGTTCCGCGAGTGCGGGGCCGCCGCGCTGCTGTCCGGTGACGTGGCGACCGCGCTGCGCCTGATGCGCACGGCCGGCGGGCAGCCCGCCGGTCACGGCACGGTCGGCACCCTGGACGCGGTCTCCCCCGCCTGGGCCGAGCGGTTCGCGCGGGCCCTCGCCCCGCTGCGGGCGACGCCCGCGGCGCACCCCGGCGCCGCCGCCGGTGCCCTCCCGGCCGGCCGCGCCACCGCCCTGCCGCTGCCCCCCTCGGCCCGGCTGCTGGACGAGCTGGGGCTGGCCCGGGCGACCCCCGCGTCCCTGATGGCCCGCTGGGCCTCGGCGCCGGACGGCACCGCCGTGCTGGGCACCGGCCCGCGCGGGCCCCTGGCCGTGGACCTCACCACGGAGGGCCCGCACCTGCTGGTCGAGGGCCCCGCGGGCAGCGGCCGCACCGAACTGCTCCGGTCGATCGCCGCGTCGCTGGCGGCCTCGTCCCGCCCCGACCGGATGGGGCTGCTCCTCGTCGACGGGGCGGGGGGCGAGCGCGGCGAAGGGCTCGCGCCCTGCACCGAGCTGCCGCACGCCACCGAGCACCTGGTGGCCTCCGACCCGGTGCGCATGCGGGAGTTCGCCCAGGCGCTCGGGGCGGAGCTCAAGCGCCGCGCCGAGCTGCTGGGCCGCCAGGAGTTCACCGAGTGGCACACCCAGCGGGAGGTCGCGGACCGCATGGTCGGTCCGCGCCGGCCCGTGGACCAGGGCCGGCCCGCCGGCCAGGGTGACGTGGACACCCCGCCGAGCGGAACGCTGCGGCTGCGCCCCGCGTCCCGTACCGCCGCGGACGAGGTCCCGCCCCCGCTGCCGCGCCTGGTCGTCCTGGTCGACGACTACGACGCCCTGGTCGCCCCCGCGCTCGGCAGCCCCGGGCGCCCGGCGGCCGGGTCGGTCGTGCGGGCGCTGGAGGCCGTGGCCCGGGACGGCCACCGGCTGGGCGTGCACCTGGTGGTGTCGTCCGGCCGCCCGGACCGCACCGCCGACACGGAGCCGGCCCGCCGGTCGAGGCTGCGGGTGGTGCTGGACGCCCCGGCCGCCGCCCCGGGGCCGGACGTCCCCGTTCCGGGGCGCGGCCGGCTGGGTCACCCGGACGGCCGGGTGACGCCCTTCCAGGGCGGCCGGGTCACCGGGCGCATTCCCCGTACGGCGACGCAGCGGCCCACCGTGGTGCCGCTGGAGTGGGAGCGGATGGGCGATCCGCCGACCCGCCGCCCGGTGCGGGAGCTGGGCAACGGACCGACGGACCTGGCCTTGCTGGCGAGCGCGCTGGAGCGGGCGGCCCGGTCGGTGGGCGCGGCCCCGCTGCCGCCGCTCGTCCCCGCCGTGCGCCCCTGAGGCCCCGGGCCCGACGCCCAGCGGTGTGATCGACGTCACAAGCGCATCACGATCACCCACTCGGCCCGCAAGGCGGTATTGCGACGCCCGTGCACCGGGCGTAGACCTGATCGCACGGGACGAGCACGGGCACAGGAGAGACGGGGCAGTGATGCGCAGAACTCTTCGTACACGCGGGGCCGTGACGGCGATGGCGGTGGCCGGCGCTCTGGCGCTGGCCGGCTGTGGGGGCGGGGACGGCGGGTCGGGCGGGTCCCGTCCCACCGAGGGCACGGGGCAGGAGGCCTCCCCCACGGTCGGGCTCCCCAAGCTGGACGGCCAGAAGGTCCAGGTTGTGGCCGTCTGGACCGGCCCGGAGCAGAAGGCCTTCACCAAGGTTCTCGACGAGTTCGAGAAGCGCACCGGCGCGACGGTCTCCTACGTCCCCACCCAGGACGCGATGCTCAACTACATCGGCACGAAGATCGCGGGTGGTTCCCCGCCGGACGTGGCCATGCTCCAGCAGGTCGGGGCGCTCAAGCAGGCCGTGGACCGCAAGTGGGCCAAGCCGCTGGGCGCCGCGGCCAAGGCGGAGCTGGCGAAGAACTTCTCCAAGGGCTGGCAGGACCTCGGCTCGGTGAACGGCACCCAGTACGGGGTGTACTTCAAGGCCGCCAACAAGTCGCTGGTCTGGTACAACACCGCCGTGTTCGACAACGCGGGCGCCTCGGAGCCGAAGACGTGGAAGGAGTTCCTGTCGACGGCCGAGACGATCTCCGCGTCCGGCGTGCCCCCGGTGTCGATCGGCGGTGCGGACGGCTGGACCCTCACCGACTGGTTCGAGAACATCTACCTCTCCCAGGCGGGGCCGGAGAAGTACGACCAACTGGCCAAGCACGAGATCAAGTGGACCGACCCGTCCGTCACCCGGGCCCTCACCACGCTCGCCGAGCTCTTCGGCAAGCCGAACCTGATCGCGGGCGGCGCGGACGGAGCACTCCAGACGGAGTTCCCCAAGTCGGTGACCCAGACCTTCACCGGCGGTGACCAGCCGAAGGCCGCCATGGTCTTCGAGGGCGACTTCGTGTCGATCAACATCGCCCAGACGAAGGCCGAGATCGGCAAGGACGCCAAGGTGTTCCCGTTCCCGGCGGTGGGCTCGGAGGCTCCCGTGGTGACCGGTGGTGACGTGGCGGTGGGGCTGACCTCCAAGCCCGCCACGCAGGCCCTGCTCACCTATCTGGCCTCCCCGGACGCCGCGAAGATCTGGGCGGCGGAGGGCGGGTTCCTCTCGCCCAACAAGGCCATGGACGTGGCGGCGTACCCGAACGACGTCCAGCGCGGCATCGCCAAGGCGCTGATCGCGGCCGGGGACGACTTCCGCTTCGACATGTCCGACCAGATGCCGCAGTCGTTCGGCGGCACGCCCGGCAAGGGCGAGTGGAAGGCGCTCCAGGACTTCCTGAAGAACCCGAAGGACATCGCGGCGATCCAGCAGCGGCTGGAGACCGACGCGGCCAAGGCGTTCAAGAGCTGACGCGGTGGCCGCGGCGACGGCGGGGGGCGCGGCGCGACCGGAGCCCCCCGCTCCCCCTGGGACGCGCAAGAGCGTGACCGGCACCCGCACACTCGTCGCGGCAGCGTTCCTGCTGCCCGCCCTGGTGCTGCTGGGCGCGCTCGTGGTCTACCCGATCGGGTACTCGGTCTACCGGTCGTTCTTCGACCAGTCCGGCAGTTCGTTCGCCGGGCTCGACAACTACGTCGAGATCTTCACCGACGACACCATCCTCACCGCCGTCAGGAACAACGCCATCTGGGTGGTGGTCGCGCCGACCGTCGCCACGGTGCTCGGCCTCATCTTCGCGGTCCTCACCGAACGGGTCCGCTGGGGTACGGCGTTCAAGCTGATCGTCTTCATGCCGATGGCGATCTCGATGCTCGCCGCGGGCATCATCTTCCGGCTGGTGTACGAGCAGGACCCCGACCGCGGCATCGCCAACGCCGTCTGGGTGGGCGTGCACGACACGTTCTCCGAGTCCGCCGGGTACCCGGGGGCGCGCCCGCTGCCGGTGCATCCGCTCCGGCCGGCGGGAGGAGGCGCGTTCATCACCAAGGAACCGGTGCGGGCGGGCACCCCGGTGGAGCTGCCGCTGGTGGGTGTGGCGCCCGCCAGGATGCCGGGTGACGCGCGGCCGGCGAAGGCGGCGGCACCGGAGGCCGGGAAGGTCACCGGCACCGCCTGGCTGGACTTCTCGCGGGGCGGCGGCGGCACGCCCAACACCGTCGACGCCAAGGAGCTGGGCCTGAAGGGCCTGAAGGTGGAGGCCGTCCGGGACGGCCGGGTCGTCGCCACGGCGACCGCCGGAGCCGACGGCTCGTTCTCGCTGCCCGAGGAGGCGGACGGCGCCCGCCTGCGGCTCCCGGAGAGCAACTTCCACGAGCCGTACAACGGCGTCGACTGGCTCGGCCCCGCCCTGGTCACACCGGCCATCATCGGCAGTTACGTGTGGATGTGGGCGGGCTTCGCGATGGTGTTGATCGCGGCGGGGCTGGCGGGGCTGCCGCGCGAGCTGCTGGAGGCGGCGCGCGTGGACGGTGCCAACGAGTGGCAGGTCTTCCGCCGGGTGACCGTTCCGCTGCTCGCACCGGTCCTGGCGGTCGTCCTGGTCACGCTGATGATCAACGTACTGAAGATCTTCGACCTGGTCTTCATCATCGCGCCCGGTTCGGTGCAGGACGACGCGAACGTCCTGGCGCTACAGCTCTACCGGTCCTCGTTCGGCACGGACGCCCACCTCGGTGTGGGCAGCGCCATCGCCGTACTCCTGCTGCTGCTGGTGATCCCCGTGATGCTCTTCAACATCCGGCGCATGCGAAGGGAGACGCGGCGATGAGCGGCACCGGTACGGTCGTGAAGGCGAAGCGGTCGCTCGGGGCGCGTCTGGCCGCCGGGGCCGGCGGTGGCGCCATGCGGGTCTTCCTCGTCGTGGTGGCGCTGTTCTGGCTGATGCCGACGATCGGACTGCTGGTGTCGTCGCTGCGCGATCCGGTCGACATCAACGCGAGCGGCTGGTGGCAGGTCTTCACCGCCCCGGCCCAGCTCACCACGTCCAACTACGCGAGCATCCTCCGCAACGACACCATCACGGACTCCCTCCTGGCCACCGTCCTGATCACGGTGCCCGCGACCGTCCTGGTCGTGGTGATCGGCTCGCTCGCCGGGTATGCCTTCGCGTGGATGGAGTTCCCGGGCCGCGACTGGTGGTTCCTGGGTGTGGTGGGGCTCCTGGTGGTGCCCGTGCAGGTGGCGCTCGTGCCCGTGTCGAAACTGTTCGGCGTGATCGGCATCTTCGAGACGACGCTCGGTGTGGTGCTCTTCCACGTCGCCTTCGGCCTGCCGTTCGCGATCTTCCTGCTGCGGAACTTCTTCGCGGAGATCCCCCGGGAGCTCCTGGAGGCCGCCAGGCTGGACGGGGCGGGCGAGATCGGGCTGTTCGTACGGGTGGTCATGCCGCTCGGCGGCCCGGCCATCGCCTCGCTCGGCATCTTCCAGTTCCTGTGGGTGTGGAACGACATGCTGATCGCGCTGATCTTCGCCAACTCCGAGTCGCCGCCGATCACGGTGGCGCTCCAGCAGCAGGTGCGGCAGTTCGGCAACAACATCGACGTGCTGGCGCCCGGCGCGTTCGTGTCCATGGTGATCCCGCTCGCCGTGTTCTTCGCCTTCCAGCGGCAGTTCGTCTCCGGGGTCATGGCGGGCGCGGTCAAGTGACCGCCGGGCGGGACGCGTCCGGGCGGGGCGACCGGACGCGTGCCGCTGCGGTACGGGTGAGCCACCGGGTCCCCCGTATGCCACGGCGGGCGTAACCCGGTCGGTTCATCCGACGTTCCCGGGCCATGCCCCGGTTCAGCGTCATCGTCCCCGCGTACAAGGTCCAGGCGTATCTGCACGAGTGCCTGGAGTCGGTGCTCTCCCAGTCCTTCGAGGACGTGGAGCTGATCGCCGTGGACGACTGCTCGCCCGACGGCTGCGGGGCGGTGATCGACGAGTTCGCCGCCCGGGACCGCCGGGTCGTCGCCGTCCACCTGCCCGAGAACGCCGGGCTGGGGCCCGCCCGCAACGCCGGGCTCGCCCGGGCGACGGGCGACTACGTCCTCTTCCTGGACGGTGACGACACCTTCGTACCGGGTGCCCTCCAGGCCGTCGCCGACCGCCTCAAGGAGACCGGCTCGCCCGACCTCCTGGTGTACGACTACGCCCGCGTCTACTGGTCGGGGGAGGCGGTGCGCCACGAGTTCCGCAGCCACCTCTCCGAGGCCGGCCCGGCGCCCTTCCCGCTGACCGAGCGGCCGGGGCTGCTGAAGGTGCTGATGGTGGTGTGGAACAAGGCGTACAAGCGGGAGTTCCTGGAGCGCGAGGGGTTCACCTTCCCGCCCGGGTTCTACGAGGACACCCCGTGGACGTACCCGGCGCTGATGGCCGCCGGGTCGATCGCGACCCTCGACCGGGTGTGCGTGCACTACCGCCAGCGCCGCACCGGTTCCATCCTGCGCACCACCAGCCCCCGGCACTTCGACCTGTTCGAGCAGTACGAGCGGGTCTTCGCGTTCATCGACGCCCGTCCCGAGCTGGCCCGCTGGCGGCCGGTGCTGTTCCGGCGCATGGCCGACCACTTCACCTCCGTCTTCTCCGCGCCCGGCCGCCTGCCGCGCGGCACCCGCGCCGACTTCTTCCGCCGCGCCCGCCGCCACTACCGCCGTTTCCGCACGCGCGGCGCCACCCCCAAGGCCACGACCCGGCTGCGGCACGCCCTGGTCCGGTTCGGCAGCCACCGCACCTACCGGGCGATCACGGCCGCCCGCGGGTACCTGAAGCGGGCCGTGCGGTGGGCCGCGTGGACCGCCCGGGCCGTGCGGGGCGCCCTGCTCCAGCTCCACTACCGGATCCAGCTCTGCCTGCCGGTGCGCGAGGACCGGGCGGTGTTCGCCGCGTACTGGAACCGGGGGTACGCGTGCAGCCCGGCCGCGATCGAGGAGCGGGTGCGGGAGCTGGCCCCCGGGGTGCGGACCGCCTGGGTGTGCGCGCCCGAGCACGCCCACACCGTGCCGCCCGCGACGCGCCGGCTGCGCCCGGGGTCGGCGGCGTACTGGACCGCGCTGGCCCGCTCCAAATACCTGGTCAACAACGTCAACTTCGACCGGCGGCTGGTCAAGCGGCGCGGCCAGCTCCTGATCCAGACCCAGCACGGCACCCCGCTCAAGCACATGGGCCTGGACCTCCAGTACCGGCCGGCGGCCGCGCGGGACACGGACTTCGCCCAGCTCCTGCGCAACATCGACAAGTGGGACGCCCTGGTGTCCGCCAACCGCCACTCCAGCCTGGTGTGGGAGCGGGTCTACCCGGCCGCGTACCGCGTGCTGGAGTTCGGCTCGCCGCGCAACGACGTCTTCCAGCGGGCGACCGCCACCGACGTGGCCCTGCTGCGCGAGTCGCTGCGCATCCCCGAGGGGCACACGGCGATCCTCTACGCCCCCACGCACCGCGACTACGTGCGCCCGCAGCCACGGCTGCTGGACCTGGAACGGCTGCTGCTGGCCCTCGGCCCCCGGTTCGTGATCCTGGCCCGCGCCCACCCCACCCACGGCGCTCCGCTCGCCACGGACGGCAACCCCCGCATCATCGACGTGTCCGGGCACGCCTGCGTGGAGAGCCTGTGCCTGGCGTCGGACGCGCTGCTGACGGACTACTCGTCGCTGATGTTCGACTACGCGGGCCTCGACCGGCCGATCGTGGTGCACACCGAGGACTGGGCGGCGTACGACGCGGCCCGCGGCACCTACTTCGACCTGCGGGCCTTCCCGCCGGGCGCGGTCGCCCGCACCGAGGACGAGCTGATCGACATCTTCGCCGGCGGCCACTGGCGCGGCTCGCGCTCCGCGCAGTTGCGGGCCGCGTTCCGGGCGCGCTTCTGTCCGTACGACGACGGGTACGCGGCCGAGCGGGTGGTGCGGCACCTGTTCCTGGGCGAGGACCCGGCGGCCCTGCCGCCCGTCGTCCCGCTGGACGAGCGCCGCCCCGCCCCGTCGATGGACGGGGCGGGTCAGGCCCTGTTCCCCACGCCGCGCTGAGCGCCGGCACGGGGTGCGACCCCGGGCGCTACGGGCCGACCAGGGCCTTGGCGGCCCGGCGGACCGGGCCCTGCCGCACGACGGGTCCCAGCAGCCGGCCCATCGCCCCGCCCGGCCGCCAGCGGAGCTGGAGCCGCCCCGCGTCCCGGCCCTCCGGCTCCACCATGACGCGGTGCCGCCCCGCTCCGGCCACCTCGAAGGGCGCGAAGTCCAGCGGGGCGAGCAGCACCCCGGTGTGGGCCGAGCGCCCGTCGGTGACCTCCAGGACGGGGTGCCGCACGCCCCGGAAGCCGTGCAGGGGCAGCGACGCGGCGGCCGGGTCGAGCCGGACGGCGCCCTCGAAGACGCCCCGCCCCGCGGGGTCCATCCGCAGCGGCACGGTCAGCCGCCGCCCGGCGGGCGAGACGTGCAGCCGCGCGGGCAGCGGGGCCAGCGGGAGGCGCCGCCCCGGGTCGTAGGTGCGTACCTCCAGGTCCACGGCGCCGCCGTCGGCGCGGGCGACCCGGGTGATCTCGTGCCGGAACCGGGCGAACCCGAACGGGCAGCCCGCCAGGTCCAGTTCCGTCAGGTCGAGGTCGTCCCGCCCGGCCCCGGTGCGCGGCAGGGCGCTCCCCCAGTAGGTGCGGCCGCGCCCGTCGGTGACCGTCTCGCGCGGCCCGACGGGGTGCGTCAGGCCCCGGGCGGCGAGCCGGGCCTCCTCGTACCGCCGCTCCCGCAGCAGGCCCAGCACGATCCGCTCGTCCCTGCGCATCCGGGCGAAGGCGGCGGCGGACAGTCCGTCCAGGTACGGCAGGACCTCCGCCGCGAACTCCTCGACCCAGCCGGGCTCGCGGTAGGGCAGGTCACCGGCGTACAGGCGCAGGTCGTGGGAGAGGAACTTGTGGTCCTTCTCCTCCCGTACCGCGTCCGGCACGCCCTGCCCGGCCAGGAAGTCGTCGATCAGCCGCGCGATGGTGACCCGGTCGCGGACGTTGGTGATCAGGTGGCGCCGGTTGGAAATGGTCGCGGCGTCGGCCGTCGCGTAGGGGGCGATGTACCAGCGGTAGACCGGTTCGGTGATGACGGTGAAGGCACGGGCCAGGGTGTAGGCGCGGGCGGAGAAGAGCTGGTCCTCGTAGTGCACGCCCTCGGGGAAGCGGAGGGCGTGCCGGTCCAGGAACTCCTTGCGGTACATCTTGTTGGTCGACAGCGGCTCGAACAGCAGCCGGGGCTCCTCCGCGATGCCCCGCACCGTGCGCCGCCGGGCGAACAGGTGGGCCATCCAGGGGGAGACGTCCCCGGTGTCGGTGCGCACCCGCTCGACCGCCCCCATCGCGAAGTCGGCGTCCTCGCCGGTGAGCGCGGCGAGGAGCAGTTCGCAGGCGCGCGGCGGGAGTTCGTCGTCGCTGTCGAGGAACATCAGGTGCGGGGCCCGGGCGGTCTCCAGGGCGCGGTTGCGGGGCGTGCCGCAGCCGCCGCTGTTGCGCTCCAGCCGCAGGACGCGGATGCGGTCGTCCTGGGCGGCCAGTTCGGCGGCGACCCGCGGGGTGGCGTCGGTGGAGTGGTCGTCGCTGATGACGATCTCGATGTCGCGGTGGGTCTGGGCGCGTACGGAGGCGACGGCGCGCGGCAGCCGTTCGGCGTCGTTGTGGACGATGACGGTGACGGTCACGTCGGGGGCGGCGGTCATCGGAGCGTGGCCTCCTCGGGGGTGGGGGCGGGGGTGCGCCGCTCCAGGGGCAGGACGGGCGGCAGGCTCTCCTCGCCCTCGCCGAGGAAGACGCGGCGGACGACCCGTTCGGCGGCCCGGCCGTCGTCGTACTCGCAGAACCGCAGCCGGAAGTCGTGGCGCTGCTTGGCCGCGGCCTCGTCGCACCAGGTGCCGTCGCGCAGGACCTCGGTGAGCTCGTCCTGGCCACGGGTGACGTGGCCGGGCGGTTCGGCGGTGATGTCGAAGTAGACGCCGCGGGTGGCGGTGTAGGTCTCCCAGTCGTCGGTGAGCAGGACGACGGGCCGGTCGAGGTTGGCGTAGTCGAACATGACCGACGAGTAGTCGGTGATGAGCCCGTCGGAGGCCAGGGCGAGTTCCTCGACGGGCTCGTAGCCGGTCACGTCGAGGACGCGGTCGTGGCGGGGGCCGGGGAGCCGGTCGTGGAAGTAGTGGCCGCGCACCAGCAGGACGGTGTCGTCGCCGAGGTCGTCGGCGAGGCGGGGCAGGTCGAGGCGGGGCGTCCAGCGGGTGCGGGGCTCGTGGTCGCGGTGGGTGGGCGCGTACAGCAGGGCGCGGCGGCCGGGTTCGATGCCGAGCCGGGCGCGGGCGGCGCGGACGTCGGCGGCGGTGGCCCGGTAGTGGACGTCGTTGCGGGGATAGCCGTAGTCGAGGGACCGGTAGCCGGCGGGGTAGGCCCGCTGCCAGATCTCGGTGGAGTGGCTGTTGGCCGAGAGGCTGTAGTCCCAGCGGTCCACGCGCTCCAGGAGGGCGTCGAGGTTGAGGCCCTGGGCGGCGGCGGGGTGGTCGCGCTGGTCGACGCCCATCCGCTTGAGCGGGGTGCCGTGGTGGGTCTGGAGGTGGACGGTGCCGGGGCGCTTCACGACGCCGTTGGGGAAGTTGACGTTGTTGACCAGGTACTTGGCGCGGGCGAGGACGTCCCAGTAGCGGGGGGTGCCGGGCAGGACGTGGTCGGTGCCGGGCGGCAGCAGCGGGACGCGGCCGGGTTCGACGATCCACACCTGGCGGATGTCGGGGGCCAGTTCGGCGAGTTCGGCGGCGATGGCGGCGGGGTTGCAGTGGACGCCGCGGCCCCAGTACGCGGAGAAGACGGCGAGGTCCTGGTCGATGCCGCGGCGCAGCCGGCGCTGGTAGCGGTGGCGGGCGCGGGCGGCGGCGAGCCGTTCGGCGCGGGTGGCCGCGGTGCCGGCGGCGGAGCGGCGCTTGTCGTTGGCGATGCGCAGCAGCCGGTAGCCGAGGTGGGCGCCGCGGCCGAGGAGCACGTGGCGGACGCCGTCGAGGCCGCCGGGGCGCTGGTGGCCCTCGGGGCGGAAGCGGGCGGTGTGGCGGGCGGCGTGCCGGAAGTAGTCGGCGAGCAGGGCGGGCGGCAGTTCGTCGCGCCGGGCGAGGGTGGCCAGGTAGTCGCCGACCATCCGGTCGTAGAGCCGGGCGCGCAGCGCGGGGGGCGCGGACGCGGCGTGGGCGAGCTGGTGGAGGCGTTCGTACTGGCCGAAGGCGGCGAAGTGCTGCTCGGGTCCGGCGGCGCGGCGCTGGGCGGGGCGGTCCTTGTGGCGGACGAGGCCGACGGTGGTGCAGGTGGTGATGCGGCGGGCGAGGAGGAGGACGGCGTAGGAGAGGTACAGCTCGTCGTGGCCCTCGGTGCCGGTCAGGTCGGGGTGTTCGGCCAGGAGCCGGGCGCTGATGAGGCGGTTGCCGAGGTGGGGGGCGACGTCCAGCAGCGCGGGCCGGTCGGCGAGCGTGGTGGGGCCGGTGCCGGCGAGGAGGTCGGTGGTGCCGCTGGGTACGGCGTCGTCCCACCAGTGGGCGTGGTGGTGGTCCATGAGCAGGACGTCCGGGGCGTCGCGGAGGGTGCCGAGGCGGGCGGTGAGGGCGGCGGCCGCACCGTCGGGGAGCCGGTCGGTGGCGGGGTGGAGGAACTGGAGGTACGCGCCGGTGGCGGCGTGGGCGGCGGCGGCCCGGGCGGTGGCGGCGGGCGCGTCGGGGGCGACCGGCACGACGGTGACGCGCGGGTCGCGCAGTTCGTGGACGGTGGCCAGGGCCCGTGCGGGGCCGTCGGTGTCGGGGACGGTGACGACGATGTCGAGGTCGGGCGGCGTCTGGGCGGTGACGCCGTCCAGGCAGGCGCGGAGCCGGCCGAGGGGCGCGTGGCCGGACACGATGACGCTGAGTGCGGGCATGGGCGTTCGGTCCTTCTGAAGTGGATCAGTTCCGTTGGCCGAGGAAGACCGTCACGAGGCCGGCCACCACGAGCAGCGAGCCGGCCCAGGTCCACACCGAGGTCCGCTCGTGCAGCAGCGTCGAGCCGGCGAGCACGATCAGCAGGTAGCCGAGGGCGTTGAAGGGGTACGCGATGGACAGCGGGACCCGGGCGAGGGTGGACATCCAGGCGACGGCGGAGATCGCGAAGACGGCGAGGCCCAGCATCACCCAGGGGGTGGTCGCGGCGCGTACGGCCAGGGAGCCGCCGGTCTTGCCGGTGGCGGTGGCGGCGGTCTCCATGCCGTGCTTGAGCATGATCTGGCCGGCGGCGGAGGAGAACACCGCGAACAGCAGCAGGGTGAAACCGGGCAGGGTCAACGTCCGCCTCTCACACGCCGACGCGGTCGGCCGCGGTGGTGTCGTCGGGGACGAACTGACGGTTGAGGATGTCCTGGACATCGATGTGCTCCCCAGCGATGATCGTCCGCGCCGCATGCGGGGTGAGCAGTGCGACGTACTGGTAGCCGAAGAGGGTGGGCCGCAGGCGGGTCAGCAGCCGGGAGGTCCCGCCGAGCGCCCGGGACAGCGGCCCGCGGCCGAGCACGGACCAGAAGGGCGCTCCGGTGGCGACGATGGACAGCACGTCGTACCCGGCGGCGCGCACGGTGCGGCGGAGGCTGGCGCGGCTGAAGAACCGCAGGTGGGTCTCGTCGAGGATGCCGCGCCGGTCGTAGTCGAAGATGCCGAGCGCGACGCGCAGCCGGGAGTACCAGTGGCCGAAGTTCGGTACGGACAGCAGGACGTGTCCGTCGGGGCGGAGCGCGCCGCGCAGTTCGGCGAGGAGGCGTTCGGGGCGCGAGAGGTGTTCGATCACGTCGCCGGCGACGACGTAGTCGTACCCCTCGCCGATGCCGTCGGGCAGGCCCTCCTCCAGGTCGGCGAGGAAGAAGCCGCCGGAGCACCTGTCCCGTACGCCCTCGACCTCGACGCGGTCGATGCCGGTGACGGTGTGGCCGAGGGCTTCGAGGTGTCCGGCGAACACGCCGCCGGAGCAGCCGACGTCGAGGACGCGGCCGGGCGGCAGGTCGCGCATCCGGTCCAGGATGACGGCGTGGGAGGAGCCGTCGCCCTCCTTGAAGGCGTACTCGACGGGCTTGGGGATCCACCCGCAGGTCCCGAAGCCCTTCTTCGCCAGCCGGTACTCCAGGACGTCCTTGACGACGTCCTTGGCGTAGCGCATGCCGTTGACGTAGCAGATCTCGTCGCCGTAGTAGGTGGGGATGGGGATCTCGCGGATGCGCATGCCGGCGTCGGCCATCTGGACGATGATCTGGGTGTCGAAGTCGAAGGCGTCGGTGTTGCGGTCGATGGGCAGCCGCCGCAGGGCGTCGACCTGGTAGGCCCGGTAGCCGGAGTGGAACTCGGTGAGGTCCGAGCCGAGGAGCCGGTTCTCGAAGCGGGTGAGGACGCGGTTGCCGAGCCATTTGTAGAACGGCATGCCGCCGCGGAGGGCGTCCCCGGGGCGCATCATGCGTGACCCGAAGACCGCCTCGCACTCGCCGCGTTCGAGGGGTTCGACCATCCGGGGCAGCAGTTCGGGGGCGTACTGCCCGTCGCCGTGCAGCAGGACGACGATGTCCAGTCCGCGCTCGGCGGCGAGCGCGTACCCGGCCTTCTGGTTGCCGCCGTAGCCGAGGTTCTTGGTGTGCCGCATGACGACGGTCGGCGGCATCCCGTCGAGCTGGGACCAGCGGCAGCCGGCGGTGAACGTCGCGTCGTGGCTGGCGTCGTCGAGGATGAGGATCTCGGCGATCCTGGGCCGGAAGTCGGCGGGGATCCGGTCGAGGGTCTTCTCCAGCGTCGCTTCCGCGTTGTACGCCACCACCAGGATCCCGATCCTGGGGCTGCTGCTTCGGCTGCTCTGGCCTTCCGTCACGGGCTTCTCCACTCTCGCGGGGGGTCGGGGGCAGGTCAGTCGGCGGGGTGCCGTGCGGGGCTCGCGGCCGGTGGGGCGGGCGCGGCGGCGGCCTGGCGGGCGGGTGGGAGCGGGGTCGTGGGTGCGGGCCGGGGGCGGGCGGCGAGGGCCGCGTGGAGCGCGGAGGCCACGCACACGGCGAGGACGGCCCAGCCCAGGGCGCCGAAGGCCATCTCGGTGTCCGTCCAGTGCACCGGGCGCTGCCCGGAGTAGACCGAGGCGGCGACGGAGCCGACGACGACCGCGTACGCCAGGCCCTGCCACAGGCCGACGACGAACAGCCCGGCCGCCGGCCACGCCAGGTACTGCACGCCCGAGGCGGTGCTCAGCAACAGCAGCAGTCCGAGGGTGACGGCGACGGCGAGCGGGGCGTCCGCCGGGCGCCGCCAGGCCAGCCAGACGCCGACGGCCATGATGGCGGCGACGATCAGGAAGTGGCCGTCGCCGCGCAGGAGCTGGACGTACGGCTCGGGCACGCCCGCCCAGCGGGCGAAGCGGACGATGCCCCAGAAGCTGAAGTTGCCGCCCGCGTACTCCAGCACCTTCGCCTTCAGCCCGCCCGGTACGGTCGCGATCACCGGCCCCCACACGGCGAGGAACAGGGCCCCGGCCGCGGCGGTGAACCGCAGCAGGACGGGGCGGCCCCCGGTGCGCCAGGCGGCGGCGAAGAGCAGCGGCACCGCGACGACGGGGATGAGCTTGACGCTGACGCACAGCGTCGCCGCGAGCCCGGCCGCCACCGGCCTGCTCCGGTCGACGAGCAGGTGGACGGCGGCGAACGCGAACATCACGGCGACCGAGTCGGTGTTGCCGTGGTAGCCGGAGGTGGCCACGAGCACCGGGCACAGCGCCGCGCCCAGGGCGCACAGCACCGCCGTGCGCAGCCGGGCGGCCCGCCGCCGTACGATCGCGAAGACCAGCAGCACGGTGATGAAGTCGGCCAGGCAGGCCGGGAAGCGGATCAGCGGCCGCCACGGCACCCCGTGCTGCGCCAGCCACTCCAGCCCCAGCAGCATCCAGCTCGCCAGCGGCGGGTGGTTGTAGACCGGCAGCCACGGCAGCGGCTCGGCGTAGATGCGCACCGGGTCCGTCCGGGCGATGGCCCGGGCGAAGCCCCAGAAGAACCGCACGTCGGCGGGCCCGCGCGTGTGCGCCGCGAGCGCCGTCTTCGCGACGAACGCGACTGCCGCGACGACGATGACGACGATCCGGGCTTTCCGTACGTCCCAGGACAGAGACGACATTCGGACGTTCATGGTGGCCGAACGTAGCAATACCGACCACACGTAGCGAAGCACCTATAAGCGTACTTAAGCCGCACGGAAGTTCACCGCATGGGTGTCGTGTGGGCGTTGTCGCGTCGGGGCGAATCGCCGAATCACACGTATGGCCCACGGGGGCACGTAATTCGTGGCGCTCAACTCTCGTTCACAACCTGCACCTTGTCCCCGTCAGCCCGAGGCAGACAGGCAGGCCAGTGAAGTGAAAGCTCTCGTACTCTCCGGAGGCGCCGGCACCCGGCTGCGCCCCATCACGCACACCTCCGCCAAGCAGCTCGTCCCCGTGGCCAACAAGCCGGTGCTCTTCTACGGGCTGGAGGCGATCGCCGCCGCCGGGATCCGCGAGGTCGGCATCATCGTCGCCCCCGACACCGCCGGCGAGATCCGGGCGGCCGTCGGCGACGGGTCGCGCTTCGGCCTCGCCGTCACGTACATCCCCCAGCACGCCCCGCTCGGCCTCGCGCACGCGGTGCTGATCGCCCGGGAATTCCTCGGGGACGACGACTTCGTCATGTACCTCGGGGACAACTTCGTCGTCGGCGGGATCACCGACCTGGTCGAGGAGTTCCGCGCCGCCCGCCCCGCCGCGCGGATCCTGCTCACCAAGGTCCCCGACCCCCGCGCCTTCGGCGTCGCCGAGCTCGACGTCGACGGGCGGGTGGCCCGGCTGGAGGAGAAGCCCCAGGACCCCCGCAGCGACCTGGCGCTCGTCGGGGTCTACCTCTTCACGCCCGCCGTGCACGAAGCGGTGCGCTCCATCGAGCCGTCCGCGCGCGGCGAGCTGGAGATCACCGACGCCATCCAGTGGCTCATCGACGAGCGGCGCACCGTCACCTCGACCATCGTCTCCGGCTACTGGAAGGACACCGGCAACGTGGCCGACATGCTGGAGGTCAACCGGTCCGTCCTGGAGCTGCTCACCCCGCTCAACGAGGGCACTGTCGACGCCGCCACCGAGATCATCGGCCGCGTCCGCATCGGCGGCGGCGCGACCGTGCGGGCCTCGCGGATCGTCGGCCCGGTCATCATCGGCGCGGGCACGGTCGTGGAGAACTCCTACATCGGCCCGTCCACGTCCATCGCGGAGGACTGCCGGGTCACGGACAGCGAGATCGAGTACTCCATCGTGCTCAGCGGCTCGTCCCTGCACGGCGTGGGGCGCGTCGAGGCGTCCCTGATCGGCCGTAACGTCGAGATCACTCCCGCCCCGCCCATCCCGGCCGCCCACCGCCTGGTGCTCGGCGATCACAGCAAGGTGCAGATCTCGGCATGAACAGCGCCCCCCGTGTCCTGGTGACCGGCGGAGCCGGCTTCATCGGCTCGACTTACGTCCGTACGCTGCTGGGGCCCTCGGGCCCCGCCGGCACGGAGGTCACCGTCCTCGACAAGCTCACCTACGCCGGCAACCCCGCGAACCTGGACGCGGTGCGCCGGCACCCCGGCTTCGCCTTCGTCCAGGGCGACGTCTGCGACCCGGTCCTGGTCGACAAGCTGGTCTCCGAACACGACCAGATCGTCCACTTCGCCGCCGAGTCGCACGTCGACCGCTCGATCGCGGGCGCCGACGCGTTCGTCCGGACCAATGTGCTCGGCACCCAGACCCTGCTGGACGCGGCCGTGCGGAACCGTATCGCCACGGTCGTCCACATCTCCACGGACGAGGTGTACGGGTCGGTCGACACCGGATCCTGGACCGAGGATGAGCCGCTGCGGCCCAACTCCCCGTACGCCGCGACCAAGGCGTCCGCCGACCTGCTCGCCCTGTCCCACCACCGCACCCACGGCCTGGACGTGCGGGTGACACGCTGCTCCAACAACTACGGCCCCCACCAGTTCCCCGAGAAGGTCGTCCCCCTGTTCATCACCCGGCTGCTGGACGGCGGCCGGGTGCCGCTGTACGGGGACGGCTCGCAGGTGCGGGACTGGCTGCACGTCGACGACCACGTGCGCGCGGTGGAACTGGTGCGCACCCGGGGCCGGGCGGGCGAGGTGTACAACATCGGCGGCGGCACTGAGCTGTCCAACCGGGAGCTCACCGACCTGCTGCTGGAGGCCCTGGGGGCGGACGATTCGCGGGTGGACCACGTCGAGGACCGCAAGGGTCACGACCGGCGCTACTCGGTGGACTGGACGAAGATCCGCGACGAGCTGGGCTACCGGCCCGGCAAGGACTTCGCGACCGGGCTTGCGGAGACGGTCGCCTGGTACCGGGACAACCGCTCCTGGTGGCAGCCCCTGCTGGACCGGGCGGCGCTGTGACCTGGGTGGTGACGGGCGCCGGCGGGATGCTGGCCCGGGACGTGCTGGCGTGCCTGGGGGACGGCGCGACCGGTCTGACCCGGCGGGACCTGGACGTCACCGACCGGGACGCGGTCCTGGCCGCGCTCCGGGGCCTCCGCCCCTCCGTCGTCGTGAACTGCGCCGCCTGGACGGCGGTGGACGACGCCGAGACGCGCGAGGCCGACGCCCTGGCGGTCAACGGCACGGCGGTGCGGCACCTCGCCGAGGCGTGCGCGGCGGTCGGCTCGGCCCTGGTGCACGTCTCCACGGACTACGTCTTCGACGGGCGGGCGCGCGTGCCGTACGCCGAGTCGGCCGTGCCCGGCCCCCGCACGGCGTACGGGCGCACCAAGCTGGCCGGTGAGCGGGCGGTCCTGGAGGTCCTGCCCGAGCGCGGGTACGTGGTGCGGACGGCGTGGCTGTACGGGGCGGGCGGGGGCGGCTTCGTCCGGGCGATGATCCGGGCGGAGGCGCACCGGGACGGGGTCGACGTGGTGGACGACCAGCGCGGGCAGCCGACCTGGAGCGCCGACGTGGCGCACCGGCTGGTCCGGCTGGTGGGGGCGCCCCCGGGGATCTACCACGCCACGAACGGCGGGGACGGCACCTGGTACGACCTGGCCCGGGAGACCTTCCGCCTGCTCGGCGCGGACCCCGCGCGCGTCCGGCCGGTCACCAGCGCCGCCCATCCCCGCCCGGCGCCCCGCCCCGCGTACAGCGTGCTGGGCCACGACCGCTGGCGCGAGGCCGGCCTGCCCGCGCCGCGCCCCTGGCGCGACGCCCTCGCCGAAGCCTTCCCGGCACTGCGCGCGGGCCGGTGAGCCGGTACGGCCGCCGGATCCGGGCGCAGGTGTCCTCCTCGTCCAGGGGGTACACGGGCAGGGCGGTTCCCTGACCAGAAGGCCGGACGGTAAAGGAGACACGATGTCCGACTCGTCGATGAGGGCCGTGGGCTGGGCCCGGTGCTTCCCCGTGTCGGGTGGCGTACGGGCAGGGCGGCACTGGGCACTTGAGCACATGGAGTCCCTGGGGTGGACGGAGGACGCCCCGGAGACGGTGGACGACGTCCTGCTCACGGTGTCGGAGCTGATCACCAACGCCCACGTCCACGCGCACAGTTCCGCCCAGCTCGTCCTGACCTGGGACAGCCGGTGCCTGCACGTCAGCGTCCACGACCACGACGGCAGGGGCGTGCCGGCGCCCCGCACGCCCGACACCACCTCGCCCGGCGGGCGCGGACTCGCGCTCGTGGACGCCCTGTCGGACCACTGGCACACCCACGCCCAGGAGGACGGCAAGACCATCACCGCGTGTTTCATCCCGGGCGGCGCCGCCGGTTGACGGTGCGGTGACCTTGCGCTGAACAGGAAAACGGCCCGCCTCCCGGAAAGGGGGGCGGGCCGTGGACCTTTGCAAAACGGGACGTCCGGCGTTCGCGGGACGTCCGGCGATTCAGCGGCGGAAGGCGTCCTTCGTGTTCTCCTTCGCCTGCCGAAGATCACCCTTGGACTGCTCGGCGCGGCCTTCGGCTTCCATGCGCTCGTTGCCGAGGGCACGCCCGAGGGTCTCCTTGACCTTGCCCTTGGCCTGCTCCGTCTTGGCCTGTGCCTTCTCGTCGGCTGCCATCGGAATCACACTCCCACACGGTCGACTACGGGATTGGTGTGGCGTATTGCCGGGACACCGCCGGGCAAACCCGGGAAGAAAATCGGATTCTCATCGTGTGATCTTCTTTATGCCGGGCACAAGCGGCTTCGGAGGTTGATAACCATGGTCCCGCTTCTTCTTGTTCTTCTTCTCGCCCTGATTCTTTTCGGCGCGGGTTTCGCCCTCAAGGTGCTCTGGTGGGTGGCGGCCATCGTGTTGGTCGTCTGGCTGGTCGGCTTCCTGGTCCGTCCGGCCGGTCACGGCGGCGCACGTGGCCGCTGGTACCGCTGGTAGGCCGTACGGCCACTGACACCCCGTCACACCCGGGAGCCGGGTACCGCCTCACCCGAGGCGGTACCCGGCTCCCGGCCGTTCAGCGGCGGGTCGACGGGACGCGCGGCGGCACCCCCGCGTCGTCCGCTCCGGGCGCGCGCAGACCCTCGTACCAGCGCCGGCAGGCCTCGTAGGACGGGAGCAGACCGGTCCGTTCGGCCTCGGCGAGCGTGGGGGCCGCGGCGTCCTTGGCCGACAGCAGGGGGGTGAGCCCGGCGGGCCAGGCGATGGCGAGGTCCGGGTCGAGGGGGTGGACGCCGTGCTCCCGCTCGGGGGCGTAGCCGCGCGAGCAAAGGTAGACGACCGTCGCGTCGTCGGTCAGCGCCATGAACGCGTGGCCGAGCCCCTCGGCCAGGTGGACCGCCCGGTGCTCGCGGTCGTCGAGGCGTACGGCCTCCCAGGCGCGGTAGGTGGGCGAGCCGGTGCGGAGGTCGACGACCACGTCGAGCACGGCGCCGCGCACGCACGTGACGTATTTGGCCTGGCCCGGCGGTACGTCGGCGAAGTGCACGCCGCGCAGGGTGCCCCGGGCGGAGACGGAGCAGTTCGCCTGGGCGAGCCCGAGCCCGTACCCCGCCGCCCCCTGGAGGTCGGGCGCCCGGAACCACTCGTGGAAGCTGCCACGCTCGTCCCGGAAGACCCGTGGCTCCATGACCCAGGCGCCGTCGATACCCAGTGCGCGCACGCTCACCCACCGTCCTTTCGTGTCGGTGGGCTCAACCGCGACGGGCGCCCGGCGTCACCGGAGCCGCGTCCGACCGGGTGACGTCGTCCGGTGCCGGCGCCCCTCCGCCCCCGGGGCCGTCACGCCGTCAGACCCTCATGCCCTCACGCCCGGAGCGCGGCGACCGCCGCCGCCGCCAGGTCGTCGAGGTACCCCTCCGGGAGCGGCGTGCGGACCACCACCAGGCGCCAGTAGAGCGGGCCGATGATCAGGTCGAGCGCGCGGGCGGGGTCGGCGCCCGCCGGGAGCTCGCCGCGCGCGACCGCGTCCCGGACGACGAGGGCGGCCACGCCCTGCTGGCCGTCGAGCAGGGCCGCCTTGACCGCGTCGGCGATCTCGGGGTGGCGGGCCGCCTCGACGAGGAGGTCCGGGATGACCTGGGAGGCGACCGGGTGGCGCAGCGCGTGGGCGCCGACCTCCAGCAGGGCGCGGACGTCCCCGTACAGCGAGCCGGTGGCGGGGGCCGGCAGGCCCTGGGCGGCGAAGGCGGTCAGCAGGTCGAGGACGAGCGACAGCTTGGACTTCCAGCGCCGGTAGACGGCGGTCTTGCCGACGCCCGCCCGCCGGGCGATGCCCTCGATGGACATACGGGCGAAGCCGACCGCGGCCAGTTCCTCGAACACGGCGGCGCGGATGGCTTCGGTGACGTCCTCCCGGAGCACGGCGGCTCCTGCGGGCTGCCGGCGGGGCGGGGGTGTGCTCATGCGGGGATCATAGCGCCACCCCCACGAGACGACGGGACGGTTGCGTTCCGACGTTGGACCGCCCTACCCTCGACGTAGCGACGAAACGGGTCCGTTCCGTCGCCGACCACCCCCCACTCGCCGAGGGAGACCGCCTTGTGAGTACCCAGACACTCGCACCCCCACCGGTGGACGACCACCCCGAGGACCTCCGCGCGCTCGCCCTCCGGCACGGGCTCACCGTCAGCGGGGCCCGCCCCTCCCTGCCCGAGTACACCCGGCAGCTCTGGTCGCGGCGCCACTTCATCACCGCCTTCGCCACGGCCCGCCTCACCGCGCAGTACAGCCAGGCCCGGCTGGGCCAGGTGTGGCAGGTGATGACCCCGCTGCTCAACGCGGCGGTCTACTACGTCATCTTCGGGGTGCTGATGAACACCCGGGCCGGCGTGCCCGACTTCGTCCCGTTCCTGGTCACGGGCGTGTTCATCTGGACCTTCACCTCCAGTTCGATCATGGCCGGGACGCGGGCGATCAGCGGCAACATCGGTCTCGTCCGGGCCCTGCACTTCCCGCGGGCGAGCCTGCCCGTCTCGCTCGCGCTGCAACAGCTCCAGCAGCTCGTCTTCTCGCTGTGCGCGCTGGTGCTCATCCTGTTCTGCGTCGGGGTCACCCCCGGCCGGTCCTGGCTGCTGGCCGTTCCGGCCCTGTTCCTCCAGTCCCTGTTCAACACGGGGGTGTCACTGGTGATGGCCCGGCTCGCCGCCCGTACGCCGGACGTCGCGCAGCTCATGCCGTTCCTGCTGCGCACCTGGATGTACGTGTCCGGCGTGATGTGGAGCGTCGACCACGTCCTGGCGAACAACCACCTGCCGCACGCGGTGCTGCTGGCTTTGGAGTGCAACCCGGCGGCGGTCTACATCGACCTGATGCGCTTCGCCCTCATCGACAGCTTCACCGCCGCCCAGCTCCCGCCGCACGTATGGGCCGTGGCGGCCGGCTGGGCGCTGGTCGCCGCCGTGGGCGGCTTCATCTGGTTCTGGCAGGCGGAGGAGACGTACGGCCGTGGCTGACACACACACCGGGCAGCGGGTTCCGACCGTCGTCGCCGACGGCGTGCACATCACCTACACCGTCCAGGGCGCCGGCGGGGCCGGCCGGGGCGGCGCGACGGCCGCGCTCGGCCGGCTCCTGTCCCGTACGCGCACGGCGGCGCCCGGCACCCGGACGGTCCATGCCGTCAAGGGCGTCAGCTTCGCCGCGTACAAGGGCGAGGCGATCGGGCTGATCGGCTCCAACGGATCGGGCAAGTCCACCCTGCTGAAGGCCGTCGCGGGACTGCTGCCCACCAGCGAGGGGCGGATCTACACCCGCGGCCAGCCCTCCCTCCTGGGGGTGAACGCCGCCCTGATGGGTGATCTGACGGGCGAGCGCAACGTCATCCTGGGCGGCCTCGCCATGGGGATGTCCCGCGAGCAGGTCCAGGAGCGGTACCAGGAGATCGTCGATTTCTCCGGCATCAACGAGAAGGGCGACTTCATCTCGCTGCCGATGCGGACGTACTCCTCCGGCATGGGCGCCCGGCTGCGGTTCTCCATCGCGGCCGCCAAGTCGCACGACGTCCTGCTGATCGACGAGGCGCTGGCCACCGGCGACGCGACCTTCCAGCGCCGCAGCCAGGAGCGCATCGCCGAGCTGCGCCGGGAGGCCGGGACGGTCTTCCTGGTCAGCCACAGCAACTCGGCCATCCGCCAGACGTGCGACCGTGCCCTGTGGCTGGAGGCCGGACGGCTGCTGATGGACGGCCCGGCGGGGGAGGTTGTTGACGCATATGAAGCACACACGAGGAAGAAATAGGTCATAGCGGGCTAAAGTGCCCAGCGATGACCATCTCCAGGATCAGCGCACGCCGCACGCCCATCTTCACGGACCGGTCCCCGGCTCTGCCGCTGGCCGCCGTGTGGGCCTTCACGCGCGCCGGGATGCTCGTGCTGCTGTGGCGCGACACCCTCGGCATCGGCGGGATCGGCCGCGAGGTCTACCTGCTGTACCGGCACTGGTACCAGCAGCTCTCGCAGGGCACGTTCCCGCCCGACGACGTCACCTGGCAGTACCCGCCCGGCGCCGGGCTGGTGTTCCTGGCTCCGGGACACGTCCCGGAGCTGACGTACTACCAGGCGTTCGTCGCCCTGACACTGCTCGCCGACGCCGTCGTCGCCTTCGCGCTCGCGCGGGCGGGGGCCGGCGGGGCCTGGCTGTGGGTGGGCGGCCTGCCGCTGCTCCTGCACCTGCCCCTGGCGCGGTACGACGTCCAGGTCACCGCCGTCGCGGTGCTCGGCCTGCTGGCCCTGCGGGGCGGTCACGCCCGGCTGGGCGGGGCGCTGGCCGGGCTCGGCGCCATGGTCAAGGTGTGGCCCCTGCTCACCCTGCTCGGCACGCCCCGCGGGCACCTCACCCGCCGGGCCTGGGTCTCGGCACTGGTGGCCGCGGGCGTGCTGTTCGGGGTCCTGGCGCTGGGCTTCACGCACACCCTGGACTTCGCCCGCCAGCAGGGCGGGCGGGGCGTGCAGATCGAGTCCGTCGGCGGCACCGCCCTGTCGCTGGCGACACTGGCGGGGTGGTGGCCCGGCCGGGTCCGCTACCGGTACGGGGCCTTCGAGCTGGCCGGGCCGTACGCCTCCAGCGCGGCGCACTTCGCGCTGGTGCTCACCGCGCTCGCCTTCTGCTGGCTGCTGCTGTGGCGGGTGCGGTCGTGGCAGTGGACCGTGGCGACCCCGGTGGACGCCGCGTTCACCGCGGTGCTGCTGTTCACCGTGACCAGCCGGGTGATCAGCCCGCAGTACATGGTGTGGCTGCTGGGTCTCGGCGCGGTCTGCCTGACCTGCCGGGACACCAGCCAGCGGACGGTGGCGCTGCTGATGCTGCCCGCGGCGGCGCTCAGCGCGCTCGCCTACCCCCTCCTGTACGACGAGGTCATCGCCGTCTCCCCGGTCGGGTGCGCGGTGGTGGCGCTGCGCAACGGGGTGCTGGTGGCCGCCGCGCTGCTGTCGTGCCGGCGGCTGTGGACGGAGACGGTGCCGGGGCCGCCCTCCCTCAAGGGCCTGTGACACGCACGGGGGCGCCCCGCCGGTGACCGGCGGGGCGCCCCTCGTCGTGGCCCGTCAGCTATGGGTGCGCAGCAGCGTCCGCATGGTCCGCATCGCGACCGACAGGTTGGCCAGGTCGAACGCGTCCGAGCCCTGGATCTCCTCCAGCGTGGTGCGCGCCCGGCCCAGGATGGCGGCGTTCCTCCGCTCCCAGGCCGTGAACCGCTCCTCCGGCGTGGAGGTGCCGTTCCCGGCCGACAGCACGTCGGCGGTGAGCGCGGCGTGCGCGGCGTACAGGTCCTCGCGGATGGAGGCACGGGCCATCGACTGCCAGCGGTCGGCCCGCGGGAGCTCGATGATCCGGTCCATCAGCTGGGTGATGGACAGCCGGTCCGCCAGGTCGTAGTAGACCTCGGCGACGGCCATCGGGTCCTTGCCCGTCCGGTCCGCGATCGCCACGATGTCGAGCGTCGGGAACGCGGACGAGAAGCCCGCCACCCGCAGCGCCAGCTCGTCGGGCACGCCCGCCGAGGTGAGCTCCTCGACGATCGACTCGTACCACTCCAGGTCGGCGCCGCGCAGCATCTGCGGCAGCTTCGCCCACACCTGCTCCACGCGCTCGGCGAAGAACTCGACGGTCTCGGCGAGCTTGACCGGCTGCGGCCGGTTGCCCAGCAGCCAGCGCGTGCCGCGCTCGACCAGGCGCCGCGAGTGCAGCCGGATGCGGGTCTGGACGTCGGCGGCGACCTTGTTGTCCAGCGCCTCGACGGCGTCCCACACCTCACCGAGGCCGAAGATCGCGCGGGCGGCGGTCTGCGCCCGGACGATCTCCTCGATCGACGCGCCCGTCTCCTCCCGCAGCCGGTGCAGGAAGGTCGAGCCACCGGTGTTGACGGTGTCGTTGACCAGCACCGTGGTGATGATCTCGCGGCGCAGCGCGTGGGCGTCGATCTGCTCGGCGAACTCGTCGCGCAGCTTCGTCGGGAAGTAGGCGTGCAGCAGCTCGCGCAGGTACGGGTCGTCCGGCAGGTCCGTGTGGATCAGCTCGTCCGCCACCGTGATCTTGGTGTACGCGAGGAGCACGGCCAGCTCGGGCTGGCTGAGTCCCTTGCCCGCGTTGAGCAGCTCGCGGATCTGGCGGTCGTTGGGCAGGAACTCCAGCGCCCGGTCCAGCCGGCCCTCACGGCCCAGCCGGCGCATGAACCGCTGGTGGGCGTGGAGGAGCGACGGGGACTGCTTGACCGCGTTGGCGAGGGCCACGTTCTGCGCGTAGTTGTTGCGCAGCACCAGCGTGCCGACCTCGTCGGTCATCTCGGCGAGGATCTTGTTGCGCTGCTTGACGGTCATGTCGCCGTCGGCGACCAGGCCGTTGAGCAGGATCTTGATGTTCACCTCGTGGTCGGAGGTGTCCACGCCCGCGCTGTTGTCGATGGCGTCGGTGTTGACCTTGCCGCCCTCGCCCCCGGGGCCGCCCCGGCGGGCGAACTCGATCCGGCCGAGCTGGGTCAGGCCCAGGTTGCCGCCCTCGCCGACGACCTTGACCCGCAGGTCCTCGCCGTTGACGCGGATGGCGTCGTTGGCCTTGTCGCCGACGTCGGCGTGCGACTCGGTGGTGGCCTTGACGTACGTACCGATGCCGCCGTTCCACAGCAGGTCGACCGGCGCCTTGAGGATCGCCTGCATCAGCTCGGCGGGGGTCAGCTTGGTGACCGTCCCCTCGATGCCGAGGGCCGTGCGCATGTGCGCGTTGACCGGGATCGACTTGGCCGTACGGGGGTGGATGCCGCCGCCCGCGGACAGCAGCTCCTTGTCGTAGTCGGCCCAGGAGCTGCGGGGCAGCTCGAACAGCCGGCGCCGCTCGGCGTACGAGACGGCCGCCTCGGGGGTGGGGTCGATGAAGATGTGCCGGTGGTCGAAGGCCGCGACCAGCCGGATGTGCTCGCTCAGCAGCATGCCGTTGCCGAACACGTCGCCCGACATGTCGCCGACGCCGACGACCGTGAAGTCCTCGGTCTGCGTGTTGTGGCCCAGCTCCCGGAAGTGCCGCTCGACCGACTCCCAGGCGCCGCGGGCCGTGATGCCCATGCCCTTGTGGTCGTAGCCGGCCGAGCCGCCGGAGGCGAAGGCGTCGCCCAGCCAGAAGCCGTAGGCGACGGCGACCTCGTTGGCGATGTCGGAGAAGGTCGCCGTGCCCTTGTCGGCGGCGACCACCAGGTACGTGTCGTCCTCGTCGTGCCGGACCACGTCGGCCGGCGGGACGACCTCGCCCGCCACCAGGTTGTCGGTGATGTCCAGCAGCGCCGAGATGAAGGTCCGGTAGCTGGCGATGCCCTCCGCCAGCCAGGCGTCACGGTCGACGGCCGGGTCCGGGAGCTGCTTGGCGACGAAGCCGCCCTTGGCGCCGACCGGCACGATGACGGTGTTCTTCACCATCTGCGCCTTGACCAGGCCGAGGATCTCGGTACGGAAGTCCTCGCGCCGGTCCGACCAGCGCAGGCCTCCTCGCGCGACCTTGCCGAAGCGGAGGTGGACGCCCTCGACGCGCGGCGAGTACACCCAGATCTCGAAGGCGGGGCGCGGCGCCGGCAGGTCGGGGATGGCCTGCGGATCGAACTTCATCGACACGTAGTCGTGCGGCGTGCCGTCGTCCTTCTTCTGGAAGAAGTTGGTGCGCAGCGTCGCCTTGATGACGGTGAGGAACGACCGGAGGATGCGGTCCTCGTCGAGCGAGGCGACCTGGTCCAGCGCCCCGTCCAGCTCCTCCAGCAGCCCGTCGGTCAGCTCGGTGCCGGCGCGCTGGCGCTCCGGCGACATCCGCGCCTCGAAGAGGGAGACCAGCAGACGGGTGGTGTGGACGTTGTGGCGGAGGGTGTCCTCCATGTAGTCCTGGCTGAACGTCGAGCCGGCCTGCCGCATGTACTTGGCGTACGCGCGCAGCACCATCGCCTGGCGCCAGCCCAGGCCCGCGCTCAGCACCAGCGCGTTGAACCCGTCGTTCTCGGCGCGGCCGGTCCAGGTGGCGGCGAACGCCTCCTGGAACCGCTCGCGCGCGTCGTCGGCGAGGTAGTCGCCGCCGGCACCGTGCGGCATGCGCAGCCCGAAGTCGTAGATCCACGCCTGGGTGCGGTCCGCGCAGCGCAGCTCGTACGGGCGCTCGTCGACGACCTCGACGCCCAGCCGGTTGAGCACCGGCAGGACGGCGGACAGGGAGATCTGGGCCCCGGTCTTGTAGATCTTGAAGCGGCGCTCGCCCGGACCCGAGCCGACCGGCTCGTACAGGGAGAGGGCGAAGTCCTTCTCGCCCCGGACGAGCTGCTCCAGGTGGGCGAGGTCGGCGACGGCGGAACGCGGGGTGTGGTCGGCCTTGTACCCCTCGGGGAAGGAGTTGCCGTACCTGCGCAGCAGCTCGGCGGCGCGCTCCTCGCCCATCTCGGCGTTGAGCGCCTCGCCGAAGCCGTCCTCCCAGGAGCGGGCGGCCTCGACCAGCCGGGCCTCGATGCGCTCGCTGTCGGCGTCGGTGAGCGGGGTCAGCTCGGTGCCCTGCGGGACACGGACGACGAAGTGGAGCCGGGAGAGGATCGACTCGGTGTTCCAGGCGGTGAAGTCGACGCTGGTACCGCCGAGCTCCTCCTTCAGGATGTCGATGATCCGCAGCCGGACGGTGGTGTTGAAGCGGTCCCGCGGCAGGTAGACCAGGGCGGAGTAGTAGCGCCCGTACTCGTCCTGGCGGAGGTAGAGCCGCAGCTTGCGCCGCTCCTGGAGGTACAGCACGCTCGTGGCGATCGACTCGAGCTGGTCGACCGGCGTCTGGAACAGCTCGTCCCGCGGGTAGGTCTCCAGGATCTGGAGCAGGTCGCGGCCGTCGTGGCTGTGGGGCGAGAAGCCGGCCGTCTCCAGGACCTCGGCCACCTTGCGGCGGATCACCGGCACGCGGCGGACGGACTCGGTGTAGGCGGCCGAGGAGAACAGGCCGAGGAAGCGCCGCTCACCGACGACGTTGCCGTCCTTGTCGAACTTCTTGACCCCGACGTAGTCGAGGTAGGACGGGCGGTGCACGGTGGAGCGGCTGTTGGCCTTGGTGAGGATGAGCAGCTTGTGCTCGCGGGCCTTGGCGCGGGCGTCGCGCGGCAGCCGGTTGAAGGAGGGCGAGACGGGGTGCGCCTCGTCGTCGCTGTGCTGGGGGTCGGAGCGGAGGATGCCGAGGCCGGTGCCGGGCACGGCGGCCAGCGCGTCGTCGCCGGTCAGCTCGTACTCGCGGTAGCCGAGGAAGGTGAAGTGATCCTCGGCGAGCCAGCGCAGCAGCTCGCGGGCCTCCTCCACCTCGGAGTCGCGGAGGTCGTCGGCGATCGGCTCGCGGGGGAGGTCCTCGGCGATGCGCAGCGCGGCGTCGCGCATCTTCTCCCAGTCCTCGACGGTCTCGCGGACGTCGGACAGGACGCGCATCAGGTCGGCGGTGATCTGCTTGAGGTCGGCGCGGTCGGTCTCGCGGTCGATCTCGACGTGGATCCAGGACTCGGTGAGGGTGTCGTGCAGATCGGTGCGGGTGCCGCCGTCGGGCAGCACCTCGATCAGCTTGCCGGCGATGTCACGGCGGACGACGACCTGGGGGTGGATCACCACGTGGATGCCGCGTCCCTGCCGGGACAGCTCGTTGGTGACGGAGTCGACCAGGAACGGCATGTCGTCCGTCACGACCTCGACGACGGAGTGGCTGCACATCCAGCCGTTCTCCTCGACCGTGGGGGTGTGCACACGGACGCTGGCGGTGCCCTGGGGACGGTTCTCGGCCAGCCGGTAGTGGGAAAGGGCCGCGCCGAAGACATCGACCGGGTCGCGGTCCGTGAGGTCCTCGGGAGCGGTGTGCAGGTAGTAGCGCTGGAGGTATCCGAGAACGACGTCCTCGTCCGGACGGTCCCCGTTCTCGGACCCAGTCTGGAGTTGCCCCCCGACCGGGCTGTGCTCAGCTACCCGGGCGGCCCGTTCGAGCAGCTCGGCCTTGGCTTCGTCCAGCTTGGTCTGCATGTCCTCTGGCTCCTGTCGCGCGCCGTTGCGTGACGTAGGTGAAAGAAGTGACACAACGCCACGACGCGGGGTATCCGGTCTGAGGCGACGTTATGCCGCGATGAGAGATGTCCGGGCCGTTATTGGCCAATTTTGGCGACCGGGCCGGATGGAACGGGTCAGCGATCGCCCGGGCACGGTGGCACTCCGGGCGCTGGCCGGGGGCTCCGCTGCCCCCATGGCGTATCGCGCTGATCACGGGTCCAGGCTATCGCTCCTGACCCCCGGCCCGTCATGAGCCGTATGTGTACAAAACCCGGCCATGAAGTTTGACACTCTGGACAGCGACACATGTCCTGGTGCCATACACCTCGCACCACCTCCCAGCAGAGGCAGGCAGTGATGACCGTGAAGATCCTGATCGTCACCGGCGACGCGGCGGAGTCCCTGGAGGTCCTCTACCCGTACCAGCGGCTGCGGGAGGAGGGGTACGAGGTCCACATCGCCGCGCCCGCCCGGAAACTTCTGCGCTTCGTCGTCCACGACTTCGAGCCGGGGTACGACACGTACACCGAGAAGCCGGGCTACACCTGGCCGGCCGACCTGGCCTTCTCGGAGGTCGAGCCCAGCCGGTACGCGGCCGTGGTGATCCCGGGCGGCCGGGCGCCGGAGTACCTCCGCAACGACCCCGAACTGCGCAAGATCCTCAAGTCCTTCTTCGACGCCGACAAGCCGGTCGCCCAGATCTGCCACGGCCCGCTGCTGACGGCCGCGGTCGGCGCCCTGGACGGCCGCCGCGTCACCGCCTACCCGGCGCTGGAGCTGGACATGCAGGCCGCGGGCGCCACCTTCCAGGACGCGGAGGCGGTCGTCGACGGCACGCTGGTCTCCTCCCGCGCCTGGCCCGACCATCCCACCTGGATGCGCGCCTTCCTGGAGGTCCTCAGGGCCAAGTCACCGGCCACCTGACAGGCCCGCCCGGTCCGGCGCCCGCTCGCACGGCCGGCGCGCTCGCACGGCCGGCGCGCTCTCCGCCCGCCCCGCTTCACGGCCGGCGCGGGCGGGCGCCCGGTCCGGCCGGGGTCACGCCGCCAGCTCCTCCGCGACCGCCACCGCCTCCGCCAGCGTGTCCACCACCGGCACGCCGACCACCTCCAGGCTGGCCCGGCTGTGCGAGCCGCCGGTGTACAGCACCGCCCGCGCGCCCACGTGGGCCGCCGCCACCGCGTCGTCCGCCGCGTCCCCGATCACCACGATCCGCTCCGGCGGCACGCCCTCCAGCGCCCTCAGGTGCCGCACCATGTGCTCCGCCTTGCCGGCCGTCGACCGGTCCGTCCGCCCGTCCACCCGGACGAACCGCTCCTCTATGCCGTGCCGTCGCACGATGGGCACCAGCAGCTCGTGCGGGGCCAGCGACAGCAGTGACTGGGTGGACCCCGCCGCCTGGCGCGCGGACAGCAGCTCGGCCGCCCCGTCCGCCAGCCCGCACACCTCGGCCCGCACCCAGTAGTGCCGGTGGAACGCCTCGTCCATCACGAGCCACTCCGCCTCGCTGGGCATCCGCCCCATCAACCGCTCGTAGAACAGCGGGACGGGGACGCAGTAGAGCTCGCGGTACCGCGCGAGGGTGATGGGCTCCAGGCCTATCTCCTCGAACGCCGCGTTCGTCGCCCCGATGACCGCGTCGATGTCATCGAGGAGTGTGCCGTTCCAGTCCCACACCAGGTGCGTGCCGCGCTTGCCCATGTCCAAAAAGGTACCGGCACGCTCCGACAACGGGCCCCCACCAGCGGGAAGCCGGTGCTCAGCCGATCAGCCCGGGGATCTCCTGCACCCCGAACCACAGCAGTTCGTGGTCCTCGGCCCCGTCCACGACGAACTGCGCGTCGTCGTCCCCGTGGTCCGCCGCGCCCAGCGCGTCGGCCGCCGCCGTCACGTCGTCCGCGGCCTCGTCACCGTCCGCGTGTACCGCGGCCGCCTTGGCCAGCGGCACCGCCCGCTCGATCCGCACCTCGCCGACCGACGAGGGGTCCAGCGCCCCATCCGGATCGGCGACCGCCGCTCCGTCCGGTACGTCGACGGCCACGACGACCCTGCGCCGGGCCGCGCCCGGATCGGCGGCCAGCAGCCGCAGCGACGCGGCGGCCGCCCGGCTCAGCGCCGCGTACTCCAGCTCCTCGATGTCGTCCGAGACGTACCACTCGCGCAGCCCGGGCGTCACGGCGTACGCGGTGAGGGGTCCGGGGCCCAGTTCTCCCGCCGAGTGCGCCTGTGCGAGACCGGGGAGGGTCAGGGGGACGTAGACGCGCATGGCAGGCCGCTTTCGTAGTCGACAGACGCCCTCAGGATACGTGCGCGGTACCCCTTCGGGCCCGGCGCCCACCGGCCCGCCCGGTCCACCGCACACCTCGCGTCACCCGGTGCCGCCCCGCCCGCACGGGCGGCCCCTCACCCGGATAGGTGATCCGCCCGGAACTTCGGCGCCCCCCGCGGCGGCCGTTGCGGGCGGCCCGCCCGCCCCCGTAGAAGATCACCAATGCAAGTTACCGCCCGGTAATCACCCGGGCCATGGAACGGGGGCGATCAGCATGAGCAGCACCGCAACCAGGACGACGTCCGGCCCGGCCCGCCGCCGGGACCGGCGCGGCCCCGGCACGACCCGGCCCGCCACACCCCGCCCGGCGACGGGCCCCACCACCCGCCGCACCACCGCGGACCGGTCCCCCGCGACCCGTACCGCCACGGACAGGTCCCCCGCGACCCGCACCGCCCCACCCCGGACCGCCCTGCCCCGCACGACCACGGTTCCGGCGCCCGCCCGCCGGCCGCTCCCGCCCCATGTGCTCTTCGCCGAGCGGCTGCTCGCCGTCCTCAGCGGTGAACGCCCCGTCCACTGGATGCTGGGCCAGACCGTCGGCCAGGCCTACGACCAGCTCGTCCGGCTCGCGCCCGCCACCCCGCTGCGGGCCCGTGGCGCCCGCCCCGTCGTCCGCCGCTGCGGGGGCTTCCCACTGCGCCCGGGCGTCGTCGAGGCGTTCGCCAGCATCGCGGCGGGCGAGCAGGTCCGGGCGATGGCGTTCCGCCTGGAGCGGGGCGACGACCGCAAATGGCGCTGCGCCGCCGTCGAGCTCGGCGGCGAGCACCGCTGACGCCACGGACGACGACGGGGCCGGGGGGGGGGCCCCCCCCCGGGGGGCCCCCCCCGCCCCCCCCCCCCGGGCCCCCCCCCGGGGGGGGGCCCCCGCCGGGCGGCCGGCGCCCCCCGGCGCCCTGGGCCCGGCCCCCCCG